>JBAUOP010000065.1:0-53057 GCA_049579805.1 Acidobacteriaceae bacterium
ACGCGCTGCTCCAACGATACGTAGCTGAACATCCCGTCCTGAACCCGCTCGTCTCCACGCATGATCGTGAGACGCATCAGCCTCACAATCCGCCGCAGACAAGAACCTATTTCAACAAGTTCCTAGAGACGATCGAGGTGCGCGTCGAGAAACGTGGCCGGTTCCTGAATCACCAGAACACCGAGGTGTGTCTGAATAGGGAGATTCATCCACCGGCGAAAATGGTGTCGGTCACCGGTAATGAGGTAATCCGCGCCGGCGTGGATCGCCGCCGAGAGGATGGGGGCATCTTTTGCAGGAAGCAAAATAGCGGCCGGCAAGTAGCCGCCAGGCGCGTCAGAGACAAGGTGCATTCGCTGCAACAGACTTTCGAGCTTGCTGCCCTGATCGGTGTGAACGCAGTTTCGACGGACTTCATCCGCGGCATACGGCGAAGTGAGCAGCACCAGATTTCGCATCAGCCAAAACCGATCGAAACGGGTGCGCGTCTTCAGCGATGCGGAAAAAAGGATGTTCGCATCCAGGAAGACCCGCAGGTCTTCATGCACGTTTGCGCCGGTTCTCACCGCCGAGCCTGCGCTGGGTCCGCCTGAATCGTTCGTCGAACTCGGCGTTCGTCATCAGTTCGCGGCGCATGTCCGGGTCCGTGTTCGGAATCTTTGCCGGGTCCAGGCCGAAATCTTCGCGAATGACGCGGCAGGATTCGTCGTAGTCCTCCTGCGTGACCGCGTTGTTCAGCAGGAACTCCGCCTTGCGCTCCGGTGTGTAGATCTCGACCGGCACGGCCACGGCGGGGCGCAGCAGAATGCCGTCCTCGCGCTCTTCGGTGACCAGCAGATCGCCTTCGCGCAGGGCGAACCGCTGCCGCAGTTTGGCGGGAATGACGAGGGTGCCGCGTTTGCCGATGCGTACGGTTTCCATGACAGAATCTCTGAAATTCAGAATATCAGAACTTCTGCCGGGTGCTTTCAGGTTTTTACCGGCCGCCGGTCCATACCCTCGGCGCCAAAGACGCGGCGGTAGCGCTCGATCTCCTCCGGCGGCCCCAGCGCCTTGTCGAGATTGTCCGACAGCTTCACGGCCGGGCAGCCATTGGCGTCCTGCAGCTTGCAGACCAGGCGCGGCGGATCGAAGTTGCCGCCCTGCGGATTGCAGTCGCGAAAATCGTTCGTCAGCAGCGTGCCCCAGCCGGCGGCGAACCGAATGCGACCGGAGAACGCCTGGTGCAGCTCGAGAATGTCGTCGACGTCGAGTGAGTCCGACGCGATCAACAGCTTTTCGCGCGGATTGCGCCCGCGCTGCTCGAGCCACGTGATGTACTCCTCGCCGGCGATGCGCGGATCTTTGCTGTCGGCGCGCTGGCCGGTCCAGTCCGCCACCCAGTCCGGCGCATCGCGCAGGAACTGCGTGGTGCCGAAGGTGTCCGGCAGCAGGATGAGCAGCTCTCCCTGATAGGTTTGCTGCCACAGTTCGAGCACCTTGTATTGCGATGCCTTCAGCTCCGCATCGCTGTCGGCCATGGCGGCCAGCGCCATCGGAATCTCGTGCGCGTTCGTGCCAATCGCTTCGAGGTCGTGCTTGTAGGCGAGATAGGTGTTGGATGTGCCGGTGAAGCGGCGGCCCAGCACATTGGCCATCGCGCCCACAACATATTCCTGCCACAGAAAGCTGTGGCGCCGCCGGGTGCCGAAGTCGCTCACGCGCAGGTCGGGGACGCCGCGCAGCCGCTCCATCTTGTCCCACAATTTCGATTTGGCGCGGGCGTAGAGGATGTCGAGTTCCAGCTCGTTCAGCCGCTTCAGGCTGGCGCGCGTGCGCATCTCGCTGATGATGGCCAGCGCATAGATCTCCCACATCGTCGTTTCGGTCCACAGGCCGCGGAAGGTCACACAGAGATGGGCGCCTTCGAAGGACAAGTCATAATCCGACAGGGAGAAGCTCTGCTCGAGCCATTCGAGGAAGGCGGGCTCGAATATATCCCGCGTGCCGTAGAAGGTGTTGCCTGCCAGCCAGATCAGCTCCGACTTGCGGAAGCGCAGCTTGCGGACAGCATTGAATTGCGCGCGCAGCTCGTCGGGATCGATGGCCTCGGCAAAGCTGAGATCGCCGTCGCGATTGACCAGGGAGAAGGTCGCCCGGGTGCCGGCGAAATTCTTCCAGATGAACTGCAGCATGAGGAGCTTGTAGAAATCGGTATCCAGCAACGAGCGGACGATGGGGTCGAGTTCCCAGTTGTGATTGTGCGCGCGACGAGCGAGATTGATGATCATGACTGGCCGTCAAGGCGGGCGCGCTTCGCGCAAACTCAAAAACGCCTCGACCGTCTTCAGAATTACCCGGAAGCGGCCTGGGTGTCCAGAAAGAGGGAACCTTTTCCCGGCGACAGGCGTATGTTTCCTGCATGAGAATGCTCTGTGCCGGCATGGCGGCCGCTGTTCTGGCTTGTGCGGCCGCGGGCTATGGCGAAACGACCGGCTCCTGCGCGCAGGCGCTGGAGGCGCCGCTGCACGACCGGGGAACGCTGGCGATCCGGTCGCGTCCGGCGGGCATCACCGTCGTCGGCACCGACAAGAACACGCTGCACATCACCTGCACCTCCGCACAGGATCCAAACGAGGTGCATTTCCACCTGAGCGGCGATCCGGGCCACGAGCGGCTGACCATCGACAGCGATACAGAGCACGAGAACAACCTGGAGATCCGCATCGAGGTGCCCCATCGCACCAGCCTGCGGCTGCACATGGGGGCCGGAGAGGTGACCGTGAACAATCTGGAGGGCGATAAGGAAATCGATCTCTATGCGGGGCAGATCAACATCGCGGCCGGCGACCCAGGCGACTATCACTCCGTGCACGCCTCGGTCGATATTGGCGAGGTGAATGCCTCCGCCTGGGGCGTGGACAAGGGCGGCTTCTTCCGCAGCTTTACGCGCACGACCGCCGGCGGCGAGTATCGCCTCTACGCACACGTGCTGACGGGAGAAATCGATCTGCAGTAGACGCGCGCGGCCGAGTTCGACTAATTCAGGAACATCGTTCGATACAGCGTGTCGCGCTGCACGGGCCGGAATCCCGCGTCGCGGATCACGTGGCGCAGCTCTTCTTCCGTGGTGCAGTTCGAGGTGCCGGCTGCGCGCACGACGTTTTCTTCCAGCATCACGGAGCCAACGTCGTTGCCGCCGAAGCGCAGGCCCATCTGCAGAACCTTGAGGCCCTGGGTCACCCAGCTCGACTGCACGTTCTCGATGTTGTCGAGATAAAGCCGTGAGATGGCCAGGACTTTCAGATATTCGACGGCCGTGGCTTCGTCCCAGCCGCGTCCGCCCAGCGCCGTGTGCTTGGGCTGGAAACTCCAGGGGATGAACGCGGTGAAGCCGCCCGTTTCCTCCTGCAGGCGACGGATCACCTCAAAGTGATTCACGCGCTGCTCCAGCGTCTCGTCCACGCCGAACATCATGGTCGAGGTGGTGCGCATGCCCAGTTGATGCGCGGTGCGATGAACCAGCACCCAGTCTTCGGTGCGGCACTTGAGGCGCGCGATGCGGTGGCGGACCTCGTCGTCGAGGATTTCGGCTCCGCCGCCGGGGATCGAATCGAGGCCGGCGTCGCGCAGCCGGGCGATAGTGTCGCGCACGGAGAGGTCGCTGTACTCCGCGATGGCGAGAATCTCCGACGCGGAAAAGCAGTGTAGCCAGATCTGCGGGAAGCGCTGTTTGATGCCGCGCAGCAGACGCTCGAACCAGTCGATCTTCAAATCGGGATGCAGGCCGCCCTGCATCAGCACGCCGGTACCGCCCATCTCCAGGGTCTCGGCGATCTTCTGATAAATCGTCTCGAAGTCGAGGATGTACCCTTCACTGGCCTGCTTACCCTTTAAGGGCCGGTAAAACGCGCAGAAGGTGCAATACTCAGTGCAAAAATTCGTATAGTTGATATTGCGGTCAATGATGTAAGTGACCACGCCTTCCGGATGCAGGCGTTTGCGCACCGCATCCGCTTCCATTCCCAGGCCGATCAGGTCGTCGGAGCGGAAGAAGTCCAGGGCCTGTTCACGGGTCAGCGTCATACGTTCATTGTCGAGGAAAACCGGGCGGCGCGTCCAGCACGCAACACCGGATCGCACAGGACGCATCGCACGTGCAGGTCGCCACCATCATGAAACGCCAATGCCCCCTTCTACGGAGGACTGAAGTTATGTGTCGGTACCCACGCCTCTCCCGCAGCGTCTTCATCCTGTCGCTGCTCCTGATAATTCCGCCCGTTCTGCTGCGCTGTGCGGCGCAGGACAAGAAAGCAAATGCCGCGCCGGATACCCTGGTGCTGAGCGATGGCACCATCCTGCACGGCAAGCTGGTGCAGGAAGCGGGCGGCACCATCACGTTCCATACTGAGTCGCTGGGCGACGTAACCGTGACCTGGGACAAGATCAAAGAGCTGCACGCCACCGAGGACTTTGCGGTGCTGAGCACGACCGCCAAACATCGCGGCAAAAAGGCGACCAGTAAACTGCCCACCGGTCCTGTGGACGCCACCAGCGCATCGGTGACGGTACATCCGGCGGCACAGCAGCCGGCGCCGCAGCCCATTCCCACCAAGGACGCGCAGTACATCGTGGACGAGGCTACGCTCAACAAGGAGCTCTACCACGAGCCGGGATTCCTGACCGGCTGGAACGGGGCGGCGACGGCCGGCGCTACGCTGGTGAGCGCCACCCAAAATCAGTACACCGTCTCCGCGAGTGTGGGTCTGGTGCGGACGGTCCCCACAGTGAGCTGGCTGCGATCGCGGAACCGGACGTCGACGGACTTTAACGAAACCTTCGGTAAGATCACGCAGCCCGCCTACACCACGCCCACGGGGCCGGTGGCAGCCACCACCACGAAATCCTCGATACTCCACTTCGACGCAGAGCGCGATGAGTATTTCGCGCCGCGCTTCTTCGGCCTGGCGCAAACCGCCTTCGACCACAACTACAGCCAGGACCTGAGCCTGCAGCAGATTTACGGCGGCGGCGTGGGCTGGACCGCGGTGAAGACGGCGAAGCAAACTGCGGACCTGAAGGCCACGCTGCAGTACGAGAAGCAGGGCTTCATCACCGGCTCCAGCTCAGCCAACCAGAATCTGATCGGCTCCACCATAGCGGCGGACTACGCACTGAAGCTGAAGCTGCTGGCATTCACGCAGACCATCGGCTTTATCCCGGCGTTCAACAATCCGCACGCTTACTCCGCGCAGGAGACGGACGCCGTCGTCTTCCCGACCTACAAGAATCTCGGTTTTTCGGTGGGGACGATGGACAGCTATCTCAACAATCCGCCGGCGACGCTTCCGCCCACGAAACGGAATTCGTTCCAGTTCACCATGGGCCTCAGCTACGCCATTAAGTCGAGCTACTGACGCGGGAACGCGGACGGCGCTCCGGGGCAACCGGCGGCGCCTCCGCCCACGCGGGATCGTTCACGGAAGTCTCGATGCGCTTGAGCTGATCCAGGTGGTGCCGGATGTGGACCACGTGGAAGCGCCGCCACTGATCTGGCCGCAGGGGTCCGAGCAGAAAATGTGAGGCCACTCGCTGGATGCCGAAGCGCTGCCGGCATTGGCTGATGCGATCGTCCATGCGCTCGATTTCCTGGCGCAGGATCTCCAGCAGTTCCCCGCCGGCCATGGCGCTCCAGTGGAGCTGGTCGGGCCGGGCAAAAATGGGCGCGGGGACGCCGTTGGGCATGCGCCCGAACGACAGCACCACCCGTTGCAGCAGCCACTGCAGCGGCGTGCTGTGCGCGCGCGTAGGATGCCCGCGCTCCAGGCGCTTCTCCAGCTCGCGAGAAGTGCTGCGGCAGGTGAGCACCAGATGCTCGATCAGCTCCTGCGCGCTCCACAGCCGCTCCTGCTGGCGCGGATGCCGCTGACACCACTCCTGCGGCCGTTCGGCGAGCATAGGACGATACGCATCGAAAACCTGCTGGAGGACGGGGTGCATGACGGAAAATGGAATGCGGAAATCGAATTCGGGAGAACTATATCACTGAGCTTTCAGGAACCGGGATCGAGGCCCATCCCCTTCAGCTCCTTGCGAATCTCCTTGGCGTGCGGCCCGTTGGGCAGCGCCGCCAGGTAGAGCCGGTAGTCTTTGATCGCCACATCGTTCATCTGCAGATGGTGCGCCGATTCGGCCATTCCCCACACCGCCTCGGCATTGCCGGGATCGGAGCGCGCGGCCTCCACAAACCGGTCATAGGCGCCCTTAAAGTCGCCGGTTTCGAGATAGTAATCGCCGATCTGCGCGTCTTTCTTCGCCAGCTTCGGGTCGTAGGGCAAAGGTGAGCTGGCCTGGATGGGCGCGGTGTCCTCGTCGGTTGGCGCCATCTCCATCCCCTTCAGGTGCACCTGGCTGGAGCTGTAGTCCTGGCCGCCTGAGGCGTCCGGCGACGGCTCCTGTTCCTCCTGCCGCTCGGCCTTCTCCGATTTAGCCTCGGGAAACGGATTCTGATCCGCGGTCGAGGGCCTTTTCGCTGGCGCCGTCTGATTTTTCTGCGAGGCCGGCTGCGGAGCGGAGGGAACGCCCTGGTCCTGCTGCTGGTTTTGCTGCTCGGCGGCTTTCTGCGATTGCGCCTCCGGGAAGGGATTGGCCTCCGCGCCCGATTTCTTCTGTTCGGGCTTCTTCTGCTGGTCCTTTGTCCCGTCCTTGCTACCGTTCTGCGTTCGCGTGCCGTTCTGCGTTTGCGTACCGTTCTGCGTTTGCGTACCGGACTGCGCCTGCGTACCGGACTGCGCCTGCTGCTGCTGTGCGGGCGCACTACTGTCCTGCTGTTGGGCCGCGGCGGGCAGCGTCAGCAGGAGGGCGGTTCCGGCAAGGGTGACAAAGCGCAGCATTCTTTCCTATTTTAGACGCGCCGGGGCGCCCCGTCAGGCGTGGCGGCTTGTTATTGTGAAGGCATATGGCTCTCGTGATCCGTTCGTCCGCCATTCACGCCGCCGGCTGCTACACCACCACCCCCATTCGCAAGGGAGCGCGCGTGGTGGAGTACACCGGGCCGCGCATTCCGAAAGACAAAGCCGACGAAAAGTACGAGAAATCCCCCACGACCTACCTCTTTGGCGTGGGCGACGGCGCCATGGTCATCGACGGCCACGGCACGGCCATGTTCATCAATCATTCCTGCGAGCCCAACTGCGAAACGGAAGAAATCGAGGGCCGGGTCTGGATTATGGCCATCCGCACGATCAAGGCCGGCGAAGAGCTCACCTACGACTATTTCCTCTACGACGGCGATGACGACGAAGCCCGCTGCAACTGCGGCTCCCCGCACTGCCGCAAGAGCATGTACTCACCGGAAGAAATCCGTAGCCGCGCGCGCAAAAAAAAGAAGGCGGAGGCAAAAAAGTCCAGCCGCACCACAGCGCCTCGCTCGCAGCGATCGCGCCGCTAGTCAGCGACCAACTCCAGGCGCCCAGCTTTAGGCTCCCGGCTCCCGGCTGTGGCTACAGGCTCTTCTCCATCTTCACAATCGCCAGCGTCTCGCCGTTCGCCAGGGGCAGTTCCATGCGCTCGCCTTCGACATAACCATGGTGCCGGTAGAGCGGGACGCCGGTCAGCGTCGCGCCCATCTCGCAGCGGGTGAAGCCCTCCGCCCGCGCAGACTCTTCGCACAGGGCCAGCAGGCGGCTCCCGATTCCCTGCCGCGCCCACTCTGGGTGGACAAAGAACGCGCGAATTTTTGCCGCATCGACGCGCGGATCGAGCCGCGTGTCGTCACGCCCGGGCCGGGCGTCGGCGCCAAACGGCGTCTTGCGCCGCGACCATCCGCCGCACGCCACGAGTTTCCCGGGCTGGCCATGGGGCTCGACCGCAAAGTAAGTCTGGTCCACGACCAGTTGCGTATCGAGGCCCAGCCACGTTCCCAGTGCCTGCTCGATCTGCGATGCCGAGTACGCCGGCGGCCCCAGACCGCGCACGGAGGACTCAATCAGTGCCCGGATGCCGGGCAGGTCGGCGGGCGTGGCCAGGCGATAGATCAGATTCGCATCACTTTTTGGATTTGATGTCATACAAGAACAATTGACATCATATAGCCTGGTCAGGCATCATCATACTTAAATGCGCACCACGCTGGCCATCGACGATGACGTCCTCGAAGAGGTGAAGCAGTATGCCGTCCAGCGCGACATCTCGCTGGGCAAAGCGGCAACCGACCTGATCCGGCGGGGAATTTCACAGCCGGCGCCTACTCACAGGAAAAATGGACTCAGGGTCTTCAGCCGCTCCGATGGACGTCTTATCACTCCGGAGCTGGTTCGCAAGCTGGACAGCGAGCAGGATCTGCACAAGGTTCGCTGATGGCGGTCACGCTGCTCGATGTGAACGTGCTTTGCGGCCTCCTGTCGGAAAATTTTGCCGGACACGTTGAAGCCCAGGAATGGTTTGCGCTGAATTCGCGTCATGGTTGGGCGACCTGTCCCTTCACACAGGCCGGGTTTGTGCGTCTCATGACGCATCCGTCGGCATCTGCCAGCCCCATCTCTGCGGCGCAGGCGCTGGAAGTCCTTGCGGAAAACCTGCAACATCCGCGCCACGAGTTCTGGCCCGACGATCTCGGCGTTGCGGAGGCCCTGGCTCGATGGCGCAGCCACCTGAAAGGTCACCAGCAGATTACGGATGCCTACCTGCTCGCCCTGAGCCTGCATCACAAGGGCCGTCTCGTCACCTTCGATCGGGGGCTCATCGCATTCGCGTCGACGGCGAGAGTCGCCCATCTGATCAGCCACATTCCGGAATAAGACGTCCGCAGCCGGTGGAAAGCGGACGCTATTCCGGGTTTCGGTCACTCCTCAGTCGAGTCCGCGGGAGCCACGGGCAGGTCCACATAAGTCGCGTCGCCCGCCTGGTGATAGACGCGCATGGTCGCCTTCTTATAGTCCGAAGGCTTCGCAAAGAAGATATTCGGCACAAAAGTTTGCGGATTGCGGTCGTAGAGCGGGAACCAGCTTGACTGCACCTGCACCATGATGCGGTGCCCGGGCAGGAAGACATGGTTCGCCGCCGGGAGCGCGAACTGGTAGAGCAGCGGCTGGTTCGGCGTGATGGCCTCGGGATGCGACAGGCTCTCGCGGTACCGTCCCCGAAAGATGTCCATGGAGATGGGAAGCTGGTAGCCGCCCAGTTCCGGCTCGCCCGCTACCTCAACCGGGTATACGTCGATCAGCTTCACCACCCAGTCCGCGTCGGTTCCCGTCGTCGACGCCATCAGGTGCGCCATGGGCGCACCGCTGATTTTCAGCGGCTCGGTCAGCGGTTCCGAGGTAAACGTCAGCACATCGGTCCGCCCGGAAAACGGCCTCTGATCGTCCACCAGCCACTGCGCCCAGGTGAGCGGCGGGACATAGCCAATCGGCTGGCTGGGCCGCGCGCGGAACGGAACCGGCTTGGCCGGATCGGACACATACTCGTCGTAGCCTTCGCCGCTCGCCGGAGCCGCAAATGACACTTTCCCGTCCGCATGCAGATAGAGCGGGGTCACCTTCGGTGTGCAACCATCGGCGCAGCCCGAGGGCCAAACCTCCAGACGCTCCCAGCGGTCCACGCCGGTCTCAAAGGCGGTCACCGGGGAGACATGCATCGGCGGCGCATCGTCCTTCAGGTAATGGGCCAGGAAGGGCGCCAGGATGTGCTCCCGGAAATACAGTCCCGTGTCGCTGTGGAACGGGATCGCACCCAGCGACGAGGCGCCCTCGATCTCCTGCCCGTGATGCCACGGCCCCATCACCAGATACAGTAGCTTGTGCTGCGGATCCTTCGGTTCCAGCGCGCGATAGACGGCCAGCGCCCCGTAAATGTCCTCCTGATCCCAGAGGCTGTCCACCAGCATGGTGGGCACCGTCAGCGGCTGCGCACCCAGAATCCGGTCCATCGCCTGTTCCTGCCAGAACTCGTCGTAGGCAGGATGCTCGGTGACCTTCCGCCAGAAGCCGATCTGGTCCATCCCGCGCTCCTTGCCCAGTTCTCCCGCCGATCCCGCCTTCATATAGGTGTCGTAATCGTCGAAGTCGCTGGTCTGCCAGTGCGCGCTGTTGTCCCGTGTCGCCGTCTGCTCATAGATGTACGGCATGTTCTGCTCGCGGAAGGCGCCGTTGTGGAACCAGTCGTCTCCGCGCCACCCGTCCACCATGGGATTCATCGGCACCACCACCTTCAGCGCGGGATGGGGATGCACCAGCGGCGTCAGCGACAGGTATCCGTCATAGGAAATCCCCAGGATGCCGACTTTCCCGTTGCTCTCCGGCAGATGCTTCACCAGCCAGTCGATGGTGTCGTAGGTGTCCGTCGATTCGTCCACCGGGGTCGGATTCAGGGGTCCATGAAACGGCCGATTCATCACATAATCGCCCTCGCTGCCGTACTTGCCGCGGATGTCCTCCACCGCCCGGATGTATCCGCCCTGAATGATCGTCTCCGTCGCGTTGTCGTAGCCCCACAGGCTGCTGGCCATGTGCGTGCTCTGCTCGTTGGTCGTCTGCGCCGTTGCGCTGTACGGCGTTCGCGTCAGCAGGATCGGCGCATCCTTCACGCCTTTCGGGATCAGGATCACCGTATGCAGCCGCACGCCGTCGCGCATCGGGATCATCACGTCTTCCCGGGTGTAATCCATCCCGTGAGTCGGCTGCTGGAATTGTGCCGGCGTCTCGCTGGGATAATCCGGATATTGCGGTTGCGTCTGGGCGTGGCTGACAGCCGGCGCGATTACGGCCGACCCCAGGGTGACGATCAGGGCAAAAGTTCTGCGGGCGATGCGTACGTTCAAGGGCAACTCCCTGGAATGACTGAAGTCTGCGCATCGTAGCATGAGGATCGTTGGGGTTGCACAAAACGACGCCCCTTGCACACTCCCTCAGCGCGATACAATCAGCATTCGATGGCTTACCAGGTGCTGGCCCGGAAATATCGTCCGCAGCGCTTTGCCGACGTGGCCGGGCAGGAGCACGTCACCCGCACGCTGCTGAATGCGCTGGAGCAGGGCCGCATCGGCCACGGCTACATCTTCTCCGGCCATCGCGGCATCGGCAAAACCACCATTGCCCGCATCCTGGCTCAGGCGCTGAACTGCCGCACGTCCTCCGGCACGCCGGAACGGCCGACGCTCGAGCCCTGCGGGGTCTGCGACTCCTGCCAGGAAATTCGTGCCGGCAACGCCGTGGACGTCCTCGAGATCGACGCCGCCACCAACCGCGGTATCGACGAGGTCCGCGAGCTGCGCGAAGCCGCCCGCTATCGCCCGGCGCGCGACAAGTACAAGATCTGGATCCTCGACGAAGCTCACCAGATCACCGACGCCGCCTTCAACGCCCTGCTCAAGACCCTCGAGGAGCCACCCGAGCACGTCGTCTTCATGATGGCGACTACGCAGCCTGAGGACATTCCGCAGACCATCCGCTCGCGCTGCCAGCACTTCAGCTTTCACGCCGTCAAATTCGACGACATTCTCGCCCAGCTTCAGACCATTGCCGTGCAGGAAGAGATCGAGGCCGACGATGCCGCGCTCGCCCTGCTGGCCGAAGCCGGCGACGGCTCCATGCGCGATGCGCTCTCCATCATGGACCAGGCGATCGCGTCGGCGCCGCTGGTGAACGGTAAGGCGCACCTCGTCGCCGATCAGATCCGTGAGCTGATGGGGTCGGTCCCCAATACTGTCTTCGAGCGCCTGCTGGAAGCGATCAGCGCCGGCCAGACGGCTGACGTCATCGCGGAGCTGAATACGCTGCTGAACGCCGGCAACAGTCCTGCCGCCCTGGCGCGTCAGTTCGTGCGCTACCTGCGCAACGCGCTCATGGCCCGCATCGGCGGCGAAAACACCGACCTGCTGCAGATTTCCGCCGACGAACGCGCCCGCGCCGCGCGCTCTGCCATGCTCTTCTCGGAAGAGGACCTGACCCGCTTCCTTCAGGTCATGCTGCGCACCTTCGACGAGCTGAACTACCGGCAGGAGCAGCGCTTCCATCTGGAACTCGGCCTGGTGAAGCTCGTTCACCTGCAGCGCCTGCTCCCGGTGGAGGAGTTGCTGAGCCAGTTGCCGAGCGGCGGAGCTTCCGGCGCGCCAGCGGGCGGTTCCGGCTCCGGATCCCGCAGCGTAGCCGCAGCTCCACGATCCGCAGCGCCGTCACAGAGCAGCGCCAAACCGGAACGCGCAGCACCGGCACCCCAGCCCGCACCGCGGCCGTCTCCCTTTGAGGCTGACCGCGACCGCAAGATCGTCGGCAGTGCCGGTGAAGGCTCCGGATCCACCCCGCGCGCGCTTTCCCCCTTCGAAAGCGCCAGCCGCGCCGCAATGGAAGCCAAACCCGTGGCCGCCGTGGGCCTGGCCGAACCGCTGCCGGGCGCAACGGAGGGTTCGCTGGCCCTGGCAACAGGCGCCGATCCCGGGACCTCGGCCGCTGAGCCGCCGGATCTCGACCGCATCCGCGAGGCGGTATGCGCGGCGCTGGCCCAGGCTGGCCACGAGACGGCCGCAAATCTGATCCACCAGGGCAAGTGGAGCGATCAGGGCTCCACGATCCAGGTCGAGCTGGCCGTCCGCAAAACCATGCTCTCCCTTACTGTCAACGCGGAGGCGGAAGCCATTTGCCGGAAGACCCTGCGGGCGCTGGGCAGCACACAGAAGATTGCCTTTATGCCCGGAGAAAACGGGAACGGGGCCCACCCGGGACCTGCGCGGGAGAACGCGCCGCTCAGCGGGAGCGCGCAGGCGGCGGCGCTGGACAATCCGCTGGTCCGCAGGGCCCAGGAGCTGTTTAAGGCCGAGATTCGCAGTGTGCTCGACCTGCGGGAAACGCAGTAAAAGCAGAAAGCTTCCCCCAGGAAGCGTCCAACAGAAGGAAGAAAGAACGAAGAATGATGCTGAACCCACTCAAACTCCAGGAAATGCTGGGCCAGGCGAAGCAGATGCAGGAGCAGATCCAGCAGAAACTGGCGGCCACCGTCGTGGAGGCTGCCTCCGGCGGCGGCGCGGTCTCCGTCAAAATGAACGGCAAGAAGGAGGTGCTGAAGATCACCATCGATCCCGCCGCGGTCTCCAGCCTCACCGGCGCCAATGCCGATGTCGAGATGCTCGAAGACCTCATCGCCGCTGCCATCAACGAAGGCGGCCGTCGCGCCGACGAGATCATGAAGTCCAGCGTCCAGGGCTTGTTGGGCGGCCTCAACCTTCCGCCTGGGATTCTCTGAGCCCATGCGATCCCGCCGCGAGTTCCTCCTCCAGTCCGGCATGGCCACGGCCGCTGCCTGGCTGGGGCGCGGAGAAATGCACGCTCAGAACGCGGCCACCCAGAATCCGCAGACGCCGCCCGCGACGCCCGCGGGTCCTGCCGTGCAGGAGCCGTTGCCCTCCGGACAGAACGTGGCGCCGGCGAACGCAAATCCCGCCGTCCAGCCCAATCCGAACATCGTCCAGGAGTTGCGCACCGCCGCCGCCAGCGAGACGATCAGGACCACCAAACTCACCGACACCATCTTTATGCTGCAGGGCGTGGGCGGCAATGTGGTCTGCCAGATCGGCCCCGACGGCAAGCTGGTCATCGACTCGCAGATCGCCACCGGCACGCCGAAGCTCCTCGAGGCTCTGGGCAAGCTCGATATGCACAGGGTCAGGCTCCTCATCAACACGAACTGGCACTTCGACCACACCGACGGCAATGCCGCGCTGCATCTGGCCGGCGCCTTCGTCATCGCGCAGGACAACACCCGCATCCGGCTGCTCAAACCGCAATCGATGCAGCTGTACGACGCCCGTTTCCCCGGCGCGGCCGATGCCGCGCTGCCGCAGGAAACCTTCCCCGAATCGGAAACCCTGTGGCTCAATAACGATCAGGAAGACCTGGTCCACACGCCCGACGCCTGCACGGACTCCGACATCTTCATCCATTTCGTCAGGGGCAACGTCATCCACGCCGGGGAGCTGTGGTCCAACGGCATGTACCCGCTCATCGATCTCTCCAGCGGCGGCACCATCAACGGCATGATCCGCGGCGTCGATCAGGTCCTCGCTCTGGCCGACGAACGCACGAAGATTGTGCCCAGCCAGGGTCCCTTCGGCGACAAAGCGGCGCTGCAGGCGTATCGCATGATGCTGGTCACGGTGGCGGATCGGGTCGAGAAGCTGAAGGCCACCGGCGAAGCGGTCGAAGAGGTCATTGCCGCCAAACCCACAGCGGACCTCGACGCCACCTGGGGGAAAGGCCCCATCCAGCCCGGCACCTTCGTCGCCATGGTCTACGACACGCTCTGAGTTCTCCGTACAGCGACACGGCCCCCTGGCCGAGGACGATCGTCTGCTGCTGCGCACCAGCAGCCGCCGCTGTGAGTAACCCGGACAGATACAAAACCGTGAGGAGTCGCCTACGCAAGGAGCACCTCCGCCCCGGCGAAAGCGAGGGTGAGCACGGTGATGTCGTCTTCCTGCCCAAAGTGCTGTGCCGCCTCTGCAATCGCCTCCGCCGATTCACACGAGATCGCCCGCGTCCGCTCAAATCCAAACAACTCCCCGTTCCCAGCGCGCGCCTCCACCACCCCGTCGGAGAGAAACGTCAGCGTGTCTTTGGGGGCAAGCTGCAGGCTGGTCTCCTCGTATTCGGCGTCGGACGTGATCCCCAGAGGCAGGCCCGGCGGCAGCGGCAGCTCCTCGCCATTGCGATACGGGGCGAGGTGGCCTGCATTGGCCAGGGTAACAGCGCCGCCGGCATCGATCCGCGCTGCGCAGCAGGTCACAAATCCGGCCTGCATCTGTCCCACCAGTCCGCGATTCAGAGCCGCCAGGATGCGCGCCGGAGGCAGCGGCGGCATGGTGCGCAGAGCGCCGATCATCGCGCTCACCGTGAGCGCCGCCTTCAGGCCTTTGCCGCTCACATCGCCCACCACCACCAGCACGGCCCCATCGCTCTCCGGGACCACGCGGAAGAAATCGCCGCCCACCTGCGCCGCCGGCGCATACACGCTCTCGATCCGGAAGCCCGGCACATCGCCGGCCGGCGTTACCAGCCGCTGCTGCACCTCGCGCGCCGCTTCGAACTCCCCCTGCAGCGCATCGCGCGCTCGCCATTCCCTCCAGGCTTCGATGGCCAGCGCCATGGAGAGGAACAGGCCGGAGAGGAAGAAGGCCAGATCGAAAAGATCCTGTCCCTGCTGGAATGACACCCGGAAACCGACCAGCAAGGATGCCATGGGAACCAGCGACATGGCAAAAGCGATCAGGCGCTTCCGGCGAAGGACAAACAGCACCCAGAGGTTGGCTCCCAGAGTGACGACATCGAAGACCTGGAGAGCCACGGAACCAACCGGGCGAGCCACGGCGGTGAGGACGGACGGGTGAGCCGGAATAAACGCGAAGATGATCCCGAGGTTGAAAATACCCATAGCAACCAGCGCCAGGCGTTTGAACCAGACATCGCGCAGGTCGTTGATGCCCCAGATAAAGACCACGGTGACGATCATGGGGGGCAATTGGGAGAGAACCTCGAGCGGAAAATACTCCTGCACCGAGAGGGACACGAGCCCCGCGCCGACGATGTCCAGGAAGAGGGTAATCCAGGGGACACTCGCCAGCATCGCCCCGTAAAGGAGAAGATCGCGACTGCGCGACGAGCGCGCGAGCAGCAGAACGGCCAACCCGATCAGGAGTATGAGGCCGTTCAAGGCCATCCCCGGCAGGTTGCGCAGCAACGCCCGCGCGCGCACAGTATCTTGTTCGGCGTGTAGCGTCCGACGCTGGTCGAAGACGAACGTCGCGGCGTCGAGGGCGCGGGAACTCCTGGCAAACGGCGGGTACCAGAGGCGCAGGACGACGGAGGCGGTCGTTCCAGGCTGTGCGAGTCCCGCGGGCAGGTCGAAGACCGCGGCCTCGGGGAGGCAGCTGACCCATTCGTGCGGAGGAAGTCGGCCGATGGCGCCCACAGCGGTTCCGTTAACGAAAACCTCGTCGGCGATCAGGACGTTGGGTGGGTTGCCGACGCGGATCGCGAGGGGTTCCGCGGCATCGCGGCGGACGGGGACCCGAAAGCGCACCCACACGAATCCGTCGGAGTAAAACGCCGGCACGAGCCAGCGGCCCTGTTGTCCAACGGGCCAGGCGCTGTCATTGAGCTCAGGGCTGGCCCAGCCCAGTTTGCCGTTGGAATCGTCGCCAAAACGGTAGTGGACGCTCCCCTGAGACGGGAGCGCCTCAGCCGAGGCCGCTGCGCCCTGCGTGAGAGCGCTCAGCAACACGCAGCCGCACAGCAGCACCACGCGACGCAGACCTGCGGACCGCCACAAAGCTCCTGGCATCCGGGCTTCATCCTCCTGGGGGAGAATGCAGCGATAGTACAGTCCCGGGTCGTCGGTCGGCTACGCTCGCGTGCCGCTCAGAACCCAGCGAGTCGCGAATCGCTCGGCTATTCCCCCCGCAGCGCGCGGATCGGATCCACCGCCGCGGCCCGGCGCGCCGGCATCGCTGCAGCCAGCAGGCTCAGCAGGAAAACGGCCGCTGCCGCCAGCACCATCACCAGCGGGTCGAAGGGGCTCACTCCATAGAGGAACGACCGCAGCAGTCCTGAGGCAGCGGCTGCCCCGCCCAGCCCCAGCGCGCACCCCACCGCCGCCAGTTTCAGCCCGGAGTTCAGCACCAGCTTCACGATGCTGCCGCGTTCCGCCCCCAGCGCCATGCGAATCGCCATCTCCTGCACCCGTGCCGCGACCGAGAAAGCGATCACCCCGTAGATGCCCAGCACCGCCAGCACCACCGCCGACAGCGCAAAGGCGGAGACCAGCACGGTATTGAACCGCCGCGGCGCTTCGCTCTCTGAGACCACCTCCGTCATGGTGGCCACGTGGGTCAGAGGCAGTTGCGGGTCCATCTGGCGCACTGTCGCCCGCAGTGCATCCTCCATCCGCGTCCCCGGCTGCTTCGACCGCAGCGCTACGTAGAGGCTATTTCCGTTAATGTCGTCGGGGGAGACGAACGTGCCGGAAGCGTTTTCCTCCTGCAACACCGGGAAGTAGAACTGCGCCCCGGCATTGCGATCGGGAGAGGCCTTTTTGGCGTCGGCTATCTCGCCCACCACGGTCATCCAGGGAGTGTTCATCCCCGCAGCTCCCAGCCGAAGCCGTTTGCCGACAGGATTCTCCCCGGGCCAATAGTGCTCCGCCAGTTCGCGGTTCACGATCGCCACCAGCGCACCCTGCGCATCGTCGGCTCCGGTGAAGTAGCGGCCCTGGAGTAGGGGGATGCCCATCGCGCGGAAGTAGTCTCCCACCACCGGAATGTCGGCGGCGGTCGGCGGCGGCGTCCCCTCGGAGGCGCTGTAGCCGTCGGGAACAAACCCCGCCAGCCCCGCCATGTCCGAAGCGGGGATGGCCGTGGCCATTCCCGCCGCCTCGGCGCCGGGCAACCGCTCCAGCCGCTGCACCAGATCCGCATTGAAGGCATTCACCCGTGCCTGGTTGCTGTATTCCACGCGCGGCAGGGAATAAAAAGCTGTCGTTACGTGGTCCGGCTCGAATCCCAGATTGCCCGCGCTCATTTTCGAATAGCTGCGCAGCAGCAACCCGGCGGCGGTCAGCAGCACCAGCGCCACGGCGATTTCGCCCACCACAAGGACCGACCGCAGCCGGGTGTTCGCGCCTCCTGCCGAGCCGGTCCGGCCGCCTTCTTTCAGCACGGCATTCACGTTGGTGCGCAGCGCGGCAAACGAAGGAGCCAGCCCGCAAAGAATCCCCGTCAGCAGCGCCAGCCCCAGAGCGAAACCCGCCACGGCCCAGTTCATCTGCACAGCATCGACAAAAGGCAGGCTCGACGGCAGCAGATCGCGGCCCAGAGCCACCAGCGGCGCCGCCGCGCCCACGCCCAGCAGTCCCCCGCTCAGGCTCAGCAGCAGGCTCTCCAGCAGCACCTGGCGCAGCAGCCTCCGCGCGGATGCGCCCAGCGCCAGACGCACCGCAATCTCCCGCTGATACCGCACCGCCCGCACCAGCAGCAGGCTCGCCAGATTGGCGCAGGCGATCAGCAGCACAACCGTCACCGCCAGCAACAGCACCCGCAGCAGCGGCTTCGCATTCCGCACCGTCACCCCGCGCAGCGGACGCACCACCGCGCGGAACTCAAAGGTGGAAAGATCCGCGGGAAGCCGGCGCATGTCGGCCTGCGCCACTCGCTCGGCATCGGCATGAGCCTGCTCCAGGCTGACGCCCGGTTTCAGCCGCCCCACCATGGCGAAACCCCAGTCGCCTGCCGCATCCGGCCTTCGCTCCTCCGCCGTGAAGCTCATAGGCACCCACAGCATGCAGTGGCTGAAGATTCCTTCCGCAATCGGGAAATCGAAGCTCTTTGGCATCACCCCGATCACGGCGTACGGCTTCCGGTTCAGCAGGATCTTCGTTCCCAGGATTGACTTCTGGCCGCCGAACCGCTCTTTCCACGCCGAGTAGCTCAGCACCACCACCGGGTCACCCTGCTCGTCTTCCTGTTTTGTAAAGATCCGACCCATCAGCGGCGCAACGCCCAGCGCCTCGAAGACTCCAGGCGTCATCCGCGCGGCCTGCAAACGCGCCGGCCGGCCGTTTCCGGAGAGTTCCAGATCCTCCTCGTCGTACCCGCCCAGAGCGGAGAAAGAGTGCGTCTCCTGCGCGTAACTCCCGATCTCCGGAGGGGAGACAGGTCCGTCGTTCGTCGCATCCCAGTTCATTCCACGGATCTGGTCGCCCACGGTCGCCAACTGTTCGGGATGGGGATAGGGCAGCGGGCGCAGCAGGATTCCATCCACCAGGGAGAAGATCGCCGTCACCGATCCAATGCCGAAAGCCAGCATCAGCACCGCGGTGGCGGTGAATCCCGGCGATTTTCGCAACTGGCGAAGCACCAGTTTCAGATCGAAAATCAAATTCTGCATGAACTGCTCGTCTGCCGGGCTCCCTCGAGGCGGCCGAGGGATCGGCACTCGTTTCGGATGCTCTCGGGCGCTCCGCATCCGCCTTCTGCAAAAGCAGTTACGCCTTTCGAAGCGATCCAGTTAGCAAGTGGAAGTATCTTACCAGACAACACAGAAAAACGAGCCGGCACCTCAGGCGCGGCCGCGGGCTCCCTTCGCGAGCTAAGACGCCGCGACCGCCGCCGGTGCGAACGCCAGCCTCAGCACCGTGATGTCGTCCTGCTGCCCGAAGCGCTGCGCCGTCTCCGCAATCGCCTGCGCAGACTGATCGCTGATCCTCCGCGTCCGCTCAAACCCGAACAGCTCCCCGCTTCCATCGCGCGCCTCCACTACGCCGTCGGAGAGAAACGTGAGCGTGTCGTCGGCCCTCAGCTGCAGCGTCGTCTCCTCATAGTCCGCGTGGGAAGCCAGTCCCAGCGGCAGGCCCGGCGGCAGCTCCAGCTCCTCGCCGTTGCGATAGGGCGCCAGATGCCCGGCATTGGCCAGGCTCATCGCTCCGTCGGGTGCGATACGGGCACAAAGGCAGGTCGTGAACCCGCTCGCCATGCCTCCAAGAGAGCGATTCAGGTACGCCAGAATCGCAGCGGGCTGGCGCAGAGTGCACCCGCGCAGCGCACCCACAATCGTGCTGACCGTCATCGCCGCCTGCAGCCCCTTGCCGCTCACATCGCCCACCACCACCAGAAGAGATCCATCCTCCGCGGGCAGCACCTGATAAAAGTCGCCACCCACCTCGCTGGCCGGCCGATACTCGCTGTCCACGCGGAATCCCGGCGTCTCCGGAGCCGCTGACGGCACAAGCAAAGCCTGCACCGACCGCGCCGCGTCGATCTCTCCCGCCAGGCGCGCCTCTTCCCGCCGGGCCAGCGAGAAGCGGCGGACCAGAAACATGAGGAGAGCCAGAACGAACACGTCCTCAATGACGTGGGCGGCGTACAGCGGAAAGGGATACTCGAGCACGTTGATCTGCAGGGATGGCCAGACCCGCTGCCAGCCCAGCTCCCAGGAGATGCGTACCGCGCTGTCGACAATCTGCAGGCCGTAGAGCAGGATTGCCGGCACCAGCAACAAACGCGCCGACGCATCGCCGCGCACCGAAGCAGCGATCAGGCTGATCGGAATCCACAAAAAGGCGGGAAGCAGGCAGACCAGCTGCAGGCTATAGGCAATGCCGATCGACGACCACTGGAAATAGTAGAACGCGACCGACAGCGGACTCAGAGCAGCGCAGAGGCAGATCAGCCGCCAGGCCGGGGATCGGCGCGCATGCAGGATGAGAGAGAAGAATGCCAGCGCCGCCACCGTCGCCAGCGCCACCAGGATCTCGTCCGTCAGGCGAAAGAGAAGAAAGGGTATGGCTTCTGAAAAACCGGTGGCCGTCAGCAGCGCGTCCGCGGCACTCGCCAGAAGCAAAACGGCGAACCACAGGTATTCCTTATCTTCGCGGCGCAGGAAAAACAATCCCAGAATGGTGATGCCGACCACGGCGCACAGAAGACCGGAGGCGTACAGGTTCACCATCGGTTCCCGGGACTGAGCCAGCCCCTCCTCGCGCCGCGCGGCCAGCAGGGCTGCATCGCCTGCAGCCGCCCCCGAGGCCAAAGTACCGCCGCCTACCCACGACGCAATCGGACGGTATTCCCAGACGCGAATGGCGATCGTAATTTTCGACTGGCGTGCGATATCCGCAGGAATCCGAAACAGATGCGGATTCGGCTCAAAATGGGGCGCGAGGGCAGGCGTGATGGAGCCCGCGGCTCCGATCAGCCTGCCGTTCGCGTAGACCTGATAGCCGGTGTAGATCCTGGGAAGAAGCAGCGCCAGCGGCTGGCTGCTCTCCGGAGCCAGCAGCGAGAAGCGATACCAGGCGTAGCCGCCGTAATCGGGATACCCCTGCCGGGTCCAGCTCGTCCCAACGTGCAACAGCGGCCACTTCGAGTCGTCGAAACCCGGATTCGCCCACGCTGGGTCATCGCCCGTGTGAAACCGCCAAAGACCGTCGAGGGAAACGATCGGCTCCCGACCGGACTGCAGGTTGAAGCTTTGCGCGCTCGGTGTCCCCACGGCCGGCGCCATCGCCAGCAGGCACAGGAGCTTACACAGCACTCGCGTGGACAACCATGCAGGACCAGGCATCAGGGCTTTCGTCTTCCCAGGGAGAGGATGCAAGCGATAGTACAGGGCAAAGGCGCAGACAGGCTATGCCGGCGCGCTCCCGTCACACTGTGCCCACCCACGGTCTCAGGAACCAAACCAAAGTCATCTCCCGCACATGGAAAAAGCATATCCACCCTCCGGCAAAGTTCTATACTGGAACCAGTCAACGTTGTCTTTCCGCGTTTTCGCTATGGCCAACCGAGCCGATTTCCCGATTGGCCGGCCGTAGCGCTGCCGGACACACACCTGCCCGGCAACTCCAGCGACCAGCGCCTCCGCGGCGGCCGCTGACGTGTTTCATCGGAGGGCCTATGAACAATCCCATCCATGCATCCGTTCCGGTAACCCCATCGATTCCCGTCGATGTCCTGCAGTCGGACCATCACAGCCGCTTCACCACGCAGGAGATCGCCAAAGCCGTTGCGCGCCACAAGCGCGAGCATCCCAATGAGTTCGTCGCTCGTAAGCCGCAAAAGACGACGCCCCATCGCTGAGTTCTTCCAAGGTCACGGGCGGCGCGCTCATGCTGGCCTGCCGCCTCTCGTTCCTGACGTGGAGGGGTTCGATAGGAGGCTCCCCATGGCTGTCGCGTGCGCGCCGCGTGTGTCCATTCTGAATGTGGCCGTTGCTACCGACTTCTGCTCCTGCTCCGAACGCGCGGTCGAACACGGCATGGCCGTGGCCCGCCACTTCGGAGCCAGGCTGCACTTTCTTCATCTGATCCGGCCCTCGCAGTTCGCCTTTTCTCCGGAGATGCTGCCGGTGCTTGCCGACGCTGCCGCTCGCGACTCCGATCAACTCATGGATCGTCTGTTGCGCTCGCACCGCCTCGATGGCATCGACTGCCGCCGCTGGATCGAGCAGGGAGAAATCCCCGCTATGGCCGGCGAATTCGTCGCACAGCAACATATCGATCTGCTCATCGTGGGAACCCATGGCCGCACCGGGCTGCCCCGCCTGCTCCTCGGCTCCGCAGCTCAGCAGATCTTCCACAATGTGCGCTGCCCGGTCCTGTGCGTCGGACCCCGCGCCCCCGGAGCCGGCCCGCAGCTCCAGCTCCGCCGCGTACTCTTCTGCACCGATCTCTCCCCCGAATCGCTCGCCGCCGCCCCCTGGGTGCTCACGGCGCTCGACGAGTGGCACACTGACCTGGACGTGCTGCACGTCTGCCAGTCGGGAAACCCCGCGCACCGCGAAGCCATCGATCGACTGGTCGCCCGCCTCGCTGCCGAGGGAGCGCCCTCCGCCCAGGGCCATTCGCTCACCGGCAAGCCGGCCCCCTGCGTCCTTGACTTCGCGGCCACCCATCACGCGGACCTGATTGTGCTCGGCCTCAAACCGCACCGCGCTCTCTACAACGCTTCCACCTGGTCGCACGCGTACGAAATCATCCGCCAGGCCCCGTGTCCGGTGCTCAGCATCCGCGCAGCCGGAGCTTAATTTAGCGGGCGGCTCGATCGGCGCCTCCGCGCGATCCGCAACCAGACCGCTTACGTCTGCAGCACCGCCGCCGGCGCGAACTGGAGCGTCAGCACCGTGATGTCGTCTTCCTGCCCAAAGGCCTGCGCGGCTGTGGCGATGGATTCGGCGGATCCGCGGGAGATGGCGCGGGTACGGTCGAAGCCGAAGAGTTCGCCGAGCGAGTTGCGCGCTTCCACCACGCCGTCGGAGAGAAAGGTGAGCGTGTCGTCGGCGGCAAGCTGCAGCGTGGTCTCCTCATAGTCCGCGTCGGGAGTGAGACCCAAAGGCAGTCCCGGCGGCAGCTCCAGCTCCTCGCCGTTGCAATACGGGGCAAGGTGGCCGGCGTTGGCGAGGAGGAGTTTGCCCTCGCCGTCGAGGCGTACGCACAGGCAGGTAATGAAACCGTCGCTGCGGGCCGAGCAGAGTTCGCGGTTGAGCCGCCCGAGGAGAGCCGCGGGGCTGAGGTTCTCAGAAGCAAAGGCGCGCAGAGCCCCGAGTGCGAGGGTCCCGGTCATGGCCGCTTTGAGCCCCTTGCCGCTGACATCGCCGATAACCAGGAGCGACGAGCCGCCCTTTGGAGCAAGGACCTGATAGAAATCACCGCCGACCTCGGCCGCGGGATGATAGGCCGCGTAGAGAGAGAATCCGGCGATGTCCGGCAGGGAGGTGGGGACGAGTTGCTGCTGGACTTCGCGAGCGGCCAGGAGCTCGGCGTGGAGCTGCTGGCTGGTACGCCAGCCGGCGACAGCCCGGTAGACCAACATCGCGGTAATGGTGACCCCGGCGACGAAAAACCCGACGATCTGGCTGGGGAATGCGACGGGGCCGATGTGGAGGGTCAGGGGAAGCCCGGCGATGGCGAGCAGGTAGGTGATGTTGATGAGGCTGAAGGCGGCGGCGATAACGCGGTTGCGGCGTACGACGAAGAAGGCCCAGACAGTGGCGCCCAGGCAGATCGCGTTGAAGACGGTGAGGGAGATCTGGGAGATGGAATAGAGCGGCGGAATCCACGCGGCGGGATGGCGAGCCAGCTCGGCAGGGATTCCGGCGACGTAAACGATCCACGCAGCGTGAGCGATGGACCTGAAGAGGCGATCGCGGAAGCGAAAGACGGTCCAGAGGAATTCGACGGTGACGTAGAAACCGGGAACTACGGTGACGGCGTAAAAGAGTTCCCATGCGCGGGCGGTCAGGAAAGACGGCATGAGCCCCGCGTGGAGAAAACTGTTCGGGATCAGGAATAGGGGTATGGTGCTGAGCCAGAGCGCATAGAGCAGGAGCTCACGGCCGGCAGCACGGCGGAAGACAATGAGCAGCGCGATTCCGAGAAGGAAGAGCAGCAGGTCGGGGATAAGCGGGGGCAGGCTTGCGAGAAAAGCGGTGGCGACATCGTCCTGGGCCGCGGTTCTGAGTACCGCCAGGCGGTCGATGACGAAGTCGAAGTGCGACGAGCCGAAGGTGATTCGGCTGATCGGTGGTGACCAGGTGCGGAGAGCCACGACGGCGATGGCGCCCGGCCCGGCGCCGCCGGCTGGGATGGGGAAGGTGAGGGCACGGGCTGCAAACCGGGCCGCGGCATCGGGAGGAAAGCTGCCATACTGCCCGGCAGCGATGCCATTGACGAAGATTCCCTGCACCGTCGGACCCTGCTGGCCGCCGAGAGACTGAATGCCGAGGGGCGCGGCCAGGCCGGGAGGCACGGGAACCCGAACCCGAACCCAGAAAAAACCATCGGACCGGAAGGGTGGCTGTGGAACCTGACCGTTGGCGGCGATGGGCCAGGAGCTGTCGTCGAAGGAGGGCGAAGCCCAGCCCGGATTGTCACCGTAGTGGTAACGAATGATGGGCTGCGCGGAAGTTGCACCAGCCGGGTGTACTGCTCCATGCGCCTGGGCACTGAACAGCACGCAGGCCCACAGCAGCATCGAGCGACGCAGGCCTGTGGACCGCCACGAAGTTCCGGGCATCACGTGCTTTCATCCTCCGGGGGGATGCAGGGATCGTACTGCCCCGGATCGCGAATGCGCTACTCGGCTACCTTCTCCGACCCCTTGACCCGCACCACCGTGATCTTCGAGAAGCCTTCCTTGAAGTCCGGCGCGCGCAGCCGTTCCGCCATCTTCCGCATCACGTCTTCGCTCACCGTGCGCTCGCGCTTGCGGTTTCGCTCCAGGCACACTTCCAGCGGCACATCGAAGAACACCGCCTGCACGTCGTAACCGAAGCTCTTCGCCATCTTGATCCACTGCCGCCGCTCGTGCGGCGACAGATTCGTGGCGTCTACATAGTTCCACGGCATCTTCGCGATCAGCCGCGCCCGCAGCAGCGACCGCAGCGTCGAGAACACCAGCCCCTGCCAGCGCTGCTCCGTGATGTCGTCAAACAGCAGGGTCCGCAGCAGGTCGCTGGAAAGCGGCACCACGCCCCGTCGCTTGAACCACGTCGTTTTGCCCGAGCCGGGCAGCCCGATGGTCAGCACCACATACCCGCGCGCCCCCTTGCCGGACTCGGTCGCCGGCGCTTCCGGCGGAGGCGTTGCCACGGACTCCGGCTGCGTCTCCACCACCAGCTTCGGTGCCGGTGCTTCGGCCGCCGGCCTCGTAGCCGGCTTCGTCGCCGGCTCAGCCACGGCCGTCTCCGGCTCGTCCTTCAGGCCTTCCGTCTCCGGCTCAACCTCTTCATCGGCCGGCCCCGGCGCACCGCCATGGTACGAGGGCTGCAAAGGGGCTGGCTGGTTCGGGGGCAGTTCCTGTCCAATTTTTCCCGTGGACTCCGAAGTATTCGGCCCACGCTTCGAGCGTCGTCTCATCCGATCGCGCATCCACAAGCGCATATCCAGGATGTAACACACTCGCCCCCCCGTCGCAAACCAACATCCGTGCTTTGTACCATTTCCCGCACCGGTCCCGGCCCTCCGCAAGTGACGTTCGTACGCAAATCTTTGCGTTGATCCCATTGGGGATCTGTTTTTGCCTTGACTGTGGTGCTAGCATCGGTAACTGGGTGGTTTCGGGCATTTTTGCACTGTCTTCCACCCGTGTGATCCGGACCACTGAGAGTACCGGGACACAGGCACGATTATTTACGCAAGGAGACGATTTTTTATGGCCGTCAAGGTTGGAATCAACGGGTTTGGGCGCATCGGACGCAACGTGCTCCGCGCCTCCCTCGGTAATTCGGATCTCGAGTTTGTCGCCGTCAACGACCTCACCAGCCCCGCAACTCTCGCCCACCTGCTCAAATACGATTCCATCCTGGGCAATCTGAAGAATGAGATCGTCGCGGGTGACGATTTCATCTCGGTCGACGGCAAAAAGATCAAGGTCTTCGCCGAAAAAGATCCCGCGAAGCTCGACTGGGCATCCGTCGGCGCGCAGATCGTCGTCGAATCCACCGGCCGCTTCACCGACGGCCATGCAGCGAAGGCTCACCTGCGCGGTCCGGTGAAGAAAGTCATCATATCCGCCCCCGCCAGCAATGAGGACCTCACCGTCGTCCTCGGCGTGAACGAGAAGAAGTACGATCCGGCGAAGCACAACATCATCTCCAACGCCTCCTGCACCACGAACTGCCTCGCGCCCGTTGTCAAGGTTCTGGTCGAGAACTTCGGCATCGTTTCCGGCATCATGACGACGATCCACAGCTACACCAACGACCAGGTCATCCTCGACTTCCCCCACAAGGACCTGCGCCGCGCCCGCGCCGCTGCTCTTTCGATGATCCCCACTTCCACCGGCGCCGCCAAAGCCCTCAAGCTGGTCATCCCCGAGGTCGAAGGCAAGCTCGATGGATTCGCGATCCGCGTGCCCACCCCGAATGTCTCGGTCGTCGATCTGACCTTCGTCGCCGAGAAGCCCATTACGAAGGACGCCATCAACGCCGCGATGAAGAAAGCCTCCGAAGGCGAACTGAAGGGCATCCTCGGCTACGACACCAACGAACTGGTCTCCAGCGACTTCAAGGGCGACCCCCGTTCCTCCATCGTCGACGCGCCCCTGACCAAAGTGGTCGGCAACATGGCTAAGGTCATTAGCTGGTACGACAACGAGTGGGGCTACTCCAACCGCGTCCGCGACCTCGTTCTCTTCCTCGCGAAGAAGGGCCTCTAACCTCCACTCTCGGGTGCCCCATCCTTGTCGCTCCGCTTTCGAGCGACAAGGTGGGAGCAGGAGGGTTTCCATGCGGCAGAACATCCCTGGCACATCCCCCTACGAGCCGGTCATCGGCTTCTCCCGCGCCGTCCGCGCCGGACAATCGGTGTACGTCGCCGGCACCGGCCCGGTTGGCGCCGATCTCGCGGATCCCGCCACCCAGACCCGCCACATCCTTGAGATCATCCGCGGCGTGCTCGAACAGGCCGGTGGCCGCCTCGAAGACGTCGTCCGCACCCGCATCTACCTCACCCGCGCCGATGACTGGGAAGCCGTCGGCAAAGTCCACGGCGAGTTCTTTGGCGCTATCCGTCCCGCCGCCACCATGGTCGTCGTCGCCGGGCTCCTGCAGCCCACCTGGCGCGTGGAGATCGAAGCCGACGCCGTGATCGGCGCCGCCACCCAGCATTAAACGGAGACAGTATGGCAAAACTTTCGATTCGCGACCTCGACCTCGCCCATAAACATGTCTTCATGCGCGTCGACTTCAACGTCCCCCTCACCGAGGACGGCTCCGAGATCACCGACGACACCCGCATCCAGGAGACCCTGCCCACCATCGAGTACGCGCTGCGCCACAAGGCCAAGCTCATCCTCGCCTCCCACCTCGGCCGCCCCAAAGGCAAGGTCAATCTCAAATACAGCCTCCGCCCCGTCGTCGACCGCCTGCGCACCCTGCTCGATCATCGCCTCGGCGAAAGGACCAATGTCGCCTTTGCCCCCGACTGCATCGGCGATATCGCCAAAGAGCTCGCCCGCCAGCTTGAATCCGGCCAGGTCCTCCTGCTCGAAAACCTCCGCTTCCACGCCGAGGAAGAAGCCAACGATCCCGAGTTCGCGAAGAAGCTTGCCTCCCTTTGCAATCTCTACGTCAACGACGCCTTCGGCAGCGCCCACCGCGCCCACGCTTCCACCGAAGGCATCACGCATTTCGTGAAGCAGTCCGCCGCCGGCCTTCTCATGGAGAAGGAGCTGAACTACCTCGGCAAAGCCCTCGAATCGCCTGCGCGCCCCTTCGTCGCCATCCTCGGCGGCTCCAAGATCTCCGGCAAAATCGACGTCATCAATAACCTCCTCGACAAAGTCGATACCCTGGTCATCGCCGGCGGCATGGCCTACACCTTCGCCCGCGCCAAAGGCGTCACCACCGGCAAGTCGCTCGTTGAAGAGGACAGAATCGGCATGGCTGCCGAAGCCCTGAAGAAAGCCCAGGCCAAAGGCGTCCAGATCCTGCTGCCCGTCGACAACATCCTTGCCGACAGCTTCTCCGCCGACGCCAAAACCCAGATGTGGGACTCCACCAAAAACTTCCCGCCCGACTGGCAGGGCCTCGACATCGGCCCCAAATCCATCGCCGCCATTGAAGAAGTCGTCGCTGGCGCCCGCACCATCGTCTGGAACGGCCCGGCCGGCGTTTTCGAATTCCCCCGCTTCGCCGTCGGCACCAATGCCATCGCCAAAGCGGTCGCCGCCAACAAGGACGCCATATCCATCATCGGCGGCGGCGACTCGGTCGCGGCCATCCGCCAGGCCGGCGTCGCCGACCAGATCACCCACATCTCCACCGGCGGCGGAGCCAGCCTCGAATTCCTCGAAGGCAAAAAGCTCCCCGGCGTCGAAGCGCTGACAGAGAAGTAGATCGCCGCAGCAGAGAAATCCGGGAGAAAATGAGGGCGCCATGCAAATCCTCTTTGCGGCGCCCTTTTTGTTGGCCGCTGCGCTCGCATTCACGATCCTCGCCGCAGTCCCGCGCTGGAGACGTTGGGCCATTCCCATCCCCACGGGGATCATTGCCTCGGGCCCGTGCCTGCTCGCAATCGCCATCATCGAGATCCTTGCAGTGCGCGCCATCTCAGGTAACGCCTGGCCGGGACGGTGGGCCAATATCCTGTACATCGTTAGCAGCGTTGTTGGCGGCATATTTGGAGGTGTCGCGGCGGGAATCGTCACACGCTTGCTCACGTGCGTTTTGCCGCGTCCTCTGCTGCGCGCCGCGCTGACCGTCGCGGCCTGGTGCAGCTACTTCGTCTTGTTTACCGCGTTGGATATTGCCGCAACCGCATACTGGCATTTGCACAGCGGCCCCGCGTCCTGGATCGTCGGGGCATCTCTCACGTTCATCGGAGCCTGGCTCGTGGCCAGCAATCCCGAGTCTTTCCGCTCGTCAAGCTTCCGCTGGCCCATCGGCTCGCGCCTCCAGTCCCGCGCCTCCCGCGGATCGCTCGAAAAGCTGAAGAAGGTCCTGGACAAGGTCAGCGACTCTCCCGCCCCGCCCGAAGATCGAATCTAGCCTCCCCCGTCACTCCCACTCGACCCGCACCAGCTCCACCGACTCCCGCGGCAGACTCATCATCATCGTCACCGCCCCGTCCCGCACGTCCACCCAAGCCGGCGACTCCAGCATCTGCAACTGCCCCGCGGCCTTCAGCTTCGCAATCTGATCCGCGTCCGGCGGCTGCGGCGACCCCATCGCCTGCCATGCCGCATATGCATTGCTGTGGTGCTCATCGATCCTGAACTGCTCGACCAGCGCCCGCTGCACCCCCTCTGGAATCCCCTTCACCGTCACCGTCGTCTCCGCTGTCGCCCCCGCTCCGAGCACATCGTCGTAGTTCCACACCAGCACCGCCGCCGAGCGGGCCTCGCGCGTCGCCAGCCCATCCACATCCGGCGCCCCCCGCACCCCCGTCCGCACCAGCGTCGCCAGCGGCACCGCCGCCGTGCTCGTCACCCGCACGCGATCGCCACTCATCAGCCCCAGCATGCGAAACAAATTCAGAATCGGCTTGTCGATCCCATTCGTCGCCAGCGATCGAAACCCCTCGAAGTACTGCGTGTTTTCAAATTCAAACGACCAGCTCAGCATTGAGATCAGATCCACTCCGTACCGTTCCCGCAAATCCAGCAGCGCCTTGAACGCCGTCGCCGTATACGCCGGATACAGCGTCCCGTTCCGATATCCGTTCGCCGGATTCATCCGTGACGAGCAGGCCGCGCAGCCTTCGGGATCGGCCTCGCTCAGAATCACCGGCAGATGCCGAAAGCGCGGAAACGAATCGATCAGCGCGAAACCCTGGTCCACGTCATTCAGCTCATGGTTCAGCCCCATCGTTACCACGCCGTCGTGAAACGTCGGCGATCCTTTCGCGTGGAACGAGATGAAGTCGAGCGGAATCGGGCCGCCTGTCGCCAGGCTGTGTCCCGACTGCACGTGCTCGAGAAAATCCCGCAGGAACCGCCGCGCCTTCTCGCTTCCCGGCCCCGTCGTCGCCGGACCGCCTACTTTTGCGCCCGGCAGCGCCGCCCGCACGCCGGCGACTGCATAGTCGTAGAGCCGGAAGTAGTCCTGCTCGCTGGCATGCCAGTAGTCGATATCCGGCTCGTTCCAGACCTCGAAGTCCCACGTGAGCACTGCCGCGCGCCCATACCGGTGGACCAGATGCGCCGTCAGCACCCGCACCAGCTCCTCCCACTTCGCGTAATCCTTCGGCGGATTGTTCGACGCGCCCGCAATCGTCGACCCAGGAAAGTGCACCTCGTACGGCTCAAGTCGATTGGGCAGCGTAGCCGCCAGATCGCGCGGCATAAAACCAAGCTCCACCAGCGGACGCACGCCCTCGGCCTTCCAGGTATCGAAAATCTGATCGAGGATCGTGAAGTTGTAGTGCGGATGCCCCTCCGCATCCTCCGAATAGATGTTCGTCGAGCTGAACTTCAGCTCCGCCCTTCCGTTGCCCGAAGTCAGCAGATGATGCACGCGAATGTGCACCGGCACAGGGCTCAGATCGTGCAGCTCGCGCAGCAGCTCCCGCCCATGCCGCATCGTCGTGTAATTGGCTTCGTCGTAACCGAACCACGCATAGATCGGCGGAAACGCCCCCATCCCCGCGTTCAGATCCACCTGGATCCGCACCGGTTCGGCCGCGGGTTGCGCCGTCTGACTCCAAACAGCAGGCACAACTGGCGTCAACAGCAAGCAACACAGCAGGAATCGAGGTCGCAGCAATTTCATCACGAGGAGCAATCTAGCAGATCGGCAACTTATCGACTCCGGCAGGTCAGCCGATCACGAGCCGAAGGCTGGCCGCATCGGCAAAGGATCGGAAATCTCTATCCCTCGTGAGAAGAGAGACACCGCTGTCGAAGCAGCTCTGAGCAATCAACGCGTCTCCCAGGCGTGCCTTCCGCTTCTTCGCCAGCACGCGGGCCTGCAAACGGCCGGCTCGTTCCCAATAGCCGACTTCGGTCTCAATGAGCGGCAGATCGGAAAGCGTGCCGGCGGCAGAATCGGGGAGTTCCGGGTCACTCAATAGGTCGGTGAGCACCGCAGGTGCCATCACCACCTGCCGATCCCTGAGTGCCTCAGCGAGCATCCCGACATCGTCTCCACGTTCCCCTTCAAAGAAAGCAATCCAGGTGCTCGTGTCCGCTGCGATCATCGGTCTGCTTTCAAATCAGCCAGCGATCGCGAGAAATGAACCTTTCCTTTCATTTCGAGCAGGCGCGCGCAGGCGCGAGACGCCGCCATCAGTTCAAGGCCGGCGCGGACGGTTTGCGTGATGCCCGTGCCGCTCGCTTCCTGTGCCTTCTTGAGCAGTTCCGCAGGTACTTCGACTGTGATTTTTCTGGCTGTCTGCATCGCACTTCTTACCATGCTGTATACCAGCATTGAATATGGCACGACGATCGAAGCTGAGCGACGCTCAGGCACCCAACCGCCCTTACCTCCGTACTGTTCCGCACGCTGATTTTGCTTGCTCCAACGCTCTGCTGTAGCTACCCTGAAAATCAGGAAAGCTCCATCCGCCTCAGAGCGTATGGAGCTTTTTCTTTGCGGCCCAGGCTCCGACCGTCCCGCCCGGTCATCTGCTCTTTGATAACTCGTCGCTTCTGCCCTTCTCCCCTTCCGGGAACACAGGACAAGGTAATACCCAAAAGGTATTACCTCGCAACTCCTGCCGATTCAATGAAAACGCAGTCCCCCAGCCAGGGGGGTGGGGGGGCAGGCCCTCTTACTCGTAGGCCAGCGCCTCAATCGGGTCCTTGCTGGCCGCCTTCCATGCCGGATACAGCGCGCCCAAAACGGATCCGACCAGCGCGATGGCTGCGCCGTATCCCAGCCACGCATCCGTCATCAAAAACGGCAGCGTCGGGAATTTGAACGACATGAACCACCGAATTCCCCAGGTGAGCAGGATTCCCAGGACGATACCAGTGACCGCCACCAGTCCCGCCTCGCGGAGCACCAGGTTCACAATCGCGGCCTTCGATGCTCCCAGCGATTTCAGGATCCCGATCTCGCGCGTCCGCTCCATCACAGCCGTATACATAGACTGGAAAATCACCAGGAAACCAACGATGACCGCAATCCCGATCACCACCCGCAGCGCGATGTTGAATCCTGGAAAATGCTCGGGCGTCATCATGCCGATGTAGTCAGCCATGGACTGCACTTCGTAGTTCTGCAGCCCCGGCGTGGAGCGAATCTCCTGTTCGATGGCTTTCTGGTTCTTCGGCGAATCCCAGCGGAGATAGAAAAGCGATGCATTGTTGGGCGTGCCCAGCAGCGTTCCCAGCGTGTGAATGGGCACGAAAATCCGCCCGCCTTTCCCGTGCTCCACAATGCCGGAGACATGGAAGGAATGGTGCAGGGAGCTGAGCTCAAGGGTCTCGCCGACTTTGGCGTGGTTGCTCCTGGCGTAGAGATCGTCCACGATCACGTCGTCAGGCCCCTGAAAAGGGCCCCCAGCGACGAACTGGAACGGCCGCAGAGCGTTATAGCTGTCAAAATCGATGCCCCAGATGGTTTGCAGCGCGTTGGCCAGGCTGAGGTTCGCGATGACCGGCGAGGCCACAGCCACATGCGGCAGCTTCGCCAAAACCTCGGCGATCTTCGCCGGAACCGGCGCACCACCCACCGCGCTCAGAAAGCTGGCATTGGGTGGGCGGACGATGAGATCGGCTCCCACCCCGCCCGTCTGACTGGCCGCACCCTGGACTTGCCCCACCATAATGGCCACGATGGAGAGGATCATGATGATTTCAATCGCCACCGCGAAGACGCTGATGGCCGAGCGGACGGGGCGATACAGGATGTTGCCGATAACGAGCTTGTTCATTGGAATGGATTGGGTGAGCCGTGGGAGATTTGTGCCCAGATTTCCAGATTAGCAAACTGGCGGCCAAACCGGGTGTCATCGACGACAGGAGGAGTAACTAACTCGATATGGCCCGCCGTAATCATGGCTTACCTCCTTCGGGGGATTTGCAGGGATAGTTACCCCCGTACTATGATCTTCGCGTGAAGAATAAGGCACTTGCGCCAATAATTCTTTGACCGGCCGGAACTTTCAGTCGTATTGTTTTGAGTGTTAAGGGTTCTGGTTCCCCTGGGAAGGACTGAGACCGTGGGGCACTTCGGCGACGAGTTACGGAAGGAACGCGAATCCCGCGGAGTCGCGCTGGAAACCATCAGCGAGAAGACCAAGGTCATCACGCGTTACCTCACCGCCCTCGAAAACGAGAAGTTCGAGGCCCTGCCGGGCGGCATCCTCAGTAAGGGCATCGTCCGAGGCTACGTTCGCACCGTCGGCCTGGACGAGACCGACTGGATGGAACGCTTCCTGGTCGCCACCCGGGAACATGGCACCCCCATCGAGGACAACTGGACCAACTTTGCCGAGAACGTGGGGAACACCCGCAGCGCCTCGGCCGCCAGGACCCGGCGCTTCCGCTGGACTGGCCTGACTCTTCTGCTTTTGCTGTTGACAGGATTGGGGTTCTTCGTCTTTCAATACATCAACGCCCATGGCATGGCCGACGAAACTCAGCGGCAACCCTCGACCTCCGCTTCGTTTGTGGCCACGCCTCCTGCACCTCCAGTCCGCTGAAGCGGTACTTCTGTGACCTGTCGCAGACCGGTCTTCCCTCCTTAATCTGGCTGTATGACCTCCCGCAGAACGGCTCTGTTTCTGGCGCTGCTCCTCCTTGTTCCGCCGCTGGTGCAGGCCGCCGCCAAAGCCCATGGAGTCGCCCTCGGGGCTCCGCGCCGCGAACCCTATTCCTCCGAAGGAGATCCGGCGGGCGCCAAGGCCGGGGAGACAGAGTTGAAGGTTCGGCCGCTGGTGGTGGACGGCAAAGTAAAAGAGTGGACGACTGGCGAAGTGCATGAGGTAACCGAGCGAAGCTTTACCGTGCGCCGGGCGGTCCGCCTGAACGATGCCCTGCCCACCGACAAGGCGCCGCGCTGGGTATGGCAGCGGGGGCCGTGGCTGCTGGTGGATCGCATCAGCGGGAAAGTGACCGCCCTGCGCCTGCCGGACTTCGACCCGGCGGTTTCCGACGTCGTCTGGTTCCGGGATTATGCGGCGTATTGCGGCGTCAACGCCAGCGGCAAGCAGTTACTGGCGGTTGTGTCTCAGGCGGAGGCGCGACGGCCGCTGCTGGCCAGGAAGCTGGGCGCCTGGGATGCGGCCGATCATCCGTCGCCCGCTTGCGCGCCGGCGGTCTGGGAGCGCGATCCGCTGAAGGTGACCTTCCAGCCGGGTGGCGCCGCTGCGGTGGGCTATGACCTGGTCGGCGCGTCGGCGGTACTGGTGGACGACGGCGACGACAACGACTGAACCGAGCACGAAATTGGCGTCACCGGCCCCGGCAGCGCAAGCTCTGGAGGCATAGCATGGCTGCATGGAACCAATCGACGAGCTGCTGCGACAGGCGGAAACGGCCCACGGACATCTGTGCGCCGGTCAGGTGCTGGGTGTGCGGATGGCCATGCTGGGATGCCAGCGCCTGGGGCTGACCGAACCGCGGGGGCGGGACCGCAAACGGCTGGTGACCTTCATTGAGATCGATCGCTGCGCCACCGACGCCATCGGCGTGGTCACCGGATGCCGTCTGGGCAAGCGGGCCCTGAAGTTCCGCGACTGGGGCAAGATGGCGGCGACTTTTGTCGATCTGGAGACAGGCCGGGCGGTGCGGATCGTGGCGCTGGATTCGTCGAAGCAGCGGGCGCGGGAGCTGTATCCGGGGATCGCGAACAAGAACCAGCAGCAGATGAAGGCCTACCGCGAGCTGGACGATGCGGAGCTGTTCGGCGAGCAGTGGGTAGCCGTGGAGGTGAATGCCAACGAGTTGCCGGGTTACAAAGGCGAGCGGGTTATGTGCGACGCCTGCGGGGAAGGCGTCAACTACGACCGGTTTATCGAACGAGGTGGGCAGAGGCTATGCCTGGCATGCGCGCATCCGGAGCAGCGGTACTACCGCGCGGTGGAGAAGCCGGTGCCCGCGAGTGCCCCGCCCAATGCGCATTGCGAGTGCGCGTAGATTGACCCCTTCTGCCGGCTCTGGCACGCTGGCATTTACAATTGCGTTGCCGGCTGCATCCTGCTCGCCGGCAATTTTTCTTTGCGGAGCCAACATCGGATGCTGAACCTGGAAGGCCGCGTGGCGGCTGTGTTTGGGCTGGCGAACAAGCGCAGTATCGCCTGGGGCATTGCGCAGAAGCTGCACGAGGCGGGCGCGAAGCTGGCGATCAGCTATATGAATGAGCGCATGCGGGCCGAGGCCGAAGATCTGATTCTGGATCTGCCCGGCGCGGAGCCATTCCAGTGCGATGTATCGGATGACGCGGAGATCGAGAAGGTCTTCACGCAGATCAAGGAACGCTATGGCAAGCTCGACATTCTGGTTCACAGCGTTGCATTTGCTCCTGCCGATGCCATGAAGAACGACTTCCTGCAGACCACGCGGGAAGGATTCCGCATCGCGCACGACGTGAGCGTCTATTCGCTGATTGCACTGAGCCGCGGGGCCGCTCCGCTGATGACGGAGGGCGGCTCGATTCTGACGATGACCTACTACGGAGCGGAGAAAGTGGTGCCCCATTACAAGGTGATGGGCGTGGCCAAGGCATCGCTGGAAGCGACGGTGCGCTATCTGGCCTGGGATCTGGGGAAGCAGAATATTCGCGTGAACGCGATATCGGCCGGACCGATCAAGACGTTGGCGGCACGCGGCATCGGCTCACTGGGCGACATGCTGAAATACCATGCCGATCGGGCTCCGCTGCATCGCAACACCGAACAGGAAGAAGTGGGCAAGACAGCGGTCTACCTGGCTTCGGAACTGGCCAGCGGCGTGACCGGCGAGGTGATCTACGTTGACAGCGGATACAACATCATGGGCTTTTGACCGGGAATGACTCCAGGCTCACAGGAAGAGCGACCGCATGTCGACGTGGTGCATGCCACACCGGAGCAGGAACCGATTGTGGCCAACCTCCTTGAGCTGTACGCCTACGATTTCAGCGAATTCCATCCCATGCAGCCTGGCCCCGATGGCCGCTTCGGCTACAAGGGCCTTTCGCGTTACTGGCTGGAAACCGACCGGCTTCCTTTTCTGGTGAAAGCGGACGGCCGCCTGGCGGGCGTAGTCCTGGTCAAACGCGAACGCGGTGTGCTGGGGACGGAGACCGTGTGGGACGTGGCGGAGTTTTTTATCCTGCGCATGTTCCGGCGACAGGGCGTGGGCAAAGCCGCGGCGCACGAGATCTGGCGGCGCTATCCGGGGAAGTGGCAGGTGCGGGTGATGGAGTCAAACTCCCCTGGATATCGCTTCTGGGAACACACGATTCGTGAATTTGTGGGAGACGAGCTGCGCATCGCTCGTTTTGAAAAGGGCGGTCAGCCCTGGCACCTGATCACGTTTCAGGTGGCGCGCTTCCGATAGAGTCGCGCGGAATGCGCGAGAGCGCACAAGACAAAAGAAAAGCGCAGCCGGCCTCAGGAACCGGCTGCGCTGTGGAAGAAGGCTGACGTTCATCCCTGGCCGGGGTGCATGACCAGGAACGTGCTGCTTCCGTCCAACCACACCCGCACCAGTACGTCCTGTCCCGGAGGAATGCTGGAGAGCTGCTGCGCGACGTCGGCAGCGTTGGGCGTCGGCTTGCGATCGATCGACACGATCACCTCACCGCGCTGTAGACCGGCATCGTCGGCCGGGCTCCCGGGGCGAACCTGCTCCACCACCGCGCCCTGGACGCTGGAAGGCGCCTGAATCTGCTGGCGCACATCCGGAGTCAGGTTGGCCAGTCCCATGCCCCAGTGACCCTTGCCATTGCCGTTCTGCGCAAGTTCCTGGGTCTTGCTGTTGGGCATCGACGCCAGGGTGACCGGGAGGTTCTGCGTCTTGCCGTCGCGCGTCACAGTGAGATGGATGGTGGTACCGGGCTGCGTCTCGCTGGTCTTCATCTGCAGTTCTCCGGCGTCTCTCACCGGATTGCCGTTGAGCTCGGTGATGACGTCGCCGGTCTTGAGGCCCGCCTTGCTACCGGGCGAATCCGGCGTGACATCGGCGACAACCGCGCCCGTGGCCTTCTGCATGCCGAAGAACTTTGCGTTGCTCGGCGTTACGTTTTCGATGGAGATGCCGATGTAGCCGTGGTTGACGTGCCCGTCTTTGATGATCTCATTGGCGATGGGCTCGGCAATCTCGCTGGGAATGGCAAAACCCATCCCCGAGAACGCGCCTGTGGGCGAAATCAGGAAGGTGTTGATCCCGATCACCTGGCCGCGCGCATCCACCAGCGCTCCGCCGGAGTTGCCGGGATTAATGGCAGCATCGGTCTGGATGAATTCGCCCGGCTTGTACCGGTTCGCTTCCGGATTGGGCCGGTTGAGCGCGCTGATGATGCCGCGCGTCACGCTGAACTGGAATCCGTACGGATTGCCAAAGGCCAGCACCATCTCGCCCGGATGCAGATTGGCCGAGTTGCCCCACGGAATGCTGGGCAGATTGTTGCCATTGATCTTGATGACAGCGAGGTCCGTCAGCGGGTCAGTGCCGATAAGCTTCGCGGGATAGATATCGCGATCGCTCAACGTCACGGTGATGTTCATGGCGCCCTGCACGACGTGATTATTGGTGACGATGTATCCGTCCGGCGAGATGATCACGCCGCTGCCTTCGCCTTTTTCAATGGAAGGCTGCTGTTGCTGCTGCGGTCCCTGGAAGAACTGACCGAAGGGAAGGCCGAAAAACTGCTGCATTTCCTGTTGCTGCTGTTGCTGCTGGCCGCCGCCGCCTTCGTCGGCGAGTTCCTGGGGGGTCAGCCTGGACGTAACGTTGACGTTGACCACGGCTGGAGTCACGTGCGCGGTGAGCGCTTCCATCGCCTGATCCAGAGAGAGGAGCGGCGCCACGCTGCTTTGGCTAATGGCAGGCGCGGCCGGAGCGGGAGCGGGCGCAGCGGAGGCTGGACCGACGAGAGCCCAGGCGACCACCGCCAGGGAAGCGCCTACCGCGACGACTGGAATCGCCATCCGCCGGGTAAGCATTGCTTTAACTTTGCCGAGGTTCATGTTTGTTTCTCCTGTTAGAACTAATGAATTAGTTGCGTGGGTCAAAAAATTTTCCCTACACCGAATGCGCTGTGACCTCCATCGCAATCGTCGCAGGCACCTGCACGACGAGGCGGATTACCTGAATGTGGAGCCCCTCGCTGTCTTGCCGAATCACCCGGAATGTCTGCACCTGCAGGATTGAGCCCTCCGCCAGCGAGGTCGGGCCGACTCCCCTCACCGACGGTAGCGCGGTGGCCGGTGAGACCTGCGCCGTCTGAATGATGAGATAGGCCGATGTCAAGAGAGGCTGCGTGTAGGGCGGCTGCTTCAGGCTTGCCATAACAACGGGCATGCCGCTCTCATGCCGCCTCCGTACCACTTTCCGGACGAGATCGAAATGCGGAGCCAGGTGCGGGGCCTGGTGCACGCGGGGCTGTTGTGGTGGCTGCTCCTGCTCTATGCGCGTGGTGCGGCGCATGGTGCGCAGGCTGGCCGGCTTCACAGAAGAATGGAAACGCGTGGCGGAAACGGGATGGTAGATGGCCGGCACAACGTCAGAGGCGGAAGGGGCCGCGCGGTTTGCGAAATCAGGCTCCGACAATGCGGAATCCGAAGCATGCGCGTGAACGGGAGCAAAGCTCACCAGCCCGGGACTGCACAGAACCACCCCGGAACAAGCCAGGGATAGCCCCGCAGCCAGCCCCAGAGCCTTGCGGCCCACGCGCGTGCTGGCCGGCCGGCTGTGCTGCAGGATGCGCGCGATGCGGACGGAAGCATCGCGGGCGCGAGCGACAGCAGCCTGGGCCATGGTCCACCCGCGGCGCGCGCAGCCCCGCTCCAGCAGATCGATCAGGCATCCCGCATAGGCGCGCGGATTGCCGGTCGCGGCCAGCACGGCTTCGTCGCAGGCCATTTCCCGCTCCATCGACAGGCGCGCGTCGATCCACCAGACCGCCGGATGAAAGAAGAAGATCGCCCGCGTAATCTTCTGCACCAGATTCGTCCAGTCATCGTGGCGACGGATATGAGTCAGTTCATGAATCAAAATATGACGGAGCCGGTCGGACGGAAGGTCGCGCAGGGCCCAGGCCGGCAGTACCACCAGGGGATGGCGGAAACCCATCGCCGCGGGAACCCGTGCCTGGTCGGAAACCACCAGACGCACGGGCCTTTTCATCTCCGCAAAAAGCTCCCTCAGGGCAGGATCGAGATCGGCGATCGGAACTTCGCTGCAGCTCCGGCGGATGCGGCGCACCTGCCACAATCCAGTGGCCACACGGGCAAGCGCCAGCAGGCTGATCGGGATCCAGAGAAGCAGAAACGCCGAAGCCCAGAAAGGAGACAGCGTGATCTCAGGATGCGTTTGGGACAAAACAGCGGGCGCGCCGCCGCGGAAGGCGCCGAGAAGCGGCAGGCCGGCGACGCCGGCGAGGGCCACCAGCCAGATGGCGAAGCGCGTGCCGGAGTTCTGGCGAGGGAGCAGCCGCAGCAGCAGCCAGGCGCACGCGGCCAGCAGTAACCCTTCGGGCAGCGTATTGAGCACATGCTCCACAGCCGTTTGCGCGAAGAGGTTCATTCGCTCTCCCTCCGCGGCAGATTGCTGTCGGTTCCGTGCAGGGCTTCGGTGTGTTCCAGCATGCGGCGCAGGCGGCCCAGTTCCTCGGGGTCGATCCCGCGATCCTCCAGGATATTGAGCACCAGGTCCTCGTGCGAGTTGCGGAAGAAGCGGCTCACCAGCTGGCGAATCGCGGAGCGAGTGGCTTCTTCCTGCGCGACCCGAGGGGTATAGACGTGGGCGCGGCCATCTTTGGCGTGCTCCACATATCCCTTGCGTTCCAGAATGCGAATGGTGGTGAGGATAGTGTTGTAGGCCAGAGCCGTTGGCCCTGGAAGCGCGTCAAGGATCTGCTGCACGGTTGCCGGGCCCTTACGCCATAGCACCTGCATGATGCGGAGCTCCGCTTCCGTCAGGGTTTCGGATGGTTTGCGCGGCACGAGCCCACTTCCCTTCTCTATATTCGACGGGGAAGGATCGGGAAAGTAACTAATAATTTAGTTTGACTGGACTATGGTGCGCCGTCCAAGGACATAAACATATTATTTTCAGCGATTTGCTAGAACGAGGCAACCGCGGTTGGTTCGTCCTTATAGAGCCCGGCGTATTTGGCGATCCCGACCATGGTGAAGACCTTCTGGAAATGCGGGGTCAGACCAAAAGCGGCCACCTTGCGGCCGGTTTTATCGGCCTCCATCAGCATCTGGATGATCAGGGCGATGCCGCTGGAGTTGATGTAGTCGACTTTGGAGAAATCGAGCAAAACGGGGCCGGAGCCGTCGGCGTTTTGCCATGCTCCGAGAACCGGCTCCCTGGAGTTGCTGGAGATATCGCCGCTGAAGCGCAGCACGGTGACGGATGGGCCGCCCGGAACGGAGATATGGTCGGTGGTGGTTTTGGTCTCGGTCTGCATCTACTCACTCTCCTTGTCGAGGCGGATCACCAGCCTGACGTAGCTGCCCTTGCCCTTGCTGTCGCGAACCCATTCGGCCTCGTCCACCAGCGCCTGCATGAGGAACATGCCCATGCCGCGCGGGTCTTCCTCTCCGTGGACTTTGCGATCGATGTTCGGTCTCGGCGGCTGTTTCGCGATGCCGGAGCCGTTGTCGATCACCTTCACTTCCAGCTCATCGCTGGTTGCGGAGAGGATCACGCCGACCGAGAGCTGTTCGTTGAGCTGATTCCCGTGTTCGATGGCATTGATGCAGGCCTCGGCGACCGCAGTTTTCAGGTCCTCGATGCGCTCGCTGGGGAAGCCCATCAGCGCAGCCACGCTGGCGGCCGTGCCCATGGCCACCTTCTCGAACCCGAGCCGCGAGGGCAGCCGCACTTCCACCGTCGTACCCGCGGTTACGATCATCGGATTTCTCCCTTACGCATGCGTCCGCATGAGAGCCAGCGCTGTCATGTCGTCGTCCTGGTGCAGCTCCTCACCGGAGAAAAGGCGCAATTCCTGCCACAGCGTATCGAGAATAGCAGTACATTCCGGCGCATTGCACCCAAGAAATGAAGCCAATAGCCGGTCGGTGCCAAACTCCTCATCCCCGCGGAAGACCTCGGTGAGGCCGTCGGTGTAGAAGAGGAGCCGTGAGCCGGACGGGAAGTCGAGGACTTCGGAGGAGTATTCCACGAACGGCAGGATGCCGACGGGGGTGGCACTGGCCTTGAGCTGGTGCACAGAGCCGTCCGGGCGGGCCAGAAAGCCCGGATTATGCCCGGCGTTCACGACCTCCAGCCGGTGCGCCGCGGGATCCAGTTTGAGAAAGATGGCGGTCACGTAGCGATTGCGCGCTTCATCGCCTTCTGCGCAATGCTGGCGGTTCAGCCGGGAGACGAGTTCGGGGAGCGCCACGCCGCCCGCCACGCTGGCACGAAACGCGGAGCGAAAGGCGGTGCTCACAATCGCCGAAGCCAGTCCCTTGCCCGCGACGTCGGCGACGGCCATCACCTGAACGCCGTCGGGCAGGCTAACAATATCGACGCAGTCGCCGCCCACCTCGTAGCAGGCGCTGTAGCGTACTGCGACCGAATACCCTTCGATCTGCGGCATCGTTTGCGGCACGAGGCTGCGCTGGATGGCGCGCGCCGCATGCAGATCCTGCTGGACCCGCGCCCACTCCAGGCTGCGTTCGTAATAGCGGGCGTTCTCCACCGCGACCCCGGCTTGCAGCGCCAGGCGCTCGAGAAAGTCCTCTTCGTAAATGGTGAGCGGACGGCCCTCGGGCGTGGCCACGATCATTTCGGTCAGGTGGCGACCATCTTTGTCGTGGAAAGGAAACCGGAAGCAGCCTTCCCACGGCTCCGCAGGCACTTCTCCGTAAACGGTGTGAGGCTCGGTGATGAGCGCACCGGGGAGTTCCAGTTCCCGCACCACGATGCGGAGAACCGTGGATAACACTTCCTCCTGGCAGATAGTGGAATGCACCTGGCGGGAAGTTTCCAGCAGCGCCTGCAGGCGGACGATCTCCTGCTGCAGGTCGATGGTGTCCACGCCGTGGGTGGATTGGGAAGGGCTGATCATCAGACAGGGCCATCATCCGCGGCCCTTTTGGGAGTCGGACACTGGGGAGGACCGCGGCGGAATTGGTTCACTGTAGCACAGTGACCGGACGGTCGGCCCAGGTTCCTCCTGGATCATCCTGAGAACGCTACATGTGCGCGGGGGAGCCCGGCTGCGCTGCGCCCGTCTGGCCGATCACGAAATTACGGGTGTAGCCAGTGGGCTCGGCGGAGATTTTGACGCGCAGACTGCCGCTGGCATCGCAGGTGTAGCGCTCGCACACGGTCAGGTTCTGCTGGTCGGTCACGCGCACAACCGGACAGGCGCTCAGATCGAGGTCGGTCTGGAGACGCGGATCGAAAGGAAAGCGGATCTGCTCCCAGTTCGTAATCTCTCCGGTGGGCTGCCCCTTTTCGTCCAGCCGGGAGCACTCCAGATAGCGCAAATGACCGACATTATGCGCGGGATGGTACACGCGCTCGATGGCCAGCGGCGATTCGTCGGGCCGGGGCAGCCGCGCACCCCGGGGAAAGATGAGGTCGAAGACGATGGTGCCGCCGGAGTCAGCCTCGCGCCAGATGCCGAAGTTCTGGTTGAACTGCTCGCGCAAGCCATCGGCCTGGGAGGCGGCGCGAATCGCCAGCCCGACGGCGCTCGCCGAGCGCATATAGGCCGAGCGCCGCACTTTGCGGCCGAAGGTCTCACGCAGGATGCGCGCGACCGGAGGCAGCTCCGATCCACCGCCGGTGACGTAAAGCGTATCCAGCGGAATGGCCGGCTCGGCCGCCAGCAGGCTTTCCACGACCGTGCGCGTGGACTCGATGAGCGGACGGCAGCGCTCATAGTACTCGTCGGCGGGAATCGTGACCGGCGCCCAGCTGGCCCGCACTCGCTCCAGGTCGAGCGTCAGCCTGCGCGTATTCGGATTCAGCGATTCCTTTTTCTCGCGGCACTCTTCCAGCAGCCGATGCCGCTCGGCGGTGGTAAGTTCCTCGGAAATTGCGGCGGTTTCCAGCGCCAGTTCGGCGAGGATCGCGTCAAAATCGTCGCCGCCGAGATTGGCAATTCCGTCGGAGGCCTCGACGGAGTGCTCTTCTTCGCCGAGCGTCACCAGCGAAACGTCGAAGGTGCCGCCGCCCATGTCGTAGACCAGCAAGCCGCTCCCCACGCGAGTGCGCCGCTCGGCGCTGTTGCGGTAGGCGTATTCGATCGCCGCTGCGGAGGGCTCGTTCATGAGGCCGAGCACGGTGAAGCCGGCGCTCTGGGCCGCCTCTTCAGTGAGGAAGCGCTGGTTGCTGTTCGCGTTGGCCGGAACGCCGAGCACCACCTGCAGCGGATCGCTGGGGTTCGCGCCCAAATTCGAGTGCTCCCGCAGCTGGGTGCGCAGGGCGGCCATCATCTCAGTGAGCAGCCGCCGCAGCGGCAAGCTGCGTCCGCCCACCCGCAGTTCGGTCTGGGGGCCGGCGTTGCGCAGCGCCCGCTTCAGGGAGCGGAGAATCGTCCAGCTCTCATCGTCCTGCACGGCGAGGGCGTGCCAGCCGTAGAGGCGCTCGTCTCCGCGCACGGCCACCACCGGCGGATACCAGTCACAGGCCTGGCCGTCGGGGGTTTCAAAATGCACCAGCGGGAAGTTGCCGCGATCCGCTGCCGCCACGACGATCCGGGTCGTTCCAAAGTCGATGCCAAGTCTCATCGCCCTCAGTTTACGATGAAGGTACTCCGTGCGGACCCGTGGAAATCCCGGTCGAAATTGCGGCTGGGGTGCGCCCAGCTGCTCGCGGCATGGTAGCGTTCTATCGGAATGACCCCTCTTCCCCGCTCGCTTCGGATCCTCTGCGGCAGCGTCATTTTTCTGGGCGCCTTTTTGTTGTTTGCCGTGGAGCCGATGGCGGCGAAACGGCTGCTGCCCGCGCTGGGCGGATCGTCGGCCGTGTGGATCACGTGCCTCGTCTTCTTCCAGACCGTATTGCTGCTGGGCTATCTGTACGCACATTGGCTGGGGCGGCGCGCCTCGGCCGCGCGCGCCGAAGCGCTGCACATGGGGCTGCTGGCGATGGCGACGGTACTGCTCCTGGTGGCTGCCCAGCCGGATCTGAGCCACGCCGCCGGCCATCCACTGACAGCGATTTTTCAGGCTCTCAGCCTGACCATCGGACTGCCGTTCCTCCTGCTCGCCTCCACGAGTCCCCTGCTGCAGCTCTGGCTGGCACGACAGGAGGGCGCCGGCGTGCCGTGGCGGCTCTTTGCTCTTTCCAACGCGGGATCGCTGCTGGCTTTGCTCCTTTACCCGGCGGTGATCGAGCCGCACCTCTCGCTCAGCACCCAGCGCGCCGCCTGGGCATTGGGCTTTGGGCTGTATGCCATTCTGTCGGCGCTCATCACGTGGCGCGTCCGCGGAGGGGTCCAGTCAGCGTCCCCGGCCAATGTGTCGGCTGCGGAAAGCGCCTCGAAGGCCTCGCGCCGGGCGCGGCTGCTCTGGTTCCTGCTGCCTGCCGGAGCGGCGATGCAGTTGTGCGCCGTGACCAGCCATCTGACCCAGAACATTGCCGCCATTCCCCTGCTCTGGATCCTGCCGCTGGCGGTTTTCCTGCTCACGTTCATCATTGCTTTTGACGCGCCGCGGCTCTATCGGCGCTGGATCGTGGTGCGCCTGCTCGTGGTGTTTTTGGCGGCGCTCGGCTACATGCTGTCGAAGACCGACGTCAGCCTGCCGATTCAGGTGAGCATTGGGTTTTTCCTCACGGAATTGCTCTTCGCGTGCCTCTTTTGTCATGCCGAGACCTATGCGCTGCGGCCAGCGAACGCGTCCGAATCCACGCTGTTCTATCTCCTCATCGCGGCGGGCGGCGCGGCCGGCTCCATCTTCATCGGCATCGGCTGCCCGCTGCTGTTCGATGCGAATTACGACGTCGCCCTGGCTTTCCTGGCGACAGCGGCGCTCGCCCTACTGGTCACCTGGAACAGCGGCTGGGGACAGCGCCTGCTGTGGTCCGTGGGCACGGCGCTGCTGCTCACGCTGGCGATCATGCTGCACATCGTGTACGGGCGCAACACCCTGGTCGCGGTGCGCAATTTCTACGGCTGCCTGCGCGTGCGGCAATCGTATGTGCCGGCGCAGGCGGGCACCGTTCGTATCCTGACGCACGGCACCATCGAGCACGGCACGCAGTGGTTCGCGCCGGAGTTTCGCCGCGTACCCACCACCTACTACGCCACCGACTCCGGGGTGGGCCTCGCCCTGCGCAACTGCTGCGGAGACAGGCCCCGGATCATCGGCGTGGTGGGGCTGGGCGCAGGCACGCTGGCTGCCTATGGCAAACCCGGCGATCAGCTGCGCTTCTACGAGATCAGCCCCGCGGTATTGCCCATCGCTGAGAACCTGTTTACCTATCTGCGCGAGTCCGGCGCGCAAATCTCAATCGCTCTGGGCGACGCCCGCTTGTCGTTAACGCATGAGCCGCCCCACCACTTTGACGTACTGGTCATCGATGCTTTTTCCGGCGATGCCATCCCGGTTCACCTGCTCACCACCCAGGCGATGGCGGTGTACCGCCGGCAGCTGGCGCCGAACGGCATCCTGGCCTTCCACGTCTCGAACCAGTACCTTGACCTGGTCCCGGTGGTAGACGGGATCGCAGAGGCTGCGGGCATGCAGGCCCGGGTTGTGGATACGCCCTCCAACGCGTCGCGCGGCGAATATCGAGCAACCTGGGTCCTGGTCACGAACAATGTGGCCTTCCTCGCGCAGCCGATGGTCGCCGCCATGGCCCGGCCCATCGCTCCGCGACCCGGCCTGCGCGTCTGGACCGATGATTATTCGAGCCTGCTGCCCATCCTGCAGTGGCGGAGACCGGACCAGGAGTAGACCGCGGAACCTGGCCAGCACAGCCCTTCCGGTAGGATGCTCAGTGATGCAACTTGAAATCTGTATCGACTCGGCAGAGTCGGCCATGGCCGCAGAACGGGGCGGAGCCGATCGCGTGGAACTTTGCAGCGATTTGCTGGAGGGCGGCATTACGCCTTCCGCGGGCCTGATCGTCGCAGCGCGTCACAGCATCGGGATCGGCTTATTCGTCATGATTCGCCCGCGCGGCGGCGACTTCCACTACACGGAGGCGGAATTCGCCATCATGCAGGAGGACATTCGGCGGGCGCGCGACTTCGGCGCCGATGGTCTGGTTCTGGGTGTACTCAACGAAAACGCCACGGTGGACGTGGCCCGCAACGCAGCGCTGGTGCGTCTGGCCGAACCCTTGCCGGTCACCTTCCATCGCGCCGTCGACATGACCCCCGATCCGGTGAGAGCGCTGGCCGCCATCATCGAAACCGGCGCACGCCGCGTCCTCACCTCCGGCGGGGCCGTGAAGGCGACAGAAGGACTCGACACTATGGCGCGCATGGTCGCCGCGGCGGGCAATCGACTGGCAGTGATCGCCGGCAGCGGCATCAACGCAGATACGATTGCGGCGGTGGCCGCCGCGACCGGGGCTTCCGAATTTCACTCCGCTGTGCGCACGGCTTCGCCCAGCCCGGTCCACTACCGCAAGGAAGGCGTAAGGATGGGAGCCATTCCCGACCGTGAATACCTGCGCTTTGGTGTACAGGAAGGCAGAGTTCGCGCTTTGCGCACCATCCTGGACAACCTCGTCCGGGAGCCAGGCGCGACGATAAGGCACCCATCCCGCGCACAGGAGAATTGACGGCATGGCCTATTTCCTCGGCGTGGATTCCGGCGGCACCAAAGCTGAGTTTGTGCTGGGCGACGAGACGCGGGAGCTGGCGCGCGTCCGCACCGGCACCATCAAGCGCCTGAAGGTGGATGCCAAAGGGGCGGAAGCCAATTTGCTGGACGCCCTGCAGCGACTGCAGTCGGCAACCGGCATCTCGCCGCTCCAGGTTTGCCGCTGCTGCATCGGAACCGCGGGCGAGACGGTGCCGTTAGTGGTCGACTGGCTGCGCCAGGCCTTCGTCCGCCATGTCGGAGGCGAACTGTTCATCACGGGCGACGTCGATGTCGCTCTCGACTCCGTCTTTTTCGGCGGGCGCGGCGTGCTGGTCCTGGCCGGCACCGGCTCTAATGTGGCCGGGCGCGCGGCGACTGGCGCCATTGTCACCGCGGGCGGCTGGGGCCCGGCTCTGGCCGATCAGGGTTCCGGACAGTTCATCGGCCTGGAGGGGCTGCGCCGCGGCTTTCTCGCCCTCGATCAGCGGCGGCCGTGTGTACTCCTCGATCGCGCGCGGGCGTTCTGGAAGCTGGCCTCGCTTGAGGATCTGGTGGAATTCGCCAATACGAGTCCCGCGCCGGATTTTTCCCGGCTGGCGCCGCTGGTGGTAGAAGCAGCGGAAGGGGGCGATGCCGTGGCCCAGGAAGTGCTGGAGCAGGGTGGAATCGATCTGGCCTCGCTCGGCGGACTTGTGATCGAGCACCTTCGCGCGATCGAAGTGGGCGGCGCTCCGTTCGCTGTGCCCGCTGTGGCCATCGCGGGCAGCGTCCTCGAACATGTCGCGCCGGTGCGCGAGGCCTTGATCCGTCACCTGCGGCGCACCTATGCTGAGATCGTGGTGCATTCGAAGCCTGCGGATCCGCCCGCCGGCGCGCTGTGGACCGCTCGGCAGGGCATCGCGGCAGCGCGCCAGTAGACATTCCCGCCGGAACGTTGGAGTATGGGCAGGTGAAACAATTGATCGCCCCGGGACTCTTACTGCCTTCAGTTTTGCTTCTGTGCATCGCGTCCGGAATTCCTCAGGCCGCCGCCTCGACGCGGCCGCCGCTTATTCCCCAGCCACGGGAGTTCACCGCGCGAACCGATCTGTCGCTCACCGGCGGAGCGCGTGTGCTCGCCCCGGGTGGCGACGCCGAGGACCGCTTCGCAGCCGAGGATCTGCGTGAGCAGCTACGCGCGCGGGGCGTCCGTTCAGGAGTCGCGTCCACCGCGGTTCGCATGGAGTTGCTGCGCGACGATACGGCGCTGGCCCGGCGCATTCTGCGGCGCGAACATCTGAGGTTCGAGGCGTCCATGCTGCCCGAGGGCTACGTGCTGGTCACCGCCGGCCACGAGGCTTTCGTGATCGGTCACACGGCGGCTGGCGTGTTTTATGGAGCGCAGACGTTGCTGCAGTTAGTCCAGACCGGCAAAGGCGAGCCGGTGCTGATCGGCGCAAGCATTCGCGACTGGCCGGCGATGCGCTGGCGCGGTGTGGACGACGACCTTTCACGCGGTCCGGTGCCGACGCTCGATTTCCAGGAGAAGCAGATCCGCACTTTCGCCGCGTACAAGCTGAATATTTACTCGCCCTATTACGAGAACACGATGCAGTACGCGTCGAGCCCGCTGCCGGCTCTGCCCGGTGGATCTATTTCGCCCGAAGACGCGAAAACGCTGGTCGCCTATGCGCGCCGCTACCACATCACGGTCGTCCCGGAGCAGGAAGCTTTTGGGCACGTGCACAAGGTGCTCACCTGGCAGGAATACGCGCCCCTGGCCGAGATTCCGGACGGCTCTGTGCTTGCGCCGGGCCAGCCTGGATCGATCCAGCTCATCACGCAGTGGTTCGATGAGCTGGCCGACATCTATCCGAGTCACTTTCTGCACATCGGCGCCGACGAAACGTTCGAACTGGGCCAGGGACAGACGGCCGACGCGGTAAAGCAGCAAGGCCTGGGCGCCGTCTACATCGACTTTCTTACCCGCATTCACCAGGCCCTGGCGCCTCTGCATCGGCAGCTGCTCTTCTGGGGCGACATCGCAATGAAGAGCCCGAACCTGGTGCCGAATCTGCCGCACGACATGATCGCCGTTCCCTGGGAATACGATCCGCACCCGGAGGGCTTTCAGCGCTTTATCGAGCCGTACACCCAGGCGCACATGGAAACCTGGGTGGCGCCCGGCGTCAACGACTGGAATCGTGTCTGGCCGGACTTCGACATGGGGCTGCGCAATATTCAGGGATTCGTGGCCGATGGCCAGCGCGCCGGCAGCACCGGCATGCTGAACACCGTTTGGGATGACGACGGCGAAGGATTATTCCTGGAGGATTGGTACGGCGTTCTGTTTGGCGCGGCGGCCTCGTGGCAGCCGGGATCCAGCGACATCGCGCAGTTCCAGGAGTCGTATGGCCCGGTCTTCCACGGTGATGCCTCCGGCAAAATCGACGAGGCACAGCGAGCGCTGATCGCTGCCCATCAGGCGCTGGAGCGCGCCGGCCTTGAGGATGCCCGCGATTCCTATTTCTGGATGGATCCGTGGAGCGCGGAGGGGCAAAAGGTGGCAGCGAAGATGCGCCCGGTGAGTGCTGAGGTCCGCCTGGACGCGGAAAGAGCGTTGACCCTGCTGGCGCAAGCCAAAGCTGCAGGCCCTCTGCGCGAACCCGAAGCGCTCGATGCCATGGACATGGGCGCACGGCGCATCGATTTTCTGGCCTTCCAGTTCCAGACGGCGGACCAGATCGCCGCGACTTATCTCCGCCTCTACAACGGCCAGAAGGATCCTGCGATCGCGTCGCAAATCGGGCGCGACTTATATTTCCTCTCCGGCGTAAACGGCCGCTGCGAAGACCTGCGCGATGGCTACACCTATCTGCGCACCCGCTACAGCGATGTGTGGCTCGACGAGAATCGCCCGTTCTGGCTCGACATCGTTGCCGCCCGGTATGACGCAGCGGCGCGGCGATGGGTGCAGCGCAGCGCGAAGCTGGCTGCGGCCCGCGGGGAATGGAGGGACCACCATACCCTGCCCACACCTGCGGAGATCGGCATTCCAACCGAGACTTCCGCTCCCTGACGAACCGCTGCATGCCGCTGCCCGCTCCGCATCCGCATCTGCGCTCGATTGACCTGGTGGTGGTCGCCATCTATCTGGTGGCCATCACTCTGTTCGGCCTGCGGTTTCGCAAATCGGGCGAGCGCTCGCTGCGCTCCTATTTCCTGGCGGATCGCAACCTGCCCTGGTGGGCCATCGCACTTTCCATCGTGGCGGCGGAAACCAGCACGCTGACCATCATCAGCGTGCCTGGCCTGGCCTTCACGGGGAACTTCGGCTTTTTGCAGCTCGCCCTCGGGTACCTGCTGGGCCGCATAGTCATCTGCATTCTTTTTCTGCCGCGCTACTTTCGCGGCGAGTTGCTCACGGCCTATCAGCTCATCGGGCAGCGTTTTGGACGGCGGCTCCATCGCTTCACCGCCGCTCTGTTCCTGGTGATGCGCGCCGCTGCCGAGGGTGTGCGCGTCTTCGCTGTCGCTATCGTGGTGGGCGTTGCCATCGGCACCGGAGACGTGGCCTCCATTGCCATCCTTTCGGCTCTCACGCTGCTGTACACGTTTGAGGGTGGTATGGCCGCTGTCATCTGGACCGACGTCGTGCAGATGGTGCTCTACATCGGCGGCTCCCTGCTCGCCCTGGCCATGGTCTGCCATCATCTTCCCGGCGGGTGGAGCGGGCTGCTCGCCGGCGCCTCCGCCGCGCACAAGCTCACCATGCTGCACTTCTCCTGGTCCATCGCGGAGACCTATACCTTCCAGGCCGGCCTCATCGGCGGATGTTTCCTCACCATGGCCAGCCACGGAACGGACCAACTCATGGTGCAGCGCCTGCTGGCGGCGAGGAGCCTCAACCAGTCGCGACTCGCCCTGCTGACCAGCGGCGTCATTGTCTTCTTTCAGTTCGCGCTGTTTCTGTTCATCGGGGCGGGGCTGTTCCTCTTCTATCGGCACACCGGCGCCGCACCCGGCGTGAGCTCTGATCGCATCTTCCCGGTTTTCATTGTCGAGCAGATGCCGCCGGGCATCGCCGGCCTGATGATTGCTTCGATTCTCGCAGCGGCGATGTCGAACCTGAGCGCCGCGCTCAACTCGCTCGCCTCCACCTCCGTCGTGGATTTCTACCTGCCCCGCTATCCGGACATTTCGGAGCAGCTGCGCACGCGCCTCTCCCGCCTGATGACGGTGGTGTGGGCCGCGATTCTCTTCGCCCTGGCCATGTTCGCGCGCGGTGGCAGCCATGTGGTGGAACTCGGACTCTCCATCGCGTCGGTCCTGTGGGGCGCGATGCTGGGCGTCTTTCTGCTGGGAACGCTCAGCCGCCGCGCCGGCGAACGCGGTACTCTTTTCGGCATGGCTGTCGCTGTCGTTGTCAATCTTCTGTTATGGATCCAGCCGCATGCCCTGTCCTTCACCATCGCAGGACACACGCTGGTCCTGCCGAAGATCGCCTGGACGTGGTGGGTCCTCATCGGCTCGCTGATCACCTGCGTCATCGGCTACGGGGCCAGCTGGCTCTTTCCTGAACCTTCACCCCTGCACGAGGAGCTGAACGAAGCATGATCCGCTGCACACGCGCTCTCGCACTCGCTCTCACGCTGATGGTCGGCGCGGGAGCCGCACAGGCCCAGGACGACTTCTCCGCCATCGGCCGCATCGTCGATCACGCCGTTGCAGAGCATGAACTGCCGGGTGCGGCGGTCGTCGTCGGACACGACGGCCACGTCGTCTACCGCCAGGCTTTCGGGATGCGCTCGCTCGAGCCCACCCAGGAGCGCATGACCGTGGACACCATCTTCGATATGGCGTCGCTGACGAAGTGCCTGGCCACCGCGACAGCGGTGATGCAGCTCTATCAGGAAGGCAGGATCGGAATTAACGAGCCGGTCGCGAAGTATCTGCCGGAGTTCGCCGCTAACGGCAAGCAGGACATCACCATTCGCGAACTGCTCACTCACTACTCCGGCCTGCCCCCCGATCTCAATCTGCTCGAACCGTGGCAGGGCAAGGAGGAAGGTTATCGGCGCGCCTTTGCCGTTGTTCCGCAGCATCCAGCCGGGGAGCGTTTCGTCTACAGCGACATCAACTTCATCGTCCTCGGCGCGCTGGTGGAAAAGCTCTCCGGCATGACACTCGACCAGTACGCGCTGCAGCGCATTTATACGCCGCTGGGCATGAGGAACACCCGTTTCCTGCCGCCGAAAGCATGGATCCCGCTCATCGCCCCGACGCAGTGGGAGCACGGAGCGGCGGCTTCCGGCAATCCCGAGTCGCACACCTTTCCCGGCGATGTGATGCTGCGCGGCGTCGTCCACGATCCCACTTCGCGCCGCATGGGCGGAGTAGCTGGGCACGCGGGCCTCTTCAGCAGCGCCGATGACGTTGCGATTTATGCGCAGAACCTGCTCGATCGGCTCGCGGGCCGCCCCAGCCAGTTCCCGCTTTCGCGCATCGTCCTCCAGAAGATGGTCGTGCCGGAGCAGCCTGCCACCGGCACCTCGCTGCGCGCCTTCGGCTGGGACATCGACTCACCCTACTCGAGCAATCGCGGCACACTCTTCCCGGTCGGTTCCTTTGGACACACGGGGTTCACCGGCACGTCGCTCTGGATGGATCCGGTAAGCGACACGTACGTCATCGTTCTCGCCAACTCCGTTCACCCCAACGGCCCGAAGAGCATCACCGCGCTGCGCGGCAAGATTGCCAATGCAGCCGCTATCGCCATCGGCATCAAGCCCGACGGCGGAGCGCTCGCCGCCCACATCACCGGCTACAACGAGTCGCTGAGCGGCATGCGCCGCTGGCCGGTTCGCAATGGAGACGTGAAGACCGGCATCGATGTCCTCGAAGCTGATCACTTTCAGGAACTGGCTGATCTCGCAAAGCAGCACGGTGGCCATCTCCGCCTCGGCCTGCTCACCAATCAAACCGGCGTCGACGCGGAAGGACACCGCACCATCGACATCCTCTTCCACGAGGCGCCGCACGATGTGCCTGGACTCACGCTCACCACGCTGTTCAGCCCCGAACACGGCATTCGCGGCGCGATCGACCAGCCCGGCATTCCCAACTCGACAGATACCGCTACCGGCCTCCCGGTGATCAGCCTCTACGGCGCGAAGGACAGCGATCGCCGCCCATCGCTGGAGTCGCTGCGCAAGCTCGATGCCGTTGTCATCGACCTGCAG
>JBAUOP010000066.1:0-20690 GCA_049579805.1 Acidobacteriaceae bacterium
TTCCACCCAAAGATGATTGAGGGATGAGATTCCGTGACAGCTCTGGTCTCCACAACCTGGCTCTCACCGGCTGCTCCGCAGCTCTGCGCACCTCTTTGTCCTTGACAACGCCTTTCGGCTTATCGACGGGATGACATTCGTTTCTTATTGGGAATTTTGAAGTACAGATCGTCGGGGACACGGACATTTCACCCATATCGGGCGTCGCGGGTCCCTGATGCGCCCCCTGCTCCGTCATGCCAACAGAGGCGCGATGGGGACCCGGCTTCGGTCGGGATGACATTCGTTTCTTACAACGTCACGGCCTGCGTGGACGCGGCGTTCACCCGGTAATTCCGGCGGCATGGGCGGTGCTTTGCTCGATAAACTCTTCCCATCGAGCGCGCGCCACTTCGGGGGCTTCGCGCTTGCGATCCACGCGCTCGTGCCCCTGCTCCCTGGTCCTGTCGATGAGGGCAGCAGTCGCCAGCTCCCTGGTCTTGTCGAAGAAGGCAGCCGACTGCTCCATGCTTTGGTCCACGAGGGCAGCCGCCTGCTGCTTGCTCTGGTCGACAAGGGCGCCGACCTCTTCGGCGGCCTGGCGGGTACGACCCACGTACGCGTTGAACTGTTCCTTGCTCTTTTCGACGAAGGCGCTGACCTCATCCGCGACCTGGCGGATGCGATCCACGTATTCGTTCACCTGCTGCCGGCTCTGGTCGACAATGGCGCTGACCTCTTCCGCCACCTGGCGGGTGCGCTCGACGTGTTCGTTGACCTGCTGCCGGCTGTGGTCGACGAGGGCAGCGACCTGCAGCCTGCTCTGGTCGACAAGGGCGCCGACCTCATCCGCGGCCTGGCGGGTGCGATCCACGTATTCGTCGACCTGCTGCTGGCTCTGGCCGACGAGGGCAGCGACCTGCAGCTTGCTCTGGTCGACAATGGCGCCGACCTCTTCGGCTGCCTGGCGGGTGCGATCCACGTACTCGCTCACCTGCTCTCTGCTCTCGCCGACGAGGGCAGCCACCTGCTGCCTGCTCTGGTCGACGATGGCGCCGACTTCATCGGCGGCCTGGCGGGTGCGATCCACGTACGCGCTCACCTGCTCTCTGCTCTCGCCGACGAGGGCAGCCACCTGTTGCCTGCTCTGGTCGACGATGGCGCCGACCTCTTCGGCTGCCTGGCGGGTGCGATCCACGTATTCGGTCACCTGCTCACTGCTCTGGCCAACGAGGGCAGCCACCTGCTGCCTGCTCTGGTCGACCACAGCGCCGACCGCTTCCGCCGCCTGGCGGGTGCGATCCACGTGCTCGCTGACCTGCTGCTGGCTCTGATCGACGAGGGCCGCCACCTGCCGCCGGGTCTGCTCGACAAGGGCGCTGACCTCATCCGCGGCCTGTTGGGTGCGTGCGCGGAGAACTTCGGTGTCCTCGCGGGCGCCGCTGGCGATATCTTCACGCGTTTCGCGGCCGCGTTTTGGGGCATAGAAAATTCCGGCCACAGCGCCGGCGCCCAAGCCGGCAAAAAGCAGGGCCAATCCATGAGTTTTGCTTTTGTCTGCCATTGCGAAATCTCTTCCTTCGTTGAGCTTCACGGCTGTTTGCCCGATGCAGGGGGGTGCATTCGAGAGTCGGGTCAGGTTCGACTCACCGGCGAACCCAAACCACTTTCCGGCCCTTGTGGGGAGTCAGTGAGGTTCGGAATGATGATCGTCGCGTTAGTGACTGACTTTCAATGACCCCACCGTCTTCCCCGCTACAACTGGCCGGGCAGGGTATGACGCTTTCGTTGCAGTCAGGCCCGGCCCTTTTTGCGGCGGGCGGCGGGTTCCGGGCGGGCCGGCTCGACAGGAAGCGCGGGGGGCAGGGCAACGTCGGCGGGCAGGGGTGGGAAATGGGCCGGGGGAAATGCCTCGAAGGCCGGGCGGGCGAAGAGATATCCCTGAAAGAGGTGGACCTGGTTGGCGACGAGCCAGGAGAACTGGGCCACGGTTTCGACGCCTTCCGCGACCACGGCGATGTCGAGCTCCGCGCAGAGCGAAACGATGGCGCGAACGATGGACTGGCGCGGGCCATGGCGCTCAATGCCGCGGATGAGGCCCATGTCGAGCTTGACCTGATCTGGATCGAGCTCGGCGAGCAGGTTGAGGCCGGAGCCGCCGCCGCCGTAATCGTCGATAGCGAGCTGGATGCCGAGGCCGCGCACTTCGCGCATGAGATCGGCGAACTCAGAGGGATTTTCGGATACGTCGCGCTCGGGAACTTCCAGCACGATGTGGTGGATGGGCAGGCCCACCTGGTGGGCGCGATCGATGGTGGTGAGGATGGTCTTCGGCGAATCCTGCAGAGAGTTGGGCAGGAAGTTGAGGTGGAGATTGCCTTTGACGCCGAGGCGCGCAGCGAGAGCGATGGCCTGGGCGCGAGCGTCCTGATCGAACTGGTTGAGATGCTGGGGCGGCACCTGCTGCAGGACCTGCCAGGCGGGCTCGTCCCATGTGCCGCGAATGAGGGCTTCAAAACCGGGGACTGCGTGAGCCACTGCGTCCACGATCGGCTGAAAGGCAAAGCTGAAGGTGGGCTCAGCGGGAAGATGCGGCGCGGCGCTCATACGACGTGCGCCTCCGTGAAGTGAGCAGGAACTGTCATCGCCAAAGCAGGATCGGGGACCGCCGAAGAGGAGCGAGAGAGCGGGCGATCGACGGTCGTAGCTCTCATGATGGGGTACTGCGGTGACTGACGGTACTCCACGAAAGGGCCATGCGCCGGGTCGGACGTGGGAGGCGGCCGGGCCAAATCGCACATCCGCAAGGGGGTTGAGGCCGTCGTGCCTCCTAAGTTGCATTGTTGCCTGTGCAGAACGCGCCTACGCTGGGGTATCTCCCGGATCAGCAAGGCTATCCGATGCGCGCCGTCAGGACATTTCTGGGCTGGGTGTTTGCTCTGGGAGCGGTGATCTTTCTACGGTCGTCCGTCTCGGGTCTGCTGAATATTGTGGCGTGGCCGCGGGCGCATTTCCCAACCAATTTGGCCGGCACAGCGGTGAGCGCCGCTGCCCCTCTGCTGGGATTCGTGTACGCGATGGCGTGCTGGACCTTCTGGCGCGGACGGCGGTCGGCGCGTGTGTGGGGCATCGCCGCGAGCGTGCTCAATGTGGCGTTGGGGAGCGTCTTTCTCTACATGGATCGCCGCTATCTGGTGAACTCGCCGGGGGCCTTCGTCAATGCCGACTCGGTTTTGCTGGCGTTCGGGCTGGCGGGCCTTATCGCCTTCCGCAGGCGCGACGTGACCAGCGCCGAAGAAGGTCTGCAGCCGATTCCGGGTGACGGCACCAACGCGATTCTAAACCGGATTATCTGGATCGCCGGGGCCGGAGGCTTTCTGGCGGGGATGAGCTGGTGGTGGCGCTGGGCGCGCATGCACGACCTGCCTGCGGACGAAACGTCGTTTGCGGCGAAGCTGGCGGTGCTGTTGGTGGCGCAGCTGGCCATGGTGGCGATCCACGAGTTTGGGCATGCCGCGGTGGGCAAGGCGCTGGGCATGAGGATTCGCGGCTTCATTGTCGGGCCGCTGCAGTGGCACGTACGCGATGGGCACTGGCGCTTCCGATTCGTGCTGACGGGATTTCTGACGCCGGGCGGAGCGACGACGGTGGTGCCCGCCAATCCCGGGCAAGCGGTGTGGCGGGAAGTGGCCATGGTGATGGCGGGGTCGTGCGCGGGGCTGCTGAGCGGGGCAGCGGCGCTGGGTGCGGTGTTTGCGTCTCCGCGCAGCCGGCAGGAGCAGATATGGCTGCCGCTGGCGGTCTTCGCCACTTTGTCGCTGGTGGTTTCGATTTTGAATTTGATTCCGTTCCGGACGAAGTCGTTTTATTCGGACGGGGCGCGGATCTGGCAGATCGTCTCCGGTGGACCGTGGGCCGACCTGCATCATGCGTTTTCGGCCGCAGCGGCCACGACGGTGACGCCGCTGCGCCCGCGCGACTACGACATTGAGGCGATCCAACGCGCGACCGAAGCCATCACCGTAGGGCAGCAGGCTCTGCTGCTGCGGCTGCTGGCCAGTTCGTATTATCTCGATCGCGGCTGTCTGCCGGAGGCAGGCCAGGCGTTGCAGGAGGCGGAAGCGGTCTTCCACCGTTCGGCGCCCGACATTCCGGCAGAGCTGTGCACGGCGTTTATCTTTGGCAAGGCGTATGTGCAGCGCGATGGCGCGGGAACGCGCCAGTGGTGGGATCGGATGGAGGCGAAAAAACCGATGCACCACGATGCGGATTACTGGCTGGCCCACAGCGCGTTCTGCTGGAGCGAACAGCGGATGGAGGAAGCGTGGGAATCGTGGGAGAAGGGCAACGCGCTGGTAAAGCAGTTGCCGCCGGTGGGGGTGTATGAGACCGATCGCGACCACTTCGCTCTGCTGCGCATCGAGCTGGAGGGCGCGCGGGCGGTGACGGCTCCATGAGCGAGGGGAGAGGCCGCGGAGCGCGGCTGGCGGTCAGAATGCCGGCGTTTTAATCCGCGGCGGTTTCGGTACGGCCCATCAGATAGTCGTCAAGGCGAGTGCGGGACTGGCCGTCGCTGAAAGCGGCGGGGAGTGCAGCCTGGGGCGTTGCATTCTGTGCGCGCCGACCTTGCGGAAGGGCCAGGTTTTCGTTCTCCGGGACCCTCCAGCGACGCAGCAGAGGGTCGAGCGGCAAATGGACGGAGGCGAGCACAAGGGTGAAGAGGGTCTTCAGGAACTCGGGCGGACCCACCTTCCAGAGCTGTGACATGGGGACGATCGAACTACCGGCGCGATCGGGGTGGAAGGTGCGCTGATCCCAGCGGCGGCGGTCTTCGGGATGATTGGGATAGTCCGCGATGACGTGGGTAAAGCCTTTGTACATGCGCCAGCAGAACGGCTCCTCGTATTGCGGCATGATGGCAACGGCGCTCTGCCGGCCCCTGCGGATTTCGTCGACAAACTGGGGGAAATCGGTGGCGTTGGTCAGATTGAGCAGCGCGTTCGGTTCGCAACTGTGGCGGTCGCCGCCGGAGATCAGCACCTGGCCCCAGGCGTCGGCCAGCCGCATGACCGCGCGATTCTCCTTGTGGCGGCGCATTCCGTTCAGTTCAAACGCATGCATGTACCGGTTGGCTCCCGCGAGGAAGCGGTCAAGCTCGAACTGGAAGACGTCGGCAGAAACCTTGTCGAAGTTCCAGAGCGGATGATTGAAGACGAGGAGGACTTCGGGGATGCTGCAGAACTCGGCAAAGAGACTGAAGATCTGCCGCTCGTCCGCGGCCGCCGTCGCCTGGCGCATCGCAGCCATGAACGACTCCGCGTCGGCGGGGGGCAGATTGTGGACCCCGATGTGAAAAACAACGCGTCCGAACGGAACCGTCCATTCCGTGGAGATGGGAGCCTCCCGGGATTCCGGCGACTGGCGCAGGAGCGTGCAGGCGACGATCTTGTCGTGGTCGGTGAGGGAGACAAAGGGGCGCAGGCCGAGACTGGCGATCTGGCGCTCTTCCAGTTCAAATGCCATGCGCTCGCACAGGGGCGGGGTCCAGTAGGCTCGCTCAAAATCCAGGCGGATGCCGGAGGTACGCTGGCAGTAGGCCTGCTGGGCGTCGATCCACTTCTTCAGAGTGTGGTGGCTCTGCAGGAATTTGCCGATGAACCCGAGACCTTCCTGGGAATGGCCACTGTGTCCGTGCAGGGAGACACCGCTGCGAAAGGGCAGAACATCGTTCTGATCCTTCGCCAACAGAAAGACCTGATTGTGCACCCGACCTCCGTCCTTCTCATCTCGAACTAAGGGATCGACGAGACGATCCCGTTCGTTCCTTATTCGCCTGGGCACGAATCACAACCGTACAGCGTGCAACAGTCTCGCAGCCGAAATAGATTGGTTGCAGGGGATAGTACCACGCGAGATTAACCTAGAGTATACCCACCTATTTGTGATGAACAATTCAACAAATGTGCATTGACGCAAAAGGGTTAGCACGGCAAGATTAGAGGAATTGCGCATTCCATCCTGCATGCACCATGCGATTCGACTGGCCCCTGGGGTCGCTGCCTTTGCGGCTCTTCTATTGCCCGCTTTTGCCCAGAAAAGTAACATCCCCATGAACAATCTGTCAGGGGCTGCCCTGCCAGGCCCAGGTCTGCCAGGTGCAGGCCTGCCAGCTGCAGCTCCGGCGTCCGGCGCGGATGCGCCGCGCACGATGAGTGTGAACCAGATTGTCGAGCGGCTAACCGACGCGAACAAAAAGAGGACGGACGACCTTAAGGGATACACGGAAGAGCGCCGTTATTCGGTCACCTACCACGGCTTTCCGGCCAGCCTGACGGCAACGATGGTAGTGAAGGCCACGTATGAGGCTCCGGAGACGAAGCGCTTTCAGATCGTCTCGCTGACGGGATCGAAGCTTCTGGCGGATCACGTGCTGAAGAGGCTGCTGACCACGGAAGAGGCAGCAGCCCGCGACCCGCGCGAGACAGCGCTGGACCCGGCGAACTACAGTTTCACGCTGCTGGGCGAGGAGACTGTCGACGGCCAGCCTTGCTATAAATTGTCGGTCGCCCCGAAAGGGGACGGGAAGCTGCTGTACCGCGGCACGATCTGGGTGGATGCCGATGACTATGCGGTGACAAAGATCGATGCATCGCCCGCGCAGAATCCTTCGTTCTGGATCCGAAGCACCGAAATCCATCACGTATATACCAGGACCGGTTCCTTCTGGCTGCCCGAGCATAACGAGAGCGAGACGAAGGTGCGTTTCGGAGGGTCGGCGGTGCTGACCATCGATTATGGCGCCTATCAAATCACAAGCGCCACGGCGCACTGAGGGGACGCGTTCAGGGAAGCAGCCTGCGCAGGGCGGCCATGGTCGTGCGCCGGGCCAGACTGTGCTGATTGCGGGGACGGGTAGGGCTGGTGCGCGGGCGCGGATGATCGATGGCCTGCTGATACTGCAGCCGCAGCAGGTCCGTGGCTTGCTGCCATCCGAGGCGCTCGGCTTCGGCGCGCGCGCGCGTCCGGACCGATGCCCGCTCTTCCGGACTGGCAAGAACCCGCCGGACGGTTTCCACCAGCCCGGGCTCTCCCGGTTCGTACAGGAAACCGGTGACGCCGTCTTCGACCGCATCGGGGATGCCGCCGGCGCGGCAGGCGACGACGGGACAACCGGAGGCCATCGCCTCGAGCAGGACCAGGCCGAGGGTCTCGGTTTCCGAGGGCATGACGAAGAGATCGGACGAGGCAAAGGCGGCGGCCAGGGCTTCTCCGCGGAGGTATCCTGGGAAATGCGCTGGCGTGTTGCGGAAATGGGTTTCCAGTTCGCCGCGCATGGGTCCGTCGCCGACAATAGCCAGGCGGAGATCGGGAATGGTCTCGAGCACGGCACGCAGGCTGCCGATGTTCTTCTCGGCGCAGAGGCGGCCCACAAAAAGGAGCAGCGGCTTCTGCGGCTCTCCCTGGGTTAGGGTGCAGCGCATTTCGTCCGAACGCCGCGAAGGATGAAAGCGCTCGGCATCGACCGCGCGTTCCCAGAGGGCAAGGCGATCGATGTTGTGCTGGGCCAGCTCCTCCATCATGGGCGTGGAGGTGCACAGGTTCAGGTCCGCGCGCCCGTGGCGAATCCGCATCAGCTTCCAGGTGGCGCTCTGGAGAAAGCCCAGCCGGTAATAGTGCAGGTAGGCCGGCAGGTTGGTGTGATAGGAGATCACCAGCGGAATGTGGAGCACCTGCGCGTAGTAGATTCCGCCGATGCCGAGCAGTGAGGGCTCAAACAGGTGCAGCACATCCGGCTGGAATTCCTGAATATGGCGGCGCATGGCGGCTCGGGGCGCGGCGACGCGCAGCTCCGGATAAAACGGGAAGGGCGAGGACGGCAGCCCGATGACCCGCGCTCCATGCAACTCGGCGGGGCCGCCGGCGGGCGCCAGGATCAGAACCTCGTCGCCGCGCGCGCGCAGGCATGCCACGGTTTCGGAGATCATGGTGACGATGCCGTCGATCTTGGGCAGAAACGTCTCCGTCACCATGGCAATTTTCATTGATCCCCAAGCCTCGATCCGAACGCTCAGAATACGCTGTCGGCGCCGCTTTCTCCCAGCGGTTTTTGCAGCTTTCGGAAGAATGGCGGCTGCGTCGTTGGCGCCTCGCACAGGGCCCGGTATGGTGAATACTGGACGGGGCAGATTTTCCGATTTGCCTGAGCTGGAAGCAGCAGAAACGAGGGCGCGCGGTGTTGACAGGTGGAATGGTGAGGCGGCTGGCGCCGATTGCAGTGCTGATTCTGAGCGGTGCGGTGGCGGTCGCACAAAAGCCTGTACCGGAGCCGGTAGAGATCAGCGCCGGTTGGCAGCTCCAGGACGTGGCGAAGGCGCCGCAGGCAGGTGCGACGATCTCGGCGAAGGATTACCAGCCGCAGGGATGGCTGGTCGCCACGGTGCCGGGCACGGTGCTCACCAGCATGGTGAATGACGGCGTCTATCCGGAGCCGCTCTACGGGGAGAACGATCGCGAGAGCATCATTCCGGAGAGCCTGAACAAGACCTCGTACTGGTACCGGACGACGTTCACCGTTCCGAAGGATTACGCGCATCGGCAGGTGTGGGTGCATTTCGACGGCGCCAATTTTACTTCGGACGTGTGGGTGAACGGCAGTCAGGTGGGAACCATCCAGGGCGCCTTCATCCGCGGGCGTTTCGACATTACGAAGTACGTCAAGCCGGGCGAGACGGCGGTGCTGGCCGTGCGCGTCTCGCCGCAGCCGCACCCCGGCGTGCCGCACGAGCATAACATCGCGAATGGGGTGGGCAGAAACGGCGGCATCACTGCGATCGACGGACCGACGTTCCTGTGCACGATCGGATGGGACTGGCTGCAGGCGGTCCGCGACCGCGATACCGGACTCTGGCAAAAAGTTTGGATTTCGGCCTCCGGGCCGGTGCTGGTGGACGATCCGCTGGTGATTACCGATCTGCCGCTGCCGCGCACCGACACGGCCGACGTGACCGTGAAGGCAGCGATCGAAAATACATCGGACAAGAAGCAGACCGGGATGCTCGAAGGCAGCTTCGGCGATGTGCAGTTCTCACAAAAGGTGACGCTGCCGGCGAAGTCCGCGCAGACGATCACCTTCGATCCAAAGACGACGCCGGCGCTGCACGTGCAGAATCCGAAGCTGTGGTGGCCGAACGGATACGGCCCGCAGAACCTCTACACGCTGCACCTGCAATTCGTGCAGCATGGCAAAGATTCCGACGCGCGCGACACGACGTTCGGCATCCGCAAGATCACGTATGGCGGCATGGACGCGCTGACCATCTCGGTGAATGGCGTAAAGGTCTTCATCCGCGGCGGCGACTGGGGCCTGGATGAGGCGATGAAACGGATTCCGCGGGCGCGGCTGGATGCAGAAATTCACATGCACGCCCTCGCCCACCTGAACATGATCCGCGACTGGGTGGGGCAGAGCACCAGCGAGGACTTCTACGAGCTGTGTGACAAGTACGGCATTCTCATCTGGGACGAGTTCTTCCAGCCGAATCCGAGCGACGGACCCAACCCGGACGATCTGCCCATTTATCTGGCGAACGTGCGCGACAAGATTCTGCGCTTCCGCAATCATCCGTCGATTGCGTTGTGGTGCGCGCGCAACGAGGGCTACCCGCCGCCGGCCATCAATGCGGCGCTGGAGAAGATGATTCCGGAGCTGGATCCGGCGCGGCTCTACCAGCCCAGTTCCACGGCGGGGCGCGGCGTGGAATCCGGCGGACCTTATTACTGGCGCGAGCCGGAGGCGTTCTACGCGCAGGACGCGCCGTTCAAGACGGAGACGGGCAGCATGTCGGTCCCCACGCTGGAGTCAATTCACGGCATGATGCCGCAGAAGGACTGGAACGTGATCGACAACGACTGGGCCGCGCACGATTTTGCGAAAGGCGCCCAGCACGGCAACGTGTATCCATATATTTTGGCCGGGCGCTACGGGCGCATCGTCAACCTCGCGGACTTCGTGCGCAAGGCACAGATGATGAACTGGGAGGCGTATCGCGCGATGTATGAGGGGCGCAATGCGTATCTCTTTGCTCCGGATACGGGCGTGATTACCTGGATGAGCAATCCCGCGCAGCCCAGCTTTGTGTGGCAGCTCTACGACTACGACCTGGAGCCGAACGCCTCGCTCTTCGCCGTGATGCACGCGTCGGAAATGGTGCACATCCAGATGGACGAGGCGAACAAGCATCTGCAGGTGATCAACAACAAGCCGGAGGCACTGGCCGGATACACCGCGCACGTCGAGATTCTGAACATTGAGGGCGGTGCGGCGGCACCTCCGATGCTGACGAAAGACATCCCGGTGAGCGGAGCGGCCGATACTGCCATCGATCTCGGTCTGGTGCCTTTGCCGAAGCGCCTGCCGTGGCTCTATTTCGTGAAGCTGGAGCTGCGCGACGCCGAGGGGAAGATCGTCTCGCGCAACCTCTACTGGAAGCCCGGTCCCGCGAATGGCCAGGACCTGACGCCGCTGGACTCACTGCCAAAGGTGACGCTCGAGGGCACGATCGCGCGCCAGGATGAGGGCGACCGTCTGCGGCTGAGTGTGACGCTGAAGAATCCCGGACCCGCGCTGGCGCTGATGGCGCACCTGCAGTTGCGCCGCAAGAGCACCAACCAGCGCATCCTGCCGGTGTTCTACTCCGACAACTACATCTGGCTTTCGCCGGGCGAAAGCCGCACCATCACCATCGATGCCGCGAAGGCGGATTTGAAAGGCGATGTACCGCTGGTGGTGGTGGACGGCTGGAATGTCGATGTGACGCCGGTGACAAATGCCGACTGTGCGCTGGCGCCCAACGTCGACGCGCAGGTGAGTCACTGGCCGGCAACGGGATTGCCGATGATCACAGCCGGGCTGGCCGAGCAGGAGAATCCCTAAAAGAGAGAGGGTTGCGCCGGTAGCGGCGGCTGATCCGGGACCGGCTCCAACAGCGCGAGTTCATTGTTGCGCACGTTGCCGACGGCGGCGCTGACTTTCCAGCCGCGCATCCGGCCGGCGTCGAGGGGCCGGAGCAGATCGATGGGCGGCCGTTCGATGTCGCCCGCATGCAGCCAGCGGTCGTAGTCGCGCGGCTCCAGGATGACGGGCATGCGGTTGTGGGCCGGCGCGGTCAGCTCGTTCGCTTCTGTCGTGACAATGGAGAACGTTTCGATTGCCTCGCGGTGATCCGGACTTCTCCAGCGCTCCCACAGTCCGGCGAAGGCGAGCGGTTCGCCGCTGGCCAGAGCGTAGGCCCAGGGCTGCTTCGCCTTCGCATCGAGCTCTTGCCACTCGTAGAAGCCGTCCGCGGGGACGAGGCAGCGGTGACGGAGAAAAGGTTCGCGCCACAGTGGCTTTTTCAGCAAGCTTTCCGCCTGGGCGTTGATGGTGCTCAGGCCCAGCGTTTTCGGGTCATCGCACCAGGCGGGAATCAATCCCCAGCGCATGACGCGCAGGGCACGCTCCGCGGTGTCGCGATCCTCGACGATCACCGGCTGCAGGGTCTGGGGCGCGACGTTGTAGTCGGGCAGAATCTCAAACGAGGGCGGGACCCCGATGCGGAAGGCATCGGCGATGCGCTGCTTGTCCGATCGGCGATAGTAGCGGCCACACATGGCGAAGCGGCGGAGCGAGGGTGGAAATGCGCACGTCCAGCAGCTTCATCGTAAATTGCAGGGCGGGTTCCTGGCTCGCCGATGAGGTGCGCGGCGGCGCTCAGGGGCGGGGGCTGCGTCGTACAATGAACGGAGTTCAGGGGCCACAGCTGCGGAGGGATGTGTGAGCGGTTGAAACAGGCGGTCTTGAAAACCGCTGTGCCCGCAAGGGTACCGGGGGTTCGAATCCCTCTCCCTCCGCCATTGATCCGGCAGCGTCGGCCGCTTCCACTGGGCATTCACCCTCAGGGAGATATTTCGCGCACGCGCTCACGGGGTTGGCCTCAGAGATCAGGAGCATGGCTGGAACTGCAGGCCGGAGGCCTCGCGCGGACTCTTCGCCTATTGTTGGGCGCGATAGACCGTTTCGCGGCTGAAGTCGGTGGCTGCGCCGATGGCCAGTCCAATTGGCGCGAACAAGGCAGCGCCCACCCCTGCACCTTTTGCCCTTGTGCCCCAGAAGACTCCACCGGGACCCGAGGTCCCTGCGCCGACTGCGAGACCGGCGCCGGCGCCGATTCCTGCCCCGATCAGGCTGGAACGCGCCCGCTTCGAGATCCTAATGGAGCGAACCTCCGTGCGCTGGAAGGTGATCTGGTTGCCGCGCCTGCAGGTTAAGGTGTCGGCATCGACAGCCGTCAGCTTACAGGAGGTTGATCTGGATGCCGTGGTTATATGGAGGGTCGTCCCTGCGGGTAGGGCCTCCACATGTTGCCAGTTGGAGCTATCGGAAGCGGCTTCAGCTGAAGCACAGAACAACCCCACGCAGAGAACTGCGTACAGTGCAGAGCATCTGACGCGCAAGGGACTCACCTCATCGACTGACGCCAGAGGCTATCGGACGGCAGCCTGGTTGGCAATCGAATTCTTCGACTGGCCATGTGCCGAGGCGTACCTGGAGTCTGCAGCCGCGGGCGAAGGGAAAGAGAATGTCCGCGCCGCTGCCGAGCCGGGCCTGCCCCGTGTATGGGATGAAAATACGCACAGAATACTGGGCACAGCGGTAAGAATTACCCGTTGATCAACGGGGTACAAATACGCAAGTTGTCTGCTTCCCGAGAGATATCGAATCCACCGGCATTGGCATGCGAATTGCGACTATCAGGCAAAGATTCATCAGCCGACGAGTCGGACCCCACGACTCTCTGGCGGAAAGATCAGGGTACAGAATGGATAAACCTTTGGTTCGCATCGAAAACTGGGCCGTCGTCGACGACCTGATTTTCCAGGGATTCCAGGAGCTCGCGCCCGGGCAACGTTTGACAGGCACAATCCTGGCGACGACCGATCTTCCCAAAGGGATTATCTACACCGCTGTAATCCAGTCTGTCGACCTCGACAATGGCGTGGTCGAAACCCAGAACACCGTTTATCACCTGGGACAGGTGGATGAGGAATGGGAGCGGTGGGAGGCGGAGCAGAGCGAAACCTCTGTGCCGCTGCATGCGGTCATCGCGGAATTCATCCAGAGCCGCCGCAGGCCGGTCGCTCCATATGGGCCGCCCGCGTCGCTGGCGGCTCAGGGCTGAACAGGTCAGGGCTGAACAAGAGACCGTCCGCATCAGGAAGCGCGGCTCACAGCTCGAGAGAGTTTGCTTTGAAGACAAGCCCCGGACCGGGAAGCTTAATCCCGATCCGGGGTTTTTGTTCGTTCAGAACGACACCTTGGCAGCGAACTGGATGATCCGCGGCTGCGCGGTTCCATAAGTGTTTGAAGACGAGCCACCGGCCAGGCCCGTGATCTGGCCGAAGGCAGTGTCCGTGAGAATGTTATCCGGACGGCCAAAGTTTACATTGTTGAAGGCGTTGAAGAATTCCGCGCGAAGCTCGAGCGCGGTTCTGTCGGACAGCTTCGTGGTCTTAATCGCCGCCAGGTCGGTATCGAAATATCGGGGACCGCGCAGCGAGTTCTTGCCGGAGTTGCCGAAGGTGCCGATGGCATTGGGCGCGAAATCGTTGATGTTGAACCACTCATTGATCTGGTCCGGGTGCGAGCGGCCATAACTGAGCTGCGCCTGCCCTGGATTGGTGATGCCGTTCAGATCGGCGCGGTCAGCGCCCATCGCACTGAAGGAGTTATCGGTTCCGCTCATGATGGTGAAGGGGAATCCGGAGGTCCAGTCGGCGATTGCGGTCAATTCCCAGCCATTAAGAGCTTTGCCGGCAGCGGCCGGGATGTGCATGTGGGGCACTGCATAGTCGCCGTCGAACTTGAAGTCCTTATTCAGGTCGTCGTTGGAAGGACCGTAGTCGAACCAGCGCCCGCAGGAACACGAGTTGGTGAGATAGGAGGATGCGGGAGGCGCAAAGTCATCCAGGGCTCGCGCCCAGGTGAAGTTTGTCAGAAAGGAGAAGCCATGGGCAGCGCGCTTCTCCAGCGTGAACTGTCCGGCGTTGTAGTTGCTGTTTACGCCGGAGTTGATGGAGGCGACGGAGCCGTACTGCGGATAGACACGCCGCTGCTGGATATTGTTTTCGGTGGACTGGCCGGGAATGTAAATGGAGGGATTGAGCTGGAGCAGTCCGTTTTCCTGGTCGCCGGTACCGCTCAGGCGGCGCCCGGTATTGCCGACATAGGCCATGCGCAGCATCCAGTTCTGCCCGATGCCGTGCTCGAGGGTGAGGTTATAGGCCAGGACCATGGGCAGCCGGAAGCGGCGCGAGAATATCTGATTGAAGCCAATGTCGCTGGGAAAGGTCGCATTGGGCCCGGGATTGGTGGGTCCAAATTCCGCAGGAAACGGATTGGCGATGCCGGCGCTTCCGTACGGATCCGACAGCGACACGGTGCTGAAGTTCACGACCGGCGCAAAGGGAGGTACGCCCACGACGTCTTCGAAATCCACCGTGTTCGGGCCTTCGTAATAGTAGCCGGCGCCGCCACGCACACTGGTTTTGCCGTCCTGCGTGAGGCGATACGCAAAACCCAGACGGGGAGCGAAATTGTAAGGATTGTCGTAGATGGAAGAGACGGGGCATCCCGGGTCATGATCGTCGCCGCCGAAGAGCATCCCCACGGGCGCATTGGGAAAACGCTTCGACTGGGCTCCCGGGACGAAGCAGGCGACGCGGCCGAGACTGTCGGTGTAAGGGTAGAAGGGATCCCAGCGCAGGCCGGCGTTGATCACCAGGCGCTTGCTGGCCTTCCAGTTGTCCTGGATGAAGAGGTCCTGGCGCCAGCCGGAGACATTCAGATAGAGGCCGCCGCCCTGGGTGAAGTTTGATACAACGCCGGATACAAAATCCGACAGGCTGTCGCCGGTGAGTGCGTTGGAGAAATCAAAGATCCCGCTCTCCTGATAAATGTTGCCCATGGGCACGCGCACCTTAATGAGTTCGCCCCCGATCTGGAGCTCGTGGGCGCCGCGGGTCATGGTGGCAATTTCTCGCAGCGAGAATGTGTTGCGGTTCCACACCCCATAGGGCACGTTGTACAGACCGAAGTCGCCGCCGACTGAAACCTCAAGGTCCGGGGCGTTGCCGCCGCCGTTGTTGGGAGGCTCCGCGATGTTCACACCTGCATCGGCCATGCTGAAGGGCGATGCCGAGAGGGTGGTGCCGTCAACGCCGTTGTAACCGAAATACGTGCTGAGAAGAAATTTCGGCGAGACTGTGTAGATATCCACGGCGCCCACATTTTTAAGGACCAGATGCTCGCTGTCTCCGCGCAGCTGGAGCAGATCGTTTGTGGGTGGGACGAAGACCGGATCGGTATAGTTCATCTGGAAGTAGCGCCCGCTGAGGTGATGCTTGCCGACGTTCCAATCCACCTTGCCCAGGAACTCGTCGGTGTTCTGGCGATCGGGACCGCCGTTGAAATTCAGCTGGTCATCCGGAGCGTTGGGCAGCGGGATGTGAGCCAGGATGTAGGTCGCCACCGGACTGACGGGCACCTGGTTGTTGGAATAAGCGTTGCCGGTGTAGGGATTGTAGAGCTGCGTCCCGGGCAGGAGGTCGGAGAAGTCGCCAGTACGTTCCGCGGCATTGGGCACGAAGGCGATCTGGCCGTTGCTCTGGGTGCTGAAGCGGGTGCCCTGATAACTGCCGAAGTAGAAGAGGCGGTCCCTGAGGATCGGGCCTCCGATGCTGCCGCCAAACTGATTCTGGTGAAGCGGATTGACCACTGGCGAGAAGTAATTGGCTGCGTCAACGGCGGCATTGCGGAGAAATTCGAAGGCGTCGCCGTGAATTTTATCGGTACCGGACCTGGTGACCACGTTGACCACGCCGCCAACGGCGTTCCCATAGGCGGCGCTCATATTGTCGGTGATGAAATTGAATTCCTGGATGGCGTCGGGATTGGGGAACGGGACGTTGGTGTTGATGTAGGTGTCGTTGTAATCCACGCCGTCGAGAAGGTAGCTCACACCGTTAGAACCGGCGCCGTTGACCTTGGCGTATTGCTCACTGGGGAAAACTCCACCCTCGCAGTTAGCAGCGCAGTAGTGGGAGGTGACGTTGGTTGCGCCCGGCGCCACGAACACCAGTTGCTGCACATCGCGCCCGTTGAGGGGCAGGCCCACAATGGTCTTCTCGGCAATGAGCTGGCCGACCTGCGCGTTATCGGTTGTGACCAGATTGGCGTTGGCGTTGACCACGATTTTCTGCGAAACCTGCCCAACCCCAAGCGTCACGTTTTGTGTGGCCGACTGGCCAACGGCAAGAGTGATCCCGTTCTGTACATAGGTGGCGAAGCCGTTCATGGAGACCGTCAGCTGGTAGGCGCCGATCGGCAAATCCGGAAAGAGGTATGCGCCTTCGGCATCGCTGCGGACCGTCTGCCTGTAGCCGGTGCCTTGATCCAGGACGCCTACGGTGGCGCCAGGGATCACGCTGCCGGAAGTGTCGGTGACGGTGCCGTTGAGGCGGGCGGTTGTGATTTGCGCGTGCAGGCTCGAGAGGGCAGCCATGATGAGCAGAGCGATGGACAATCGCCCGATGGTTCGGCCCAGGCGTTCGGGATGGAAAACACCACTGATCATGAAGGCCTCCCACTTTCGAGATGATTCGTTTTCTTTCTCTTTCTTACGCGTCTAAATAGTTAATCGGTAAGGCGCCATCTGTCAAGGGCTCACTCCAGGCTTGAGCGTTTCCAGTGGTTGCACCTGGGAATCTTCTGAGGGGAAGATCCGGGAAATGTCGCTTATCCCATTGAGGCAGTTCACGGCTCGCGGCTGTGCTGCCTGACGATTCCGGGTTACCATACCGGCAAAGCGAGCACTGGTCCCGGCGCTCCAGGACGAAGGCGCGCTGGCCGGCCAGTTCGATCGCCGTTACAGAGAAGGAGAGGGTAAAAATGCCTGCGGTCTTTACGATCTACAACTGTGGAACTTCGCATAACCGGCAAAATCTGGATGAGACGGTCGCCGATCTGGCGCGCAGGACGGGGGGAGCGGAAAATCGGGACTGGATGATCAATGACGGTCCGGGCAGCTATTCGCATCCTGCCAGTTCATCGGCTCCTGCGGCAATCCGGGGGCTCGCGGCCCAAGCCAAAACTCCCGGCACCTGCGACCCCGTGAGCGGGTTCAGGGAGAAGACCTTGTTTGCCGTGGAGCGCGGCGCTGTGGATGGATTCGGGTGGGAGGAGAACGTTGCTCACACCATGGCAGTGCTGAATGCGACCGTCGATCTGCCGCAAACCATCAATATGGTGGGATGGAGCCGTGGGGCGATTACCTGTTTCATGATCGCGCATGCGCTGCAGCAGAATCCGCGGACGAGCGGAATCGCGGTCAACATCTTTGCCTTCGATCCGGTTCCGGGGCCGGGCAACTTCGACGACCCGAATAAAGTTACGCTGCCCACCAACGTCCGGGCGTATGTAGCCGTCGTTCAGGAAGACGAACGGCGGAAGATTTTCCGGCCCACGCTCATCGATGCCGACGAAGTGGGCGGAATCAAGGCTAAGTTCTACTGCATGCCCGGCGGGCATTCCACGGGTGTCTTCCGAACGAAAACGGAGGTGGGTTTGATCGGCGCATTTCTCGCGCAGCGCTTCCTGCAGAAACACGGAACCCAGCTCAACAATCCAATCTTCCTGACGGCTCGCGATCTATGCGAGCTGTATGCGAAGATCCGCATGGACCTGGCGCAGTACCGCAGCAGCGGGGGAGGAATTCTGGCGCTTCTGGGCACGCAGCGCCGCGCGGTCGCGAACCGTTTCCAGGACACTGCCTACTTCATCAACGACCACCATGCGAACCAGTTCCGCAAAACCTTCCCGCAAATCTGGTCGGCGCTGGATCGCGGGGTCGGCGATGCGCAACAACCGGCGTTCCAGAACGCGTTGCGGTTCCTGCAGAACAGCGCACCAACGACGTTTCAGTCTCTGCAGCAAACCGGCATACTCTCGTAGAGGAGATCATCGCAGAGAAGCGAGGTTTCAGAAGAAACGATTCCGGAACTCGTCGTGCCGCCGAGAGGCTTCCTTCATGAGGACCTGGAACTCGGGGTCGCTGCGCTCGCCGGCGAGCAAAGGGTCAGTGATGAAGCACTGATAACAGAAGAATCCGCCGTCGATGGTGTGGCTGAGAGCATGCAGGGAGGCGGCGCGGTCTCCAAGGATGGCGTAGGCCTGGGCGATCTTATACATGCTCTCAGCGTCGCTGACCCCCTGCGCCTCCATTTCGTTCTCCGTCTGATTCAGGAGGGAGCTGGCAGCGGCATGCTCACCGGCCATGGAATCGCCGATGGCTTTTCCGATACGCGCCGGGAGCAGCGAGGGCTCGAGGAGCCAGGCGCGGTCGAAATTGGCGGCAGCGTCGTGCAGATCGTGCTCGTAGTATTGCGCGAGTCCGCGATAAAAGAGGATGTAGGCTGTGTCCTGCGCATCGGGAAGGCTGGCGAGGAACTTGTTGTACTGTCCCAGGTACAAATAGGCGTTGATGGCGGAGCTGTTGATCTTCACCTGGGGATCGATGCGGCGCGCCTCTTCGCACTCGTCCACGGACGCATCCAGCATGCCGGCGAAGCGGTAGGCATAGCCGAGTTCCCAGTGCAGCTCGGCATTGCGGGAGCTGGTTGCGAGAGCGGCGCGCAGCAGCGGAACCGACTCTTCAACACGCCCGGTGTCGGTCAGCATATTGGCCTCGTAGATGCGCGCCTCCACCAGGTCGGGATTCAGAGCCAGGGCTTTCTCATAGGCGGCCTGCGCTTTGTCGTAAGCCTCGCGGCCACCGAAGCGCAGCGTCGCACTGGTGGTATAGGCCTTGCCGAGATGCGCCCATGCAGGGGCATAGTTGGGGTCGAGGGAAGTTGATTTCTGGAGCATGGCGACGGCCGCGGGGTAATTGCCCAGAGCATAGAAATCGACGCCGCGCAGATAGGCTTCGTAGGCGACGGGATTGGCCGGCTTATCGGCATTCAGGCTTTGCGCCTGCGACGGCGAAAGGTTGAGCTCCAGCCCCTTGACGATTTCCTGGGAGACGCGATCCTGCACTTCCAGCAGCCGCTCGTAGCGCACTTCCATCGAGTCGCGCCAGATAATCCGGTTGCCGGGAATATCGATCAGCTGCGCGGTTATGCGCAGATCGTCGCCGTCCTTCAAAAAAGCGCCGGTCAGGAGGGTGTTGACATTCAGTTCCTTTGCGATTTTGCGCGGATCCACATCCTGGTCGCGGTAAGGTTCCACCCACGAAGAGGGCCGCACCGTGAGGCCACTGATGGAGCTGAGTTCGGTGGCGATGGCATCGGAGAGAGAGAATCCCAGGTAATCCAGCGAAGGATCCTTACGCAGATTGCGGAAGGGCAGAATCGCCAGGGTGCGCGGCTGAGCGCTCATGCGCGCAGCAGCCGCTCTGCGGAAATGGATGGTCACGGGAATCGCTGCAACGATCGCGAGAACGAGAACGGCAAGCGCCCACAGCCATCGCGGACGGCGCGCAGCAAGCTTGTTCGATGCGGAAGGAGTTGGGTGCGACGGCGATGCAAAGGGAGGAGCCCATGCGGGATATGGGGTCGGCGTCCTCGACCCGGCAACTGCGCCTTTGCCGGCGTCGGAAGACAACGGAAGGCTCGCAGAAACCGGCAGTCCCGCAGCGAACGCCTGCAGGTCCGCCAGCAAATCCTGGGCGCTGGCATAACGGCAGTCCAGTTCCCGGCACATGGCTTTGGCGACGATGTCCTGGAGCTGCGGGGGCGCATCCGGCCGGATTTCGCAGAGGGTTTGCGGCGTGCCTTTCAGTATCTCCGCAATCACATCGCTGACGGTCTGGCCCTCGAACGGAGCCTTACCGGCCACCATTTCGTACAGGACCACGCCAAGGCTGAAGAGGTCGCTGCGGGCGTCGACCGGCAGACCGCGCGCCTGTTCGGGAGACATGTATCGGGATGAGCCGATCACTAACCCGGCCAGGCTCATGGAGTGCGACGAGGCCCACTCGCCTGGGCGTGTCGGCAGGGAGGCCTCGGGCTGGTTCAGCTTGGCGATGCCGAAGTCGAGGACCTTGACCAGCGCATCGTTCCGGATCATCAGGTTGTCCGGCTTGATGTCGCGATGAATGATGCCGGCGGCGTGGGCCGCTTCGAGCGCTCGCGCAATTTGGATGGCAATTGCGACGGCAGCAGCGGCAGGCAGAGGACCGGCGGCCAGTTTTTGCCGCAGGGTGCAGCCATCCACGTATTCCGAAGCGATGAAATGGAGCCCGTTTGCGCTGCCAAATTCGTAAATGGTGAGGATATTGGGATGATTCAGGGCGGAGGCGGCGCGAGCTTCCTGCTCGAAGCGCCGCAGCCCGCGCTGGTCGCGCGCGAGCGCCGGCATAAGGATCTTGATGGCGACTCTGCGGCGCAGGACGGTGTCGGTCGCCAGAAAGACCTGGCCCATGCCGCCTGCGCCGATGGTCGACAGGATTTCATAATGGCTGATGGTTTCCCCGGTATGGATGAGCTGGGCCGCGGGATCGGCAGCCAGTTCGCGGGCCACTGCGAAAACGGGCTTCTCCAGAATCTCCAGAGGTTTGCCGGAAGACTCGAGTAAACCTTCAATCTCCCGGCGCAACTCCAGATCCGTTCCGCAATGG
>JBAUOP010000067.1:0-13728 GCA_049579805.1 Acidobacteriaceae bacterium
AAGATGATTGAGGGATGAGATTCCGTGACAGCTCTGGTCTCCACAACCTGGCTCTCACCGGCTGCTCCGCAGCTCTGCGCACCTCTTTGTCCTTGACAACGCCTTTCGGCTTATCGACAGGATGACATTTTTTTTGTTTTGTTGAGAGTAGTACGAATATCTGCGGCGCAAGTTCGGGCCCGCTCATCTGCAGTCGAAAGTTAGACTCGATTAAAACAATCCGCCCTGGCGTCTCGGCAGCGGCAGGCCGAAGTGCTCGTAGGCCAGTCTTGTGGCCATGCGGCCGCGGGGGGTGCGGTCGAGGAAGCCGATCTGGATTAAGAAGGGTTCGTAGACCTCTTCTAATGCGTCTTCTTCTTCGGCTAGGGTCGCGGCTAAGGTTCCTAAGCCGACGGGGCCTCCATCGTATTTCTCGATGATGGTGAGCATCAGGCGGCGGTCGAGTTCGTCGAAGCCGTGGGCGTCGACTTCTAACATCTTGAGGGCGTCGCAGGCGGTGGGGCGGTCGATGCGGCCCTGGGCGCGGACCTGGGCGAAGTCCCTGACGCGGCGCAGGAGGCGATTGGCGATGCGCGGGGTTCCACGGGAGCGCATGGCGATCTCGGCCGCTCCATCTTCGGTGATGGGGATGGAGAGGACTTCGGCGGAGCGCTTCACGACAAAGCGCAACTCGTCGTCGGTATAGAACTCGAGGCGGAGGAGGATGCCGAATCTGGAACGAAGAGGACTCGAAAGCAGGCCGGGCCTGGTGGTGGCGGCGACGAAGGTGAAGGGCCGGATTTCCATGACATGGGTGCGCGCGGCGGGACCCTGGCCGATGATGATGTCGAGCTTGTAGTCCTCGAGGGCGGTGTAGAGCTTTTCTTCCAGCACGGGCTGGAGGCGGTGGATCTCGTCGAGGAAGAGAACCTGGCGCTCGCGCAGGTTGGTGAGGATGGCGGTGAGGTCGCCCTGAATCTGAAGAGCGGGGCCGGAGGTTTGCTGGAAGCCGACGTCTAGCTCGTTGGCAATGATGGTGGCGAGGGTGGTTTTGCCGAGGCCAGGGGGGCCGAAGAGGAGGACGTGGTCGAGGGCTTCGCCGCGGGAGCGCGCGGCCTGGAGCGCGATGTCCAGCTGCTCCTTGGCCCTGGTCTGGCCGATGAACTCCTGGAGACGGCGGGGCCGGAGCTTGAGCTCGAAGGAGTTCTCGTCGTCGGCACGGGCGGCAGAGACGAGGCGCTCGGGATCGTCGTGGGGCATGCTGAGAGAAGTTTATAGGAGAGGGCTGGGAGTTCAGGGGCTAGAGTTTGCCGGGCGGCCCCTGGCTGGATGGAGGATGAGAAACGAGGTAACAGCCAGGTCCTGGCAAGGTACACTACGGCTGAGATGGCGGCTTCGCTCCAGAACGTCCTGACCACGCTACGCGCCCATGAGGGCGAACTGCGGCGCCTGGGTGTGGCCCATGCGGCGGTGTTCGGTTCGGTTGCCCGAGGAGAAGCGAGAGCCGACAGCGATGTGGATGTGCTGGTGGAGCTGGATGAGGCACAGCCCCTCGGCTTGTTCCAATATGCACGGCTGAAGCTGTATGTGTAGGGCCTGTTTGGAGGAGCCGGCGATGTGGTGAATCGCAGGACTCTGAAGCCGTTGCTGCGGGAGAACATACTGCGCGATGCTATCGCCGCTTTCTAAGAACCCCGAAGTCCGGCTGCGGGACATTCTCGAAAATATCGACGCGATCCGGGAGTTTACTGCCGGGATGGAGCGCTCTGATTTGGCCGCGGACCGGCGCAGCCTGTATGCGGTGATCCGTGCGCTGGAGACCATTTCGGAGGCGAGCCGGCGGCTGCCGGATGCGATCAGGGATCGACATCCGGAGATTGACTGGACGGCCGTGGCTGCGGCCGGCAACATCTATCGCCACGAATATGAGGGAGTGGACGAGGGGCTGATCTGGCAGACGATTCCAGCACGATCTGGATCCGCTGGAGAAGCGGTCCGCGCCGAACTGGAACGCACAAACTAATCGAAGCACAGCCGCGTTAGAAATTCAGGCCGATGTCGGGGTGGGCACTGGAGCCGCCGATTTTGATGGGGACTTCGGTGCCGGCGCCGTCTTTGGCGAAGAACGGGTCGACGGGCTTGAGGAGCCAGGATTTCCAGCCGGTGACCATCTGGGAGACGTGCGCGTCGAGGCGGGCCTGGCCGGTGAAGTCGAGATTCTGATTGGTGATGTTGTAGGAACCCTGCAGCGCCACCTCGGCGCCGGGAACGCGATAGTTGAGGGTGGGCAGCGTGATTTTGCCGTCGCCGAGCGTGAAGTTGCCACGCATTTCCGAGGCGACGTTGGCGGCTGTCGCGGCCTGGTCATTGCCATTCTTCAGTGCGCCACCTTCCTGATCGGCTTTCTTCGGGTGGCCCTGGCCGCGGAGGCTGAGCTCATCGACTTTGCTCTGGATTTTCGGGCTGGAGAAGTGAATGTCGAGGAGCTGGAAGCTGCCTTTGAGATGGAGCTTCTGGGGAACGGGCTGCGGGCCAGGGGGCAGATCGAACTGGGTGTGGAGAGTGACCTGGCCGTTCATGAGGGGCTGGGGATCTTTGTCGGCGAGGTAGAGAAGATCCTGGATGTTGCCGTTGTCGACCGTGACGTCGAGGCGGATATCGCGGCCCTGGACGTTGGGAACGCGGACGATTTCGCCTTTGGCGAGGATGTGGGTGTGGCTTAGCCAGGCATCGACGGGCTGGAGCCAGGTGTCGCCGTTGGTGCCGTCGACGATGGCGTGGAATTTGGTGTTGAGCGGCAGGGAGTGGTTGGCGAGGTCGAGGGAGAAGTTGGGAGTGGTGGTTTCGCCGTCGACGGTGATGTTATCGAGCTGCCCCTGATAGCTGCCGTTGGAGGCCAGAATGCCGCCGATGCCTTTGATGGTGTTCAGGTCGGCGTTGCGGAAGGAATAAGTGCCGCGAACGGCGGTGTCGCCGGGAGAGTCAGTGTTGAAGGGGCCGAAGTCGCCGGAAGAGTCGATGTTGCCGATGGGTTTGGGATTGACGAGGGTGGCGTGGAACTTCATGGGCTGGCCGGCGGCGACCGATCTGAGCACCAGCTTGTGAATGACGAAGGTGAGCGGGACCTTGTTGGGCTTGCCGTTTTCGATGACGAGGTTGGCCTGGTCGACGTCGATTTCGACGACTTTGATCTTGATGCCGGCGTGGCTCTGGTCTTCGCCCGGCTCCTGGTTCTCAGGGAGGTGGGGCATGTTGGCGCGCTGGTTTTTGGGCGGCATGTGAATGGAGAGGCCATCGACCTGGACGTGGTGGATGAGCAGAGGGGTGCTGAGGAGCTGGCGCCAGCCGAGGACGCGGAAGGAGAAATGGTCGACGGCGATGAGAGGCGCGTCGATCTGAAGATGGTTGGGGTAGAGCTTGAGGCCGGAGCCGGAGACCTGGAAGCCTTTGATGAGGGAGACCTGGAACTTGTCGAGCTGGACGCGGCTGTCAAAGCGGGTGCTGAGGGTCTGGATGACTTTGGCTTTGAGGATGGGGCTGGCGTGGTGGAGGAGGATGTCGCCGGCAATGAGGGCCGCGATGATGAGCACAGCGAGGATGGAGCTGACCCAGATGAGGATGCGGCGGAGCCTGCGTTTGTGGGCGGCGGTGGAAGGATGGGAGGCAGGAGTGTTTTCGTTCACTGGTTGCGTCAACGGAGATGACCTTTCGCGAGCCCCGGCGCGCGGCTTGAGTGGGGCCCGAGGGTTAGAACCCGATTGAGGCCGGGAGGCTGTCCGGGAAGAGCGCGAAATCCAGGTTTATGATGCAGGGACGGATTGGAAGCGCAGGAGATGAGCTGCATGCGGACGAGGTCGAGAGTTGGGATTGCGTGGGCCGTGTTGATGGCGGCGATGGTGGCGGCAACTTGTGCGGCAGCGCAGCAGACGGCTCCGCAGAGCAGCAGGGCGGCGCTGTCACCGGCGCCCTCGCCAACGCTGGGCATCGATGCGTACATTCACGACGCCTGGACGACGCTGACGCGGTCGATGACGGAGTGCAGGACGCTGGTGGATACGAAGGTGCGGACCAAGCCGGTGCTGTATCTTCCGCAGGATTTCGCGGAGCCGGCGGAGGTGGCGGCTCTGGAGACGAAATGCGGGGTGCAGGTGGAGCGGCTGCCGGTGAAGATCGTGCGGCTGGGGCAGAAGGTGGATTTGGCGCACGAGGGGCTACTGTATTTGCCGCATCCGTATGTGGTGCCGGGCGGGCGATTCAACGAGATGTATGGGTGGGACAGCTACTTCATCCTGCTGGGACTTTTGGAGGATGGGCGCGTGGACCTGGCGCGCGGGATGGTGGAGAACTTCTTTTTCGAAATCGAACATTACGGTGGGCTGCTGAATGCGAACCGGACGTATTATCTGACACGGTCGCAGCCGCCGTTTCTGTCGTCGATGATCCGGGACGTCTATGACGCGGACGCAGCGCGCGGGCACAAGGCTGAAGCGCACGCGTGGCTGGAGCGGGCGTATCCGTTTGCGGTGAGGGATCACTCGCTGTGGACCAGCGAGGCGCATTTGGCCGGGAATACGGGGCTGGCGCGGTATTACGACTTTGGGGCGGGGCCGGTGCCGGAGATGGCGGACGATGATGCGTACTACCAGAACGTGATCCAGTGGCTGCTGGCGCATCCCGGGCGAGGAAGCAGCTATCTGGTGAACGGGCCGGCGACGCTGGCGACGGCGGCGGATCGGGAGAAAGTCGAGGCGGTGAGCTGCGATCCGGAGGTTTCGGTGGTGTGCGCAAGGGCGCATGTGGGGACGCACTGGCTGACGAAGGATTTTTATAACGGCGACCGGGCGATGCGGGAGTCGGGATTCGACCCGTCGTTCCGGTGGGGCGTTTTTGATGGGTCGACGCACCATTACGCGGCGGTGGGGCTGAATGCGCTCCTCTATAAATACGAGCGGGATCTGGCGTGGATGGCGGGCCAGGTGAGCAAGCGGGACGAAGCGAAGCGGTGGGAGGCTGCGGCGGCGGCGCGGCGAGCGGCGATGAACAAGTATCTGTGGAACGAGGCGAAGGGGATGTATTTCGATTACGACTTCGAGACGGGCAGGCAATCGAGCTACAACTACCTGACGACGTTCTATCCGCTGTTCGGCAGCTCGGCGAGCCCGGAGCAGGCGAAGCGGGTGGAGGCGAACTTTGGGCTGTTCAACCACAAGGGCGGACTGGCGATGAGCACGACGGATTCGGGCGTGCAGTGGGATCTGCCCTACGGGTGGGCGCCGGCGACGTGGGTGGCTGTTGATGGGATGAAAGAGGCTGGAGATATCAGGGACGCGGCGCGGGTGTCGCAGGAATTCACGGCGACCATCCGTGATAATTTTGCGTGCGAGCACACAATTCGGGAGAAGTACGACGTAGTCACCGGCTCGGCGGAGGTGCAGGTGGCGACGGGGTATCGGCAGAACGTGATTGGATTTGGGTGGACGAACGCGGTTTTTCTTAAGATGAACAGCCTGCTGAAATCGGCGGGAATTCCTGAGTCGACCGCAGGGCGGGTGCGTCCTGTGTGTGGAACGGAGAAGCCGGCAAACTGAGGAAAGCTGCAAGGGCGTGGCGTGATGAGCGAAGCGGTGCCAAAACCCGGGACACGGCAGCGCGTGGTGGTAGGGCTGGGCGAGCTGTTGTGGGATCTGCTGCCCGAAGGGCGACGGCTGGGGGGAGCGCCGGCGAACTTTGCCGTGATGGCGGGGCGGCTGGGAAATCGCGCGGTGGTGGCCAGCCGGGTGGGCGCCGATGCGCTGGGAGAAGAGGCGCAGCGGGCGCTGGAAGCGCTGCCGGCGGAGAGCCAGTTCCTGCAAAGCGACAGCGAATATGCCACAGGGACGGTGACGGTTTCGCTGGAGACGGGCGAGCCGGAATACACAATTCATGAGCCGGTGGCGTGGGACCGGCTGAAGCTGACGCCGGAGTGGCGGGAGCTGGCGCGGACGGCGGATGCGGTGTGTTTTGGCACGCTGGCGCAGCGCGGAGAGACGTCGCAGGGAGCGATCCTGTCGTTTCTGGACGAGACGCGGCGGGAATGCGTGCGGATCTTCGATGTGAATCTGCGCAAGCCGTTCTGGACGCCGGATGTGCTGCGAGACTCGCTGGGGCGGGCGACGATTCTGAAGCTGAACGCGCACGAGCTGCCGCATGTGCTGGTGGGAACGGGCGCGTGTCCGTACCCGAGCGCGGCGGAAGATGACGAGGAGATGATGCGCGGGGCGCGGCGGCTGATGGAGCGGTATCCGGTGGATCTGGTGTGCGTGACGCTGGGGGCGCGGGGCAGCCTGCTGGTGACGAGGGGAAAGCATCATCGGCACCACGGATTGCCGGCGCGGGTGAAGGACACGGTGGGAGCCGGCGATGCGTTCACGGCGGCGCTGGCGCACTACTATCTGGAGGGCGCGCCGCTGGAGGTTCTGAACGAGGCGGGCAATCGGTGGGGCGCGTGGGTGGCGTCGCAGACGGGCGGAATGCCACCGATGCGGGCGGAGACGCTGACAGCCGTCACCGAGGAGATCGGGGCGGGAACGGGATAGCGTGGGTCGGCGAGGACCCTTCCCTGGGTGAAAAGAGGCTGTCTCCTGGGCTCCCTTGAGAAGGGAAACCCTGAAAAATCTCCACAGCAAGGGATTGACAGCGGGATCGAAGCCTTGCTAGAGTACATACCAACTGGTAGGTATGTTTATGGAACCCACGCAAAATCAACATGAATCGAAGACGAAGCTGCTGGACGCCGCTCTCCGAGTGATCCGGGAGAAGGGATACCAGGCGACGCGGGTGGAGGACGTTTGCGACGCGGCTGGACTGACCAAGGGCAGCTTCTTTTACCACTTCAAGAGCAAAGAAGACCTGGCGCTGGCGGCGGCGGAGCACTGGAACTCGATGACCGGGGCATTGTTTGCGGGGGCGCCCTACCAGGCGCTCACTGATCCGCTGGACCGGCTGCTGGCGTACATCGACTTTCGCAAGTCGCTGCTGCGGGGAGCGCTGCCGGAGTTCACCTGCCTGTTGGGAACGATGGTGCAGGAGGTCTACGCGACCCACCCGCTGGTGCGGGATGCGTGCGAGCAGAGCATCAGCGAACATGCGGCGACGCTGGAGCCGGACATCGCGGCGGCGATGAAGAAATACAACGTGCACGGAAACTGGACGCCGCGAAGCCTGGCGCTCTACACGCAGGCGGTGATCCAGGGGGCATTCATTCTGGCCAAGGCACGCGGTGGGCCGGAGGTGGCGGAGACGATGATCGACCACCTGCGGCGGTATGTGGAGTTGCTGTTTCACCGGAATGAGAACCAGGATCGGGGCCTCAATGAGGGCCGGGAATACAGCCAGGCAAATCAACCCCAGGAGGAGAGACGATGAGCACCACAGCCGAGAAGCCGATGCAACTGACGCTGGAGCCGGAGATCGTCCAGTGGCCGGAGACTCATTATGTCTTCGTTGAGAAGCAGGGACCGTTCCCGACGACTGCCGGACAGGCGTGGACGGAGCTGCACACGCTGACCTCTGCGATTGCGGAGCACAACACGATTACGGGCACCATGAGTCTCTACAAGATGGGGCCGAAGATTTATCGGGCCGGGGTCTCCTTAGCGGAGAAGCCGGAGAAGCTGCCGGCGGGTGTGGCCTACGAGAAGTTCGCCGGTGGGAAATATGCGCGGTTTGTGCTGGGTGGGTCCCACGCGCAACTGGGACCGGCGACGGGGCGCGTGGCGGAGGCGGTGCTGGAACGCGGTTTCAAGCTGCGCAACGAATACCACATCGAGCACTTCGTGAACGATCCGCGGGTGACACCGGAAGACCAGCTGATCACACACATTTTGTTTCCTGCTACGTAAACAGCGCGGCGCAACTTCATCCCCAGCCGAGGCGCAGGCATCTGCGCCTCCAGGAGAATTGTCATGACAAGTGCAACGTTGATCGAGCGTGCGGCGGAAACGAGGCAGGACGAAGCCGCGATTCGGGAAGTGATTGCCGGGATGGCGAAGGCCCGGTACGACAAGGATGCGGAGGCGATTGCCGCGCCGTACACGCGGGATGCGGCGATCTTCAATCTTGCGCCGCCGCTGCTGCACACCGGGATCAACCTCCCGGAGACGCGAGGGTGGCTGGACACCTGGGACGGGCCGATCATCATCGAGCCGCGTGATTTCAGCGTGACGGTGGCCGGCGACACGGCGGTGGCCTGGGGATATATGCGGATGCAGGGGACGAAGATCGATCCGCCGGCGAAGCCGAACTTCTGGATGCGGGAAACGCTGGTGCTGGAGCGTCGGGGCGGGACGTGGCGGATTGTGCACGAGCACACGTCGGTTCCGTTCTATATGGATGCGAGCACGCGGCCGGCGTTCGATTTGCAGCCGTAAGCGGCGGCAGCCGACTTTATGCGAACAGATCGGGGCCCGGGCGCCAGGCGCCATCGGCAGTTCCGTACGGGCTGGCGACGACGACCGTGTAACCGTCGGGATCGCGCATCCAGCACTCCCAGTGGTTCGGGCCGCCATCGCCATCAGGGGGATTGCGACGGCGGGGGAGCACGATCTCGACACCCATGGCGGCGGCCCGCTCCATGATGGCGTCGAAGTCATCCACTTCGAACCAGAGCAGCACACCATTGCCATAAGGCTTGTCGGCGGGATTGCCGATGGGGCCGTGATGGTGCTGGACTTCAAAACTGTGCAATTGCAGGATGAGCCGGCCATCCCGCACCAACTGCTCATAATGGCCGCCGCCGTGAGCTCCGCGGCAGCCGAGCAGGCGCTGATACCACCGGCTGCTGGCTTCGACGTCTGTGACACAGATGAGAGGTTGGGGGCGCATGGCTGCCAGCCTAACAAATTTCGACGGGACGGTCGGGGGGAGTTCCAGGATTACCGGCCGGAGGACCCGTGATCGCCCGGACGACACCGGCGAGCACCCGGCCGGCGTTCGATTTGCGGCCGTAAGGCGGTTCACCACAGAGAACACAGAGCCAGGTAAGGACAGAACCCTTCGGGCCAGAGTGAACTCGTTCTGGGCGTATGTTAGTGGGTATGCCGCACCTTCCTACATCGCAGGAACGGCGGGCGCTGGGCCAGGCGCGCCGGAAGCAGGTGCGCCGGCAGGATCACGCGCACTGGGACGCAAAGCTGCGAACCCACAATCCGCTGCGGCTGATCGACGAGTCCATGCGTGGGCGCGTGCCGTCGCTGATCGGGCTGAAGTATGAGCGGATGCTGGCGTCGCCGTTCGGGTTCTTTCGCGGGGCGGCGCCAGTGATGGCGGCGGATCTGGCGCTGCTGCCGCATACGGGCATCGTGAACCAGATTTGCGGCGATGCGCACGTGCGCAACCTGGGCGCGTATGCTGCGCCGGACGGGCGGCTGCTGTTCGACATTAACGATTTCGACGAGACGATTCAGGGTCCGTTTGAGTGGGATCTGAAGCGGCTGGCGACGAGTCTGGTGCTGGCGGCGCGGGACATGAGCGGCGAAAGCAACGGTTCGAAGGCGGGACGCGCAGCCGTGCTGCGCCTGGTGGCGAGCTATCACAAGCTGGTGCAGACGCTGTCGCGGATGGCGGTGCTGGAGGTGGTCCGGTACCAGGTGCATCGCCTGCAGAGGATTTCTCCGGTGAGCGACGCTCTGCTGAAAGCGGAGCGGGCCACGCCGATGCATACGCTGGACACGCTGACGGTGGCGACAAAGAAGGGGCGCTGCTTCCGGGAGGAGCCGCCGGTACTGCGGAGACTGAACCCGGCGCAGGCGCGGCCGGTGCTGGCGGCGCTGAAGACGTATCGGGAGAGCCTGCTGCCGGAGCGGCAGCATTTTCTGGCGCAGTATCGGCCAGTGGATGTGGGGTTCAAGGTGGTGGGCACGGGGAGCGTGGCGCTGCGGGATTATCTGGTGTATCTGGAGGGGAATGGCGAGCGGGATCCGCTGTTTCTGCAGGTGAAGGAGGAGCCGGGATCGGCGTATGCGCCGTACTTGCCCGGGGCGATCGGGACAAGCGGCCAGCAGGGAAAGCGCGTGGCCGACGGGCAGAGAGCGATGCAGTTTGCGTCGGATCCATTTTTAGGATGGACGACGATTGCGAACCGGGATTATCTGGTGCGGCAGCTGAACGATCACAAAGGATCGATCGCGATCGAGGACCTGCAGGGGCAGGGACTGATCGACTACGCGGAGATGTGCGGGGAGTTGCTGGCGCGGGGACATGCGCGGTCGGGCGATGCGTGCCTGCTGGCGGGGTATGTGGGGAATGGGCAGAAATTTGGCGAGGCGCTGGCGGCGTTTGCCGAGGCGTATGCCGATCAGACGGAGAAGGACTGGAAGGAATTAAAGAAGAGCAGAGTTTAGAGCTTTGCGGGATGCGTAGAATCGTCGCATGAATGAACTGGCCCTTACGCTGATTGGCGACAGCGCGCACACGCCCCCCTCGCATATTGTGGAGAATCTCCCGGGCGAGTTGGCACGTGTCCGAGTGCCGGGCGGGCCGCACACGATTTACGAGGAGCTGTGGCATGCGGCTTTCTGGCAGCAACAGGCGCTGGACCGGATCGACGGAGTGGAAGCTTCGTTTCCCGAGCACAACGATCTGACCTTTCCGAGCGAAGAGCAGAAGCGCGCGGAGACATGGGCGTCGTTGTGCACGCGATTTCTGGCCGGCGCCGAAAGGTCCGCGGTACTTGCTGGCGGGTCGCCAGCCGACCTGGAAAGGGTAGTGCGTTGCCTGTCTGCTCCGGGGCAGCCGACGCGGCAGATGACGGTGCGCGAACAGCTGGAAAGCACGGCGGGACACAACGCGTACCACCTCGGACGGGTGGTGCTACTGCGGCAGATGCTGGGAAGCTGGCCGCCGCCGTCGGGCGGACTTACCTGGTAAGGACAGTTTTTGTGTGGACGGCGTGCCGGCAACTGGCGAAGTTGCCCGACTTTTGCCAGCCAGGTGCAAGCTTGCAAAGCGGAAAGTAGCTGACGGTCCCACTTACAACTTATCTTCCCCAGGACCCGGGTTTGGGCCTGCTTACATTCCGTATAAATAGCTATTGAAAGTCGCAGTAAGCCACTCTATAGTTGCGTGCGCAGTCAAACCAACCCACGAGGCGCATCATGAAATTATCCCTGCTGAGAATGACCGTCGTCATGGCAGCGGCCGGTATGTCCCTGCTTACGTGTGCCGTACGCGCAGCTGCGGAAGGACCCGCCCCGGGCAAGATCGTCGGCGGCTATTTCGAGGAGTGGAGCATTTATGGCGCGAATTACAACATCGCCAACCTGCAGCAAAACGGAGTGGCCGCCCGACTGACGCATCTGATGTATGCATTCGCCAATGTGACCACCGATCCGGCGCCGGCGTGCGCCTACGCCGATACCTGGGCCGACTATCAGGATCCATCTCTGCCCAGCGTGAGCGGCACGCCCTACGCCGGCCCGCTCTACGGGAATTTCGCCGCCATCCAGCAGCTGAAGCAGTTGCACCCGAGGCTGAAGGTTTTGATGTCGATCGGGGGAGCGTCGGCTACGAACACTGCTGCGTTCTCTGCGGCGGCGAGTACGGCGGCCGGCCGGAAGGCGCTCGCCTCCTCCTGCATCAGCATGTTCGTTGAGGGCAACATCGCGCCGGACGTGACCGCGCCGGGACTGTTTGACGGCTTCAATATCGACTGGGAGTTCCCGACGGCGACCGACACGGCCAACTTCACGGCGTTGCTGGCGGAATTCCGGCAGCAACTCAACGCTCTCAGCAGGACGACGGGCAAGACGTATGTGCTGTCGTTCGACGGGCCGGCCGGCGCGCAGAACTACGTCAACATCAACCTGAAGCAGGCGGCCGCACAGGTGGATTTCATCACGGTTGACGGTTACAACTACGCCGGCTCCTGGGATACGCAGACGAACCATGCCTCACCGCTGTTCGATGACCGGCAGGATCCGCTCTTTGGGCAGGGGCTGGACATCGATGCGACCGTGGATGCCTATCTCAAAGCCGGCGTTCCGCCACAGAAATACACGATGGGTTTGCCGCTGTATGGGGCGGGATGGGCTGGAGTGCCCAATGTGAACCACGGGCTCTACCAGGGTTCGACGGGACCAGCGCCGTCGCCGGCCGGCGACACCCTGGCAACGGATGGGGTGGCGACCTATGCAACGCTGCAAGGCGAGCGGGCAGCGGGGTACATGCCGACCTACGACTTGCGGCGAATTGCGGTTTCGCTTTACAACCCCGCCACGGAGACGTTCTGGACCTATGACGATCAGGTGACGACGGCGCTGAAGATGCTGTACATCAATTCCAGAGTTCCGGGCGGGTTGGGCGGAGCGTACGTGTGGGCGCTGAAAGACGATGACGCCAACGGAACGCTAACGAAGACGATGGCCAGCTTCCTCGGGCACTGAGGAGCCGTTTCCCTTCCTGGTCGCTTCGAGATTTGGAATGGAGAGCCGGTCCTTGCCGCCTGTTTGAGAACCGGCTCTCGCGGTTCGAACTATCGACGGCGGCGGATGCCAGACACAAAAAAGCCCGCTCTTCGGAGCGGGCTTTTTCTTTGAGCGCAGTGGTCAGGCGCAAACTCATTCTCGATCGATCTCACCTTGTGGGAAGTCAGCGACAGACCATCCGAGCTCATCACGCACGCGCTTGAAGCAAGTTCGGCAGACCCAGATATAGACCCGCGGCTCTTTTTCTGCATACCAGGCATGGCGATAGCATCCGCGGTCGCCAGGATCGGTCTCGGGGAATCGATCGCGATGGTTACAGATACAGGCAAAGCAGAAATTGCAGTGATCATGGGTCCAGTCCGGACGGAACTTGTCCCAACGCTTCCAGACAAAGGGAGTGCCATTCCAGAATGCCCCATCCGACTTCCAGCGACCAGGAAGTTCGGTCAAATCCCGGATATCCCGAATGGGAGACATTTCAAACCAACTTTACTATGCAAACGCAGAAAAGCCCGCTCCGAAGAGCGGGCTTTTCTTTACGAATTATGCCGGCGATCACCTAATCTCCCACACACTTTCGCGTGCAGTACCATCGGCCCAACGAGGCTTAACTTCCGTGTTCGGGATGGGAACGGGTGGGACCCTCGCGGTATGGTCACCGGCAAACCGGGGTCCCCAATGCTTTCGCATTGGGGCGGAAAGTCGAGCGACGCCTGGCGGGTGGTTTCTCCCGCGGCCGAAGCGGTCCGGACAGATTCTTCAACGGACCAGGAATCGGCAGACTGGCGTCACAGCTTAGCTGACCGGGAGATGAACTCCCGGATCAGGATACGAAAATCGATTGGGATACAAGGCGCAAGTTGAGTGGCTGCTGCGCAGAATTAATTCTATGGATAAGCCAAACGGGCGATTAGTACTGGTCAGCTGCACGCATTACTGCGCTTTCACCTCCAGCCTATCAACCAGGTGGTCTTCCTGGGCCCTTCAGGGAGATCTCATCTTGGGGCGTGCTTCCCGCTTATATGCATTCAGCGGTTATCACAACCGAACTTCGCTACCCAGCCGTGCCATTGGCATGACAACTGGAACACAAGAGGTTCGTCCATCCCGGTCCTCTCGTACTAAGGACAGCCCCCCGCAAATCTCCTACGCCCACAGCAGATAGGGACCGAACTGTCTCGCGACGTTCTGAACCCAGCTCACGTACCGCTTTAATAGGCGAACAGCCTAACCCTTGGAACCTTCTACAGCTCCAGGATGCGATGAGCCGACATCGAGGTGCCAAACC
>JBAUOP010000068.1:0-8479 GCA_049579805.1 Acidobacteriaceae bacterium
TTAGGAAAGCTCTGAGCAACCGCCCAATCCCGGGATGAATGGGTCAGCGGGCGGCAAGGGGGTCCTGAAAGGGCTGTTGCGACCGGGTTCAGGAGGTCGATTTCATCCGGAACCCGCTGTTTCCGAGGGCGTTCGGAGACACTACGCCCTGCTGACGACCAGTCGCTTGCGGTGCAGATACAGGTTAGCCAGCGCAAAGTTGACACACAGCCGCTGGTGGTTCTTCGCCAGTCCGCGGTAGCGGGTCTTCTCGAACCCGAAGATGCGCTTCACGATCCGGAAAGGATGCTCCACCTTCGCCCGTACTCTGGCCTTCACCCGGTTCTTCGCCCGCTCTAACTGGTCCACATAGTCCTTGTATCTCGTCCTGCGGCTGGTCATATCCTGAGCGTGCGGAGCCGCCGCGCGAATTGCTTCTCCCTGGCCCTGATACCCGCCGTCGCCCCACACCCTGCGCTCCTCCCCGTGCAGCAGATTCGGCAGCATATGCTTGTCGGCCACCGAGGCCGCCGTGGTGCACACCGAATGCACGACGCCGGTCTTCGCATCCACCCCGATGTGCGCCTTCATCCCGAAGTACCACTGCCGCCCCTTGCGCGTCTGGTGCATCTCCGGATCGCGGGTGCCGCTCTGGTTCTTCGTCGACGACGGCGCGTGGATAATCGTCGCGTCCACGATGGTCCCGGTCGCGATGCGCAGACCGCGACTTTCCAGATGCCGGTTCACGGTATCGAGCATCGCTCCGCCCAGATCGTGCTCCTCCAGCAGGTGCCGGAACTTGCAGATGGTCGTCTCGTCCGGCGCCGGCGCACGCCCCAGATCGATGCCCGCGAACCGCCGCAGCCCCGGCGAATCGTACAGCGCTTCCTCGGCGGCGGGATCGCTCAGGTTGAACCACTGCTGCAGAAAATGGATCCGCAGCATGATGCTCAGTCCCATCGGCGGACGCCCGTTCTCGCCCTTCGGATAGCGCGGCCGGATCAGCGCTTCCAGCTCCGCCCACGGCACCACGCGGTTCATCTCTTCCAGAAACTGCTCCCGCCGCGTCCTCTTCCCATATCTCTCAAACCCACTCTGTGCTGCCAGCGTCTGCTGTTTCACCTGTGCTCTTCCTCCACAACCCCAGGTTATCTGCATGGCCTGTGGATCGCAGAGTACTTCAGAGGTTCCTTAGGAGATGCTGGCAAATCCATTCAAGGTCGACGAGTGTCAAAGTTTCGTCATCAGCAAGAAAGTTGAATGGATTGGCTGCTCCATTCGTCGCGACTTCATTTCGCTGGCTCCACAATATAGCTGCATCGAATCGAAATCGACGCGTGCCAATTCCCGAAATGAATGGCCCAGGATCCTCTTGCGCGAGCGCTCTAAGGACGGACGTGAGGCCAGGATCAACGGGGGATGAGTCCCTTAAAACAATCCGATACGAGAATGACGTTGCATCCCGACCCGGTCCAGAGCGGTCAGCAAGAATGGACGCGATGACGCGATCCAGTCGAAGGCCTCTTGCGTCCGTTGTAAACGTCCCTAAGCTCAGGGGACGATCAGCATTCTCGGTGTGCTTGAATTGTGTGCGCTCACGACGTCCACCAATTTCAATGGTAGATAGATCGTCAAATCTGTCGTCGTCGGTTAACTTTTGGTCGACGTGAACCTGCACCACGCTGCCGAGCAGCATATCGACGAGGCGACATGCGACCAACAGGTCCTGGTATTCGTAACCGCAATGAGCTGCAGTGAGACTTGGCATATCGAAAGTGGGTCCGACGAGTCCGCTTAACGTCCTTTCGCTGGACCCGTGTCAGTCACGACACACCTCCAGAATCCCTTGTTTTGCCGGCTGAGTCCACAATTTGTGATCTCTGCCTCCGCCGCCGGTAGTTATGCATCGCAATTCGATGAGCGCAGCGATAAGTGCAGTATTTCATTTTGTGGAGGCTGGGGGAACGAAAGACGGTATGGCAAGCAGGGCACACAGTGGGAGGATTGGTGTTCCATTCATCGAACCAAATCATCCAGGATAGCGCGTCCTGGAGCGTGAATAGCCGGTAACTGGGAACTACCTTAGTGCGCCCGTTGTGAGGAAGCACGCGTATGCCGCCCGTCCACGGCATCGTGACTTCGGCTTCCACGCAGTGCTTGAGTGCCTGTCTGATCTCCACGATTGGTGCAGTCCGAATCCAATCGAAAATGCTGCCATCAATCCGCAACCAGAGCTTTAGGTAGAACTGATGGTTTGGGGGCTGGCCGGGTTTGTACATCGCACTGAGCTTGAACTCCTCTTCGTCGGCGGCGAGAAACTCAGAGAGAGCTTCCCTCTCATCTTCGCTTCCCTTGGCTCCCTCAAGAATGCGTTTTACGCCGCGAAAGCGCCGGACCGCTGCTCGATATTCTGCTATCGGTCGTCTCACCCGCCCGGTTTGCCATTCGTCGTCTGGACCGCCCGTGGTTCGCAGATAGAGCGGACCCCAGGCCCGCGTGAAACGAACGATGCCGTCATCGATTACGCAGTTCAGAAACTGCACATGTGGATCCTTCGGGTAGGCCTTCTCCAGATCGTAGGTTCTGTTCCAATCCAGATCGCAGACAAGATTCCCGTCCTGGATCTCCGCGCGCTTGCACCGCATCCAACGGCCCTCGTCCAATCCCGTCCTCCCGATGGTGACATGATTGTGGAGTATATTGTCACCGGCAGGATAGGCGAAACTTGAGCCGTAGTCAACAACCAGCGCAAGAAATGGGCCAGGTGCCCACCTGCCGTTGGGATCGTGGGGTACTCATGAATCTTCGTGCAAAGTGCGTCAACAAGGGTTGCCCGGCACTCGGTATCGAGAAATCTGTGGTTCTCGTGCGGTTCGCGGGTTACGGTGCGCCGAATGACCGGGCGATCTGTCCAATTTGCGGTCAGCTGATGAGGACGACCAAATCCATCAATGTCTCGTCAGGGAAAGGCGTCCGCAAGATCGTACGCAGAGGGATGGCGTGGCGTTCAACGTCTCGTAAAACCTCGAAGAGAACGACTAAGCGGGTCTACAAACGTGGAGGGACAAAGAGGTACTGAGCGATCAAAATAGCAGACGCTGTTTCCAAGAGCCAAATCGCTTAGCCGAATCCATGCCTGGAGTGGTAGAGGTGGTTGTTCTGCAGAGGTCTGGAACCCAATTCGCTCCAAACGCGAGGATACGAGAAAGGTGCTGAAGTCGAGAGTTCGCGTATTTCCCAGTGTTTATGCGTGCCCAAGGGTGCTGAACTTAGCCATCTGCGCCAATAACGTTTTTTATTTCAATCGGTCAGAGGTTCTGTCCCGGTACAGGTCAAGACGCCAACCGGATAGATAACGAAAAAGGGGATTCGCGCACTTCAGCAATCCTGATACGCGGCCTTGGCCGAGATGTTACGCCTTGCGGCGTCAGTGGTCGTTATTGATCCCCTATTGTGTCCGTGCCGGGAGTGGCTACCTCGCCAAACTCTTCGGGCACAATGCGTTTGAGCATCAGGCTTCTGTCGTTCCGAGGCAGCGATCGCGCTTTTGCTCATTCCTTTGCCCCGCAACACCAGGTTCCACCAATTCTGGAATCCTCATCCGGCCGAAAACTTGCCCGCGGGCACATTTTTGCCCACTTTTGTGGATAACCGTTATCGATGCTCTCGGTCAATACAAACGACTCGCTACCGATGGAGGTCGACGAGCGACTCGGCAATTGACGTGCCCCCGAATTCTCATCCATTTATAACTGGAGATTCTCGGCGATTGACCCGCCCCGGAAAACTGAGCCGCAGGAAGTTAGAGATTTCGGCCTGCGTGGTTCGGTTGGTGCCCGTTTGGCGGGCACGGTTGCGGTTAATGTAGCTCAAGTGACGGTCTCAAGCAACCGACCTGAGTAAGTCCTTTTCGGGTTCATAGTTTCCGTCGTCGCCGTGCGGTGGGAATGTGGGAAACGCGCAGCGTTTTCCAAGGCGGTTGTATCGCCGTCATTTCCACCGCTGCAGTCGGCCGCAAACTCTGCCGGAGTTCTGTCCGCCAGAGCCGAATGCGGACGCTGATAGTTGTAGTCCTGCTGCCAGGAAGCCAGCTTGCTGCGAGCATCGGCGAGGGTGAAGAAGACCTCCACGTTCAGGCACTCGTCGCGCAGTCTCCCGTTGAAGCTCTCGATGTAGCCGTTCTCAACCGGTCTTCCCGGCCTGATGAAGTCAAGATGCACACCGTTCCGATAAGCCCAGAGATCCATGGCCCTGCTGGCGAACTCGGTTCCGTTGTCCACGGTGATCGACTGCGGAGCTCGCCGCGCGGATAGAACGGTATCGAGTGCCGCGGCCACCTTCTCGCCGCTGAGCGCGGTGTCCGCATACAGCAGCAGGCACTCGCGGGTGAACTGATCGACGACTGTGAGTACGCGAATCCAGCGACCGTCGGCCAGCCGCTGGGCCACGAAATCCATGCTCCACTTCTGGTTGGCACGCGCTGCTCGTCCGGAAGGGATGCGTTGTCGCTGCGCCCGCTGGCCCCGTTTTTGCGTGCGCACGATCAGACCCTCTTCCGTGTAAATCCGGTAGATACGCTTCGCGTTCACTTCCCAGCCCTCCCGCCTCAACATCACCGTCAGCCGGCGGTAGCCGTAACGAACCCGACTGCCGGCCAGTTCCCGCAGCCGGACGCGCAGCGCCTCCTGCGGATCGCGATGATGCTTATATCTGAGCGTCGCCCGGTTTACCGGAATCAGCCCCGCAGCACGCCGCTCGCTGAACTGGTGGACCTGCTGTGCCCACTCTGCCAGCTGGCGACGTCCCCGGGGCCTCACAGCTTTTTTGCGACGATCTCCTGCAGCACATGGCGGTCGAGCGACAGGTCGGCCACCAGCCGCTTCAGTTTGCCGTTCTCCTCACGCAACTGCCGCAGCTCACGCAACTCGCTCAGACCGAGCCCGGCATACTTCTTCTTCCACAGGTAAAACGTCTGCTGGCTGATCCCATGCTTGCGGCAGATCTCGACCACCGTATCGCCCGACTCTGCTTCCCGCAGCACCCGCAGAATCGCCTCTTCACTGTGTCCTCGCTTCGCCATCTTCCGGTTCCCCTCTCCTCTGAAGAGAACCACGACAGGCTGCGATCTCTCAACTTCCCGACGGCTTAGTTTTTGGGTTTTGGGTCACGATTTAGCGACATGTGCAACGCTCGTGCGTCCGAGCCAAAGGAGCCATCTCGAACCGAGTCATTCCTGACGCAATGCAGTTGTCGGGTCCACGCCGCTCGCGCGCAAGGCGGGAATGAAACCTGCGAAGCCCGCAGCTGACACAAGAACGATCGCAGCCCCAATGAGCGTCGATGGATCGTGCGCATTCAATCCATAGAGTTGGCTGCGGATGAGACTGGCGAGCGCCAGCGCAAGCACGACGCCGGCTGCGAGGCCGCATCCGATGAGAAGGAGCACTTCGCGCATCACCATCGCGATTACGTTGCTGCGCAATGCCCCGAGCGCAATGCGGATGCCGATTTCGCGCGTCCTCCGCAAGATTGCGTAAGCCATGACGCCATAGAGCCCAATGACGGCGAGCAGCGTGGCTACGCCGCCAAAGACCGCGGAGAGGCTGGCGACCAGACGCTCCGTGCGCAGAGAGAATCGAATCTGTTCGCTTACAGTCTGGAGTTCTACTACCGGAACGTGCGGGTCGAACTGGCGCAACCGTTCGCGTAGCGCGTCCTCGAATTCACGCGGATCGGCCTGCGTGCGCACGTAAAACGTCATGCCGCGAATGTTGGGTACTTCGAGGTAGGGAAAATAGGCCTGCGGCGGAGGCGTCTCCCGCAGGTCTCTGTACTTTGTGTCCGCGATCACTCCGATGACCTCAGTATTCGGCGCGACGGTCCGCATGTCGTCGACCAACCCGAAGCGCTGCCCGATGGGATTGCGGCCGTGGAAATATTCCCTGGCAAAGCTCTCATTGACGACAGCGTAATCGGTTGGCGCCACGTCCTGCGGAGTAAAGGCACGACCGGCAATAACAGGAATACCGAGCGTAGCGAAATAGTTCGGGTCGACCTGGCTAAGAACGGGTTGTTGTTCGATCGGCGCCCCCTCGAAGTCCTTGCCCAGAATTGCGTTCTGCCACGCAAAACCTCTGAGAATCGGCATGGTGGAGAATCCAACCGACGCAACACCGGGCATGGCCTGGAGGTTGACGTTCAGCCGTTCATAGTAGGATTTGGTTTCCTCATAGGAATATCCGCTCAGCGTGGGGCTCGTGGTGAAGGTAAGAAGGTGGTCGGTTGGAAAACCCGGTCCCACATTCTCGAGGTTACGCAACGTGCGAATGAAGAGTCCCGCACCGAAGAGTAACAGCAATGACAGAGCCATCTGAACGCCGACCAGGATACGGCGAAGAGAAGTCCCACCGGCGGAAAGGCCGCTCGACCTGTCTCCGAGCGAGGATGTGATTTCAGTGTGAGAACTGCGAACGGCAGGCAGGAGTCCGAACACCAAGGAGGTCAGGAGCATCACGCCCACGGCAAAGGCCAGAACGCGTCCGTCGGGAATGGGGGAGACCTGAAATTCGGTCATCGCATCCGCGGGTAGGTAGATGCGCAGGAGAATGCGATCCGCCATAAAAGCCAGTGCCAGTCCCACAACGGTTCCAGAGGCGGAGAGAAGCAGACTTTCGACCAGCAACTGGCGAACGATGCGAGCACGTCCAGCGCCGATCGCCAGGCGAACAGCGAATTCTCTTTCTCGAGCCGTTGCCCGTGCCAGGAAAAGATTTGCCAGGTTGGCACATGCCAGCAGAAGCACCGCCCCGGTGAGCGCGAGCAGGAGCCAAAGCGGGCTGCGCATATACTCGCGCAGCCCGTTGTCGGAGCCCGGCAGGAGCTGAATGCGATTGCGAAGAAACACCTGCCGGTCCGCAGCCGTTGCCGATCTCGTGAATTCAGGCTGCTGCGCTTCCATTTCGAGAATGCTGTGCAGCAGGGGCTGGAGCGAAGCCTGCGCCTGCTCCGCGGCGAGGCCGGGTTTTAAGCGGCCGAACGCGGTCACCCAGCTCAGCCGGCGGCGCCGGTCTTTCAGCCCGTCCGAGTGCGGCGTCATCTCGGTTTTCATCATGATGGGAACGAAGATCTTCGCGGGGTTCCCCATGTCCACGCCGTCGAAGCCTGGCTGCGCGACTCCGATAACGGTCATCGCCTGACCATTGAGCGCAATGGTCCTCCCCACAACGTGTGGATCCGCGTGAAAGTAGCTCTGCCAGAAGCTGTGGCTGAGCACGACAACCGGCTTGCTGTCGGGAACGGAGTCGTCGTCGTGGCCTATCGTGCGCCCCAGGACCGCCCTGACGCCCAGTGTCTGGAAATAGGCGCTGGATACCAGCTCTGCTGAGATTTGCACCACTTGATCGCCATAGCCGATCGTTACGCTCGTCGGAAACCGGCAGAACATTCCGGAGAAGACCTGATTGTGGTCGCGCAAATCTTCAAACATCGGCCAGGAAATGGTGTTGGGACCGTAACTGTTGCCGTAATGGTTGCCGTTCTCGCGTACGATCACAAGTCGCTCGGGACGACTGACCGGCAAAAGCTTCAAAACCACTTGGTCGAGCAGGCTGAACATCGCCGAATTTGCACCGATTCCAAGCGCGAGGGTTCCCACCGCAACCAGCAAAAAAGTCGGGTTCTTCGCCAGTGTCCGAATGCCAAACTTTACATCCTGAGCGAGCCGGTCGAGCCAGACGCCTGTGCGAACATTGCGGACATTCTGTACGACCTGATCGATTCCTCCTGTCCGGCGACGAGCATAGCCGTGCGCCTCTTCAGGGTCCATGCCCGCTCGCGACTTCTCGGCTGCAACCAACTCCACATAGGCCTGAAGTTCTTCTTCCAGCTCGCGATCGAGTTGCCTTCTGCGGAATAGATTGTTCCAAAGCGCGCGAAGCCGGCTGATCATAAGGCCTCCTGGCCGATTTCCAGCGCTGCCGCCATAGCGAACGAGATGCGAGTCCAGCGTTCGGTTTCGGTGCGTAGATGCTTTCTGCCGGTTTTGGTCAACGAATAGAACTTTGCACGCCGATTCGTTTCTGCCCGGCCCCAACTGGACGCGAGCCAGCCCGCCTGCTCCATGCGGTGAAGGGCGGGAAACAACGAGCCTGCCTTCACATCGAATGCCCCGTTCGTCATTTGCCCGATTCGGCGGGAGATTCCCATGCCGTGCAGCTCCTGAAGAGCGAGGACCTTCAGAATCAAAACGTCGAGTGTGCCTTGCACCAGATCGGACTCGTTTCCAGCCATACAGTCTCCTATTGACCGTCTATAAGAACATACCGCGACTCTTATAGACAGTCAATAGGGGTCTGAACTCTCGATTGTTGACTACAGGCCGATGCACGTTTCCAAAACGTAAACGTCTGGAAACGCGCTTTCTGCCTTCTATCGTTTAGCAGCTTCTTGCAATTCAGGATCGTCGGGCCGTATTGCGAAAAAGGAGGTCAGCGAAACAGTG
>JBAUOP010000069.1:0-47065 GCA_049579805.1 Acidobacteriaceae bacterium
ACGCGCTGCTCCAACGATACGTAGCTGAACATCCCGTCCTGAACCCGCTCGTCTCCACGCATGATCGTGAGACGCATCAGCCTCACAATCCGCCGCAGACAAGAACCTATTTCAACAAGTTCCTAGACGCGCATCACCTGGACACCTGCACTCTGAAAAGGCGCCACGGCTTCGTCAGAAGCCTCGGTATCGGTGATCAGAATGTTCAGATCGGCGGTCTGGCAGATGCGCCACCCGGCCACAACCCCGAACTTGGTGTGGTCCGCCACCGCGATGCGGCGCCGGGCCGATCGCACCATGGCCGAATTCAAATCAGCCTCGTCCGGACTGAAGCAGGTCGCCCCCCAGGTCCCGTCGATGCCGTCCGCACCTATAAACAGCGTGTGAATGAGCATGGGCTGCAGACTCTGCACCGCGGTCGGTCCCACCAGAGAAAACCAGTCCCCGCGCAGATGGCCGCCCGTGACGAAAACGTCGAGGTCTTTGCGCCGCGACAGTTCCATGGCAATGTTGATGGTGTTCGTCACCACCGTTATTTCCTGGTTGAGAGGCAGCCCGCGGATCACGCTCATCGTGGTGGTGCCCGGCGTGAGCGCGATGGTTTCGCCGCGCTGGATCAGAGCCGCTGCCGCGCGCCCGATGCGACGCTTCTCCTCCGCCATCTTTTCCAGCTGCGTCTGAAACGACCGGTCGTTACGGAAAGGCTCATAAAAGAGCGGCTCCATCGAGACCGCGCCGCCATGCGTGCGCTGCAGCAATCCGTCGCGCTCCAGCTGGTCGAGGTCACGGCGAATCGTCACCAGCGATACGCTCAGCTCCGCGCTCAACGTCTCTACGGTGACGCCTCCCGACTGCTGGAGCTTTCCCAGAATCGCCTCAAGCCGCGAGCGCTGCTTGCTCGGCAGGGATGAATCGCTGTCAGCTCCGGACAGCACACCGCTGGATTGTGTTCTTGCCTTCACCGTGCGCGTCTCCACATGCGTTGGATCTCTTCCAGAGATTGGCCGCGGGTCTCCGGCACCCATTTCCATACAAAAACAAACGTTATCAGAGACAGTGCGGCGTAGAGCAAAAATGCTCCCGACAATCCGAGAGCCTGGACGATGGACAGAAAGGTGAGCGTCACCACCAGGCATGCGGTCCACAGCGCCGTTGTGGCCACAGAGGTGGCCCGGCCCCGCACTCGCGTGGGAAAGATCTCCGTAATGTAGACCCAGACTCCCGGCCCAAGACCAACGGCGAAAAATGCCACGTAGAGCAGCACGCTCGAAAAGATCACCACGGGCGCGACCGATCCAGCGCGAAGCCCAAATGAGAGCACGACCAGCGACGCCGTCATCCCACCCGACGCAGCGAGCAGCAGGCCGCGCCGTCCCCAGCGGTCGATGAAGACCATGGCAATGCAGGTGCACACCAGATTAACAATGCCCACGGCGACGTTGGCGCCGATGGCCGCCCGCGCCGTCTCCCCGCGAAACTGCTGGGTAAACAGCACCGAGCCGTAATAGAGAACCGTGTTAATCCCTGAGATTTGCTGCAAAACGGCGAGCGTGACCGCGACGAACAGCCGCTTCCGCACACCCGGCGCAAGCAGTTCGCCCGGATCGCTGGAGGTCGACGACAGCGCCGCCTCAATCGCCACCAGTTCGACGTGCGCTTCCGCTTCGCCTCCGATTTTCGCCAGAACCTCAAATCCCTTGTCGCGCCGTCCCCGCGCCACCAACCACCGCGGACTCTCAGGAATGAAGAACAAGCCGGCGAGGAAAACCGCCGAAGGCACAGCCGCCACCGCAAACATCCAGCGCCAGCTCTCCTGGCCAATCCGGGCAAGTTGCCAGTTGGTGCAATACGCAGCCAAAATGCCAACCACGATGGCCAGCTGATTGAGCGAGACCAGGAGACCGCGACGCTGCTGCGGCGCGATCTCAGCGATATACATCGGTGTGAGCGCCGACGCGAGGCCAATCGCCAGCCCTCCCGCCACCCGCGAAACGCAAAACTCCGAGATATTGCCTGACAGAGCGCTGCCGATCGCCGAAGCAGCGAAAAGCAAGGCTGCAGCCATCAGGCTCCTGCGCCGACCCAGCCGATCGCCGGCCATCCCGGCGGCAGCAGCGCCCGCCAGGCAGCCGAGAAGGAGGGAGCTCGCGGCGATTTCCGTCAGCAAGCTGGTGAGGGCAAATTCCCGACGGAGAAACACCAGAGCGCCGTTTATAACCGCCGTATCGAACCCAAAGAGAAAACCGGAGATGGCCGCCACCCCAGCGACCAGCCCTGCGTAAAAGCGCAGCGAGGTAACGGGCCCGACGGCCGCGTTTTCGCCTGAAGTCACTGAAGGCCCCATGCGATCCTCTCAGCGGCGCCGCTTAGGAAGCGAAGCGAACAGGAGAAAGTCATTCCCCCCGCAATCCACCAATATGGCCAAATCGAACATAAGCACGAGCGATTGTACGTTATTCGATATCTAATATCGATTGATTTATTGCCTTACGGTTTCGGTTGCGATACTCTGACCCTGCTATGTCCGCTATTGGGCAATTTTTACCCGACCCCGTTCCCCATATCGACTGGCCATCTGGACTCGTCCGCCAGGCCGCTTCCAGGGCCACCATCCGCACCCTCGTCGGTAAACTCGGCCAGATGCAGACCTTCTTCGGGGATCGCGCTGCCCAGGCGTCGATGGACCCGGAAACCGTCGTCTACCGCGTCGAATGGTGGGAGCCTGTTTCCCAGGGCCTTGAGGGCGGTCTCTTCTGGGGCTCGAGCAGGGTTGAACCCGGTCGCGTCGGCGACGAATATTTCATGACCAAGGGGCATTTTCACGCGATCCGCAATCGTGGCGAATATTACACGACCGTTGCGGGCAGTGGCATGCTTGTTCTGATGGACGACCAACGCCGCACCCGAGCGGAGGCGATGGCGCCTGGCTCGCTCCACTACATTCCCGGTTCAACGGCGCATCGCGTAGTCAACACCGGCGATAGCCCGCTCCTCTTCTGGGCCTGCTGGCCCAGCGATGCCGGCCACGATTACGCCACCATTGCGACCGAGGGATTCAGTGCCCGCGTGCTCATGCGCGACGGCGCTCCGGCCCTCGTACCCGCGGCAGATCGGCAGGCCAATGCCGTTTGACCCTGGCCTGGGTGTTCACGTTCGCCCCGAAGACCTGAGCTTTCGCTACGACGACGATCTTTTCGGCCCTGTGCCGGAGTTCCGCCGGCTCGACACGATTCGCCCCAGCCTGCGCGATCCCGGCAGCGACGGCCCCGACCCCGTCTACAGCATCGCGATGGATGTCGGCCGGCTTCAGGGTCGTCTGGAGCTGGAGCGCCGCATGCTGCTTTTTGGCGTCGTAGCCTATGCCAGCGGCCGGCTGGGCCATGAGCCCGTGCGCAGCCAGGGACATGTCCACGCCGTGGCGCCTCACAGCGGTTGGTCGCCGCCCGAGATTTTCGAAATATGGCAGGGCCGCGCCGTCATCTATGCCCAGAAAGGCGTAACGGACGAGCCCGGCCGCTGCATTGCGGTCTCGGCCGGACCGGGTGAGCAGGTGGTCGTGCCTCCAGGCTGGGCACACTGGGTCATGAACGCCGATCCCGACACGCCTATGGTCTTCGGCGCCTGGTGCGATCGCCAGTACGGATTCGTCTATGACGGCGTACGCGCCCACGGCGGCCTCGCCTGGTTTCCCCTGCTGGGCGCAGATAAGACGGTCCGGTGGGAGCCCAATCCTCGTTACCACCCGACTTCGCTCACCGAGCGCGCCGCGCGATCTTATCCGGAACTGGATCTTTCCCCCTCTGTTCCGATCTATGAGCAGTTCGAGCGAAACGTCGAGTCCGTCCAGTGGGTCTCCGACCCTGCTCGGTTTGCCTCGCTCTGGCCGGCATTCGAGCCGTAACGGTTCTCTGCCGCCGGCCGCGGTCCCGCATTGCGATCGAGGCTCTACGACTCCGGCCGAACAAACGCCTTGATCGTCGCGCAGCGCTCTCCCTCCGCCCGCCCGTGCGGCCGAATCGTATACGCACCCACTTGCGCCGGCACGATAAACGTCTCCGCATAATGCACCGGAAAGGGTTGAAACGCACCGGTTGGGCTCTCGACGACCGCCTCATCGCCTTCGACGAGATTCAGCACGTTGACGGTCCCGCAGGTGTCGTGCGGGACGCGCGCGGTGAACCAGTGCCGTCGCGTCTCGATGAACTCCAGCTCGTGGAGACCGGTGCGCTCCTCGCGCCAGCCTTCGCCGGTGGCCGCCGGCTCCACGCGATTGATCAGCGACCTCTCGACCCAGGCCGTGGTGCGGTCCCATTGGATATTCGCCGCACCTCGTTCGAGATGGATCGGCCGCGGCCTCTCGTCGAGGCCCAGCCGTCCCCAGTCCCACAATTTGAAGGTAAAGATGTATGGCGTCGCGCTGATCTCGAGAACCATGCTGTTGCGCCCCGAGCAGTGCACCGTACCGGCGGGAATCAGGAAGTGGTCGTGCCTGTGCGCCGGCCAGCGATTCACATAACGCTCGGCATCGAAGGCCGGTCCCCCGCTCTGTGCGGCCTCGAGGTCGTGCAGCATCGCCTGCGGATCGATCTGCTCTCTCAGCCCGAGATAGACGCACGCATCCTCGCCGGCGTCGAGCATGTAGTAGCTCTCATCCTGCGTGTACGCGAGACCGAAGTGCTCGCGAACATACTGGGTCAGTGGATGGACCTGCAGCGAAAGGTTGCCACCGCCCATTGTGTCGAGAAAGTCGAAGCGAATCGGGAACTCCGCCCCAAAGCGCCTGCAGATGTTGTCGCCCAGCAATTCGTGAGGCTGCGCCAGCACCAGATTCAACGACGGGATCTCCACGCGCACATCCCCAAATCCGAGCAGCAGGCTGTTCTCTTCCGGAACGCAGTCGAAGCACCACGCATGATTGGGCCCATCCTGCGGCAGTTCGCAAACCTTTTCCATCCAGTGGCCGCCCCACGGACCCGGGTCGAAAAACGGCACAACCCGAAAGGGTCGCTGCGCGGCCATCCGCAGCCCGGCACGCATCGCCTCGCCCGCGATCATCTTCGGATGCCCGGGAACATTCGTATCCAGCAGAAAATCGATGTCTCCCAGCAACTTCTGCTTCAGCCGGTCCGCCGCGCGCCAGTCAACAAAGAAAGCTCGCTTGTACTTCTCCGCCGCGCGATCGCCGAGGTTGTCCGCTCCCAGATTCCCGATCTCCCCGCGCCTCTGCCGCTGCTGAATCTCCCAGCGTGCAAGGTCCGCATAGACCAGCAAGTGGCCCCGCGGAGCGATCAGCGTCGCGCCCGCACCAGCGATGAGCGTGATCCCGGGCGAGGATCCCCCGACGGTTTGCCGGGCCGCGCACAGCTTCTCCGGTTCGAAGAAATCTTCGATCGCAAAATTGTTCAGCAGCCCAAAGACCGGATCGTCGGTCAGCAGCGGTGCAATGCGGCGGTTAATCTCCTCTGCCGGCCGCAGCAGTTCCTCCGTCGCGATCACCCGCCCTGGCCGAAGCTGGGCGCGCAGCGCCTCGCACACCTCGCGGACCCGCACGCCTGGGTAGCACTCGACGCAGATCACGGCAGTGCTGCGGTTGCAGGCTGCCGCGCGCAGTCTTTGTCCGATCGCCTCCCATCTCTCGCTGCACTCCTGCCTTGCGGACGAGACCGCGACGCATGGATGCTTATCGTACATCGCTCGCACCCTGTCCCAGTTCGGCCATCAGCGGAATCGCTCCGAGTAACGCCGCATTGCCGCCCAGCTTCGCGGCCCTCACCTGCACCGTGCCCCACGGCGTCCACGCGTGGCGCGCCACATAATCCTGCACGAACTGCACAATGCGGTCGCCGCTGTGCATCACACCCCCTCCATACACCAGCAGTTCCGGATCGTAAGCATGGATCAGCGCGACGGCATTGGCGCCCCAGATGCGCAGGCACCGGCCGAGCACCTGCTGCGCGACTGCATCGCCCGCATCGGCACAGCGGAAGAGCGTCTTGAAACTAATGGCTTCCCTGGCCAGCCGACTGGCCGCAAATCCCGGCCAGTCGCGGCATACGCGGGGCAGACACCATCCCGCGGCCTCGGATTCCGCGCAGCCGATCGCCCCGCAGGAGCACGTCGCGCCGTCCAGAATCGCCGGGATGTGGCCGCCGAGGCATCCAGCCTGGAAGTGCTTGCCGGTCAGCAGCCGGCCGCCCATCATCGCTGCGCCCCCGATGCCGGTGCCCAGCGTCACCATCACGACATCGTCAAATCCAGCGGCCGCCCCCGCGAAGTGTTCGCCCAGCAGAGCCATGCGCGCGTCGTTCTCAACCACCAGCGGCAGCCCGAATTCTCTCCGCCCCCAGGCCGGCAGATCGATCTGCGGCGCATCCTCATATTTGCCGCTCGTCGCCGTCACGCGTCCTTCCCGCCGATCGACGAGTCCGCAAAAGCCGACCGCGATTCCGTCCAGGTCCGAAAGCTGGAAACCCTCCTCCTCAGCGAGCGCACGCAGCACAGTGCTCAGCGACGGAAGCAGGGTGGCCATGCCGTCGCTTCCTCGGCAGGAAATGGAGCGCGACCGCAAAATACTGCGGTCGCGCACAAGGGCGCAGTTGGCATGGGTGCCTCCCAGATCGACGGCCAGGAGCATCATGAAAGACTTCCCTTTCCGGCTATTCGGCCTGCTCTCGGCCTGCAACCAGAGCTGAATTCGATGCATTTGAACGGTTCAACGTGCTATTTTACGTGATTCAGGCAAAATAATGTTCGAATTGAACAGCTAAGAAAGTCTGTATACAATCACTGCGAATTGAAAGGTTCGTCATTTTCGAGAAATCCGCACGTCGGGATGGGGGGAGTGCAATGAGAGAGACTCAAACGAAGGTGGCTGGCCTTTTCATGGCTGCCGTCATCATGGTGGGTTTGCCTGCATGGGCGCAAACGGGCGCTGCGCCCGCGCAGCGGCCCTGGATGGACAAGTCGGCGTCTCCGCAACAGCGCGCCGCCCTGCTCGTGAAAGCGATGACGCTCGACGAGAAGATCACCATGATGCATGGCGTTCAGCCTATTCCGGTCAAAGGGTACGTCGGTTATGTTCCCCCCATCCCGCGTCTCGGCATTCCGGCCCTTACCGAAGCGGACGGGCGCGCCGGCGTCGGCAATGGAGCGACGCAGGTGACCCTGCTGCCCGCTCCCATTGCAGCCGCCTCCAGCTGGGATCCCGGCCTGCTCACTGCTTTTGGCCGTGTTCTTGGCAATGAAGAATGGAATAAGGGAACCAACGTCGCACTCTCGCCGTCGATCGACGTGGTGCGCGTGCCCGAGTGGGGCCGCACCTTCGAGAGCTATGGCGAAGATCCTTACTTCAACGGGCAAATGGCGCAAGCCGAAATCAGAGGGATTCAGAGCGAGGGGCCAATCGCGAACGCCAACATGTACGTCACGATGAACCAGGAGAGCAACCGGTTCAAAGAAGACTCCATTGTCGATGAGCGCACCCTGCACGAAATCTATCTGACCCCTTTTGCCGCCGCTGTGGAAGAGGGACACGTGGGTACGGTGATGTGCGCGTACGTAAAGACCAACGGCATTTACTCATGCGAGAACGCCGATGTGCTCACCGAGATGCTCCGCAAAGAACTGCACTTCGATGGTTTCGTCATGAGCGACTGGGGAGCGACGCACTCGACCGTCGATGCCGTCGATCACGGGCTCGATCAGGAGATGCCGGGCGACAAGTTCTTCGGTGCAGCACTCAAGGCCGCCGTCCAGTCGGGAAAGGTGAGCCAGAGCGTGATCGACGAGCGCGTGCGCCAGATCCTGGTTCCCATGTTCCGGCAGGGCCTCTTCGATAAGCCGAACCCGGGCAGCTGGACGGCCAATGTCCAGACCCCCGAGCACGCCTCGTTTTCGCGCTGGGCGGCCGAGGAAGGAACCGTTCTGCTAAAAAACGATGGCGCCCTGCTGCCCCTGAACAGGGACGTATCGATAGCCGTGATCGGTGAGGCGGGCGGCACGAAGCCGAAGGCGGAAGGCTCCGGCAGCTCCGGTGTGAAGGCGCCGTATATCGTCAGCCCGGTCGATGGCCTGCGCAAGGCCGCTGCCTCGGGCGCATCGATCACTTACGCCGAGGGCGCCGATCTGGCCGCAGCGGCCGCCGCGGCGCGCAAGGCGCAAGTTGCAATTGTCTTCGTGCATACTGACGAAACCGAAGGGCGCGACCGGCCCAACCTAGTCCTGCCCTCGAATCAGGATGAGATGATCGCCGCCGTCGCGGCTGCCAACCCGAAGACCATCGTGGTCCTCGATACCGGCGGTCCGGTGCTGATGCCCTGGATCGACAAAGTCGCGGGCATCCTGGAAGCGTGGTACCCCGGCCAGGAAGATGGCAACGCAATCGCCGCGATCCTCTATGGTGACGTGGACCCCTCGGCCAAACTACCGCTCACTTTTCCACGCAGCGCCACCGCCATTCCAACGGCCGGCCGGCAACAGTGGCCTGGCATCGACGGTCGTTCCGTCTACAGCGAAAAGCTCGACGTCGGCTATCGCTGGTATGACGCGACGAATACCGTTCCGCTCTTCCCCTTTGGGTTCGGCCTCTCGTATACCACCTTTCACCTGAGCAACCTGTCCGTCACACCCGGCAGCGTGCAGGCGGGATCGTCTTACCACAATGTCACGGTGAAGGTCTCGGTAACCAACACCGGCAGGCGTGCGGGAGCCGAGGTCGTCCAGGTTTATGTGCAGCAACCTGCCGCCAATGGAGAGCCTCCGCACCAGCTGCGCGCTTTTGAAAAAGTCGAGCTACAGCCCGGCGAGACGAAGCCCGTCACCCTCAGCCTCGATCGGCGCTCGTTTTCGATCTATGACGTGGCGTCGCGGCGCTGGGAGACACCCGCTGGGACCTATCGAATCCTCGTAGGCACCTCATCGCGGGATCTGCCGCTCCACAGTGATGTTGCCATTGCCCAATAAGCCTTGCCGATCCAGAGCGGGTCCGTTCAGATGCGCATCCCTGCATCCCACATCGATGCGCATCGAATCCACCGGCCCGGTGATTCCTGCCTGATCAGCTCCGCGGTCCCCACCTTCTGCGCAGAACCCTCGAAAACTCGATTTCGGCAGAGACGCGTTGCCCGCAGCGTCGACTTTCTGAATATCGCCCGAAGGCCACATGTACTTTCGCTTTAATTCCATTCGATCTTGACAATGATCGATTAAGGCGGGTAGGGTTCTTTCGTCCCGATTTCGTACAACGATGCGGGAACCGCCTGTCGATGGTTTCGACACCGCGGAACAGGACCCCAGTTCATTTCCCGGTGACAAATCCGGTAACGGCAGCTCCGCAATTCAGACACCCGTCTCGCCAGCTTGAGACGTTTCGGTTCGACGGCATTGGAGGCCACAGGTCGCATGTTGCATCGCATTCGCAGATCCTTCCCCGTTCTGCTCGGTTTCGCGGGTATCTTCCTTCTCGCCCTCGGAATCGCGCACGCCCAGGTGACCACAGCGGACATCCTCGGCACCGTCACTGACCCCAGCGGCGCCATCGTTGCCAAAGGCACCGTGACCGCAACCGATGAGGCCACCGGAGTCAAACACACGGTCCAGCTAACCAGCAGCGGCGGCTACGATCTCACGGAACTCCAGATCGGAAGCTACCAGGTAAAAATCACGGCGCCCGGCTTCAAGACCTTCGTCTCGCGGGTGACGCTGGCGGCCGGCGATCGCGCCCGGGTCGACGCACATCTCAGCGTTGGTTCCACCTCGGAGACGGTGACCGTCGAAGCGGCCACGCCGGCGCTTCAGACCAACACGTCGACCGTAGGTACGCTGATCAGCAGCCAATTGACGCAGAATCTCCCGCTGAACGGCCGTAACGTCACGAATCTGATTCAGCTCGCGGCCGGGGTCACCGGTGGCTTGCCCAACTCCATGAACAGCGGCACGCGCCCGGACGATCGCCGCCCCAGTTCCAGCTATTCCGCCAACGGTCAGAGCGACGAAGTCAACAACAACATGATCGATGGTATGGACAATAACGAGCGCTTCATCGGGAGCGTCGGCGTCCGTCCCTCCATCGATGCCATCCAGGAAGTTCGCGTTCTGACCAACTTGTATACCGCAGAGATCTCCCGCTCCGGGGGCGCAGTCGTCGACCTCATCACCAAATCCGGCAGCAACCGCTTTCATGGAACCGCGTACGAATTCCTCCGCAACGACATCACCGATGCAAGAAACTACTTTGCCACCGTCGGGCCTAGGCCGGAACTGCGCCAGAATCAGTTTGGCGGCAGTATTGGCGGCCCCATCGTCCGCGACAAAGCATTCTTCTTCTTCGACTACGAAGACCTGCGTCTGGTCCAGGGTGTGACCGCTGTCTCCACCGTGCCTACCCTGTTCGAAGAGCAAAACCCCGGGAACTTTACCGACCTCGGCAGCGGTTGCCCGAATGTCTCGGCGTCGGTGGTCAAGGGTTCCATTGGCGATAACTACTTCTCGTTGTACCCGAAGCCCAATGTCGCTGTGGCAATCCCCGGCTCGGTCTGCACGCCTCCGGCGAATAACTTCGACTACACTACCGGTGAAACCCAGGATGTGGCAACCTACGACACCCGCGTCGACTACCACATCACGCCCAAAGACTCGATGTACGCCCGCTACACCTACAACAACACCAGCGCGTATATTCCAGGCGATCTGCCGGTGACCACTGTGGCCGGGATCACCGTCAACCCCGGCGCCGGACCTTATGGTGCAGCCGGTGGCAACTCGTTCGCCGGCCCGGCGTCGGATCAGGAGACGAGCGCCGCACTGGCCTACACTCGTATCCTCAGCCCGGACTCAGTCCTCGAACTGCATGCTCAGTACATGCGGCTCAACAACCTGTCGGGCACGGTCAACCAGGGCAAGGACATCTCGACCGAGTTCGGCTTCCCGTGCAACGCAGCCTCCTGCGTCAATCTGCCGGGCGACAGCCCAAGCTCCGGCCTGCTGAGCTTCTCGCCGGATTCCCAGCCCTATGCGGCACTGGGCGATGCCTCTTACGTGCCACTCCTCGACCAGAACAATACGTTCCAGTACATGGCTGCTTACTCGCTGCTGAAAGGGCCAAACAGCTTCAAGTTCGGGGCCAGTCTCATCCGCCGTCAGGTTTCCGAGGGCCAGAGCCCCAATCCTCGCGGTCTGGCCAACGCCTATGGCACCGTCACGGGCAACGATCTGGCTGACCTGCTCGAAGGCTATGTCAGCCAGGTCGACCGGGCGTACACCATCGTCACCGCCGGCTTTCGCGCGTGGGAAGATGGCATCTACGCCGAAGACGACTATCGCGTCAACCCTAACCTCACCCTCAACCTCGGCGTGCGCTACGACATCTATACGCCGTTCACCTCGGCTAATTACGGGTTTACGAACTTCGATCCCGCCCTTGGCCTCCTGATCGGTCCGGGCCTGCCTGGCGCTCAGAAGTCCAATGCCACTGCCGGTATCGACACCGATTACAGCGATTTCGCGCCGCGCCTTGGAGTCGATTACGTCCTGCGCCCCGGCCTCGTAATCCGCGGCGGCTATGGCATGACCTACTTTCCCACGAATTCCACCTCCGGCTCCTTTATGCGGAACGCGCCGTATTCATTCAGCTTCTCCTGCGGCGCCCCGCCGCAGTCCTCCACGCCCTGCACCGGTCCGTACGCCAGTTCGCTCGATGGGGCCGGCTGGAGCATGGCCAGCGGCATTCCAGTGCCTTCGAGTAACATCGCGCTTGCTACCAATCCAGCGAACTATATCGGAACCTCCATCAACTCCACCGCTTTCGATTACAAGAACGGACTCCTGCAGCAGTACACCGTCAACATCGAGAAAAGCCTCCGCGGCAACGTCGCTACCGTCGCCTGGGTCGGAAACCACGGCAGCCGCTTGCCGGTGAACGGCACCAACTCTAACCAGCCTGCCTATGCAGGAGCGCCGTATCCCTATCCCAGCCTGCCGGGCGTGACCATCGACGAGCGTATCAGCGTGCTGCGGTCCAACTATAACGCGCTGCAGCTCTCCCTCGAGCGCCGACTCAGAAACGGACTCGCTGCCAACGTCAACTACACCTGGTCGCATAACGATACCAATGCGCAGGTGCTCGACGAAGGCCAGTCCGTCGGCAACTGCGTCGGCCCCTGCCACGTGGATAACGGCAGCGGGCAGCCCGTTGTCTACAACAGTTACTACCAGTACGACTACGGCAACGCCGATCTGGATACCCGTTCGCGCCTCGCGCTCACCATGAGCTACGACCTTCCCTTCGGCAACAACCTCAACGGACTCGCCGGCGGGGCTGCCAAAGGCTGGAGCATGAACGCGATCTACTACGCCAACACGGGCAATCCGATCACTGTGCAAAACAGCAACGCCCGCAGCGGAATCCCGGGACTCGGCAACGACCGGCCAAACCGGGTGCCGCACACCACGCCCGGCTTCCATCCCTCCATCAAGGAGTGGTACGACGTAACCCAGTTCCACGCCCAGGCGCCCGGACTGCTCGGCGACGAAGCTCGGAATTCGATCTACGGCCCCGGCTCGCAGTCGCTGTCCTTCTCCGTGTTCAAGACCTTCCCCATCCACGAGCAAGCCCATCTCGAGTTTCGGCTGGAGTCTTTCAACCTCCTCAACACGCCAACCTTCTCGGCGCCGAACGGCACGATCTACGCCTACGACTCGAATGGAGTCGGCACCACGGGCAGCGGCGCGGGTTCCATCACCGGAACGCCGATATCGGCGCAGGCTCGTGAGTTCCAGACAGCTCTGAAGTTTATCTTCTAGCCTCCTGCATCTTCTGCCGTTCTTCAGGGGGGCCGAGCGGCCTCCCTTTTGTTTTTGGGCAAGGAACGAGTCAACAGCTATTGCGTCGCAGAGAAGAGCGCTGACACGCGTCTCCTGCACACGCCTGAGCGGCTGTACATCGACAGACCGCTTACCTCCTCTCGGTTCTCGAGATCGGTTGTCTGCGAAATCTGGTTCCACCGCCCCCCGGCAAGTCGACCTGCATCACAAGCCGAAGGCCGCGTCTTCGGCAGGCGATGCTGCTCCAGTGCCATTCGACTCGCGCTGCTCGGCAGAGCATGCCATGGAGGGCCAGGTTTTGCACGCGACCGTTTTGCCCGCTGCCGAGGCCGCAAACCGCTGGTTCCGATCAGTCGCGATGGAGCCTGAGCGAAGTTGCCTTCTTCTGGTGGACAGGTTTCGTGTAACGCGCCAGCAACTGACTGCGGTTGTTGCGCAAATCCAATCCGGTGGGGGCAGCGGGATAAGGTCGATTGCCCATCAGTCCCTTCCAGAGAATGCGGTTGAAGACGCCGCCATCGACGCGGTCCGCGTCGGAGAAGTCCATCCCTTTGGTAACGCGCGCCCAGTAGGCCGCATCGGGAGTCGGATCGACACAGGGGAGCGCGGGTCCGGGGAGCGGCAGTTGGGTGCAATAGAGAATTGCTGAGGGAGTCGCCGTAAAACTCCATGGGGATGGAGAAGTGTTGAAAATGTCCGCCATGGGCGAGGCGAGCGCATCGTTCAGGTTCATGGGCGGCAGACCCAGAACCGCTTCCATGGTGCGGACGAAGTCGAGGGTGGTGTAGTGGGTGGAAACCAGCGCGTTCTTTACCCAGGCGCCCGCTATAGAGGCGGTGCTGCGATGGGAATCGACATGGTCGCCACCGTCCTGGGCGTCATCCTCAATGACAAAGATGAGCGTGTTGTTTTTGTAGATGGGGCTGTTGGCAATCTTCTGCACCACCAGGCCGACGGCATAGTCGTTATCGGCCACCTGGCGATCGGGCGTGTTGACGCCGTCGATGGCCGTGCCGAAGCTGCCGGTATGGTCGTGCATGAAACGGATCAGGGTCAGGTTGGGAAGGCCTCCGGCAGCGTAGTTGCTGTCGAAGTCGCGCTCCCACTCCTTAAAGCGGTAGTAGTCGGGAAAGGCCGGATCAAAGCCGCGGAAGTAGGGATCGGTAAGGGGAGCGAGAGAGACATTGGCTGACGGAGCCACTACGGTATTGGTGGCGAAAGGATTCTCTGCGAGGGGCGTCTGACAGCTCGGCTCGTTGTAGCAGGTGGTGTCGATGAAGAATCCGTAGTTGCGAACGGTGAGGCCGGCGCGCAGAGCGTCGTCCCACAGATAGCCGGTGTTGAGTTCGTCGTTGGGCCCGTCCGGGGCGTCAACATCGGTTTGTCCGGGAAGCAGATCCTCACCGCCCTCGACGCTGGGAGAAAGCGCTCCGCCGGGCATGAGGGGGTCCTCGGCCTGGCGCTGGGCGAGAGTGGGCAACGCAACGTCCACACCGCGATTGTCTCCCTCGGTGTCGAGGCTGAGGCCGCGTTGCGAGTAGTTGACGGGGTACTGGTGCTCCACAACATCGGGAGCGCGGGCCGAGGTGCTCCAGGGCCAGCCGTCGTTGCTGACTTCAGCGGAGTCGAAGAAATTGTCCAGAGTCACGAAGTTCTGGGCAAGGTTGTGCTGATTGGGAGTGATGGCCTGTCCGAACATGGCAAGAGCGGGGTCGCCATTGCCGCGCCCCAGATCGCCCAGAATCTGGTCGTAGGTGCGGTTTTCCTTCAGGATGTAAATGACATGCTGGACGCCCTGGTGGACAGCGGCAATGACCGAGCTTTCCTGGGGCGTGCTGCCGAAATGATTATTGGTGGCAACCTGGGCGGTCAGGGCAGGGAGTTGCGAGAGCGCACCGGCGACGGGAAAGCTGAGCAACCCTGCCTTGGTTTGCTGGGGATTGTATTCGTTCGCGGGGGCGCAACCGAGATACCCGGCCGGTCCGTAGTTATAACACCACTGAGGATTCGGGCCGGTCGGCGACTTGGAGTTGACGACGTAGGCCCAGGTTCCGTCTTTGCTGAAACTGAGGGAATTTGGATACCAGCCGGAGGGAATGAGACCGATGGTCTGGTCGCCGCGATTGGTTCCGGTGAGCGAGACAACCGCAATGTTATTCAGATTGCCGTTGGTGACATAGAGATACTTTTCGTCGGGAGAGAGGGTAACGCTGTTGGTATTGGCGCCGGTATATTGCGCGAGGTTGAAAGACTGGAGAGCGGCGGCGGGAGCGATGACCGGGATCGTTTCGATTACGGTGTTGACCGTGGCGGGCTGGTTCTGGCTGGGAACTCCAGCGTCGGCCGGATTGAGGTCGATGACGTCGACGGTGTCAGACTCGTCCTCGGCGACATAGAGGAGGCTCTGCGCCTGGTTGAGGGTCATCTTATTGGGCTGGCCTTTGACGGGAATGCGGGCGGCGACGACTGGCGCGGCAGCCAGGACGCAGCCGTTGCCGGGCGTACCCTGGGTGCAGGTTTCCCCCAATTTCACGACGTCGATCTCGCGGTCGCGGAGGCTGGAGACGTAGGCGGTTGCGCCGGGTCCACTGTCGCCCGCCAGGACGACCCAGAAGGGATATTCGCCGCCTGGGATACCGTGCGCCGGCGAACTGGCGGCCATGCCGGGGCGCAGATCGAGTTCGGTGCCCTGGAGCAGTCCCTGTCCACCCTGCGCCGATGAGGCATCGGGCTGCCATTGACTGAGCCAGGCGCTGAGGCCGCCGGTGAAAACGGTGATGGAGTCGTTGTAGTAATTGGCGACGACCAGGGTCTGGCCATCGCGGGAAATGGCGAGCCCGGCGGCCATGGGGGCCACAAAGACCGCACTGTTGACGCTGGAAATCTGGTTATTGGGCACGGGGAGACCATTGCCCGAGGGGTGTCCCAGAGCCACGGCCCCGGGATTCGGGCCGAGGTCGAGCTCAGCAACGCTCTGCCAGCTGCCATTGGCTTGCTGGGTGACGATGTGGATGTTGTCGCCGTTGTTGGGGAGTGGATAGGGAATCGGGTCGGTGCCCCAGGGAGCATCGCCCATGCCGCCGGAGACGTAGAACGCGTGGTTGCCGGGCACCGGATCCCAGACGATGCCGTGATAGGCATTGGGGATGGGAATGGCCTGTTGGAAGACAGGCGCGTGACCGGCGATGTTGTAAACGAACACGTACTCGGTGGAGAAGGCGGGATCGAACAGGGGGAACGGTCCCTGAAAGACCCGGTTGTATCCGCTGGTGAGGACCAGCAGGGTATTGCCGTCGGGGCTGACGGAAGTGCTGACGGCCTGGCCTGCCAGCCACTCTACGGGAGGAACCTGCGGATTGGCGGGATCGATGACGGTGAGGCCGGTGTCAAGAAACTGGAAGCTGGAACCCGGAGCGGCCAGGGGAGTGATCCACTGGCTGAGATTGGTGATGGCCTGGGGCGCATTGTAGAGGGTGATGGTGAGAGGCGCGGTGGTGCTGCCGGAGGCGTTGCTTGCGGTGACGGTCCAGGTGGCCCTGAAGGGAGGGGGTGGCACGATGGTCGACGGCACAGCCTCGGGGGTCCCGGTCAGGATTCCGCTGTTGCTGTCGAGGGCGAGGCCGGGAGGAAGATCGGGAGTCACGCTGAAGGAGGTGGGAACTCCACCATTGGGGCTGGTAAAGGGCACGTCGGGTGTAATCGGCACACCGGCGGCGTACACCGGAGCGGGCGCGCTGTACGCCAGGCCGGCGGGAGAGATGTCCGCGGCATCGACCGAGAGGGTGAAGGAGGCCGTGGTCGTGCCCGCGAGATTGGAAGCGGTGACGGTATAGAGGGTGGGTGAAGCTGTGGCCGAGGGGGTTCCGGCAATGATGCCCGAGACGGGAGCGATGGAGGTTATCGCGGTGTTCAGGTGCAAACCGGTCGGGAGAGCTGGATCGATGCTCCAGGCGGTGGGCGCCCCGCCGGTGCTGGTGGGGACATTTTGCGGGATCGGCGTTCCCACGGTGTAGGTTGCGTTGCCGGGGGAATAGGCAAGACCCGCGGGTGCAGCCGGACCGGCCGGGCTCGGCGCCGCATTCACCGCGATACTGAGGTTGGCGGTGGCGCTGCCGCCTGAGTTCGTCGCGGTAACAGTATAGGTGGAGGCAGGAGATACCGTAGTCGGGTCCCCGCTGATGATGCCGGTGGATGGGGCCAAACCGAGGCCTGCGGGAAGGGCCGGGCTAACGCTGTAAGAGACCGCCGTCCCGCCAGCGGTTGTGGGGCTGTTCGGAGTTACAGGGGAATTGACGATGTACACCGCCGTGCCCGCGGCGTAGCTGAACTGGGACGGCGCCTGATCATTCACCGTGATGGAAAGAGCGGTGGTGGCACTGCCGCCCAAACCGGCTGCGGTGACGGTATAGGAAGCGGTGGCGGCGACGACCGTTGGCGTTCCGCTGAGGACCCCGGTGCCCGGGCTGAGAGACAGGCCGGCGGGAAGAGCCGGACTCACGCTCCAGTTCGTCACACTGCCGCTGATGGTTGGAGAATCGGGCGTGATGGCTATTCCCCGGGTATAGGTCGGCGCTGCCGTGGCATACGTGACAGTCGCAGGGGCTCTGACGCCGCTTCCGGAACAGCCGCAAAGACAAAGAACGAAGGCGGTCAGGGAGAGAGTGGCCAAACGCGAGGATTGCATGGAGAGCTCCTGTATTACCGTTGCCGGGCTGTGGATCTTCAGTTGCCTTTTCTCAGTGGCGATGAGTCCAGCGGGCTAAGCGCAACGAACGGAGGCAACACGGATCGAGTGCTGCGCAGGGCCGAGCCGATGGTCCTGCAGGAACCCCATGGCGAGCATGGCATGGCCTGTGGTGCGGTGACGGGCAGAGAACGCCAGCCCAGGTTCCGCTGGAGACCAGGGAGTTTCAAAACGGGAAAGATCACCCAATTGTGAATCGGCGGGACAGGTCCGGCTGATGGGAGGGGCAGGTCAGCTGGCAGGGCCTAACGGTCCGCGCATCCAGCGCCGATGAAGTTGCTGATGGCGTCATTCTGTGTCGGGCCAGCCTTGTCCTGGGGAGGGGCTGGGTACGCACAAGGAAACCCTGTTGCGGAGGAACCCCGATATGTCCCATCTTTCCCGTCGTACTTTTCTTGAACTGGCCGGCGCCGCCGCGCTTACCGGATGCAGCGGAGGAAAGAACAGCCTGATGAGCGGCAGCATTCCGCTGCTCGCCTTCTCCGACGTACACTTCGACCCCTTCTATACCAAAAATGCAGACGTGTTCCAGTCGCTCAACCAAGCCACCTTCGACCAGTGGCAAAGCATTTTTGAGTCTTACGAGTCTTCCAGCCCGACACCACCATCGGCCTGGGGAACCGACACCAATTACCCGCTGTTGAAACTCGCCCTGGCCAGCGTTCAGCAGAACCTGGGGAGCAGCGAGGTCGTGATTTATACCGGCGACCTGCTTGGGCATAACATTCCGGGTTATTATCAGGCGGCTTCGGGAAGCAGCGATCAGGCGTCGATGGTAGCGTTCACCAATAATGCGGCTGCGTTTGTGATGCAGCGGATCAGAAACGCGGTGGGGACGATCCCGGTTGTGTTTGCGGTGGGCAATTGCGATTCCTACACGGGCTATGGCCCGGACAGCACTTTTCTGGCCAACACGGCGGAGATGTACAGCTCGCAGATGCTGCATGGAATTGCGAGTTACGAGGACTTTGCGAGCACATTTACAACCGCCGGTTACTATTCCGCCGAGCTTTTCCAGGGTGAGCTGCTGGTGATTGGCCTGAACACCATCATGTGTTCTCCTCTGGTTCCGGGAGATAACTCCGCTGCCGTCACGGCGCAGTTCGCGTGGCTGGATGCGCAACTGGCCGCGGCCCAGACGGCCGGCCAGAAGGTGTGGATCCTGATGCATGTGCCGGCGGGCGGATTTCTGGCAGCTACAGCGGCGGGTGTGGACAGCAGCGGGCACATCGCCAGCGCGGTGATGATGTGGGAGCCGGACTATCAGACTGCTTTCCTGAATGCCCTCATCAAGTATCCCGGCGTGGTATCGATGATGATTGCCGGACATACCCACATGGACGAATACCGGATGGTGCTTCCCGGCTATGTGCTGGAAGTGGCGCCAGGAATCAGTCCATGCTTTGCCAACGATCCCGCTTATAAGCTGTTCAGTCTGGACGTAAGTACTTTCGCACCCAGCGACTACGAAGCAGTGAAATACAGCCTCGCCATGTTACCGGAACAGTTCGAGAGCTATTACACATTTACTCAAAGGTATGGCGCAGCGGACTGCTCGCCGGCGTCGATGGAGAAGCTGTATCCGGAACTGGTTTCGAGCCCGGCCTTGCAGGCGATCTTCCGGCAGTACTATTTTTGCGGCGCGCAGCCGGGCAATACCATTACCAACCTGACCTGGCCGGTGTACTGGGCCGGGGTTGGCAATGCGACGGCCGAGGGAATCGTTGCTGCCGTGAACTCGTACTGAGACGCGATTGCAAGGGGCGGCTCCCTTCCCCTGGGACCAGGGGTGTCGGTGGAATCCGGAGATGCAACGGCGAAGGTGGGGGCGGCGAAGAGCTTAGGCGCGGCTGAATTCGTTGGTGGAGGCGCCTTAGTCTCCCGGATGGTAGACACGCTCAGTGTGGCCCACAAGCTGATCGGGGTAGAAGTAGATGTCGCGCAGGTTGCCGGAGGCATAGCGCTGGGCCTCGTCGTCAAAGTGCTTCGAGTCAGGATGGCCGCTCTCGCCGCCGGCCGTGACGCCTTTGGCCCGGACCCTGGCGCCGAACTCGACGACGGCGACAAGGCTGTTGCCGCCGGTGCCGTACCAACACCGGGTGCCGGGATACTGGCGCGCGCCGAACGAGGCAAGCGAGCCCCACAGCGAAGAGGTGAACGGCACGGGAATGCTGAGGCCGGCATCGCTGAAGGGCTGGACGATATCTCCGGTCAATCGTTGGAAACGGTTGATCCGGCCCCAGGGCGTGCGCCAGGATCCGAAGTCGGCAGTGAGCTTGTCGGAGGCAGCGGCAAGATCGGCGAGCAGTGTTTCGGAGAGGACCCTGGTGGCGACCCACTCCTCGCTGGGCACCAAAGCTTCGTGCGCGGGACGGCCGATGGACCTCATAAGATCGGTGCCCCAGTAGACGGCGAGCGAGGTGGCCTCGGAGTCGGCGCTCCAGCGGTCATCCCAGCCGCGCAGGAGGGCAATCTGACCCGCGAGGCGGGACCTGAGCGGCGCGTCCGCCGGAAGCGCGTCATACGCTGCGGTGAGAACGGGAATGGTGCGGGCGAACCAGGGCAGGAAGGGATCGAAGGCGGCCTGGATCAGCCCGTCCAGGGTGAAGTCGCGACGGGGCGTTCCACCGGGCGCGAGCACGCGCATCGCGTGAAGACCGCGCGCGGACTCGATGCCGCGCTCCACGTAGACAGGGTAGTCGGCCTTGCGCAGCGAGCTGACGCCGGCGCCATTCCAGGGGGAGTCATTCACGTTAAAGAGATACCCGCTGGCGGGGTTGAGGAGATGCGGAATCTGGTCGACGGTCATGAGGCCATTCCAGTTGGTAGCGGGATCGGTACCATCGACGGGGTGGGTGTAATCGAAACGCGTGTCGCGAACAGGAATGAAGTTGCCGTGCCAGTAGGCGATGTCGCCATCCGCGTCCGCAAAAATCGTGTTGTTCGAGGAATTGGCGCGCAGCTCCATGGTCTTTTTGTATTCAGCGTAGGTGCGGGCCTTCGTACGGAGGTAGCTTTGTTCGAGCGCCGGCACAGGCGTGTTCATTAGCTGGATGGTGACCCAGCGGTCGCCGTCCTTGCGGATGACCGGGCCGTGGATGGTGTAGAAGACCGTGAAGGTGCGCGCCGCCCGTCCCTGCGGCGTCTTGTAAAAGAGAGTGATCCGTTTTGTGATGACCGGCCGCAGCGAGCCACCGTAGAGATAGCTCAGCTTTCCGCCTTCGCGAACGACTTTTTCGAGATACTCATCGACGGCATCGACGTTGCTGGAAGTGTGCATCCATCCAGCACGGTCGTTGAAGCCCTGGTAGACAAAGAATTGTCCCCAGGTGACGGCGCCATAGGCATCGAGGCCTTCGTCGCTGGCCATCTGCAACTCGCTGCGGAAGAAAAATGACGTATGCGGATTGATGAGCAGGAGCGCGTGGTGATCGACGGTATTACCGGGGGCAATGGCGAAGCCATTGGAGCCGCTCGGCTCTGGCTCGAACCAGGTGGAATCCGGCAATGGCGCGCTGAGGCGCTCGATGGCGGCCCGCTGCGCGCGATCCACTGCACCCTGGGGCGCGCCGGACCTGTCGTAGAAGGCTTGCAGAGGCTTCAGCCTGACGCGCTCGATATCGCCGCCGATGCTGCCTTCCGAAAAGGAGAGCGCCATCCAGGGCTCGAAGTGGGTGAGCACCCTGGGTTTGATTTCCGGATGCTCGAGAAGGTAGAAGTTGATGCCGTCCGCCCACGCGTCCATGAGGCGCCTGAGCCAGCCGGGGCTGATGGCGTAGTCGTGCTGGAGGGTAGTCGGATCGATAAAGAGGCGCTGGCGCAGATCCTGCCAAAGAGCGGCCTGGCCCTCGGCCTCGGCCGTGCGTCCGAGCGAGGTGAGGTAATTGATCTCCACGCGGTTGAAGTCGTCCTCGCACTGCGCATAGATCATGCCGAAGACGGCATCGGCGTCACTCTTGCCGTGTACATGAGCAATGCCCCAGTCGTCGCGTACGATTGTGACCCGCGCCGCTTCGGCCTCCCAGCGGGCTTTTTCCGCTGTCGATGGCGTTTGCGCCTGAAGCAGTCCCGAACACAAGATGAGCGCACTGGCGAGCCACAGCGTTTTTCGCAAACGATTTCCTCCGCGGAGCCGATCGGGGCCGGAATTTCGATTCCTCCAAAATAGCATCCGTGTCGCTTCGGCACTTCGAGGGATGGAAAAGGACGGAATCCGGTGACATGATGTTGCGGCGAATCGCCACGGGCTGCCCTCACACGGCGATGATCTCGTCCAGCACCCGCGTCACTCGCCGGCGGGAATTCTTGCTGACCTCACGCCGGGATCAGGACGCGGACGCCGTACGGTTCGAGGCTAAGTGAGCCGGAGACCTGCGAATGATCGACAGCATTGCGATAACTTGCCGATAACTCGACAGTCCGGGGCTGGGCGCTGTGATTGAGGATGTAGGTCCACGACTGGCGGCCGCTGCTGCGGGTGGTGGCTTCGACGCCCTGGGGTGTTGCGAGCGGCCGGCGGAGATGGCTCGGGGCCGTGAGAGTAAGCACGACACGGGCGAGGTTCGGCGCATCGAGATCCGGGCCGATGTAGATCGCGGTTCCCTGCCCGAAGGAGTGCGAGGTGATGGCCGCGCGGCCTTCGTACGCGCCGCCGGTGTAGGTGGCGAGAACCTCGGCGCCGCGCGGATTGAGAATATCCGCCCACAGTTGGCACGCGGCATCGGGGCCGGCGAGCGGGCCGCCGAAGCGCACGGTCTGCTTCTCGACATAGATGGGCTGATAGTCGATCAGGTCCACGCCCATGACGTCGCGCAGCAGGCCGGGCAGCGGGGTCTGGACGATGCGGCTGTGCTCGTCCTTGACGCCGAGGCGGAAGCCCGCGATGAAAGTACCGCCGGCCTGGACGAAGGCGCGGATGCGGTCGGCCTGGCGCGGAGAGACAATGTAGAGCACGGGGGCGCAGAGGACTTTGTAGCGGGAGAGGTCCTGGGTGGCGTCGACGATGTCGATGCCGGCCTGCGTCGCCCTCATGCAACCATACCAGGAGAGCATCTCAGAGGCGTATTTGAGTTTGGGCTGGCCCGGCTGGATGCCGAGGGCCCAGTCGGAATCGATGTCGAAGCAGAGGGCGAGATCGGCGTCGTAGCGGGCGTTGAGGGCGTCGCGGCCGAGAGACTTGAGCTCGCGCAGGGTCTGCCGGATTTCTTCGAAGCCGGGGCTGGGCGAGCGATCGTGGCGCAGCAGGCCGTGCCAGTATTCTTCGGCGCCGGCGGTCGCGGTATCCCAGCGAAAGTAGTTGATGCCCATGGCGCCATGCGCGATGGCCTGATACGACCAGAGGCGCAGCTGGCCGGGCTCGGGCTGCGGCGAGAAGAACGGCTGGCCGGATTTGCCGGTCTGCTCTTCCATGATGAGGAAGGGCTGGCCGTCGCGCACGCTGCGCATGAAGTCGTGGCCAAAGGCGACCATGGTGGAGACGGCATCGGCGGGCGGGCCCGAGTCGTTACCCGAGTTGGCAAGATAAATCGCGAAAAACCCGGGGTAGTTGTCGGACGCGACGAGATCGAGATCGCGATAGAGCTCGCGGAGGTTGAGGTTGTCGGCCAGGCCGCCGACATTATTCGTCGTGATGAAGTGGTTTGCGCACAGGCTGCGCAGGACGCGGAGCTGCTCGCCGAGGAAGCTGGTGTTGGCGAAGCTCTGGTAGCGGTCGTAGTCGAGGGCGAGGCCGGGATTGGGCGGCGCGCCGGACGGCAGCGGGACGGGGATCTGCGACCAGTCGGTGTAGACGTTGCTCCAGAAGCTTGTCCCCCAGTCGTGGTTGAGCGCATCGAGCGAGCCGTATTGGGTGTGCAGCCACTCCTGGAAGCCGGCGCGGCAGAAGCGGCAGTAGCAGCGGGCGCTGTCGCCCAGGGTAAGCTCGTTGTCGATCTGCCAGCCGATGACGCCGGGAGTGGAAGCGAAGTCGCGGGCCATCTGGGTGGCGATGGCGACGGAGAGGCGGCGATAGGTGGCATTGGTGGGGCAAGTAAAGCGGCGCGCGCCGGGACTGAGCGTCATGCCGTGGTCGTCGACCATGAGGACTTCAGGGTATTTCTGCGTGAGCCAGGGCGGCGGCGCGGCTGAGGGCGTGCCGAGAATTACGTCGATGTGGTGGGCGTGCAGCAGGCCGACGACGCGCTGGAGCCAGCGGAGATCGTAGTTGCCCTCAGAGGGCTCCATCAGAGCCCAGGCGAACTCGGCGATGCGGACATTGGTGATGCCCATCGCCTCCATCTGCGCGCAATCCTCATCCCAGAGGTTTTCGGGAGTCTGGTCGGGGTAATAGTCGGTGCCGAAGAGGAGCGGAGCGCGCGCGAGACCGCTGGCGGGGGAAGCGTTTACATCCTGCGTCTGCGAAAAAGCCGTCGCGCCCCTGAAAGCGAACATGCCGGCTGCCCCGGCGCTCCCGATGGCCATGAACTCTCGTCGATTCATATCGCTCTGCGCCTCGCCAGCCTACACAGCAGGGTACGACGATTGCGCGACAGGCCGCGGGCGATTCGGTGAAGGTCTCATCGCTCGGCTCGGCGCAACACGACCGCGATGCTTTCGGGCAGGCGCCAGTTGCGGTTGAAGGAGGGGTCGGAACCGTTGGGCGGCGGGCCGATGGCGGGCTGCGGTCCCGATGGCGTCTCAGGATGGGAGATGTGGAAGGGAAACTCGATTCTGCGCTCAAGGCTGATCCGGTCCGCGGCGATGGTGCCGGTGTAGGTGCTGCTTCCAGCCTTGAAGGAGATGCGGCTGCCGTCGATCTGGCCGTTCTCGATGGGGGTGGGAAGATCGTTGCCCCTGAGGAAGCCTCCACCGCCGCCCTCGATCGTTCCGGTGAGAGTGCTGCCGCTTTGGCGCAGGGTGAAGATGGTGGATCCGGCGCCGATCAGGAACGAAAGCAGTTCGTTGGAGCCGCCCGCTTCAGGGAGGGGTCGCCACAGGCCGGTGACACCTGAGCCGGAGGGGACTTCGCGCTGCCAGACGGCGATCTGGGGGCGGAGCGAGATTTCCCGCGCACCAATTGTAACTGTGGCCGGCACGAGTCCTGGAGATGCCGCCTGGACGGTGATGGAGCCGGACTGTTTGGCGGATTGGACGACGGCCATGCAGAGTCCCGAGAACGCTTTGCGGGAAACGCCTTTGTCGGAGGCGTGGTCGGTGGGATCGCCGTTGCCAACGCCGATGAGCTTGCCGGGGCCGGTGATCTGGAAGGTGACTTCGTTGTCGGCGATGGGAACGACGCGGCCCTGGGCGTCGTGGACGGCGACGGCAAACATGGCAACGTCCTGCCCGTCGGCGTTCACTTCGCGGCGGTCGGCGGTGATGACGAGTTTGGCGGCGGGGCCGGTGGTCTCGCGGCGGGTGGTCATGACGACCTTGTCTGCCTTGTAGCCGCGCGCTTCGATGGCTCCCGGGGCGTAGGCGACGTTCCACGCGAGGTGCTGGTTTTTCTTTACCTGCTGCGAGCCGAGGCTGCGGCCGTTGTGGAAGAGCTCGACGCGGTCAAGGTTGGAGTAAACCCAGACGGCGATCTCTTTGCCTTCGTAACCGGACCAGTTCCAGTGGGGGAAGAGGTGCAGGACGGGCTTACTGGTCCACCAGGACTGGTAGTAGAAGAAGCTGTCTTTGGGGAATCCACAGGTATCGATGATGCCGTACTGGGAGCTGATGTTGGGCCACTGGTAGGGCGAGGGTTCGCCGCGATAGTCGAAGCCGGTCCAGACAAAGCCGCCAGCGAGCCAAGGTTGAGCGTCGCAAAAGCGCCACCAGCCTTCGGCGGAGGCGCGGCCGGTGGTGGTGTAGGGATCGTAGGAACCGACGTAGCCCTTGTGGGGGTCGGTGATGTAGATGCCGCGGGTGCCGACAGCGCTGACGGTTTCAGTACCGATGACTGGCTTCTCGGGATGGGCCTGGTGGTAGGCGAGGGCGCCGGGATCCATGTAGTTGTAGCCGATGACGTCGCACACGGCGAGGCCGCCCGTGCCGATGGCGCCGGTGGGGGCGATGGAGACGGGGCGGCTGCCGTCGAGCTGGCCGGCGAGCGCTTTCATGGCGGAGAGAATGAGGACGCCGCGCTCGGTGTTGGCGACGCGTTCTTCGTTGCCCATGGACCACATGAAGACGCTGGGGCGGTTGCGGTCGCGGCGGACTAGGTCAGCGAACTGGCTGAGGCCTTCGGGATTGGAGGACATCATGCGGGTTTCGTCGAAGACGAGCATGCCGAGGCGGTCGCAGGCGTCGAGGAGTTCGGAGGTGGGCGGATTGTGAGAGGTGCGGAGCGCGTTGCAGCCCATCTCCTGCAGCTTGCGGACGCGGTAGTACTGGACGGAATCGGGCAGGGCTGCGCCGATGCCGGCGTGGTCCTGGTGATTGCAGGTGCCCTTGATCTTGACGTGCCGGCCGTTGAGGAAGACGCCCTGCTGCGGGTCGATGGTGATGGTGCGGATGCCGAAGGGGGTCTCGTAGCGGTCGACGGTGACGTCGTCGGTGCGGATTTCGGTGACGAGCTTATAGAGATTGCGTTCTTCGAGCGACCAGAGGCGAGGATTCCGCACGGTGAGCTTTTGCTCGGAGGTTCGTTCTTCGCCTTTTGCGATGGAACTGGGCGCAGTGGCAGTGGAGGCGACGGTGCTGCCGGAGGGGTCGAGCACGGTGGAGACGACGCGCACGCTGCGCGCAGAGGCGCTTCGGTTCTCGACTTCGGTGCGGATGGAGAGCGCAGCTTCGCCGGAGCGCACTTCGGAAGAGACGAAGGTGCCCCACTTCTTTACGTGGACGGGACTGGTTTTGACCAGCCAGACGTGGCGGTAGATGCCGGCGCCCTCGTAGAACCAGCCGTCGCTCAGGGTGGCGTCCACGCGGACGAGGAGCACGTTGGTGGCGCCAGGGTTGACGAAGTCGGTGACGTCGAAGCTGAAGGGATCGTAGCCGCCGCTGTGCTGGCCGATGTAGTAGCCGTTGAGGGCGACCAGGGATTGGCGGTAGGCGCCGTCGAACTCGAGGGAGATACGCTTGCCGGCGTCGGAGGCGGGGAGCTTGAAGACGCGGCGGTACCAGCCAACACTGGTGGCGGGATAGGTGCGGCCGAGGGGGTAAAAGCCTTTGCTGGCGAGGGCGGGATCGTTGGTGAAGGGGAGCTCGACGGCCCAGTCGTGAGGGAGGTCGATGGGGGTCCAGTCGCCGTCATCGAAGGCGATGTTGGTGGCAGGAAGGAAATTGCCGGTCTTCTGGAAGTCGCCCGTGCTGCCGGACCCGAGGCCGAAGTCTTTGCCGGGATCGTCGGCGTTGCCGAGGTGGAAGCGCCAGCCGAAGTCGAGGAGGAGGCGTTCGCGGTCAGTGGCGGGAAGAGGGGAGCTGGGGCCTTCGTTGGCGGCAGCTGGAGATTCGGGGGCAGTCTGCATGGCCAGGCCGAGGGGGCCCATTTGCTGGACGGCAACGGCGGCAGCTGGGGCGAGAAGGCTGGACTTGAGAAGAGAGCGGCGTGAAAGCGGTTTCATCAGGCCTCCATCGAGAGATCGAAAAGAACACAAGGTGGCAGTTTCCGAGGTTGAGCTAAATCGGCGATCCTGTGTCCCGTTGGACCCGGTCAGGTGCGGATTTCCTCAGCGGAAAGCCGCGTCAATCCTGGCAGCGTCGAGATACACCATCGCTGATTTCGCTTTGGGCCGGATTTTCGACCCCGGGTTTCTGAGCGGGGCAAGTATACGTCAGGAGAGAGGGTTTGGGACGGCCCGGCTCTTGCGAGCACCCCATTGAACGATGCTCTCGCGACTCCGAGAGCGCGCCGTTCGAGTTCCCGTTCGAGCTTGCGCGCCGCCCCGGTGGCAATCCCCCGCATCCGTGTTCGAGCCGGTCTCGGGTTCGGCCCCAGCGGAGCCAGAAAGGGCACTTGCAGCGCCGATGCTGCCCGGCGTTTCGCTCCATGCTTTTCCGGCAGTCCACCGAATGCCGCGCGTAAATGCATGCAAATGAGAGGAAAATGCCGGTTGTTTGATGATGAGGGATGTTGCTGGTCGAAACGGTCGACCCCGTGCCGACAGCAGTAAAAGTGTGGCCGTGGTACCGAAGAGTGCATGGGGCGCTGACGAATAAGCTGCGACCCGCAGGCAGGCAAAATCATCTGGAAGCTTGAGCGGTAGTGTCCCCAATCATCCAGCTCTGCGTGGATCCCCGAACGATATGGATATGAGTGGAGAAGTACAAATCCCGTCGGACTGCGGGCCGCAGGTGCAGGCAGCGCTGCAGGAGCAGAACGATCGCCTGCAATTACTGCTGAATCTGAGCAACAGCATCACCTCTAACCTCGAGTTGCGCGAGGTCCTGCGAGCGGTCGCAGCGAATATTCGCGTGCTGATGCAATGCGATGCCGCAGGCGTCCTGCTGCCCGGTGATACACCCGGACCCTTAACCTTCCGGCTGTCTGCTTTGGATTTTCCAGAGGCCAATGGATTCTGCAGAGAGGAAGTGCTCATCTCTCCTGCGGAAGACGACCCGAAAAGAAGAGCTTTTGAATCGTTGAAGCCGATTATGGTCAGCACGGCGGATTCCGCCCATGGGTCCCCCGGGATGCAAGAGCTTGCCTTGGCCGAGGGCGTGAAGCACACCTGTTTCGTCCCGCTGGTGAACCAGAGACGCGCTGTGGGTGTGCTGGTGTTCTGCCGTAGGAGCGACGACCCCTTCACGCCCGAGGACATCGAATTTGTCAGCCAGGCCGGCGGGCAGATCGCAATTGCCATAGAGAACGCTCTTGCGTGGCGGGAAATCTCCGAATTGAAGGAAAAGCTGGCACAGGAGAAGCTCTACCTCGAAGAAGAGATTCGCAGCGAGATGAATTACGAGCAGATCGTTGGGAACAGCCCCGCGCTGAAACAGGTGCTCAGGCTCGTTGAAACCGTGGCGCCCAGCGATTCGACCGTGCTGCTGCTGGGCGAGACCGGAACGGGCAAGGAACTGGTCGCGCGTGCGATCCATGACCTGAGCCGGCGCAAAAACCGCACCTTCGTCAAGCTCAACTGCGCCGCCATCCCCACCGGCCTGCTGGAAAGCGAGCTGTTCGGGCATGAAAAAGGCGCTTTCACTGGAGCGATCAGTCAGAAGCTAGGCCGCATGGAACTCGCCGATCAGGGCACGCTCTTTCTGGACGAAGTTGGCGACATTCCCGCGGACATCCAGCCGAAGCTGCTGCGGGCGCTGCAGGAGCGGGAGTTCGAACGCCTGGGAAGCACCGTCACACGCAAAGCCAACATACGGCTGGTGGCGGCGACTAACCGCGATCTGGAGAAGATGGTGGCCGACCGGGAGTTCCGCAGCGATCTGTACTACCGGCTGAATGTGTTCCCCATCCGCATTCCGCCCCTGCGGCATCGCCGCGAGGATATTCCGCTGCTGGTGAGTTATTTCGTCCAGAAGTTTGCGAAGCAGATGCAAAAGAAGATTGAAAACATTCCCGCGTCCGTCATGAAGGGACTGATTGCCTGGGAGTGGCCGGGGAATATACGCGAGCTGGAGAACTTTATCGAACGCGCCGTCATTCTCACGCGCGGCAATTCGCTCGAAGCCCCGTTGTCGGAGCTGCGCAAAGTCCATGACGACACGATTGCAGCCCCTGCGGCCCCGGCCGGGCAGGAAGATATCGCGCGCATCGTGAGAGAAACCGTCGATGCTCTCCAGGTGAGCAGAAGTTTCTCCGGCGAGTTATCTCAAAAGCAGCGGGAGGAGATCGTGCGCACCCTGACGGAAACGAGGGGCCGGGTGGGCGGAGCCGACGGCGCGGCCGAGCGCATCGGGATCAATCGCACCACGCTCCTCTCGCGCATGAAGAAGTTCGGCATCGACCCTCGCCAGTACGCCTGATTCGCTCACTCCGCAAGATCCACATAGTTTCTTTCCTGGCAGCGGTGCGCCCGGGCTCTCGAGATAGTTGCCCGCGTGTTGAAGTGTCTTCGACAGCGTCGACTGTCGACGCGGCGGGAACCTAGCCCACTTAGATAAATCAGGGAGATACAGACTCACCGGCACTGGCATGCGGCTTGCTTGATTCCCGTGCGTGGGAGCCAGCGGCCATGTTAAGGATCACGAGGCTTGATGAACCCGGGCAATGCCGGCTTGTCATAGAGGGCAAGCTGATTGGCCCGTGGACAACCGAACTGAAGGTCGCGTGTGAACGCGCCCGAACTGAACTGAACAGCCGCAGGCTGGTCGTGGATGTGCGATGCCTCACCGTGATCAGCCCGGAAGGAGAGGACATTCTCCTCGCTCTGATGAACGACGGCGTCAGGGTTTCCGGCTCGGGCCTCTTCACCAAACGCATTTTGAAAGAACTCGCACGGAGAAGCAGAAGAAATTCTCAGGAGGAACCCCGATGAAGAGGCTGCAGGGCAAAACGATCTCGACCCGAATCACGAAGTCGCGCACCATTGCGCTGTGGGCTGCAGGCGCCGCGCTTGCCGTCGCGGCGGCCGCCGGCATGACCGGCTGCAGCAGCGTGGAAGCGAAGCAGACTCCGGCCGCACGCGGCTCTATGCCCGTCTCCGTGGTCAAAGTTCTCGAAAGCAATGTGCCCCTCACCGGCACCTGGGTGGGCACGCTTGACGGCGATGTGAACGCGCAGATTCAACCCCAGGTGAGCGGCTACCTGATCCGCCAGAGCTACCGGGAAGGCGATCCGGTGGCGAAGGATCAGGTTCTGTTTCAGATCGACCCGCGTCCCTTTCAGGCCGCGGTCGACCAGGCGGGAGCCCAGGTTGCGCAGGCCAGGGGACAGTTGGCGGAGGCGCGGGCGCAGCAGGCCCTGGCGCAGATCAATCTGAAGCGCGACACGCCGCTGGCCCAGGCCCGGGCCATTGCCCAGAGCCAACTGGACACGGACCAGCAAACGGCCGCGCAGGACAATGCGTCTGTGGCCGCCGCCCAAGCTTCCGTTCAGGCCGCGGAAGCAGCGCTGGTCACGGCAAACCTGAATCTTGGATATACCCACATCCGGTCCCTCATTGGCGGCGTCGCGGGTCAGGCTACTGTGCAGGTGGGCAACCTGGTCACTCCGCAGTCCGTGCTCACCTCGGTTTCGACGCTTGACCCTATCAAGGTCTACTTCTCCATCAGCGATGCGGAATATCTGGCCCTGACACAACTCGCCCGCCAGAGCGGGCACAATCTGCTGAACGGACATTCCGATATTCCGCTCACTCTGACGCTGGCTGACGGCACGGCCTGGCCCCACACGGGGCACATCATCTGGGTCGACCGGCAGATGAATAACCAGACCGGGGCCATTCGCATCGCCGCTACATTTCCGAATCCGAAGGACGTGCTGCGGCCGGGTCAATTCGCTCGGGTGACCGCCGAGACGGAGGTTCGCCAGCACGCTCTGCTTGTGCCGCAACTGGCGGTCCAGGAACTGCAGGGCATTCAGCAGGTCTATATTGTCGGACCGAATAACCGCGCGCACGTGGTCAACGTCACGCTCGGCCCCCAGTCCGGCAAAGACTGGATCGTCGACGGTGGTTTGCAGCCTGGCCAACTCGTGATTACCAGCGATCTGCAGAAACTCCGGGAGGGCGCGCCGATCCTTCCGCATGAGATCTCCGAGCAGGCAGCGATTCAGACATCCAGCCCAACCGGCGCGAGGTAAACCATGTCCAAATTCTTCATTCGTCGCCCTATTGTGGCGATCGTGATCGCCATACTCACGGTCATCATCGGCGTCATCTCCATGCTGACGCTGCCCACGGCGGAGTATCCCGACATCGTGCCGCCGGAGATCATGGTGCAGGCCACGTTTCCGGGCGCCGATGCCCGGACCCTGGCGCAGTCTGTGGCAACGCCGGTCGAAGAACAGATGAACGGTGTGGACCACATGCTCTACATGAACTCCGTCAGCGCCAACAACGGGCAGGCGACGTTATATGTGGACTTTGGCGTCAAGACCAATCCCGATACCGACCAGGTGCTCTCGCAGCTTCGCGTTTCGCAGGTGCAGTCGCAGTTGCCCCCGGAAGTGAATTCCGCCGGGATCGTGGTGCAGAAGTCCTTAACGTCGCCGCTGATGTTGATCGGGCTCTCATCTCCTGATAAGAGATACGACGCCAGCTTTCTCACTAACTACGCCATCATCCATCTGCAGGATGTGCTGACCCGTGAACCCGGCGTGGCGCGAATTCAGGTCTTCGGCGGGGAGTATGCGCTGCGGGTGTGGGTGAATCCCGAGAAAATGGCGCAACTGGGCGTGACCGCGACCGATGTGATCAACGCCATCGAGGCGCAGAACGACGTACACCCCGCCGGACAAATCGGGGGAGAGCCCGCGCCGAACGGCCAGCAGTTTACCTACACGGTGCAGACCGAGGGGCGCCTGGTTACATCGGAGCAATTCGGCAATATCGTCATTCGCGCCAATCCCGACGGTTCCGTTCTCCACCTGCGCGACGTCGCGCGCATCCAGCTCGGCACACAGATTTACGACCTGGCAGCCCGCTATAACAACGCGCCCGCCGGCATTATGGCGGTGTATCAATTGCCCGGCGCCAATGCGGTGCAGACGGCCGCTGCCGTGACCAATCGCATGAAGCAGCTCTCGGCCAGCTTCCCTTCGGGCATGACTTACGAGATTCCGCTGGATACCACTAAGGCGGTGACGGCCGGCATTCACGAAATTGTTATCACCCTGGGACTGGCCCTGCTGCTGGTCATCCTGGTCGTGTTCCTGTTCCTGCAGGGCTGGCGCGCCACTCTGATTCCGCTGATGGCTGTGCCGGTCTCGCTCATTGGAACCTTCATCGTATTTCCGCTGCTCGGCTTCTCCATCAACACTCTGTCTCTGTTCGGACTGGTGCTGGCGATCGGGCTGGTGGTCGACGACGCCATCATCGTGGTCGAAGCCGTCGAGCACCACATCGAGGAAGGGCTCTCTCCGCGGGATGCGGCCTTCAAGGCCATGGAGGAAGTGGGTGGCCCCGTCGTCGCGATCGCGCTGGTGCTGGCTGCCGTCTTCATTCCCACCGCAGCGATTCCGGGCATCACCGGAAGGCTTTACCAGCAGTTCGCTGTCACCATCGCCATCTCCGTACTCATCTCGGCGTTCAATGCTCTGACGCTCAGCCCGGCTCTCGCGGCTCTTCTGCTGAAGCCAAAGAGCGCTGAGCGGCGCGCCGGCCCGCTGGGGAGATTTTTCGCAGGCTTCAATCGCCTCTTCGCCCGTACCACGGACAAGTACGTCTCGACTTCGCGCGTTCTGATTCACAAATCCGGGTTCGCCATGATCGGACTCGGCGCCGTCGCTGCGCTTGCCTTTCTGATCGGCGGGCATCTGCCGACCGGCTTTATTCCCCAGGAGGACCAGGGCTACCTGTTCGTCGCCCTGCAGTTGCCGGATGCGGCTTCCATGCAGCGCACCGATGCCGCTGCGCAGCAGGTCAGCGATGCCCTGCTCCGGACGCCGGGGATCCAGGGTGTGGTGGGCGTCGATGGCTTCAACCTGCTCACCCTGACGGAGAGTACGAATACCGCCTTTTTCTTTGTCACGCTCAAATCGTGGGGTGTGCGCACCTCGCGCGCGGAGCAGATACAGGCCATTCAGGCCACCGTACAAAGGAAGCTGGCCGGCGTGGGCGGAGGCATCGCCTTCTCCTTCCCGCCGCCCGCCATTCCCGGCATCGGTACCTCGGGTGGAGTCACCATGATGCTCCAGGATCGGTCCGGCAACGACGATCCTGCCTTTCTGACCGGGAATGTCTACGCGTTTCTTGGAGCGCTGAAGAAGCGTCCGGAAATAGCCTCGGCGTTCCCCTCGTACCTGCCGGCTGTTCCCCAGCTCTACGCACAGGTGGATCGGGACAAGGCTGCGCAACAGCAGGTGAATCTAAGTTCGATTTACACCACCATGCAGACGTTCATGGGAGGGTATCTCGTGAACTACTTCAACCGCTTTGGCCGGCAATGGCAGGTATTTGTGGAAGCGGAGGGAGATACGCGCACGAACATTCAGAACATTAATCAGTTCTACGTGCAAAGCGCCAACGGGAGCCAGGTGCCTCTGGGATCGCTGGTCCATGTGAAACAGATCACCGGGCCCGAGTTCATCATGCACTTCAACGAATATCCAGCCGCGCAGATCAACATTACCGGAGCTCCGGGATATAGTTCGGGACAGGTTCGCGCGGCTCTCGAAGAGGCCTTCCACCAGACAATGCCGGCGGGCATGGGTTATGCCTATTCGGGAATGAGTTATCAGGAACAGCAGGCGGCCGAGGGCGTTCCTGCCTGGATGGTATTTGGGCTCTCGCTTCTTGTCGTGTTTCTCATTCTCGCCGCGCTGTACGAGAGCTGGACGCTACCTTTCAGCGTTCTGCTCAGCACGCCGGTGGCGATTCTCGGCGCCTATCTGGCACTGGCGATGCGTTCGTTTGAAAACGACATCTTTACCACCATCGGCCTCATCATGCTGATCGGTCTTTCCGCGAAGAACGCTATTTTGATCGTCGAATTTGCCGTGGCCAATTACAAGCAGGGCATGAGTATCTCGGAATCCGCCCTGCGGGCCGCGCGCCTGCGCTTCCGGCCCATCATCATGACAGCTCTCGCGTTCATCTTCGGCTGTCTGCCGCTGTGGACGGCGAGCGGGGCCGGCGCCGAGTCACGGCGCATCCTCGGCACCGTCGTGATCGGAGGCATGACCCTGGCTTCCGTCCTGGGAATCCTCATGGTTCCGGTTACCTTTGCCGTCGTCGAATACCTGACTCATCGCTTCAGGGGCGGAACAAGAGATTTCACCATGGATACTCCCCATTCACCAGAGGACGCGTCTCGCGGCTTTGAACTTACTCCGGAAGACACGCAGGAGGTGCGGGCATGAACACCACATTCTTCAAAGGCGTGTCACGCGTTCCACTGATTTCCGCTGGCCTCCTGTCTCTGCTGCTAACGGGCTGCATGGTGGGACCGAACTACCATCGTCCGCAAGTTCCGGCCGCTCCTGCCTACCGCGGAGCCGACAACGCTGCTGTCTCCAGCCCGAACCAGGGTTCGCTGGGCGACCGGAACTGGGCGAAGGTCTTCCGTGAACCCGAGCTGCAGACATTGATTCGCACAGCGCTTGCAAACAACTACGACGTGCAGATTGCCGCGCAGCATGTGCTGGAGGCGAAGGCGCAGCTCAGAATCACGCACGCGCAGGAGTTCCCGACGGTGTCCGTTGGCGGCAGCGGAGTCGGCGCCGACCTGGGAAGCTCGGGATTGGGCTCGGTTGGCGGTGGATTTCCGAGCGGCGCGCTGGACTTTGGAAGTTTCAACCTGTCGGCTGCCTGGACTCCCGACTTCTGGGGTTTGTATCGACGCCAGACGCAGGCGCAAAGGGCCCAACTGCTTTCGCAGGTGTGGGCGCAGCGCGCCGTCCGCATGACTCTGGTGCAGCAGGTGGCCGCCGGATATTTCCAGTTACGCGCTTATAATGAGCAGCTCGAAATTGCGAAGGAGACGCTGACGGAGCGGCAGGAGTCGGTGGCGCTGACCCACAAGCTGGTCTACGGCGGCTCCAATCCTCTCTCCGATCTGCGTCAGGCCCAGGAGAACGAGTACACGGCGTCGGCTGAGATCCCGCAGCTCGAGGAACAGATACAACAGCAGGAAAATGCGCTGCGGCTCCTGCTGGGTGAGGATCCCGGTCCTGTCGCTGCCACCGATCCCACCGCCCTCGCGCCGGTCCCGCAGAACTTGCCCGTGGGTCTGCCCTCCCGGTTACTGGAGCGGCGGCCGGACATCCTGGAAGCCGAGGAGCAACTGATCGAGGCCAACGCGAACATCGGTGTGGCTCGCGCGGAGATGTTCCCTCAGCTTTCCATCAGCGCCTCCGGCGGCGTGGGGGGCAGCGACTTGTCGCAAATTTTCGACCCCGACAGCCGCGTGATTTACGGGATCGGCTCGCTTGTCCAGCCTATCTTCGAAGGCGGCAAACTGCGCGCGCAGGTTAAGTTGTCGGAAGCCACGAAACAGGAGATGGTGCTGAATTATCAAAAGACCATCGCCACTGCGTTTCACGACGCCTCCAACGCGCTGATCGCGGTGAATAAACAAAGAGCCACGCGGGAGCAGCAGGACAAGCTGGTTGCCGCGGCGCAGGATGCGGCGCGCCTGGCACGCATGCGCTACCGGGCCGGCGCCACCAGCTACCTCGAAGTTCTTACTACGGATTCGACCTTGTTCTCCGCTCAGCTCAATCTGGTCAGCGCGCAGGAAGGGGAAGCCCAATCTCTGGTTCAGCTTTATGCGGCTCTGGGCGGCGGTTGGCAATAGCGCTCCACAGGAGGAGAGATAGAGATCGGAATCACAGGAGCGGGGACAGGGTGTGGGGGCTCCCTGTCGTCGTCGTTTTTCTGAGCGCCAACCGCTGACTCGTCTACACTCCCCCTATGCGCCGACTGCTCGTCCTTCTCGCCCTCGTCGGGTGTGCTATGTCCCTGGTGTTGGGGACATGGACGCCCCTCTACGCCCAAACACCAACCTGTCCCTCCACCGCTACCCTCCACCAACTCGTCGCCGCTATCGACAACGCCGTCACCGGCCCCGCCAATAAAGACCGCACCTGCTTCCGCCAGGTCTTCCTCCCCGACGCCCGCCTCATCCCCGTCGGCGCCAACGGCCCGCACACCCTCTCCGTCGACGACTGGATCGCAGTTATGGCGAAGAACGGTGACACCATGGTCACCGAGCACCAGATCAAGTATCAGACCGAGACCTTCGGCCACATCGCCCATCTCTGGAGCACCTACACGACCACCCTCGCCGGCAAACCGCCCGCCCGCGGCATCAACTCCTTCCAGGCTGTCTATGACGGACACAACTGGCACATCATCGAGGTCATCTGGCAGACCGAAGACGCCGCCGACCGAATCCCCGCCCGATATTTGCCTTAGGAACCGCTGACCGCTGTGCCCTTTTCCGTTGATGGCGGGATCCCGCGCGCCGGTCCGGTGACGCTCGGGTGAGCCATCCCGCCTCATCGTTTCCGCAGCCGCACCGATTCCCAGCTCCCATCCGACGACCACCCGCCATCCACGGTCAGCGTGTGCCCGTTCACGAAGCCGCTCTCCCGCTCGTCCGCCAAAAACGCGATCGCCCGCGCCACATCCTCCGGCGTCGCGAAGCGCCCCATCGGCACCCGCTGCGTAATGTCGGCGTCCGTGTAGCTGCCGCCTGCCTGATCCGCAAAGTCCATCTCCGTCTTCACCCATCCGGGACACACCGCGTTCACCCGCACGCCGCGCCCGCCCCACTCCGCCGCCAGCGTCCGCGTCAGTCCGATCAGCCCGTGTTTTGACGCGTTGTACGCCGCGCGATCCGCGACCGCCACCAGCCCCGCAATCGAGGCCACGTTCACGATCGATCCACTGCCCGCCGCCAGCATGCGCTTGCCGAACGCCTTCGCCAGCAGAAATGGCCCCACCAGATTCACGTCCAGCATCCGCCGATATTCCGCCGCGCTCGTCTCTTCCGCCGCTCGAATCAGGCTGATGCCCGCGTTGTTCACCAGCACATCCACCTGCCCCCACGTGCTCATCACCGCTTCGGCGCATCGCTCCACAGAGCCCTCGTCCGTCACATCGCCGACGAAGGCCATCGCCTCGCCGCCTCTTTCGCGAATCGCCCCCACCGTCGCCGCCCCCGCGCGCAGATCAAACACCGTCACCCGATAACCTCTCTCCGCCAGCACTTCCGCCGTCCGCCGCCCAATCCCCTGCGCCCCGCCCGTCACCACCGCGACTCCGCTTTCTCCGCTCATCCAATCCTCCTCGCAACCGTTCCCTCACGCCCCGTCATCGATCCGTCCCGCCCTTCAGCTTCCACAGAATCTGCCGCAACAGCCCCATCCACGCATGCGCATCCGACCCCGTCAGCGCCATGTGCCGCACCAGCCGCCGCGCTTTCTCCTCGACCGCCACGCCTTCACCCTCCTGCATGCCGCCGCTGCGCTCCAGCGCTTCCACCAACAGAGAAATCAGACGCTCCCGATCGCCCGCCGTCGCCAGCGGAATCTCCGCTCCGGCCGCCGCTGTCGCCGCCCGCTCTCGAATCACCTCGTACAGCACCACCGCGACCGCCTGTCCCAGGTTCATCGACGGCTGCTCCGCTTCCGTCGGAATCCGCAGCACCCTCTGGCACGGGCTTAGCTCCAGATTGGACAAGCCCCGCTTCTCCGACCCGAACAGCACCGCCACTCGCGCCCCGCTCCGCAAATGCCGCCGGATCTCCTCCACAACCTGCTCCAGCCTCTGCAACGGCTCCTCCGTCGTCCGCTGCCGACCCTCCGCCGTCCCCACCACCAGCGCGCAATCCGCGACGGCCTCCGCCACGTCCGCAAACGTCTCTGCCGCCTGCAGCACCGCCTCCGCATTCACCGCCGAGCGCGCCCCGCGAAACGCCGCCTCGTAGGGCTCGACCAAACGCAGATGCCGGAACCCGAAGTTCGCCATCGCACGCGCCGCCGCGCCAATGTTCAGCGGATTCCGCGTCCGCACCAGCACCACACGCAGCCGCCCGCGCTCCTCCGCCGTCAATCCCACGTCGCTTCCCTCAACAACATCCCCATCCCGAATCGCACGCCACCGTCTACTATAGGCAGGGCGGCCGGCTCTTTCATGGGCCAACCCGTATCGCCAGAAGGGGAAAAAACATGCCCGTCCGCACTATCATCGAGCCCTTCCGCATCAAGAGCGTCGAGCCCCTTCGCTGGACCACCCGCGCCCAGCGCGAGCAACTCCTCGCCGCCGCCCACTACAACATGTTCCTGCTGCCCGCCGACGACGTCCTCATCGACCTGCTCACCGACTCCGGCACCGGCGCCATGTCCACGCACCAGTGGGCCGCCATGATGGAGGGCGACGAGAGCTACGCCGGCAGCCGCAGTTTCGATCACTTCCGCGACTCCATTCAGGACATCTTCGGTTACGAGCACGTCATTCCCACCCACCAGGGTCGCGCCGCCGAACGTATCCTCTTCGGCGTCTCCTGCAAAAAGGGCGACGTCGTCCCCAACAACACCCACTTCGACACCACCCGCGCCAATGTCGAGTTTACCGGCGCCGAAGCCGTCGACCTGCTCACCGACACGGGCCGGCAGCCCTCCGTCGTCGCACCTTTCAAGGGCAATATGGATGTCGCCGCCCTCGAGGCCCTCATCGCAAAGCACGGCCGGGAACACATCCCATTAGTTATGCTGACTGTGACCAATAACTCCGGCGGGGGCCAGCCCGTCTCCATGGAAAACGTCCGTCAGGTCAGCGCCGTTTGCCGCCGTCATGGCATTCCGCTCTACTTTGACGCCTGCCGCTTCGCCGAAAATTCCTGGTTCATCAAGCTCCGCGAGCCCGGCTACTCTGACAAAACCCCCAAAGAAATCGCCCAGGAAATGTTTCGCTACGGCGACGGCTGCACCATGTCCGCAAAAAAAGACGGCATGGCTAATATCGGCGGCTTTCTCTGCACCAACGACGACAAGCTCGCTCAGCAGGAGAAGGACCTGCTCATCCTCACCGAAGGCTACCCCACCTACGGCGGCCTCGCCGGGCGCGACCTTGAAGCCATCGCCGTCGGCATCCAGGAAGCGCTGCAGGAAGACTATCTCCGCTACCGCATCGCCTCCACCGCCTATCTCGGCAATCACATCGCAGCGGGTGGGGTGCCGATTGTCCAGCCGCCCGGAGGTCACGCCATCTATCTCGACGCGCGAGCCTTCCTGCCCCACATCCCGCAGGACCAGTTCCCCGGCGTCGCCCTCGCCTGCGAGCTCTACCTCGAAGGCGGTGTCCGCTCCGTCGAAATCGGCACCCTCATGTTCGCCGCCGCCGCGCAAATGGACCTCGTCCGCCTCGCCATCCCGCGCCGCGTCTACACGCAGAGCCACGTCGACTATCTCGTCGAAGTCATCCTCGAAGTCTGGAAGAATCGCGAGAAGATCCGCGGCATGCGCCTCACGTTTGAAGCGCCCTTCCTGCGCCACTTCACCGCACATCTCGAGCCGATCCCGCCATCCACGTCCTGACCCCACACTTTCCTGTTTCGATTCCTGCGTGGCGACGATATGCTGAAGGCCATCGCCCGCTTGCCTTGCGGCGGTTCTTGCCATGGCAGAGATCCTGTCGATTGCGACTGCACCTCGAGAGACATTGAACTCTCAGCTTCGGCGTCTCAAGCCTCTGCTCGTCTGCCTCGCCTGCATGCTGGCGATCTTTACCGCGTGGACGCTCACCCTCGGCATCCGCTCCGGCATCATCGGCCGCACCGATTTCCGCTCCATGTACAGCGCCGGCTATCTCGAGCGGACCCACCCCACCCAGCTCTACAGCCTCGATGCGCAGCTGCAAATTCAAAACCGGCTCATCTCGAAGGGCGATTTCTCGCTCCCCTATTTCCATCCCGGCTGCGAGGCGCTTCTCTTTGTCCCTTTCTCTTTCTTGCCCTATCCCGCCGCCTATCTCGCCTTCATCGCCTTCAACATCGTCCTGATCGCGCTATGCGTGCTGGCTGGCATGCGACTATTTTCCGATCCCATCCCGTATCTGCAGCCGCGCCCCGGCCTGGTCGTCCTTCTCTTCCTTCCGGTCTGGGTCGCCGTCTTCCAGGGGCAGGATTCCATCCTCTTCCTGCTCCTCCTGATCCTTGCCTGGAAACAGATGGACGATGATCGCCCCTTCCACGCCGGTCTCCTGCTGGGTCTCGCGATGTTCAAGTTCCAGATCGTGCTCCCGCTCGCCTGCTTCCTGGCGCTCCGCAAAGGCGGCCGGCTCGTGCGCGGATTTCTTCTCGGCTCGACAGCCGTCGTCGCTCTCTCCTTCGCCGCCTCGCCGCAGTCTCCTGCGAGCTTTGTCCGCCTGGTCCACAACGCTGCGCTGGCCGGCGGCAGCTTAAACGCCCCTGGCCATCAGAGCTACATTTCTCCTCTGCGCATGGCCAACTTCCGCGGACTTCTCTTCGCATTCGTGGGCCGCCATCTTTCGGCGCACGCTCTTCTGGCGCTCACCCTCGCCGTATCCGTGCTCTTCCTGGCGCTGGTCGCCATTCTGCTGCGCCGCGTCGGCAACGACCGCCTGGCGTTCTCGGCAGCGCTCATGGCCTGCCTTCTCACCAGCTATCACCTCTATCCGCACGACCTCACGCCGCTGCTGCTGCCCATCGTGGCCATTGCTGCCGCGCCCCTGCCATGGAAGCGTGTGCTGCCCATAGCTCTCTGTCTCGCCCCGGTTCTGCTTCTCGTGTTTACCGGAGCGGACTCGCTCTTCCTCATCACCATCCCGATCCTGCTGGCCATCGGCGCGATCCTCTTCGCGCCTCAGTCGCAACTGGCCAGCCCAGACGGCGTGCTAAAGTAGCGAAAGGTATTACCCAGCCCCCATGCAGCGCACCGCAGTTACAAGTCTCAAGCTCGATACCGAAATCAAGGCACGGGTCCAGCGCCTGGCCGCCGCCCGTCGCAGAACTCCTCACTGGATCCTCCGCGAAGCCGTCGTGCAATACGTCGAGCGCGAAGAAGCGCGCGAACGCTTGCGTCAGGATGCGCTGGCGGCATGGAACCACTACCAGGAGACAGGTCTCCATGCAACCGCCGGCGAGGCGGATAAGTGGCTGGCCAAACTGGAAACCGGCAAGCGTTCCGCGCCGCCCAAATGCCACACCTAGTCTGGTCGGCACCGGCCCTTGCGGACGTTGCCCGTCTCCATGCATTCCTTGCGCCCAATAACCCCGATGCCGCGCGTCGCGCCGTCGCCGCCATCCGCCAGGGCGTGAAGGCCCTCCGCGCTCATCCGGAGATCGGCCGCCCCGTAGAGGACATGCTTCCCGAATTCCGGGAGTGGATCATTGAGTTCGGCCACAGCGCTTATGTCGCGCTGTACCACTTCGATGGCCGCAGGGTTGTCATCCTCGCCGTGCGTCACGGGCGCGAAGCCGGGTATTAGTCCTGCCCTGGGATGTGCTTAAGCATGTCCCTACGCCAGCGCCACTTCGATCCGCTCCGCCTTCGCATCGATCTTCGTAATCCGGAAGCTGCGAATCTGTCCAACGCCGAGCGGCTCCGCAGCCGCCTTCGCCGCCGTCTGGCCTTTCCACCGCGCCTGCAGCATCGACGTCAGCGAAGACAAATCCGCACCGCCGCCACTCTTCTCTTCCGCCGCAGTCCCCGTCTCCAGCGCGCACGCCGCGCGAATCCCCTCGCCCAGCTCCACCGTGGCCTTATCGCCACTCACCTCCACCACGCGGCCCGAGACCTGATCGCCTTCCTTGTGCTCCTCGAGATACTCCTTCAGGCTGGTCGGCACCATCTGCTTCATACTCAGTTTTGCCTGGCGCTTCTCAGCGTCAATGGCCAGCACCTGCGCCCGCACCACCTGCCCCACCTTCAGCACGTCCTGGGGATGATGGATGTGCTTCTCGGCGCTGATCTCGCTCACGTGGATCAGCCCCTCGACGCCCTCGCTCATCTGCACGAACGCCCCGAACTTCATCAGGTTCGTCACCGGGCCCTCGACCGCCGAGCCCACCGGAAACTTCTGCGCTGCATCCGCCCACGGATCGCCCAGCGTCTGCTTGAGTCCCAGTCCAATCCGCCGCTCCGCCGGCTGCACTGACAGGATCACCGCCTCCACTGTGTCGCCCTCTTTCAAAATGTCGCTGGGCTTCCGCACCTTCTTCACCCATGACATCTCGCTCACGTGGATCAGCCCCTCCACGCCGGGCTCCAGTTCCACAAACGCGCCGAAATCCATCAGCCGCACCACCCTTCCCGTGATGCGGTCCCCAACCTTGTACTTGCCCGGCACCGCATCCCACGGCTCCGCTTGCAACTGCTTCATCCCCAGCGAAATCTTCCGCGTCTCCGCATCGATCTTCAGCAGCTTCACCTGCACCGTTTGCCCGACCGTCAGCACATCCTCCGGACTGGCCACGCGGCTCCAGGAAAGATCGCTCACATGCAGTAGCCCATCCACGCCGCCCAGATCGATAAACGCCCCGTACGGCATCAGACTCCGCACCGTGCCTTCGACCACATCGCCTTCGTTCAGCCCCGCGGCCCGGCTCTGCGCCTGCACCAGCGCCTGCTCTTCCAGCACGCTGCGCCGGTCGACCACCACGTCCTCATCGGCCGCGTCGAGCTTGATGATCCGGCAGGTGATCTCCTGCCCCACCAGGTCGTTCAGTTCCCTTTCGTCGTGCGCCCCGCTCCGCGACTGCGGCATGAACGCGCGCACGCCCACGTCCACGCTAAGCCCGCCCTTCACCACCGCCGTCACCGTGCCCACAATCGGCGTCTTCTGCGCGAACGCTTCTTCCAGCGCCGTCCAGTCGCGCGGCTGGCTCACCCGAAACAGCGACAGATCGTAATAGCCTTCACTCCGCCCCTTCACGGAGACGCCCAGCTTGTCCCCCACCTGCACTTTCTCGGCGTTGTTCGGAAACGCGCTCCGCGGCAGCACGCCCTCCACCTTGTAGCCGATATCGACGAAGACCGAATCCACCGAGAGAGACAGCACCGTCCCCTCCAGCTGTTTCTGGCCGGGTTCTTTCTTATGGCTGTGCTCGAATTCGGCGAGCAGCTCGCCAAACGATTCGGTGGCCTCTGGGGTCGTCTCAGCGGCGGTTTCTCTGGAGGTCTCTGCGGAAGGAATGCTCAAGGGTTCCATAGGTCTCTCTTATTTTGTCACGCCCGTTCCTCGCCGGCAGCCCTGCCCCTTACAATGGGCCAGCTTCAAGTCACAGAACCGTCATCGCATTTCAGAATCCCCAGTTCACCGGAGCAAGCATGGGTTCCATCCTCGCCGGCATCGGGTGGCACATGATCGGCGCGGCGGCGGCCGCCTCGTTCTACGCCCCCATCGAGAAGGTAAAGAAGTGGTGCTGGGAAACCACCTGGGCCGTCGCCGGAGTCTTCTCCTGGGTCCTGCTCCCCATCATCGTCAGCCTCATCCTTTTGCCGGACTTCCGCGGCTTCTACGCCGCCACGCCAGCTTCCGTCCTCACCCGAGTCTTCCTCTTCGGCTGCATGTGGGGCATCGGCAATGTGAATTACGGCCTCACCATGCGCTATCTCGGCATGTCGCTCGGCATCGGCGTCGCTATCGGCGTCACGCTGGTCGTCGGCACCCTCGTTCCGCCGCTGCTGCACGGCCAGTTTCTGGTCCTCTTCACCAGCAAAGGCGGCCTCTACACGCTCGCGGGAATCCTCACCGCGCTCCTCGGCATCGCCATCGTCTCGTATGCCGGACACCGCAAGGAAAGAGTCCTCGGCCTCGCCGCTCAGGAGTTCAACCTCTCCAAAGGCCTCATCCTCGCTGTTCTCTGCGGCATCTTCTCCTCCGGAATGTCCTTCGCCATCGACGCGGCTCGCCCCATGTCTGCGGCCGCCATCGCCGCCGGAGTCAAACCCCTCTACGCCGCGCTGCCCAGCTACGTCGTCATCATGGGCGGCGGCGCGCTCATCAACTTCGCGTACTGCTTCACGCGTTTGGGATTCAAACGCGACCTCTCCCTCCGCCGCGATCTGTCGCAGCCCGGCCGCATTCTGCTTATCAACGGCAGCATGGCCGCCTCGGGCGGAATCCTCTGGTACTTTCAGTTTTTCTTCTACGCGTGGGGAGCCGCCAATATTCCCAGCCACCTTTTCTTCGTGAACTGGATGCTCCACATGAGCCTGTACGTGCTCTTTGGCGGCCTGGTTGGCCTCGCTCTCGGCGAGTGGAAAGGCGCCGGTGCGCGTCCCGTGCGCTGGCTCTGGGCAGGCATGCTAATCATCATTGCGGCGGCCAACCTTGTCGGTCTCGGCCTCGCACCCTAAGCCCTGCCCGCCAACCCGGACTAACTACGCGTCGTACACGATTCCCGATTCCAGCGACGGCCGCAGCTCCTCGGCCACCGGTCCGCTCACCGCCAGAATCCGCAGCTCCTCCGGCGTCATGAACCCCGGACCCACGCCCAGCCACACCTTGGCCAGGAGGTCCACCACCGTGCTCTGCATCGCCTCGTCGGCCAGGTCGGAAAAACCCCAGCGCCAGTAGTCCATCAGCGACCCTTTGTGCCAGTGGCCATACTCGTCGAATCCCATCCCATCAAATACCGAATCCATGGGCGTCTGCATTCTCCAGCTCCTTTTCCCATCACTTCCCGGGACGATGATCGAATCGTCGCAAATCCCCAGAATCCCCGATGTGATATCGATCACCCACAGAGCCCCCGGCGAGTCTCTCTGTTTCCAAACCCCCGCCTGTAGAAATAGATGCGCCGCAGCGAATTCAGTTTCGACCTTCCGCCGATGTAATGTATTTGCATGCAGATATCCAGCCTCCCTGGCGCTTCCTGGCGCCCAGCCGCCCTTCTCGCGCTCCTCTGTTTTGTCGCCGTTCCCTGCTTCCCTGCCGCCGCTCAGGCTGACCACGACCGCTCGACCGCCGCCAAATCCGGTACCGAGAAGAACGCGCAGACCGAGGAAAAAGTTCCCGACGCCAACAAGCTCCCGCCGCTGCCTCCTGACGCGCACGTGCAGCAGAGCATCATGCTCGACGGCAAAAAGCTCACCTACACCGTCACCGTAGGTACGCTGATCGCGCGCGATTCGGATGGCAAGGCCGCTGGCGACGTCGTCTACACCGCCTACACCGTCGACCAGCCCGACCGCCCCGTCACCTTCGCCTTCAACGGCGGACCCGGCGCGTCTTCCGTCTTCCTCAACTTCGGCGCCATCGGCCCCAAGCATCTCGACAACGTCGGCAACCAGGGCGACAGCGCCTCCGATCCGCCCGCCCTCAGCGACAACCAGGGAACCTGGCTCGGTTTCTCCGACCTCGTGTTCATCGATCCCATCGGCACCGGCTTCAGCCGCTCTCTCGTCTCACCCGACGAAACCAAAAAGCTCTTCTACACCACTGTCCCCGACATCGAGTACCTCTCGCGCGCTGTCTATGACTGGCTCGTGAAAAACGGCCGCCTCGAGTCCCGCAAGTACCTCGTCGGCGAAAGCTACGGCGGATTCCGCGGACCCCGCATCACTTACTACCTGCAGTCGCAGCTCGGCGTTGGCATGAACGGCGTCGTACTTGTCTCGCCCTATCTCAACCCCACCATCGAGCGTAACGGCGATCTCTCCCCGCTTCCGTGGATGGTCACGCTGCCCTCCATCACCGCCGCCAACCTCGAGCGCCAGGGCAAGCTCACGCCGGAGGCGATGAAGTCCGTCATCGACTACGACCTCGGCGATTACGCTACCGCGCTCATCAAGGGCAACTCCGACCCGGCGCTTCAGAACGCCATGATCCAGAAGGTCACCGAGATGACCGGCCTCGATCCCACCTTCGTCAAGGAGTCTGGCGGACGCCTCGAAACCGGCGCCTATCTCCGCGAAGTCCACCGCGAACAGGGCAAGCTCGGCTCCGTCTACGACTCCAACGTGACCATGTACGATCCCTTTCCGTGGTCGCCTGAGCAGGAAGCCAACGATCCGCTGCTCGCCAGCATGATCGCGCCCACCACAACCGCCATGGTCAACTTCGTCACCCAGGTCGTGGGATGGAAAGTGGACGCCCGCTACAACACGCTCTCCTATGCGGTCAATCGCGACTGGAGCCACGACGCCGCGCTGCGCGAAGGATCGGTCACGCAGCTGCGTGACGCTGTCGCCGCCGATCCCAAACTCCGCGTCTTCATCGCGCACGGATGGAACGACCTGTCGTGCCCCTTCATGGGATCGGTCCTCACCGTCAACCAGATGCCGGTCATGGGCGACCCGACGCGCGTGTCGGTCCATGAGTTCCCCGGCGGCCACATGTTCTACACCCGGGAGAGCAGCCGCATCGCCTTCAGCAAGGATGTGGAGGCGATGTTCGCCAAGCACTGAGTAGGGCACGGCGGACCGGGAGGGAAGAAAATCTCCGCTTAGCTTGTGCTAATTGCTTTGTTTTGAGTGGGTTGTCCATTCCAGGAAGGACCTCCTTAATGCAAGTGTGTCATTTGCCAGCTGTTGCGAGGGGGCTCCTGTACTCCGGAGGAGGCTGGCCTGGATGGAGTCGGCGGTTTCGAGGAGGCTTTGGGCGAGTTCCTGGGCTTCGAGGAGGCGGCGGCGGTCCTCGATGGCTTCGAAGAGGCGTCCGGCGGAGCGGTGGGAGATGCGGCGGTCGCCGAGGGCGGTCATGAGATCGCCGCTGACCTCGGCGAGGGCTTCTTCGGATTCGGCGGCGGGAATCCACTCGTGGAGTCGGCGCCAGGAGAGGGTCCGTTGGGCGCGTTCGGCGGGATCGTCCGGGGGGAGGGGCCGGGTTTTGGGGCCGCGGCGGCGGAGGGCTTCCGAGGAGTGGTGTCGGCAGAAGTGGGAGAGGCGCAGGGCATGATTGCCGCAGGGCTGGCCATTGTCGAGGGTGAAGCGGCAGGGGGTGGGCACCGGGAAAACCTCCATAACGGAAGAAGCCTCGCTTTTGGCGAGGCTTCTGTCGGATCTATTTC
>JBAUOP010000070.1:0-12332 GCA_049579805.1 Acidobacteriaceae bacterium
TATAATCACGACCGTCCGCATCGCGGACTCCACGGCCGAACACCGCACGAATCCCGCGCTGCGTTCCACGCCACAACACTTACTTCAAACCTGGCCCAACCTGTCTAAATCAGCAGGGTGCACTACATATATCTCCTTTTAGCGACTCCCTCAATTGATAAATCTCGGCCTTCTCCTCATAAGTCATATTGGCCAAATTGGCAAGGCAGCTTACTGAATCGCTGTCAAAATACTTCTCGCGTGCCGGCGGAATTGCGAAAGCTGTCACTCTGCCGTCACTCGATTTGCCACTGTCAGGGCCCGGGTCGGTTGCAAAATAAAGCGCGACCAGTGCATTCAACGAAACGTCCAGCAATCGAGTCGGTAGTCCGAAATGCTGCATCCGGACGAGTTGGTCAAACATGGTTTCGTCGGGTACAAACTCATTAGGATGAACTGAGATCAGATCCCGAACTGCCCTTTTCTCATTTCTTAGAAGCTCTCTGAGATCAGGCCGGAATATACCAGCTACGTTTGGCCAAGAGGAGTCCCGCTGGCCGCGATAGCATTTCAAGTAGCTAGATCTGGACGCGTATCGCGCAAACTCTCCTATGAAGCCGGTGAGAGTTCGAGGTCGTACAGATGTGGTCGTGCTTTTCCTAGCCATGCGACACCCAAGATGTCCCGATACAGAAAGGGCGGCGGGCAGCTTTCTGAACCGGCGCTTTATAGTAAATGGCAAAGAACAACGTCTGCAATGGGATGAGGTTGCGCATGTCCCGGAGAGCCGATCTAATCGCAAAAGATGGCTGCCCCGGCATCGCTTCCCCGAATGCGGAAGTTTCGCGGGCGCTTCGGTCGGGATGACATTTTGCTCTGTTTCAAAACGGGCCGGAGAAGCGGGCGGCGGCGGGGTGTTCGGTGTCGTGGGCGTGGGCGGGGAAGGCGATCGTCACGCGGGTTCCGCGGCCGGGACGGCTGTGGACGTCGAAGAGGGCGGCGTCTCCGTAGAGAACTTGTAACCGTTCGCGCACGTTTTTCATGCCAATGCCGGTGCCCTGGAGGACGCCGCTGGTGTGGGCGCGTCCGGGAGCGATGCCGACGCCGTCGTCCTCGACTTCGATGATGAGGCGGTCGCGTTCGAGGCGGCTGCGGAGGGTGACGGTGCCGCCGGCAATGCGCGGCTCGAGTCCATGCTTGATGCTGTTTTCGACGAGGGGCTGGAGGAGCATGCTGGGCACGGGAATCTCGCGGGTATCGGGATCGATTTCCTTGACGACCTTCAGCTTTTCGGCGCCGAAGCGGGCGACTTCGATGCTGAGGTAGTCCTCAGTGGTGGCCAGCTCGTCGCTGAAGGGAACGAAGGCGTCGTGGTCGTTGAGCATTTTGCGGAGGATGTTGGCCAGCTTGACGATGAGCTCGCGGGCCTGCTCGGGGCGGAAGCGCACCAGCGAGGCGATGGAGTTGAGGGTGTTGAAGAGGAAGTGGGGATTGATCTGACGCTGGAGGGCGTCGAGGCGGGCTTCGAGGAGAAGACGCTTCTGCTCTTCGAGGGACTGCTCAATGCGGACGGCGTTCCAGATTTTGAGGGGTATGCCGACGACCATGGCGGCGGTGGCCCAGATGGCGAGGCGAACGGCCCAGCTGTCGGAGACGAGGGCGAAGAGGCGCGCGGGATAGATGCGATGGATCCACTCGCGCAGGACCTCCATGGCAACAATGAGGAGGAGCAGGAGGATCTGGCGGTCGATGCGCGGGCGGAGCAGGGTGCGGCGGACCCAGCGGTAGAGGCTGAGGTCGACGAAGGGGGAAAAGGACCAGACCTCTTCTTTCTCGACGAAGCGGCCGTAGATGCCGGCGGTGATGGCGACAGTGACGAGGAAGGGCAGAGAGAAGAACTCACGGTGGAGGACGGCGGGCAGCGAGAGAACGGAAGCGCCGATGAGAGCGGCGCCGGGTCCGACGAGAATGCCGATGAGGATGGTGGTTTCGAAGGAGATGTCGGCGGCGTAGAAGTTGGGAACGGTGACGCGCACCCAGACGCCGAGGCCGAGGGGAATGCAGATGAAGGCGAGCAGGGCGAGGGTCTGGGGGAGAGTGCGGTCGTCGCGAAAGAGCAGGCTCTGAAAGACACGCGAGCGGGTCAGCGCCGAGGAGACAGCTGCCGCCACACCCAGCTTGATGATCAGGGTGATGAGGATGATGTGCGGTTCGAGCACCAAGACAGGTTACAGGTTACGGGTTACAGGTTACAGGGCAAGCTGGGAGCTGGGGGCTGGGAGGCGGGAGGTGGGAGTGGGCGGCTTCTATAATCCTGGTATGGCGATTGCCTCAGTGCGGAAGGTTGCGGATGCGGATTTCCCTACGCGGTGGGGACATTTCCGGATTTTGGGCTTCGAGGGCGTGTATGCGGAGCCGCAGGTTGGGCCGTGCGGCCAGTCCGCGGAGAAGGAAGAGGCGGTTGCGCTGGTGATGGGCGATGTTCATGGCGAGCCGCCGCTGGTGCGGATCCACTCGCAGTGTTTGACGGGCGATGTGTTTCACTCGCTGCGCTGCGATTGCCGGCTGCAGCTGGAGCTGGCGCTGAGCAAGATTGCCGAAGCGGGAGCGGGGATTCTGATTTATGAGCAGCAGGAAGGGCGCGGCATCGGGCTGATGGCGAAGCTGCGCGCGTACGAGCTGCAGGATCAGGGACTGGATACGGTGGAGGCCAATCTGAAGCTCGGCTTTCGCGCGGACTGCCGGGAGTTCGAGCTGCCGGCGGAGATTCTGCGGCAGCTGGGTGTGCAGTCGGTGCGGCTGATGACGAACAATCCCGACAAAGTGGCGGCTCTGGAGAATGCGGGGGTGCGGGTCGCGGAGCGGGTGTCGGCCCAGGTGCCGGCGCAGGACAGCTTCGAGCAGTATCTGCGGGTGAAGCAGGAGAAGATGGGGCACATCTTCGAAGAGCTGAGCTGAAAGAGCTGTAGAAAATTGGGGGAGGGGCCTGAGGGTCAGGAACCGAAGGGCGTTACGACCCGAAGGTCTTGGGATGGGCTTTGGCTGCGGCTTCGATTCCGGCGCCGGCGGCTCCCGCGAAATCCTGCGCAGTCATAGCGGGTTTGACGGTCAGCCTGGCCTTCAATGCGAGGAACCAGGGTTCGGCGATGGCAGGCAGCTGCGAGGCATCCTTCATATCGAAGAAAATGTAACCGCTGCGAGTGCCATGATCCTCGGTAAAGTAGACGGCTTCGGGTTTGAGATCACCGAGCGTCTTCTGAATAAAGGGTGCGAACTGGCCGGAGCGAATCGCCGCGTTGGCGGTTTCGACGGGCATCACTACGTGCAGCATCATGCGCATGGTGCAGCCCCTCCCTGGGGCGTGGCGGGGATTCTACTCCCGCGAGAGAGCGCTGGTCGCGGGGTGCGATTGCATACACTGGGAGCAATGACGAACCCACGGTTTTATTTCATTTCACTTTTTGCTGCGGCCGCGCTGGCGGGCTGGCCAGCGGCAGGGCAAATGGCTCCCAAGGCTCCTCCGCCGCCTCCTCATCGTCCGGCAGCGCCGGTGGTCCACTGCGCGGTAGCGGAGCCGGAGCTTTCGCCGAAGATTCCGCCACCGCCGGCGGGGCTGGGCTGTCCCAAAGTGGAATACGCGCTGACCTACCTGGATCTGAAGGTTGGAACGGGCGCGCCGGTGGAGAGTGGCCAGTGGACGACGGTGCAGTACACCGGTTATCTGACCGACGGGACGAAGTTCGACTCGTCGTACGATCACGGCCAGCCCTTTACGTTTCCGTACGGCGCGCATCGCGTGATTCCGGGCTGGGACACGGGGTTTGAGGGGATGCGCATCGGAGGCACGCGGCGGCTGTTCATTCCCTACCAACTGGCATACGGGGAGCGGGGGCGGCTGCCGGTGATTCCTCCGAAGGCGGAGCTGATCTTCGATGTGGAAGTGCTGAGCCAGAGCGCTGCACCGCCGCAGCCGCCGGTGGCGCCTGCGAATCCGCAGTGAGCGGGCGGGAGCCGGGAGTTGGGAGCTGGGAGCCGGGAGGCGGACCGGCTAGCGCGTAGCGACATATAGGAAAGCCTTGCGTTCCGGCGAATGGTGTTTTTTCAGGGCGACTCAGCAACCGAATGAGAAATGCAGGTCCGTTCGACTCGCGCCTGAAATGCTGTTGCGCCAAAAGCGCGCAACAATTCGGAAGGCTCGCTCAGGATGACTGATCTCTCTTAAAATCCGTCATTTTTGCGGTTGCTATCTGTCGACACTGCTTAGCGCCAGTCGTCGATTACATAGGCGTCTTCGCGATTGAAGCCGGGGACGTTGGGCCGGTGCATAGCGATGCCCTGGGTCATGGGGCGGTAGCCGTGCGCGCGCATGCGGCGGAAGGCGTCCTCGCGGGCGAGGTTGCAGCCGGCTTCGAGGGTGAGGCCGCGCGGGCGGGCGAAGGCATCGCAGGCGGCGAGGAGACGGTCGAAGCGGGAGCCGGCTCCGGGGCCGGGACGAGCGGCTGCAAATTTGAGATAGCCGGCTTTTTCGCCGCCTTCGGAGCCGGGGCCGGTGGCGCAGAGGGCGAAGGCGTCGAGAGTCCTGCGGTTCTGGACGAGGATGACGTCGCCGGTGCGCTGACGGAGGAGGGATTCGATTTCAGCGGTGAGGTCGAGTCCGCGATCGAGGGCATTCGTGAGACGGCGGCAGGCGGCGATTGCTTTCTGGCGTTCGGTGCGGGGCAAGGAGGAGAGCAGGGTGGGCGCGGCGGCGGAGGGTGTTTCGGCGTTGGGTGTCTCGGCAGGCCCGTCGAATTTGCGGGAGAGGAGCGCGGTGAGATTGCGCGGCCAGTAGCCGGCTTTCATGTAGAGGCCGACGTGTTTGGCGCTGTGGGCGAAGGTGAAGAGGCCGGAGTGGCGCACGCCCCAGGCGTCGAAGGTCCGGGTGGTGACCTCGAGCAGGCGCTGGGCGACGCCTTTGTCCCAGAACTCCGGGAGCACGACGAGCGGGCCGAAGTAGCCGAAGGAACCCCAGCGGGTGAGCACGTTGAACCCAATGAGGCGGCCGTTGTGGCGAGCGGCGATGAGCTTTGTGTTGCGGGCGCGCGAGCGAGGCAGGATGAATTTGCGGTCCCCCATGAAGGCCATGGGGTCGGGCAGGCCGAGGAAGGTGCCGAAGGCGAGGTTCATGATGCGGTGAGCTTCGTCCACTTCGGTTTTCCTGAGCGGACCGATTTGCAGGCGCAGGGCGTCGGGCATGGAGGGGCGATCTCCTGGGCACAGAGTAAGAACGCGGGACAAGTGTAGCGGACGGAGCCGGCTATCCGCTTCCCCAGCGGCGGAGGCTGGGCGGGAACTGAGGCGGCGGGTTCTTTAAGGGTGGCTTGCGGCTCGCGCATTGGTGACCGTCTTCCCATTCCGCGAGGGTTCCGTCGGCAGCGGAGACGATTTTGGATTGGCCGCAACGGACGCAGATCGACTCGAGGAGCAGACGCTCTTTCACCCGCGCGGGCTTATGGTCGAACTGCGGGCTGAGCCGGGGCATGGGGGTAGCTTGATGGTGCGCCTCATGACGGCGCAAACGACAGAGGCTTTTGCTTATAGATCCCTGTGACGCAAGTTGGCGTTCTTTCTGTCCCTTATTCCGGTGTCAGCGAGGCCCGAATAGATGCAGGGAGCAGGCAACTAAGGGATGCGTTCATTGCGTCTTAGTCAATTTTGAATTAATTGTCTGCCGCTCAGGGAAGGTGGAGCCGAACGTTGCAAGCTGAGGCAGGTTTAGTCTTTCGGAAACCCTGCTGGACTTGGTTAGTCCCTGGTTTTGCTGTCCTGTTTCTGGTTGCCGGGTGCGGATCAACGGCCGGGACCGAAGTCGGCCAGTCCGAGCCGCCGCCCAGCGTCAGCATCGCAGCGAGCCCGAGCACGATTGCGGCGGGAAACTCGGCTACGCTGACCGTGGTTGCCACCAATGCGGAGGGCGTGACGGTTACCGGGAGCGACGGGAGCCGTTACACGCTGACATCGAGCGGGGGAAGCCAGACGGTTTCGCCGACGAGCACGACCACGTATACCGCGACGGCGGCGGGAACGTCGGGCAGTGCGACGGGCACGGCGACGGTGACGGTGACCGCGGCAAGCTCGACCCAACCGACGGTGACGCTGACGGCGAGCCCGACGAGCATCGCGAGCGGGGGTAGCGCCACGCTGGCGTGGACGAGCGCGAATGCGACGAGCGTGAGCATCAGCCCGGCCGTGGGCACTGGGACTCTGGCGCTGAGCGGGTCGGCGACGGTGAGCCCGACGAGCACGACGACTTACACGATCACGGCAACGGGATCCGGGGGCACGGCGACGGCGACGGCCACGGTGACGTTGACAGCCGCGCCGGTTGCGCCGACCGTGACGCTGGCGGCGAATCCCACGACGATTACCACCGGCGGCTCCTCAACGCTGACGTGGACGAGCACGAATGCGACTAGTGTGAGCATCAGTCCGGCCGTGGGGACGGGGGTGCTGGCAGTGAACGGGTCGGTGACGGTGAGCCCGACGAGCACGACGACCTACACGATCACGGCGACCGGTGCGGGGGGAACCGCGACCGCTACGGCGACGGTGAGCGTTGGGGCGGTGGGCGCGGTGCAGTCGCCGATCACGCATCTGATCGTGCTGATTCTGCAAAACCACTCCTTCGATAACATGTTCGGGACGTTTCCGGGGGCGAACGGGCTGAATCCAAGTTTGCCCAGCTACACACAGGTCGACGCGGCGGGGAATACGGTGACGCCGGAGCTGATGACGCAGCTGGACGCCCCGGATATCAACCACAACATCGCGACCTACACCGCAGCGTGGGACAACGGGAAGATGGACAAGTACGCCTCTACCAACGGCGACATCTCGATGGACTACTACGACAACACTGTGTCAGGGACGGCCAGCGACGGAACAACGTGGGGGATCGACACCGTCTGGGGGTACGCGGACCAGTATGCGCTGGCGGACAATTTCTTTTCGTCGACGCTCTACAGCGAGCCAGGGCAGATGCTGTATATGACGGCCGCGACCACGCACGACGCGCGCACGGCGGGGAGCCTCCCGTACAACGACAATTGCAATGCGCAGCAGCTGGCTGAAGGCGGGGGGACAATAGCGGTGCCGCTGACGGAAACCAACGTGGGCAACCAGATGACCACGGCCGGCGTGTCATGGACGTGGTATCAGACGAACTATGCGACGTCGGTAGACGGGACCTGCGTCAATTATGTGCCGCAGGAGAACCCGTTCCAGTACTTCACGAGCACGAACTACGGGCCGAATCTGGCGGACGTGAGTCTGGCCAGCTTTGAAGCGGAGCTGACGAACGGGACCCTGCCGTCGGTGTCGTTCGTGACGCCAGCGCCAGGGGTGAGCGAGCATCCGGGGTCGGGGCACATGGCCGACGGGATCGAGTGGGCCGATGAGTTCATCCAGCAAGTGAAGAACTCCTCGTACTGGTCGAGCACGGCGATCGTTATGCTCTACGACGAGAGCGGGGGTTGGTACGACCACGTGTCGCCGCCGCAGCTGCCGAACTCGTTTGGGCTGGGGGCGCGGGTACCGGTGATCGTGATCTCGCCCTACGCCAAAACTGGGTACATCTCGCACCAGCAGATGGATTACGTGTCGATCCTGCGGTTCATCCAGTGGAACTGGAACCTGGGGCTGTTGCCAGCGGCGGACCAGCAGGCGCGGGAACAGCAGTCGGGGGATTTGTGCGATTTGCTGACGACGCCGTGCGGGGCGCCTTGAAGCAGGGTACAGGGTACAGGGTACAGGGTAGCCGATAGCATCATTGTCTAAATTGATATTCAAGACAATCTTCAAGTAATGGGTGAAGGACTCAGGGTAGTTAACCTCCGTTTTTCCACAGCAGGCGGGCACGAGTCCTTTCACCACAGAGGACACAGAGAACACGGAGTTTTAACCTGGGTTTTTCCAGCCGGAAGCCTGTGGAAGACTGGGGACGGAAATCGGAAATCCGGCTGGCCTGACGAGGGCGGCCGGGTTTTCTGTTTTGGGGCCGGCAAACGGGAGGGAGGAGGGAATTCACAGGCCGGCGGGGCGGGAAATGGTATGGTGGCGGCAAGTCCCAGGGTTACTGATGGAACTCCTCGCCCCGCGCGGGGGAGTGCTCGAGTGTCCTGAACTCTGATATGGACAAAGCATCTCCGAACGAGCCTGGAAACGTGTCATGAAGCCTGCCTGGTTTGCCGCTCTCGTCCTGCCTTTTGTCAGCCTGTCCCTCAGCTACCCGCAAGCCAGCCCACCGACAACCCCTGCCCAGACTCCGCCCTCCTCCCGGGCGAAAGCGGCGCCCTCGCCGGAGGCGGCACCGATTACCGAGGCCGAACTGCGGCAGAGACTGCTGGGGCGGCCGTTGTATCTGCGGGGACTGTACCTGGACGAGAACCTGCACTTCAATATGAAGGGCGATCTGGTGGGGCAGTCGAAGAAGGGGTCGTGGACGCTGTGCGCGGTGGTGCTGGATCACGTGAAGATCACGGCGAAGAAGGTGGAGCTGGAGGGGGTTCGGTACGGCATTCATTTTGAGGATGAGGGGAGCTGGGCGGAGCAGGCGACGTCGTTCGACCGGATTCAGATCACGCCGAAGAAGAAGCACCTGGTGATCGAGATCGACCGGCAGGTGGTGGTGAAGCCGAAGAAGGAAAAGGGCGGCAAGAAAGGCAGAGAGCAGCAGAAGTCTGGGGGCGATGAGGCGGCGGAGACGGCGGAGAAGCCGACGCTGGCGCCGGGAGAGACGTTTTCGCCGGGGGAATCGGCGGAACATTTGCGGGCGGCGCTGAACAGGATTTTTGCGCCGGAGCTGGACGCGAAGATGATCGCGGAGATGCCGGACTACTGGCAGTACTTTTTCCAGGCGCAGAACAGCCACAAGATGCTGGAGCCGACGGATGCGAAGATCGTGCGGCCGGGGCCGGGGGTAAACGGGCCGCATCTGGTGGCGCATGTGACACCGGGTTCGAATGATTACGCGCAGAAGGCGGACGTGGCGGGCGTGGCCAGCTACATGGTGATTCTGGGAGCGGACGGGAGGCCGGCGGCGGTGGCGGTGTATCGGCCGATCGGGTTTGGCCTGGACGAGAACGCGGTGGCGGCGATCGAAAACGCGAAGTTCACGCCGGCGGTGAAGGATGGCAAGGCGGTGATGTCGGTGATCGATCTGGCGGTCAACTTCCGGATTTACTCGAAGCGGACCGAGCAGGCGGCACCGGCGGAGGCGGCGGAGACATCGGTGAAGTCGATGCCGGGGCCGTACACTTCGGAGGCACACCAGTAGGGCGGCTTGCGCGGGATTTGCCGTTCGAGCCAGGCGTTGCGATGCAGTGAGCCGTGATTGCGGCAGGGATTTGACCCAGCGGGAAAGAGGGCAAGGCGTGTGTCGTTTCGATCGGTGGACCGCAGCCGCGCTGTGCCTCTGTGTCATGGCGGCTGGGAAGGCCGCATCGCAATCCTCGGCAACGGCGCGTCCAGCCCATGGGGTCGTCCTGGTTCAGCATGTGGAGACCGCCGGCGATTCCGCCAAAGAACCGAGCCTCGCTGAAGGTCCTGACGGCACGCTGTACGTGAGCGGCTTCGGCAAGCTGGCGGACGGGCAGCCTCAGCAGGTACCGCGACTGTGGAAGAGCACCGATCGCGGCGCGACCTGGACCTGTACGAATATCGTCAACGCCGGAATCACCGGGAACTCCGATGTCAGCCTGGCCGTGGCCCGGGATGGCGCGGTGTACCTGGTGGAGCTGGAGTACGATCCCAAAGCGGGTCAGGGAGTCCACGTTATCGCGGGTGTTAGCCGCGATCGCGGTGTGAGCTGGCGCTGGACCACGCTGACTCGGGGATATTTCCCGGACCGGCCGTGGGTTGCGGTGGCGCCGGATGGCACCGCGCACGTGATCTGGAGCGACGGCAACGGAGTCCACCACGTCCTGAGCCGGGATGAGGGGAAGACGTGGAGCGCGCCCCAGGTTGTGTATCCCGCCGGGGAATCGAGCGATCTTGCTGTGGGGCCGCATGGGGAGGTAGCGGTGCGCGTCACGCCGAGCTTTGCGGGAGGTTCGAAATACGATGGCCGTGCCGACTTTATCATGGTGAGCACGGACGGCGGGACGACGTGGGAGAAGCGGACGCCTCCGGGGTACCGGGACTGGTCGCCGAGCGGTACCGAGGGGTCGATTCCGCGATGGGTCGAGCCGGTCGCGTGGGATGCGGAGGGCCAGCTTTACTCGTTGTGGACGAACTTCGAGGGCGTGTGGCTGGCGCAGTCGTCGGACGCGGGGCGGACGTGGCGCCAGTGGCGCATCGCACGAATTGATGCGGTGTCGTATTTCCCGTACCTGACGGCAGAGGGACGGGGGGAGTTGGCGGCCACGTGGTTTTCGGGCGCAGGCGAGGCTCTGCAGTGGCATTTAGCGCGCATTCATGTGGGACGGGGCAAAGCTCAGCCGCAGGTCGCGGAGGTGTCCGGACTGCGAACGGACAGCTGGACGGTGAGTGATGAGAGCCCGTCGCCGGTGCGAGACACGGCGGGCGAATACCTGTCCGTTGCGATGCTGCGCGATGGCGATCTGGCGGTGGTGAGTCCGATCCAGAATCCGGCGACCAGGCGGCTGGGGTTTTCGTTCTGGCGATTCCGTGAAAGCGGCCAGCGGCAGTAGCATGCGGGGATGGGGAGGTAAAAAAGCAGGTTCCTCGCTCCGCTGACCCCATCGCGCAAGCGACGGGGCCCCTGAAGCGCTCCGCACGGGATGACAACTCTGAGGTTTTGAGCCCGCATTGAAATTCGCGCGGCCGGTGCGCGGCGGCTCGCGAACTGTGCTCGTCCCGGTATACTTTCTCCGCATCTCCGCAAGACCTCAGGAGGCTACGGAAAGAATGATTCGACAGATAGGCTGTTGCACCCTTGCTGCGCTACTGGTTGTGCCGATGGTCCTGGCGCAGAACAAACAGGACATGATGGGCATGATGGGGCCCGATCACGCAACCAACGAGGCCGCCGCGAAGGGGCCGGGCGCGATGCCGCCGGATTCGACCACGGAAGGGTCGGTGACGGTGGACGGGAAGACGATCCAGTACAAGGCGATCGCCGGGATGCTGACCGTGGGGTCGAGCGACGCGCAGGACGCGATGATCGGGATGGACGGGAAGTATCTGCCGGGGTCGGACATCGATTTGCCGGCGAAGATCGACGAGCAGCCGGCGATTGCGCGGATGTACTACGTGGCGTACTTCAAGAGCGACGCCCCGAAGGGCTCGCGGCCGATTACGTTCCTCTATAACGGCGGACCGGGCAGCTCGACGATGTATCTGCACATGGGGGCGTTTGGGCCGATGAGGGTGGTGCTGCCGAATGTGGAGCATCAGGAGGGCGCGCCGTACTCGATTGTGCCGAACCAGTACAGTTTGCTCGACGTGAGCGACCTGGTGTTCATCGACGCGCCGGGCACGGGCTTTTCGCGGGTGCTGGGCAAGGATGCGGGGAAGGCGTTCTTCGGGACGGATCCGGATGGGCATGCGTTCAGCCGGTTCATTCACCGATTCGTGACGAAGTACGATCTTTGGAACAATCCGAAGTTTCTTTTTGGCGAGAGCTACGGGACGACGCGCACGGCGGTACTGACCTATGACCTGCAGCAGAGCGGGATCGATGTGAATGGGTCGGTATTCCTGTCGCAGATTTTGAATTTCGACGACAGCGCGGACGGGCCGCAGGGGAATCCGGGGACGGACAACGGATATTTCCTGGCGCTGCCATCGATGGCGGCGACGGCGTGGTACCACCATCATGTGCCGAATCAGCCGGCGGAACTGGAGCCGTTCCTGAAAGAGGTGGAGCAGTTCAGCCTGGGTGAGTTCGCGTCGGCACTGCTGCAGGGCGCGGATTTGCCGGACGCGCAGAAGCATGCGATCGCGGCGAAGCTGGAGAGCTACACGGGCGTGCCGGCGGCGTACTGGTACAAGGCGAATCTCCGGGTGAGCGGCGGCGAATTCTCAAAGGAGCTGCAGACCGAGGAGAACATCACTACGGGAAGGCTGGACACGCGGTATGAGGGTCCGGATCTCGATCCGCTGAGCGAGGAGACAGAGTACGATCCGTTCGGCAGCGCGACGTCGGCGCCGTACGACGCGGCGGTGAACTACTATACGCGGGACGTGCTGCACTATGGCGACGGCATGACGTATAAGCCGAGCGCGTACGGTCCGGATTTCCACTGGGATCTGCAGCACAGGCCACCGGGCGGACGCGGCTGGGCCGCGAGCGTGAACGTGATGCCGGATCTCTCCGTTGCGATGAAGCGGAATCCGAAGCTGAAGATTATGCT
>JBAUOP010000071.1:0-1683 GCA_049579805.1 Acidobacteriaceae bacterium
CATTCCCAACTCGACAGATACCGCTACCGGCCTCCCGGTGATCAGCCTCTACGGCGCGAAGGACAGCGATCGCCGCCCATCGCTGGAGTCGCTGCGCAAGCTCGATGCCGTTGTCATCGACCTGCAGGACGCCGGCGTCCGCTTCTACACCTACGAGGCCGTCACGCGGTATTTCCTGGAAGCCGCAGCCAAAACCGGCACCGACATTGTGGTCCTCGATCGCCCCGATCCCATCAACGGGTCGTTCGTCCAGGGGCCGATTTCCGATCCCGGCTCAGAGAGCTACGTCAACTCTGTCAACATTCCCGTGCGTCACGGCATGACGCTGGGCGAGCTGGCCCGCTTCGATAACGAGCAACTCCACCTCAACGCGCCGCTCACCGTCATCGCCATGCAGGGATGGCAGCGCGGTGACTGGTACGACTCCACCAGCCTGCCCTGGGTTGATCCTTCGCCGAACCTCCGCAACCTGGAAGAGACGATGCTCTATCCCGCCCTCGGCCTCATCGAGACGACGAACATCTCCGTCGGCCGAGGCACAGACACCCCCTTTGAACTGGTGGGCGCTCCGTGGATTGAGGCCTCCACCCTGGCGCACTTCCTGAACCACCGTGAGTTGCCCGGAGTTCGCTTTGTCCCCACGGACTTCACCCCCGAGAAGCCCTACCCGTATGGCGGCGACCTCTGCCAGGGCGTGCAAATCCTCCTCACTGACCGCAACGTCGTCGATACGCCGGAGCTGGGCATCGAACTGACCTCCGCGCTGCACCGTCTCTATCCGGATCAGTTCGCCCTGGACAAGATGAACACGCTGCTGGCCAATTTCAAAGTGCTCAACGCCATCGCCGGCGGCGATGATCCGCACAGGATCGCCGAAGGCTGGCGGCCTGGCCTCGCGCAGTTCGAGCAGGAGCGCAGCGCTGCGCTGCTCTATCCTGACAATTAGCTATTCGACTGTTACGGATTTGGCCAGGTTGCGGGGCTGATCCACGTCGCACCCGCGGCGGACGGCGATGTGGTACGCCAGCAATTGCAGCGGGATCACATCGAGGATCGGCAGCAGCAGCTCGGGCGCGCTGGGCACAAAAAGAACGTGGTCCACCAGCTGGCCGATGTGGTCGTCCCCGCGCGTAGCCACCGCGATTACCTGGCCCGACCGCGCGGTCACTTCCTGAATGTTGGAGAGCGTCTTCTCGTAACGCAGGACGGAATCGCGATTGCTCTCATCCTTCGTCGCCAGAACGACGACCGGCAGCGTCTCGTCAATCAACGCATTCGGCCCGTGCTTCATCTCACCCGCCGGGTACCCTTCGGCGTGGATATACGAAATCTCCTTCAGCTTCAGCGCGCCTTCCAGCGCGATCGGATAATGAATGCCCCGCCCCAGAAAGAGAAAGTCGCGCGCGTTGGAGTAGAGGCGCGCCAGAGGCTCGCAGGCATCGTCGCAGGTACGCAGAATCTCCTCTACCTGCGCCGGCAGGTGATTGAGCGCCTCCAGCAATGCCCGGCTCTCCACTTCCCCAATGGTGCCCCGCACCTGTGCCAGATGCACGGCAAAGAGGAAGAGCGCCACCAGCTGTGCGGTGAAGGCTTTGGTCGACGCGACGCCAATCTCCGGCCCGGCGTGCGTGTAGATCGTGCCGTTCGCCTCGCGGGTAATCATCGCGCCCACCACATTGCAGA
>JBAUOP010000072.1:0-2066 GCA_049579805.1 Acidobacteriaceae bacterium
AGCGCGGCCGTGTACGGCATCGACGCCAACCTCATCGACGTGGAAGTCGATGTCTCCGGCGTCAAGATGAACGAGGACCACTTCACCACCGTTGGCCTGCCGGACACGGCGGTGCGCGAGAGCCGCGAGCGCATTCGCGCCGCCCTGAAAAATTGCGGCTACGACATACCTCCCACCCACATCACCATCAACCTGGCTCCTGCGGATTTAAAAAAAGAAGGCTCAGGCTTCGATCTGCCGATGGCCTTGGGAATCCTTGGCGCCTACGGCGGACTGAACAAGCGCGAACTCGGCGATTTCGTCATCGTCGGCGAACTCTCGCTCGATGGCGGACTGCGCCCGGTACGCGGTGCGCTGCCGATTGCCGTCGCGGCGCGTGCGCGCAAGATTCCGAACCTGCTGGTGCCGGAAGAGAATGCGCGCGAGGCCGCCGTGGTGGAGGGCGTGAAGGTCTTTCCGATGAAGAGCCTGCTCGACGTAGTGCGCCTCATCAACACCGGACAAGGCCCCGAGCCGCTGGTGGTGGACAGCCTGGCGCTGCTCGAACAGGTTGAGCATCATCCCGTGGACTTCAAGGACGTGCGCGGCCAGCACACGGCCAAGCGCGCCATGGAAGTTGCCTGCGCCGGCGGCCACAACATTCTGATGATCGGGCCTCCGGGCGGCGGCAAGACGATGCTTACCAAGCGAATGCCGACTATCCTTCCGCCGCTGACCTTTGAGGAAGCGCTGGAGACGACCAAAATTCACAGCGTTGCCGGAGTGCTGGACGGAGGCTCGGGACTGGTAGGCGTGCGCCCGTTCCGCTCGCCGCACCACACCATCAGCGACGCAGGATTGATTGGCGGCGGCGCGGTGCCGCGTCCGGGAGAAGTTTCACTGGCGCACAACGGCGTGCTGTTTCTCGACGAACTGCCGGAGTTCCCTCGCAATGTGCTGGAGGTGATGCGGCAGCCATTGGAGGATGGAACGGTTTCCATCGCGCGCGCCTCGATGTCGCTGACCTTTCCCGCGCGTTTCATGCTGGCGGCGGCGATGAACCCTTGTCCCTGCGGCTTTTTCAACGACCGCGCCCGCGAGTGCAAATGCACTCCGCCGATGATTCAGCGCTACGTCTCGAAGATCAGCGGCCCGCTGCTGGACCGCATCGACATTCACATCGACGTCCCGGCGGTGAACTACAAGGAGCTGCGCTCGAAAGTGCAGGCCGAGCCCTCGGCTGCAATTCGCGACCGCGTGCTGCAGGCGCGTGACCGGCAGTTGCAGCGCTTCCGTGGGGCGGGAGAAAAGTTCTTCGCCAACGCACAGATGGGATCGCGGCAGATTCGCACCTTCTGCGATCTTTCTCCCGAATGCGAGCGCCTGCTCGAACGCGCGATGACGCAGCAAGGCTTGAGTGCCCGCGCCCACGACCGCATCCTGAAAGTTTCGCGCACCGTCGCCGACCTCGAAGGCGCCGAACACCTGGAAGTCAAGCACATCGCCGAGGCGATCCAATATAGGACGTTGGATAGAACCTACTGGGCATAGCAGCTAAAAGAAAAGCGCGCGGGTGCCTTGACCTTGACGGTGAGCGCAACGCCGGCACGTTCCCTCTTTGCGGCGGTCCACATGGATTCGACTTCGACGTTTCCTTCCGCTCCGGAAAGATAATGGCGGAAGCTGCTCCAATCCCACTCCTCTGGGCGCTGTACCAACCCGCGCTTCACCGGATTGCGATGCATGTAACGCAGCTTCTCAATCCTCTTGCCTTCGCTGAACACGTTGAAATCGTAGTAGCGGGCCTGCCAGAAGGCTTCATCTTCACCGCTGCCCAAACGGCGCGAAACCGCTTGCTTGATGCCCTGCAAAGCTGTGGCCAAGGTGCCGCGCTCCGGCTCGCTTAGCAGAAGATGGACATGCTCCGGCATGACGACATATCCGCAAACCAAGAAATCATACTTGCGACGCATCCGTTCGAGCGCCGTCTCAAAAATGGCTCGCGAGGCGGGCGAAGCTAGCTTGGCACGTCTGCGATAGCAGCTAAACGTGATGAAGTGAAGTTGACCACACTGTTGAAAGTGCCG
>JBAUOP010000073.1:0-59607 GCA_049579805.1 Acidobacteriaceae bacterium
AAGATGATTGAGGGATGAGATTCCGTGACAGCTCTGGTCTCCACAACCTGGCTCTCACCGGCTGCTCCGCAGCTCTGCGCACCTCTTTGTCCTTGACAACGCCTTTCGGCTTATCGACAGGATGACAGAGGTGTGGCTTTTGTCGAGAGATGAGCCGACCGGTAACGTTACCCTCCCACGAGTACGCACTTTTCCCCCGCAATGTGGAAATCCTGTCAAGCCCCCTCAGACCCTGACGAAAGTAACAATCGCTGATACAAAACCACTTCCACGCCAAAATTCCCGCCAAAACCTGGCAGTAAATCCGTCCCAATCTGCCATACTGAACTTATAGAGTGAAAAAAGAAGAAAGCCCGCCGCGCGCGGGCTTCTTACTTTGGGTAAGAAAGAGAGCACGGGTGAGAACAGCACACCAGAACGCGCCGCCGCCGATCCCACAGGCCCGGATCCGATCCCTGTTCGCTCACCGCGATCCGCTGGCTTTCCCACAAAAACGTTGGAGCCCTCAGCAACTACTTTGTTTTCACACACCTGCACAATCCCATCGGACAACTGCTGTGTTCTCACACACTTGCACATCGGAAAGATTTTTTCTGTTGCGACGATCCGCTCCCGGTTCCAGGCTCCCCGCTCCCGTCTGCCCCCAGGAGGTTACCGATGCGCCCCAATGGAATGAACGCACTCCCCAAACGATGCCCATCAAAAGCGATGCTTTTTCCTGGCTCCAGTCCGATTCTGATACGATTCGGGCGCGGCAACGAAGCTGGCCTTTCTGCGGAGATCCGGAGCCGCTCCACGAGGAGAAAGCGTATGCGACGTGCATGGATGATGGCAGGTCTGTGTCTTAGCTGTATGTGTCTGACTCTGGCGGCGCCGGCTGCCGGGCTGGCCCAGGAAACCGCTCCGGCAACCATTGCCCCGGCCGATTCCCTCAACGCCCTGATGGGCCTGATGCAGATGGAGATCGTCAGCGCGGCCGAGGCCATGCCCGCCGATAAGTATGACTTCGCCCCCACCCACGGCGAGTTCAAAACCGTCCGCACCTTCGGACAGCAGGTCAAGCACCTGGCCGAAGCCAACTATATGTTCTTCAAAGGCTGGGGCGTTCCCGGCGAGGTCGATACCAAAACCATCGAGGCACTGAAGACCAAAGACGACATCGTCAAGGCGCTGAAGGACTCCTATGTCTACGCCCACGCCGCCGTCAGCACCATCACGCCGCAGAACGCGTGGGACTCGGTGCCGGGATTCCCGCCGCAGTTGAAGGAGACGAAAGCGTCGGCGGCCGCCTTCGCCTGCGCCCACTCCATGGACCACTACGGGCAAATGGTCGAGTATCTCCGCATGAACGGCATCATTCCTCCGGCCAGCCGTCCCCAGCCTAAGAGCAGGTAATAGGCAACAGGCGACAGGGAACAGGGAATTGAGGTTAGGCCCTGATCGGTTCGCAGGCCGGTTGGGGCTTCGCTGTTTCCGAGGCGTCCACTCTGAGAGAATGAACCCGCATGGCTCTGGGGCGAATGATCGAAGTGGACGAGGAGGAGCGGCGCCATCCGCTGCTGCGAGTGGTGTTGATTCTGCTGTTCCTGCTGGTGCTGATTGTTGCGGGTGCAGTCGTCGGCGCCGGGGTCTGGCTGAAACACGCGATGCGCGCCTCGCTGCCGGAACTCGATGGCACATTCCTGACCCCGGGCCTGAGCGCGTCCGTCATGGTTCGGCGCGACGAGCATGGCGTGCCGCACATCCAGGCGGCCAACCTCAACGACCTGCTCTTTGCCCAGGGCTACGTCACCGCGCAGGATCGCCTGTGGGGGATGGATATGGCCCGGCGCACGGCGGCCGGCGACACGGCGGAGATCCTCGGCGCGAAGCTGGTGCCGCACGACCGCCTGGAGCGCGTGCTGGCCATGCGGCAAACGGCGGAGCGGCTGACCTCCAGCCTGTCTCCTCAGGAGCAGCAGCTCTTCGAGGATTACGCGAAGGGCGTGAACGCGTACATCAACACGCATGAGGATCGCCTGCCCGCCGAGTTTCGCGTGCTCTTCTATCGCCCCGCGCAGTGGCAGCCGGTGGACTCGATGCTGGTGGTGCTGAGCATGGTTCAACTGCTCGACGAGCACTGGCCAGAGAAGCTGGAGCGGGAAAAAATTACGGCGCGGTTGGGTCCCACGCTGGCCCAGGCGCTTTATCCCACAGGCTCGTGGCGCGATCACCCGCCCGTGAGCGACCAAACGCCGATCACCGCGCCCGACCAGGTGATCCCCAACCCGCCGCTCGACCCGAGCCAGGTGGGGATTTTGCAAGATGATCTGGCGCCGGTGTTGCAGATGACCGCCGGCGATCTGGCCAACTGCCTCGGCTGCGCCAGCGGCTCGAACGAGTGGGTGGTCGCGGGCTCGCGGACGGCCAGTGGCCAGCCCATGCTCTCGAACGACATGCACCTGCCGCATCAGATTCCCAACATCTGGTACGAGGCCGATCTCGAGGCGCCGGGCTTTCACGCCGCGGGGTTGACGATTCCGGGCCTGCCGCTGATCGTCGCCGGGCACAACGAGCACATCGCCTGGGGCTTCACCGCGCTCTACGGCGACACGCAGGACATCTACGTGGAGCACGTGAACGCGCAGGATGAATACGAGGGACCGGATGGCGCGTGGCACCCGATCGAGCACGATCCAGAGACCATTCACGTGCGCGGCGGAGCGGATGTGCACGTGGACGTGGAGCGCACCGGGCACGGCGTGGTGATCACGCCGCTGATCCCCGGCGAGAAGCGGACGCTGGCGCTGAAGTGGGACGTGTACGACGCGAAGGCGGCGGGATATCCGCTGCTGGCGATGGATACGGCGGAGAACTGGACGGACTTCCGCAACGCGCTCGCGACCTGGTGGGCGCCGACGCAGAACGTGGTTTACGCCGATGACCAGGGGCACATCGGTTATCAGGCGGTTGGTGACATACCGCTGCGGCCCGGCGGTTTGTCCGGCGTACCGATCACCGACAACCAGCATGAGTGGCAGGGCTTCATTCCTTTTGACCAGTTGCCGACGGCGTTCGATCCGCCGGACGGCATTCTGGCGACGGCGAATTCCCGGGTGACGCCGGAGGGCTATCCCACGCCGCTGACGCTGGAGTGGGCGGATCCTTACCGCAACGAGCGGATCTGGAAATGGCTGGAGCCGAAAGAGAAGCTGACCCAGCAGGACATGCTCGCGCTGCAGACCGACATCTATTCGTCTCTGGACCAGGAGATTGCGCAGCGGCTGGCCTACGGCATTGACCATGCCAGCAAAACGGATGCGCGCCTGCGCGAGGCGGCGAACCTGCTGCGCTCGTGGGACGGCGCCGTTACGGTGGACTCGGCGCCGGCGGCGATTGTCGCGGCGGCCAAGGCCGTCTTCTTCCCCATGCTGCTGAAGCCCAGGCTGGGCGATGACTGGAAGCTGTATCACTGGGGCGAGAGCCTCTTTGCCGGCGAGCAGATCCTGATGAATGAGCCGCCGGGCTGGCTGCCGCCCGGCTACGCCACCTGGGACGATTTTCTCGCCGATCTGGTGCGGCAGGGGCTGGAGCAGGCGCGTGCGCCGCTCGACCTGAAGGCGTGGAAGTACGGCTACGCGCATCCGGTCGATGTCGAGCACCCGCTGTATGGATTGCTCCCGTGGCTCAGGAAATGGACGGGCACGGGAGAGCAGCCGCAGTCAGGCGATACGTCGACAGTGAAACAGGTGGCGCGGACCTTCGGGCCATCGCAGCGCTTCACGATCGACTGGGGCAACATCGATGGGGCGACGGAGAACATTCTCACCGGCGAGTCGGGCGATCCGCTGAGCCCGTACTACATGGATCAGTGGCGGTACTGGTACGGCGGGACGACGTTTGCGCTGCCGTTTTCCCAGCAGGCAGTGGCGGCGCACACGACGCATATGCTGCGGCTGGAGCCGTGAAATTTGGCCTGAGTTCTCCTGGATCGGAGCCGGGGACGCACGTGACCGCGCAGGTTTGGGTCAGGCAGTGGTATCGGCACAATGTGCTGCTGCTGGCAGCGGTGGGCATTGCCGTGTTGCCGCTGGCGTGGCGCGGCCCGTCGTGCGGGCAGGACTTCGATTTTCATCTGCAGAGCTGGATGGCGGTGGTGGCGCACTGGCGCGCGGGAATCTTCTATCCGCACTGGGCCGCGTCGGCGAACTACGGGGCGGGCGAGCCGCGATTCGTGTTTTATCCCCCGCTGAGCTGGATGCTGGGCGGATTCCTGGGCGTGCTGCTGCCGTGGACCTGGGTTGGGTTTGTCTATACGGCGCTGGCTCTGCTGGGTGCAGCGTGGAGTTTTCGCGCAATGGCCGCCGAGTGGATGAGCGAGGAGACGGCGGCGCTGGCGGCGTGCGTCTATGTGGTGAACCCCTACATGCTGTTTGTGGCCTATGAGCGTGGGGCGCTGGCGGAATTGCTGGCGGCGGTGTGGATGCCGCTGCTGGTGCTGTATGGCCTGCGAAGGACTGGGCGCGTAGTTCCGCTGGCTCTGTCTGTGGCCGCGTTGTGGCTGACGGATGCGCCGGCGGCGGTGATGGGGACGTATTTCCTGGCGCTGGTGGTCGTGGTGGCGGCGATCGCGGAGAAACGCTGGCGGCTGGTGGGACGTGCGGCGGCAGCGACGGCTCTGGGCCTGGGTCTGGCGGGCTTTTGGCTGGTGCCGGCGTTCTACGAACAGAGGTGGGTGGAGATTTGGCGGGCGGTCGGGCCGCTGATGCGGGTGGAGGACAGCTTTCTGTTTGGCTTTGTGAATGTAGCCCGGATGCCGGCAGATGAGCAGTTCAATGCGGCTTATCACAATCATGTGCTCGGCATGGTTTCATGGATCGCGGTCGCGCTGATGGTGTTGACAGTCGCAGCAGCATGTCTGGGCTGGCCGAAGAGACGATACGGATTGTGGGTTCCGCTGGTGGTAGTGGGCGCGGGGATTGCCGCGCTTCAGTTTCGCTGGAGCGACGTTGTCTGGCGGGTGGCGCCGGAACTCAGGTATCTGCAGTTTCCATGGCGATGGCTGTTGCTGCTGGGGCTGGTGCTGGCGGGACTGGTGGGGATCGCGGCCAGCGGTGTCCTGGGATCGCAAAAAGCGCACCGCAGGGGGGCACTGGCAGTGGTAGGCCTGGCGTGCGCGATGGCGGCACTCTCGGCGACGGTGTTCTGGCAGTTCTGCGATGAAGATGACAACGTGGGGGCGCAAATGGCGACCTTCCACGACGGGGGCTTTGCGGGAACGGACGAATACACACCGCGGGGTGCGGACCCGGATAAGATCGAGCCCGGATTGCCGCCAGTGCGGGTGCTGCGAGCGGTGGAAGCAGAGGAGGGTCCGTTGAGTCCCGATGAGGACACATGGATGCCGACGCCCGCCGAGGAGGTTCCGGCGACGGTGCGCGTCGAAAGGTGGGGCGACGAGCGGCGAGCAGCCGTGGTGATGAGTTCCGGCGCGGGTTACGCGGTGCTGCGGCTGATGGATTACCCAGCGTGGCACGTGACGGTGAACGGGGCAGCGATGCCGCTGGCGGCGCGCATCCATCGAAGCGATGGGCTGATGGTGATTCCGGTACAGACGGGCGCGACCCGGATCGACGTACGGTGGCGAACCACCCGGGACGCATGGGACGGCCGGTGGATTTCGCTGGTGGCGCTGGCCGTTACACTGGCATGGATGTGGAAAGAAAGGCGAACGGGGCGTGACGAAAACTTCCGATAACATGGTCGCAATGGCAGTGGATGTCCATCAGATTTTGCGGGAGGGCGTGGAGCGCACGGATGCGGCCCTGGATCGGCTGCTGCCGCCGGTGACGCAGGTACCCGCCTCGATTCACGGGGCAATGCGGCACAGCGTGTTTGCGGGGGGCAAGCGCCTGCGGCCAGTGCTGGCGATGGAGGCGGCGCGAACGATCGCCGCGGCCCACGGTTCAGCTGGCTGGCCGGAAGGCATCGAGGATCTGGGCGCGGCGCTCGAGATGCTGCACACGTATTCGCTGATCCACGACGATCTGCCGGCGCTGGACAATGACGATCTGCGGCGGGGCAAGCCCACGTGCCACGTGGCCTTCGGCGAGGCAATTGCGATCCTGGCGGGGGACGCGCTGCAGACGCTGGCATACCGGACGCTGGCGGGACTGCGCTGCGCTCCGGAACGGGCGATCCGGATCGTCGGCCTCGTGGCCGAGGCGACCGGGACCGTCGAGGGCATGATCGGCGGGCAGGTGCTGGACCTGGAAGGCGAGCACACGAAGCCGACGGCGGAGAGCGTGCTCGCGATCCACCGGGCGAAGACGGGAGCGCTGATCCGGGTGAGCATCGTCAGTGGCGGAGTCTACGCCGGTGCGGACCCAGCCGAAGTGCAGCGTCTGACGGAATTCGGCACGAAGGCGGGGCTGGCCTTCCAGATTGTCGACGACGTGCTGGACATGACGCAGGACTCCGCACATCTGGGCAAGACGGCGGGCAAAGACGTGGCCAGTGACAAGGCGACCTGGCCGGCAGTTTTTGGGATTGAACCGTCGCGGAAGGACGCGGAGCAGTTGATTCGGGAAGCGTTCAGCGCACTGGAGCCGTATGGCGAGGCCGCCGAGGGGTTAAAAGCCGTGGCCCGGTATCTGGTGGAGAGGACGCATTAACGGCAGGGAATAGGCAATAGGCAACAGGGAATAGGGAATAGGAAGAGCGGGCGCAGCGAGAGGGCGGCCTTAGACGCCGACGCCGTATTCGCCGAGTTCTTCACCGGCGTGGGAGAAGAAATCTGAGGGTGTGCGGCGCTTGAACTTGTAGCGCACGCGCAACTCGCGGCCGACGTAAAGGCCCAGCGCGGTGACGCCCACGGCGACTGAAGTCCAGCCAATGGCGCGCAGGGCGCTCGATGAGGAAGGTTTCACCATCGGCAGAATGGAATCAAGTTCAACAACCTTCTTGCTCTTTCTGAGAAGACGGCACATGCGCTTGCCCCAGGGCGCCATGGGTTCATCATAGCGCAGCCGGCAGTTCCGCGCTGCCAGCCTTTCTGCTTCTATACATCGGCGGAAGGGCCGCAAACCATAGTCCTTCAGAGGGACTCGATGCGCCGAAGGAGCATTACTTTCCGGTCAGGGGGCAGGAAGCTGGCTTCGATGGAGTTGGCGGCCAGTTCGCGAAGATGCTCCTCGGTAAAGTCGAAGTGCTCATGAGCGAGACGGTATTCATCCTGCAGGTCGCTCCCAAAGAGAGCCGGGTCGTCGGAGTTGAGCGTCACCATCAGGCCCGCATCGAAATAGCGCCGGACCGGGTGCTCCTCGAGCGTGATGCAGCAGCCGGTCCGCAGATTGGAGGTGACGCAGATCTCGAGGGGAACCTGGCGATGAGCCAGCAGTTCCATCAATTCGGGATCGTGGATCGCCGAAAGGGCATGGCCCAGACGCTCGGCTCCGACATTCAGGGCACCCCAGATGCCTTCCGGTCCAACGGTCTCGCCGGCGTGGACGGTCAGGCGCAGCCCGGCCTCGCGGGCTTCGGCGTACAGCTCGCGGAAGGGCTCGGCGCCGGTGCGACGCTCGTCCCCGCCGATGCCGATGCCGACGATGGAAGGGAACTGGGGTCGGAGCTCGGCGGCTTTGCGGAAAACTCGGGCCGCTTGCTCGGGGCCGAAGTGGCGGACGGCATCGAAGATCCAGTAAATCGTGAGGCCGAGTTCGGATTCGGCGCGGAGGCGGGCGCGCTCCATGCCTTCGAAGAGAGGCTCGAATTCGCAGCGCCGCCAGTAGTACACCACGCCGACGGAGACGTAGACTTCGGCATGCACCACGCCCTGGCGGGCGAGACTTTCGGCCATCCGCCAGGCCACCAGATCGTAATCGTCGGCGCTGCGGAGATGTTCGGTGATGGCTTTGAAGGCGAGCAGGAAGCCGGAGAAGTCGGTGTAGTGAAAGAGCGCCTGGGCCTGGTCGAGGGTAAGAGCGGCCGCGCCATCGTGTGAGATGCTCAGCTCGACGAGGGTTTCCGGCGTGACGGTGCCTTCCAGGTGCAGGTGGAGCTCGGCTTTGGGGAGGCGGCGAAGGAAGGCGTCGGAAACCATGGAGGCCAAAAGTCAGGGTAACAGGGCGAAGTGGCCTGTTTTGGGACTGGAGAGGGGAGCGGATTGAAGAAAAACCAGTTAGGTGCGAAGAAAACCAAAGTTCTGGCCTTGACGCGGCAGAAGCATTCGCCTTTTGGGGGATTGCGAAAGCGTCAACGTAACGCTGGAATGGAACTCTGGTACCCCCGAATGGAATCGAAACAGGACGAGGCCACTTTTCGCGAAAGACTGCTGGCATGGTTTGATGCCCACGCGCGTGAACTGCCATGGAGGCAGACTCAGGATCCTTACGCGATCTGGGTGTCGGAGACGATGCTGCAGCAGACGCGCGTTTCCGTGGTGGTGGAGTACTACACGCGTTTTCTGACGAGGTTCCCGACGCTGGGTTCGCTGGCGGCTGCCGACGAGACGGAGGTCCTTACGCAGTGGAGCGGGCTGGGATACTACCGGCGCGCGCGGGCGCTGCACGAGGCCGCGAAGGCCGTCATGGTGGAGCACGGAGGCGAGATTCCGCGGAGTGCAGCGGCGCTGACTCGCCTGCCAGGCGTGGGGATTTACACTGCGGCGGCGGTGGCGAGCATCGCGTTTGGCGAGGCAGTCCCGGCGGTGGACGGCAACGTCGAGCGGGTGCTGACAAGGTATTTTGGGCACGAACCGGTTCCGGGCGTTGCGCGCAGCGGTCAGTTGCGCCGCGCGGCGGAAGACCTGGTGGACCGGCAGCGGCCGGGAGATTTCAATCAGGCGATGATGGAGCTGGGGGCGACGGTGTGCCTGCCCCGCAGTCCCACCTGCCTGACCTGTCCGGTGCGGGAAGGATGCGCGACTCGTGGCGAACATGCCGCGCCGCGCACGAAAAAGATGCTGAGCCAGAAGACCGGGCTGGCGCTGGTGCAGCGGCGGCAATGGCCACGCGCCGAGGTATTGCTGGAGCGGCGTCCCTCGGATGCATCGCAAATGCCGGGGATGTGGGAGCTGCCGCTGCTGAAAGAAGGCCAGGAAAACGAGAGCATGCAGCTGCTCACCGTGCGGCACTCCATTACCAACACGAACTATTACGTGACCGTGTATGGCCTCACGGTGAACGAGCAGAAGATGCTGGCGCGGAGCACAGGCGATCGCGCCTGGGTTCCAGTGCTGGATCTGAACGATCAGCCGCTGACCGGGCTGACGCGCAAGATCCTGAAGCGGCTGAAGGTGCTGCCGGGGTACAGCGGCGCGGGCCCTACGGTAACCCTGGAGATGCCTGAGGCACCCAGGGAGCCGGAACCCGATCTGGTGGGAGCCTGACCCGAACGTCGACAACCGCCGGCCTCTGTCGGCGGGACTCTTAAAAATTCGCTGATCCCCTGCGGGGGTGGCGCATTATGCGCAAGCCAGGATAGGCTCGGGTGTTCGGCCCTGTGCGCCGTGGGTGCCTGGGCCGTCGCCTGAAGGAGAGCCCATGCCCGAAACCGAAACCGCCCCGGAAGCCGTTGCCCCGCTGACCACTCTGACCGAAGAAGAAACCATGCTGCGCGATACGGTGCGGCAGTTTGCCCAGCAGGAGATCGCTCCGCGCGTGCGCGCCATGGACGAGGCGCAGAAGCTGGATGCTGACCTTCTGCGGCAGATGTTCGAACTGGGGTTGATGGCCATTGAGGCGCCACCGGAGCTGGGTGGCGCCGGGGCTTCGTTCTTCAGCGCGGTGCTGGCGGTGGAGGAGATTGCTCGCGTCGATCCCGCGGTGGCGGTGATGGTGGACGTGCAGAACACCCTCGCCGTGAACGCGTTGCTGCGCTGGGGCACGGCAGAGCAGAAGCAGCTTTGGATTCCGCGCATGGCGCAGCAGGCCGTCTGCGCCTACGCGCTCAGCGAGGCAGGCTCCGGGTCGGATGCCTTCTCGCTGACGACCCAGGCGCGTTCCGATGGCGACGCGTATGTCCTGAACGGGCGGAAGCTGTGGATCTCGAATGCCATGGAGGCGGATCTGTTTCTGGTCTTCGCCACCATCGATCCCCAGGCTGGATACCGCGGGATCACGGCGTTTGTGGTGGAGCGGGGCACGCCCGGCTTCACGGTGGGACACAAGGAAGACAAGATGGGGATCCGCGCTTCCTCCACCTGCGAACTGCTCTTCGACGACTGTCGCGTGCCAGCCGGGAATGTCCTGGGCGAAGTGGGCAAGGGCTACAAGATTGCGATTGAAACGCTGAACGAGGGGCGGATCGGAATTGCCGCGCAGATGCTGGGGCTGGCGGAAGGCGCCTGGACGCTGGCGGTGAAGTACAGCCAGGAACGGAAGCAGTTTGGCAAGCCGATCGCCGAATTTCAGGCCGTGCAGTTTGCGCTGGCGGAGATGGCGACGCAGATTGAAGCCGTGCGGCTGCTGGTTTACAACGCGGCGCGGATGAAAAGCGCCGGCGTTCCGTTTGTGAAGGAAGCGGCGATGGCGAAGCTGTTCGCCTCACGCGTGGCGGAAGAAGTTGCCAGCAAGGCCGTGGAAGTGTACGGCGGATATGGGTTCGTCAAGGATTATCCGATGGAGAAGTTCTATCGCGACGTGAAGATCGGCTCGATTTACGAAGGCACGTCGAACATGCAGCTGGCGACGATCGGGAAGGCGATTTTGGCCGGGCAATGAGCCGCTGAGATGCAGATTTGCTCCGCATGCTGTTACACTTGGGACCTTTGCCGATGGGATGCGGCGCGGTGTTGAACGCATCCGTCGTCCGGCAATCGGGGCCCGGGCTCCTCGAAAAATCATGAAGGAGGAATTCTGATGCGGAGAACGATCGTATTTCTCGGCACCTGGTTCGCTGCGGCTTTGCTCGCAGCGTGTGTAGCGGTTCCTGCGCTGGCTGCCGAAAACCCCTGGTACGGAACCTGGAAGATGGATGTTGCGAAGAGTCATCTGACCGGGCAGACGTTTACATACAGCAAAGAGGCGGACGGTCTGGACCAGTTTTCCGACGGGGTGGTGACCTATAAATTTACTGCGAACGGGATCGACTATCCCGTGATCGGCGGCTCCACGGAAAGCTGGGCCTTTACCGGACCGGATGCATGGAAAGTCACCGATAAGCAGAACGGAACGGTGACGGGCACCACCGATGTGAAGCTGTCGCCGAACTGCAAAACCATGACAACGGTGACCACCGGAACGCGACCGGATGGCAGCGCGATTCACGACGAAGAGACATACACGAAGACCAAAAGCGATGGCTGTCTGGAAGGGACCTGGAAAAGTGTAAAGATGAACAGCAACGCCCCCAACACATTCATCATCTCGGCCGGGTCGGCGCCGGATACGTGGAAGTGGGAGATTGCCGATCAGAAGGAATCGGTGGAGGGCAAGGCCGACGGCTCGGATTTGCCTCTCACCGGGCCGACCATGCCCTCGGGATATACGGTTTCGTTTAAAATGGATGGCCCGCGGAAGGTGGATGTGGCGGTCAAGGTAAACGGGAAGACCGTCTCGCAGGGCAACGACGTGCTGGCGGCGAATGGCAAGAGCTTCACCGGCACGAGTTGGACGCCGGGCAAAGAAGACCAAAAGACAACAGCCGTCTATGTGAAACAGAAATAGCGAACCGCGATCGATGCACAAAGGCTGCCCGTCATGGGCAGCCTTCTCATTTTGGGGTGGGTGAAGCCGTTATGATCGCCGTAACGGAGGTAGAATCCTGTCGATGATGTCGCCTGAGGAGCTTCATGAATCGCTGATCGCCGACGAGCCACCGCCGGGCTTGCCGCCTCCGCTGGCCGCGCTGTGGTGGGACGCGAAGGGCGACTGGAACCGAGCGCACCGGCTGGTCGATGCGCTGGAGAGCCGCGAGGGGATGGCGGTGCATGCGTATCTGCATCGGAAAGAGGGCGAGGACTGGAACGCGGACTACTGGTATCGGCGCGTCGGCCGCGAACATCATCGGCCACGGCTGAATGGCGAGTGGCAGGCGCTGGTGGAGGCGCTGCTGAAATCCTGACTAGAGCGTGTATCGCTCGCCGGCGAGCATGTGCTCGGCGACGGTACGTCCCAGGGCGACGGTGTTTGCCGGGTCGTGCTTCGTCAGGCGGCGGAAAATCGTCATCTGCGTGCGCAGCATGTCGCCTTCCGCGACCGCGCCCAAAATGCGCTCGGCGGCGGACTGGACGATGCGGAACGAACGCGCGGCGGTGAGCTGCGTCAGCGGGACGGCCATGGGGTGGTCTTCGCGGCACTTTTCCGCGCGCAGGATCGCGGATTCCATGACGAGGATTTCGATGAGAATGTCGGCGAGGGCGCCCATGATCTCCTGCTGATCCTGGAGATTGGTGGGATATTTCTGGCTCGCGGCGCCGGAACAGAACAGGCCCAGCTTCTTCGCGCTGGCCAGCAGGGTCTGCTCACCGGCGAGCGGGCCCGTGGAGTCGGAGCGCGGCGAGGGACCGGCCATCACCTCATCCATAACTTTGGCGATGGCGGGCAGAAGCGGCAGACGGCCCTTCACGGCGCGCCGCAGCAGGAATCCGGAGATGATGAGGCGGTTGATTTCGTTCGTGCCCTCGAAGATGCGATTGATGCGGGCATCGCGGTAAGCGCGTTCGGCCGGGTACTCCTCCACATAGCCGTAGCCGCCGTAGATCTGGACGTTGGCATCGACGGCGCGGTCGAGCATCTCCGAGCACCAGACTTTCACGATGGAGCATTCGACGGCGTAATCCTCGATGCGTTTCTGGACTTCGCTCGCCGGGGCGTCGGGCGGAAGCGTGGCCAGCGCGGCGTCAATGGCGCCAACGACGCGATAGACGAGGGCTTCGCCGGCGAAAATGCCGGCGGCCATGTCGGCGATCTTCTCCTGCATGAGTCCGAAGGACGTAATGGGTTTGCCAAAAGCGAGACGCTGTTTTCCGTAGCGGATCGCATTGCGCAGCGTGTGGCGCGCGCCGCCCAGCGTAGCCGCTCCTAATTTGTAACGGCCAACGTTCAGAATGTTAAAGGCGATGTGGTGACCCTTGCCGGCTTCGCCCAAAAGATTAGCGGCAGGAATGGCGCAGTCGGAGAGGACGAGCGGGCAGGTGGAGGAGCCGCGGATGCCGAGCTTGTGTTCCTCCGCGCCGATGGTGAGGCCGGGCGTGCCGCGCTCGACGAGGAAAGCGGAAAACTGTCCGGGCTGGCCGTCGTGTGTGACGATCTTCGCGAACACGATGAAGAGGTCGGCAAAGCTCGCGTTCGAGATCCACATCTTCTCGCCGTTCAGGATGTACTGCGAACCGTCCGCTGAGAGGCGCGCCTGGGCGCGGATGTTCATGGCATCGGAACCAGAAGAAGCTTCGGAGAGCGCGTAGGCGGCTATCCATTCGCCGGTGGCGAGTTTCGGAAGGTACTTCTCTTTCTGCTCGCGCGTTCCGTACCAGATGACGGGCAGCGTGCCGATGCCGGTATGCGCGCTGATGCTGACCGAGAAGCTGGCGCAGACGGCCACATGGTCGGCGATGAGTGCGGAGGTTGCCTTGTCGAGCGCGAGGCCGCCATAAGCCTCGGGAATGTCAGCCGCCAGCAGGCCAAGCTGGCCGGCTTCGAGGAGCAACTCGCGGGTGACGGCGAAGTTCTTTGCTTCGATCTCCGCAACGCGGGGCAGAATCGATTTTTCGGCGAACTCGGCGGTGGTGCGGGCGATTTCCTGCTGGTCTTCGGAGAAATCTTCGGGGGTAAAGACGTCGTCGGGAGCGGCATTGGTGAGGAGGAAGGTGCCGCCGGGAATGACTTTTGGGGTGGTTGCGGTGGCCATGGTCTCTGAGAGACCATCCTACGCCGGTCGCGTGGGGCCGCGATGAATCAGGCGATGCGAAGCCCGGCGGCACGCGCGAGCTTGCGCTGACGCTCGTCGAAAGTCCAGAAACGCTCCGCTTTGAGTTCGAGCGCGCAGGCGACATGGAGTGTGTCGAGGGTGCGGGTGCCGAGCCGCGCAGTATGGCGGCGGCCCAGAAGAGTACAGGCTTCGAATGCCTGGTCCGGGAGGGCGGCTTCGTTGAATGCTACTCCACTGCGATCACGTGCAAAATGTGCAACGAATTGCTTCGCCTCAGCCGCGGAAAGGTTTCCTCGGAACACGTGCTGCGCAATCGCATGCGTCCACTCCGCTATGTGCAGTGGAGTAAGCCACAGAGGAGAATACTCGGCTACACGCCGACGGGCCTCCTCCGAATTCCGATCGGTCAGGTAGAGAGAAACCAGAACGCTGGTGTCCGCGTAGGTGGTCAATAGCGACCACGCTCATCGATCACGAGATCAGATCCAGGAAGGATGCGATCTCCCAGAATCTTCTTTGCTCTCGCGGCGAAGTCGGGCCATTCCTTCCTGGGCTCATCGATCGGAACGATACGCGCGATCGGGCGGTTCCTGTCGTGCAGTTCGACGGTCTTCCCCGCCTTCAGAAGGGACTTAAGCTGGCGGGTGTTGCGGAGTTGCCGCATGTTCATCGTCGCCATGTGAAGATTGTGACACAACAATGTGTCACATGGCAATGCCCATTCATGCCAGGCTTTCGAAAATGCCCGCAGCGCCCATGCCGCCGCCCACGCACATGGTGACCAGTCCGTAGCGGCCTTTGCGGCGGCGCATTTCGCGGAGGATCGTCGCCGTCAATTTGGCGCCGGTGCAGCCCAGAGGGTGGCCCAACGCTATGGCTCCGCCGTTGACGTTCACTTTGGCGGGGTCGAGGTCGAGCTGGCGGATGACCGCAAGCGCCTGGCAGGCGAAGGCTTCATTCAGCTCGATCACTTCCATCTGGTCGAGCTTGAGGCCGGCGAGCCGCAGCGCTTTGGGGACGGCGTAGACCGGGCCAATGCCCATCTCTTCGGGATCGCAGCCGGCGTAGGCGTACGCGACGAACCGCGCCAGCGGCTGCAGGCCGAGGGCGGCGGCACGTTCTGCAGAGATGACTACCGCGGCGGCGGCTCCGTCGGAAGTTTGCGAGGAATTGCCGGCGGTGACCGTACCCCTGGCATGAAAAACAGGCGGCAGCTTCGCCATGGCTTCGGCGGTGGTATCGACGCGGGGTCCTTCATCGGTGCGGAAATCCGTGGTGACGGATTTGGCCTTACCATGACCATCCGGCGCCGTAACTGTCACCGGGACGGGCACGATTTCGTTTTCGAAATGGCCGGACTGGATGGCGGCTGTGGCCTTCTGGTGGCTCCGGAGCGCGAATTGGTCGGCATCCTCTCGGGAAATGCCGTAATGTTTCGCCAGGCGCTCGGCGGTCAGGCCCATGGAAAGATACGAGCCGGGGAAGTGCTCGACCAGCCACGGATTGACCGCGATTTTGTTGCCGCCCATGGGAATCATCGACATGGATTCGACGCCGCCGGCCACGATAATTTCCGCGCCGCCGCCGCGGATGCGCTCGGCGGCCAGGGCGATGGCCTGCAGGCCCGAGGCGCAATAGCGATTGATCGTCATGCCCGCGACATCGACCGGAAGCCCGGCTCGAAAGCTGGCGACGCGGGCAATGTTCATGCCCTGTTCGGCCTCGGGCATCGCGCAGCCAAGGATCACGTCGTCGATGGTTTTGAGATCGAGCTGGGGAAGGCGATCGAGAGCTCCGCGAATCGCTGTGGCGGCGAGGTCATCGGGGCGGGTGGTGCGCAGGGCTCCGCGGGGCGCCTTGCCCACGGCGGTGCGAACGGCGCTGACGAGGACGGCGTCTCTCATAGGTGCTCCCAGTTCCGCAGTGATTACCTTTCGATTCCCAAATGAAGCAAAATGGCGGCTTCGACGCGCTCTAGGTCCGCAGCAGATAGGCGGCCTAATCTTTGCTGGAGTCGCAATTTGCTTACGGTCGCAATTTGGTCGGCCATGGCCTTTGATTGTCTTCCTGCCACGCTCACAAGTGCCTCTGCCGGATAGATTCGCTCGACTTTCGAACTCAGGGGCACCATGACCAGCCGATTGAGAACGCGATTGGCCGCATCGTTGCTCAGCACCACCGCGGGCCGCGTTTTCTGGACCTCACCACCAACGGACGGATCGAAAGAAACCCAAAATACATCACCCCGCCTGGGAAAGGTCTGCAGTTGAAGCCTCCGTCCATTGCTCCGCTTCTTCCTCGCGAGCACGGTCAGCAGCCATCGCGCGATATCCGTTGGTCAGATCGTGATGCTCTCGTTGCCGTAGTTGTCTGGCAGCCTGCAGGATTTCGTCCGACAATTCTTCCGGAACAATAAACCACGTAGGATTGCCGCGGGATTGTGGCTGGCCTTTGCCCTGCTCCCCTTCCTCGCCGTTCCAGCGAAGTCCCACTCTCTCCTGCTCATCCCACTTGAGAGTGGCAAGAGACCAGCTCCCGCGGGTTCGGCCGGTGTTGTAGACGACGCGCAGTTCCTTGACGCGCCCTTTCGGGGACAGAGCTTCTTCGGGATCGACGTAAGCCATGAAACCCTCTCTGACCCTATTATTCAGCACGTATGTACGTATGTCAATTTCGCAGGGGCTTGCCGGTTTTCAGAGTGTGCCCAATACGCTCCTGGGTTTTGCGTTCGCCGCAGAGCGAGAGGAAATGCTGGCGCTCCAGTTCGAGCAGGTACGGCTCGCCGATGGGCGTGCCAGGCGTAATCGCTCCACCGCACAGGACCTCCGCGAGATGCGTCGTCACCACGACGTCGTGGTCGCTGGCCTGCTCGCCTTCGCGAAGCATGTGTACGCCGAGCTTGAGGGCGGCGAGAACGGCGTCGCCGGGCGCGGGGACATCGGTTCGCGGCAGGGGCGCGGTGTAGCCGGTTTCAGCGAGGGTAAGAGCCTGTAGCTTTGCGTCATGAAGGACGCGGTCACGGTTCATGGTAATGCGGTCGGAGGGGCGGAGCAGGTGAAGATCGCGCGCTTCGTACGCGGACGCGGAGACCTTCGCCAGCGCGAGATTTTCGAAGAGGGTGCGCATGGTGTGGTGCAGTTCGACGCTGTCGCTGCGTGCAGCGCGCGTCGCGGCAGCGGCGGCCAGATCGAGGGCCCGCAGCGTCATCTCCTTGCAGCCGCCGCCGGCGGGAATGAGGCCGACACCCGTTTCTACCAGGCCCATGTACAGTTCCAGGTGCGGCTGGCGCACGGCGGCATGCAGCGTGACTTCGGCGCCACCGCCGAGCGTGAGGCCGAAAGGCGCGACCACCACTGGGCAGGGGCAGAACTTGATGGCCTGCGTCATTTCCTGGAAGGCGGCGATGTAGGTATCGATTTCGTCCCACTCCTCATCCTGCGCGGAGAGCAGAAGCTGGACGAGGTTCGCCCCCGCCGAGAAGTTCGCCGCGTCGTTGGTGATGACAAAGCCGCGGAAATCGCGGACGGCGGCGCTTGCGGGATGCAGGTTTTCCCGGACGAAGTTCACGATGTCGCCGCCGAGGGCGTTCATCTTGGTGTGGAATTCGATGCACGCGATGCCGTCGCCGACGTCGATCAGGGATGCTCCCGGATTTTCCTTCACGACACCGTCCGAGCGTTTGGCGCGCGTAAGAGAGGCGACGGCGGAGGGTGAGTCGACCGGGATGTAATCGCCGGTGCGAGCATCGAAGACTTCGGCTCCGTCCTTGCGATACCAGGTTTTCTCCGGAATCGCGAGCAGCTTCTCCAGGGCAGGCGGCAGGGTGCGGCCCAGGTTGCCAAGCTTTGCTGCGGTGTCGGCGACGCCGGCACCGTCCCACATTTCGAACGGGCCAAGCTCCCAGTTGAAGCCGGTGCGCATGGCGCGATCGATGTCGGCGACGCTGTCGCCGATCTCCCCGATGCGCGCTGCGGCATAGAGCCAGAGGTCGGGAAGGATCTGCCAGTAGAAAGCCGCGGCCTTGTCTTTCTCGGGGTTCCCGCCGAGCAGGGCGCGGATGCGCTCGGCGAGCGACTCGACGGGCTTGGTGGCGTCGAGCGCGGGCAGCTTCGGCTTTTGCGCGGGGCGATAGTCGAAGGTTCCGAGGTCGAGGGTCAGCCGCTCGTCGTCTTTTGCGCCGCGCTCTTTCTTATAGAAGCCCTGCCCGGTCTTGTCGCCGAACCATTTCTTTTCGAGCATCGTTTCGAGGAAGGCAGGGAGCTGAAGGTCGCTGCGCTCGTCCTTCGTATTGGCCGCGAAGTTGCGCACGACGCTGCCCAGCACGTCGAGGCCGACCATGTCGGCGAGGCGGAAGGTACCGGTTTTGGGCCAGCCCAGCGGCTTGCCGGTCAGCGCATCGACCTCCTCGATGGTGAGTCCCTGCTGCTGCATCACGCGAAGGGTGTTGAGCAGCGAGAACGCCCCGATGCGGTTGGCGATGAAGTTAGGCCGGTCATTGGCGGGAACGACGGACTTGCCGAGGTGAACCTCGGCGAAGCGGGTGACTGCGGCCAGGGCGGCGGCGTCGGTTTCGGGTGCAGCGATGATCTCGACCAGTTGCATGTAGCGCGGAGGATTGAAGAAGTGTGTGCCGAACCAGCGGCGGCGCAATTCCTGGGGAAGGCTTTCGGCGATGGCGGCGACGGGCAGGCCGCTGGTGTTGGTGGTCAGGAGCGCGTCCGGACGAAGGTGCGGCGCAACTCGGGACAGCAGGCTGCGCTTGATCTCGAGGTTCTCCGCGACGGCTTCAATAATCCAGTCGTAGTCGCGCAGGAGCGGCAGGTCGTCGTCGAAGTTGCCGATGGCAATGCGGGCGGCAAACTCCGGCGCAGCCAGCGCCGCGGGTTTCGATTTCTTCAGGCCGTCGAGGGCTTTGGCGGCAAGCCCGCTGCGGTTGCCCGGCTGGGCCATGTCGAGCAGGAGAACAGGAAAGCCGGCGTTGGCAATCTGCGCGGCGATGCGGGAGCCCATGGTTCCCGCGCCCAGAACGGCGACGCGGCGGATCGGATAGGCGGCGGTGGCGGATGAGGCGCGAGGAGCATTTTCGGTGACGAGGGTAGCGGCCATAGCGATTTTTTCCTAACCCAACACCCTATCCGATTCGAGGCACTTCTGGCTTGTCCGCGGAATTCGAAGATCAATGCGATGTGAAGAAAGGTTCAGGCGGCGCGGGGCCGTTGGTGTTCACGATAGGCTGAGAAGGTGGGTGGGTGGGCAGAGCGTTGGGTGGGTTTTTCCGGGTTCGCGCTGGTCGCGTTGCTTGTGCCGCTGGTGGCTTCGGCACAGCGGGATCCGTCCGGTCATTACGTTGACGCTGTTCCTGGGAAACCGCTGTGCATGTTGCGCATTCACGTGACCGGATTCCGCAACGATAAGGGAAAAGCGGGCGGTGTGATCTTCGCGTCACCGGCAGGATGGCCGGAGGACCGCTCGAAGGCTGTGGCGGACGGCGGCTTTGACATTCACAACCGTCAGGCGACGGAGGAATTCAAGGTGCCTCCGGGGAGATACGGCGTGGCGGTGATCCACGACGAGAACGCGAATCAGAAGCTGGACCGAAATTTCCTGGGAATTCCGAAGGAAGGGTTCGGGTTTGCGAATAATCCCCGCGTGCTGTTGTCGGCGCCGTCGTTTCAGGCGGCATCGACGCAGGTCGGCTGCCCGGTGACGGAGATTCAGATCAGGCTCATCTACAAATGATAAGAAATGACTGAGGTCAGGCCGGAGAGTTGCCTTCCGCCGGCGCGGCTGCGGGCGCTTCAGCAGTCTTCCCGGTGGGATTGACCAGATCGCGCAGCTCCTTGCTGGGCTTAAAGTAGGGGACCTTCTTGGCAGGCACCTCGACCTTGGTACCGGTCTTGGGATTGCGGCCGATGCGGGGCTTACGCTGGCGAATGCGGAAGCTGCCGAAGCCGCGAATCTCAATCTTGTCACCGGATCTGAGTGCGCCGATGACGGAATCGAAGATGGTCTCCACGATCACTTCGCTGTCGCGTCGGGTCAGATCGCCCAGCTTCGTTACTTCTTCAACGAGGTCGGCTTTGGTCATGGTGAGGGTCGCTCCGTTCCTGGTAGGCCCGTTATCCTTCATAGTAGATGCAATCTCTTTCGCTTGCAAAGTCAAGCAGTTGCGGGATTTTGGCCAAATCGGGAGCCCAAATCAGCGCCACAGGAAATAAAACCCGGCGTGCCGCTCCAGCAGCTTGCTCGGGTTGGGCAGCAAGCTGTCGGCGTCCGAGCCCAGCAGATCCCAAAAGTTTCTGTGCCGCACATAGGGCTTGACTACATCCGGCTCGCCGTAAATCCCCACAGATTTCGCCGTATCCAGCAATGCCACTCGAAAGCCGCCTTCTTTGTCAATGAGATGCAGCGGCAGAGCCTGCTGGCCGGTCCAGACCTGGCCGGTCGCCAGCGAGCGCACCTGCGCAGCCGGCAGGTGGCGTCCCTCCGCGACATCGTGGATGAACTGGCCATACATGTTGTCCACCACGTTCTGGAAGTAGGCGCGCTCCTCCGGTGTCATGGGGCGCGACGGATCGCCCGCATCCTTGAGCGCCCCGGCGTGAATCACTTCCGGCGACAGCTTGGCCCACTGCATCAGGTTGCCGTAGTTGGTCCACTCCATGATGACGCCGATGGAGCCGACGACGCTGGCATCGTTGGCGTAGATCTTGTCGGTCGCCGACGCAATGTAATACGCGCCGCTGGCCCCCACGCTTTCGATCGAGGCGACGATGGGCTTCTTCTTCTGCTCGCGGATGCGGAGGACCTCGTGATAGATCTCCTGCGACGCGGCTGCGCCTCCGCCCGGCGAGTCGATATGGAGGATGATCGCCTTGACGGAATCGTCCTGGTTGAACTTGCGCAGCTGATCGACGACCGTGTCGGCGGAGAGAATCTCGCCGTCAATGTCGATGACCCCGATGTTGTCGCCCAGCGCGGTGAAACCGTCGGTCGAACCTCCGAAGGACTGCGCTGCCATGTAGAAGAGGACGGAGACCAAGAAAAAGAACCCGAGGACGAGCACGCCTCCAATGGCGAACCAGGGCCATATCCTGCGGCGGCGGGGCGCCGGCGGCGGGGGATACCAGGGCGGCGGGACAGGATTTGGACTGGCCTGAGGGGAGGGAGCCGTTGATTCGACAGGGTCTTCCATAGGGGCGAGTGTAGCACCGGAGGCCGAGCCGGGAAGGCTGCCAGTCAGACGAAGTCAGGCAATTCCGCGTATGATATTAAAGAATTACAGGCTCATCCTCCTCCTAAAACGATTTGCGAGCGGATGCTCGCGGAAAGCAGCACGTCCTGAACACGAGGAGGAACGGCTGAAACATGGACCTTCAATACACGATCGTGATTCCCGCCTACAACGAGAGTGCGCGCATTGGGCCAGCGCTCGATGAGGTTTTGCGCACCATCGACGACCGGCGGTGGGATGCTGAGGTGCTGGTGGTGAATGACGGTTCCACGGACAATACCGCCGCCATCATCGGAAGCTACGTGGCCCGGGACCGGAGGGTTCGGCTCCTCAACAACATCGGGAATCGCGGCAAGGGTTACAGCGTGCGCAACGGGCTGCTGCACGGGGTGGGCAACATCGTCATGTTCACAGACGCCGATTTGTCGGCTCCGATGGAAGAAGCCGAGCGCCTGTTCGCGGCCATCCGCGACGGCGCCGACGTAGCCATTGGATCGCGCTGGCTGGAGCGCAGCCGCCAGACCATTCATCAGCCGCTCTACCGGCAGATTTTCGGGCGCTGCTTCAATCTGGTCACGCGCATGGTCATGCGGTTGCCGTTCGCCGACACCCAATGCGGTTTTAAGGCCTTCCGGCGCAGCGCGGCGCAGACCATCTTCCAGTTGCAGCGCATCGAGCGCTGGGGCTTCGACCCGGAGATTCTGTTCATCGCGCTGAAGCGGGGCTACAACATCCGCGAAGTGCCCGTTACATGGGGTCACGACGAACGCACCCGCATGAGTTACCTGAAGGACGGGATCAAGATGCTGGAAGAACTGATCTACGTCCGCTGGAACTCCCTGATCGGTGTCTACGGTCGCAAGGTGACGGACCTGGCCGCGGAGCGGGGATAATTCCGAGATGAATCCTGCAGGAAGAAGCCGCCGGGAAGGCGGCTTTTGTGTTTGCGGAAGAACTCATGGCTGGGACGGCGAGGGCGGAGAAATCTGCCAGGTCGTGCTCAGGTCACGGTAGAGGTTCACCGATTGCTCCGGCAACGGCGTGTCCAGGAGGGAATCGCCATCCTTGACGGAGAGCCGCCACCAGGCAATCGGCGCCTCCGCGACGTCGAAACCGGCCTCGTGCATCAGGCTGAGGCTCACGCGACCGCTCTGCTGGAATTCTTTCTTGAATCGATGATGTTCGACGATCATGTTGGCGGCCAGTGTTTCCACACCGCCAATGGCCACAATCTCGCTTGCGTCGATTGCAATTTCTTTGGTGGCCTGCCTGGGTGTGGGTCGGATGCCTTGCAGCATGCGCGTATCCTGGGCTTCCATTTCGACCGCAATGCTGTCGGCGAGGATTGCAGCGAGTTGTGAATCGTTCTGCATGCGATCGACGATCTGATGCGGGACCAGAATGATGCCGCTGGGCAGCGGGAGGACGCCCCTACGCCATCGATCCCCGGCCGTCACGTAGAAGCGGAAATCGATTTTAGTGCCGTCGCCAACCGGCAGGTGCCGCTGATACGCGGGAACCAGCTTTTTACCAATGGCAGCGACACGGGCCTGCATTGCGGCGTCGGGCCAGGTGGGAATCTTCATCGCATTCACGCCGATAAGAACCTCGGCGGCGCCATTTCCCGGCTTCGTCACCTGGAACGGGTTGTAGTCGGTGCGCGCACGGGTCTTTTCTGCTTTAGGGTTCGGCCAGTTGGGCTTGAACCGCGCTTCTCCCGCCAGAACGGTGCCGTCCGCTTCCTGCTCCCCCTTGTAATCGAGCCAGACATTTGTAGTGACATCGGCCAGAGAATGGAGCGGGGCCTTGAATTCGGGATGGATGGGAGAATCAACGCGGATCGTAAGACCGTCAGCGCGCACGATCAGCGACTGCGGCGACTGGGAGAGGATCGCCTCAATAATGCCGTAGCTGAAGATGTTTCCAAGCGGAACCGGGCCGAGGTCCAACTGTGTGGCCTGGATGGCCTGCTGCTTTCTATCGAGAGTGCCCCACACGGCAGCCGGCAAGCCAATCCGGGGCGGCTCCTGCGGACAGCCCGAGTCATAGCCGTGCCGCCGAGAAGGATGCTGGGGAAGCATGGTTGTTTTCGTCTCCGGCCCACAGACAATGTGCCAGCCGCTCACATCGAAATCCGCGGCGGAGTTGACACGAGTGACGTACCCGGTGAGAGCCGGGACAGGATCGGAATCCTGAGCGGCGGCGGCAGCAGTAAGGCAGACAACGCAACAAACGAGCAGGGCCCTCATGGCGTGCAGTCTACAGCTCAAGCGGCCGATGGGAAATGACGTTTTTGGCGCAAAATCCCGACTGATGAGGCAAGGGTCAATGATCCGTCCCTGGAGTGTAAGGCACGATCTCCAGCGGATGCGCCTCGGTATTGAAGACGGTCTTGCTGATGTCGATGCGCGTCGGATTCGCCAGCAGCAGATACAGATATTTCAGCGTTTCCGCGAAGAAGTAGCTTTCCATGTCATCGCGCTGCCTCATTGTCCGCACATCGGAGATGGCGGCGAAGGCCGAAGGCGTGCGGCAGTTCTTCACGATGGCGTTGAAGAAGGTGTAGCCCATCGCCCGGTACTGCGGGTCGCGCGTAAAGTAGTACAGGTAGTAAGCCGATTCGATGATTTCCGGCCGCAGCTGGTACCCCGGGCTCAGGATCTTCATCGTCCGATAGTCGATCATTTCCGGCTCAATGCCGGCGAGGTTCCACAACCTGTAGTTTGAGTCCTGCAGTTGCCGCGCGTGGTCCAGGTCACCGGACAACGCCAGTGTTCCTGCGAAGAATGCCGCCAGCGCCCCGTACTCCGTCCCGGTCCGCGCCCCGGTGTTCATGTTGGCCTCGCCATACCAGAGGCTGGTGGTCTTGTCGGGATTCGTCACCGTATCGGCGACATATTGGTTCAGCCCGGAGACGCTGGCCAGCCACATGCGGTGGCAGTCCTCGTCATGAAAAAGCAGCCAGGCCTTCAGCAGGTACTCATAGAACGAATCGGAACCGCCGTTGATATTTGCATCCTCCCCGTCCGGACCGCCCGTCCACGCGCCGGTACGCACGTCGATCTCCGAGCCGATGAGGTTGAGCTTCGATCGGCGGTCCCAAACCGCGACAGCCGCCCGCTTGGCCTTCTCGTAGTACACCGGCTTGTGGGTCAGCCGGCTCAGCGTGCCCATCTCCAGCAGCAGCGTACCCACTTCGGCCGGATTCGAGATCTCGCCCCGCACCGCCCCGGTTTTGAGATTCACGTACACGTAAGGCATGCCCGTCGGCGACTCGTAGGCCGGCAGCAGCCGCGCACCCAGATCGTCCGCCAGCGCCAGGAGTTTCGGATCGTGCGTCAGTTCGTACGAACTGAGTAGTCCGCCAACCATCCGGATCGTGATCTCGAAGTTTTTGACGTAGATGTCTTTGTCGAAGGAGAGCTGCGTGTCGATCAGTTGCCGGTCCTCATCCGCTTCCTGGTCCAGGCCCATCACGATCATCGTGTCCAGCGCATCCACCGGCGTCATGAGCAGGGAAGTGCCGTACCAGTCGAAGTACTTGTTGCTCAGGGGACGCAGCTCATCGTGCCCCCAGGCATATTTGCGATAGCCATCCCAGGCATGCAGGAACTGATCGCGGACCTGTTTGCCCATTTCCTTTTCGGAAGGGACGTGCGTCGAAGCAGCGTGTGCGGCGGACAAGCCGAGGGCAGAGAGAAGAAGAAGAGCGAGCAATTTCTTCATGGTGGACATCACGATGGTAGCCGATACGGGAGAGCGTGAGGACGGCAGGAATCAGGAGGACAAACTCGTCTTCAGCATCTGCTCCGCGTGGCGCAGGCTGGTCTCCGTCACGGTCGCGCCGGAGATCATCCGGGCAATCTCCTGCGCCCGCTCCTCGGCGTTCAACAGGCGGATGCGCGTCTCCGTGCGCTTCTGCTTCTCCTGCTTCTCGATCAGGAGGTGCTGATCGGCGAAGGCAGCGATCTGCGGCAGATGCGTCACGCACAGAACCTGCTGCGCGCGCGAGAGCGCCTTCAGCTTCTGCCCGACGGCTTCCGCGGCGCGTCCTCCGATGCCGATATCGATTTCGTCGAAGACCAGCGTCCGGGGCAGCTGCGTTTTCCGGCTCCGCGCCCGATTCGCGCCTTCTTCCACGCTGACCTTCAGTGCCAGCAGCACCCGGGACATCTCTCCGCCCGAGGCAATCTCATCCAGCGGTTGCAGCGGCTGGCCGGCGTTGGTGGCAATCCGGCACTCCACCGCGTCCCAGCCATGCGCCGTCCAGGCCGAGGAGTCTTCGCTGGCCGTCACCGCAATCGTGAAGCGCGCCTTCATGGCCAGATCGTTGATCTGCGTCTCGGCCAGCTTCTCCAGCTTGCGCGCCGCTGCCGTGCGCTCGCCTGTTAGAGCCCGGGCCGCGGTTTGATACCCCGCCGCCGCTTTGTCCAGATCCAGACGCAGGCTCTTCAGAATCTCGTCGCGATTTTCCACTTCAGCCAGCTTGCGTGCCGCCTCTTCGCCGGCATGGAGCACGTCGCCCAGCGTCGGCCCGTACTTGCGCTTCAGGCGATCCAGAGTGGCCAGCCGGTTCTCAATCTCGGCCAGCCGCTCCGGAGACGCATCGATCCGGTCCGCATAATGACGCACGGTGGAGCTGATGTCTTCCACCGTCGCCCGCGCGGCGACAATCTGCGCGACGGCCTCGTTGAACTGCGCGTCGTAGCGCGCCAGCTCCTCCAGATGCTTCTGCGCCGCCTGCAGCGTCGACTCGGCCGAGTCGTCATTCTCGTAGAGAACATCGCTGGCGCCGACGGCCGCCGCCTGCAGTTTCTCCGCGTTCTGCAGCACGCGCTTCTCCGTCTCCAGCGCTTCATCCTCGCCTGGCTCCGGGGCCGCCGCCCCGATCTCGCGCGCCTGAAACGACCACAGATCCGCCAGCTTCAGCCGATCCGCCTCATCGCGTTCCAGCTCCGCCAGCCGGTCCTGAATCGACCGCCAGCGCGCACAGGCATCCGCCACTGCGTCGAGGGCGACTCCGCCGAAGCGGTCCAGCAATCCCCGCTGCTGTGCGGTGTCGAACCCGGAGAGCGTCTCCGACTGAGCGTGGACCAGGGCAAGTTCCGGCGCCAGCACCCGCAGCACCGCCACCGTAGCCGGTTGATTGTTCACGTACACGCGGCCCTTGCCATCCGCCAGAATCTCCCGCCGCAGGATGATCTCCGATCCTTCCGGGTCCAGCCCGTTGTTCTCCAGAATCGCCTCGGCCCCTGCGGTTGCCTCGAAGACGCAGGAGAGCACCGCGCGATCCGCGCCGTGCCGAATCACCCCCGTCGAGGCCTTCTGTCCCATCAGCAGCGCCAGAGCATCCACCAGAATCGATTTCCCCGCGCCGGTCTCGCCGGTGAGCAGGTTGAGGCCCGGCCCAAAGGAAGCGATCGCGTGGTCGATGACGGCGTAGTTCTCAGCTCGGAGTTCGAGCAGCATGGAGTCAGAGTACAGGGTACGGGTTGCAGGGTACAGGGGCTTGGAAGCACGTGAACGGCGCAGGACGACTGAGAGTCCCGTTGGCTTTTTGATACTCATCCTGTCTAATGCAGGTGATGCACGAACCAATACGAACCGGAGTGGTGGGATTCGGTCTGGCGGGGCGAGTTTTTCATACCGCCGTTATTCAGTCGACGCCTGGTCTGGAACTGGCCTGTGTGGTCCAGCGCAGCGGCGACGACGCGAAAAAAGAGTACCCCGAGGCGCATGTGGCGCGCTCCGTGGAGGAGATGCTGTGCGACGTGGGCATTCAACTCGTCGTGATCGCGACGCCCAGCTACTCGCATTACGAACTGGCACGACAGTGCCTGCACGAGCAGCGGCACGTCATCATCGACAAGCCTTTCACGCTGACCTCCGAGGAAGCCGAAAAGCTGATCCACATGGCGCGGCATCGCAATCTTCTGCTCACCGCCTACCAGAACCGGCGGTGGGATGGCGATTTCCAGACCATTCGGCGGGTGATGGCGAGCGGCGATCTGGGCCGGCTCGTGACCCTGGAGTCCCATTTCGACCGTTTCCGGCCGGACCCTCGGCGCGATGTGTGGCGCGAAAGCGGCGGCCCGGGCGGCGGCCTGTTGTTCGACCTCGGGCCCCATCTGATCGACCAGGCCACGGTGCTCTTCGGACTGCCGGACACGCTCTCCGCCAGCGTTCGCGTGGAGCGGGATGCCGCTGTGGCGGACGACGCTTTCGATATCGAGCTTGCTTACGAGTGCCAGCGCCTGACCGTCTTTCTGCGCGCGACGCTCACCGCCTGCACGCCAGGCCCGCGCTTCGTTCTTCACGGAACCCGTGGCAGCTTCGTCAAGTGGGGACTCGATCCGCAAGAGGAGCAGCTGCGCGGCGGAATGCGGCCCGATGCGCCCGGTTTCGGCGAAGAGCCGGAAAGCCGGTGGGGCGAGCTGCACGTGGAAGAGCAACCGCCGCAGCGCGTGCCAACCCTGCGCGGGGACTATCGCGCGTTCTACGAGAATGTGCGGGATGTGCTGCCGGGCAAAGCGAAGCTGGTCGTGACGCCGGAGCAGGCCTGGCGCACCACCCGGCTGATCGAGCTGGCGCGCGAGAGCAGCAGCCACGGGCGGCGGCTGCGCGTGGATATCGGCAGCGAGCCCTGATCTGGCCGCATTATTTATTCGTTGCGCAGCACCTGCATCGGGTCAGTCTGGGCGGCGCGCCGGGCCGGCAGCGTGACCGCAAGCAGGGCGATCAGCAGCAGCAGGCCGATGCTGACTGTGATGGCAACGGGGTCAGCCCCGCTGGTTTCATACAGCAGCGACCGCACCCAGCGCGTAGCGGCAAAGGCCAGGGCAACGCCAGCCAGGACACCGCCTACGATCGGAGTGGCCGCCTGGCGCGCAATCAGCCGCATCAGGCTGGATTTGTCGCTGCCAAGGGCGATGCGAATGCCAAACTCCTGCCGGCGAAGGGAAACCGAGTAGGCGAGAACACCGTAAATTCCCAACATTGCGAGCAGCAGCGCGGCAGCACCGAAGCTGGAGAGCAGCAGTGTCTGGAAGCGCTCCGTGGCAACTGAGTCGGAAACCTGCTGGTCCAGCGATTTCAGCGCCGGAATCGCAACCTCCGGATCGATGTTCCAGATCGCGCGCCGAATCTCCGGCGCGAGCCCCGCTGTGGCTTCCGGGCTGCGGATGAGGAAATTCACGCGCCACCAGGGGTTCTGCCAGTAGGGCAGGTAGATCATATTGGCGGTGGTTTGCAGGTCGTTGATGCGGGCGTCGGCAAGGACACCGACGACGGTGTAGGTGGTGTCGTCTCCCATCGTAAACGTGTGGCCGATGGGGTCCTCGCCGGGCCAGAGGTTGCGAGCGGCCTTCTCGGAGATCAGGGCGTTGGTGGGGTGGTTGCGGTCGGCGTTAGTGAGATCGCGGCCGGCGAGCAGCGGGATGCGGAGGGTGGAAGCGTAGCTGGGGCTGATCCAACGGATATTGGCGTCGGGGGTTTCCGCGGCTGGAAGGGGATGGTCGGGGCGCTTGATCAGGTTAATCCACGTTTCACCGCCCATAGGCGTTTCGCTGGTACTCGCGACGGACTGGACGCCGGGGATCCTGGCGAGCGCGGCGAGGGCGCGGTCGTCAAAGGCGGCGCGGACCTGCTGGGAGTTCTTCGCAGAGTCGCCATACTGCGGCGCGTAGAGGAAGACCTGGGCGTAAGTGACGTGGCTCGCATCGAAGTCACGGTTTTGGTCCAGCAGGGCGGCGAAACTGCGGACGAGGAGTCCGGTGACGATGAGAAGAGCGACGGTGCAGGCGACTTCGGCGGCCACGAGAAGATGACGCGTGCGGCGGCTCTCGCGCGAACTGGAGACGCGCGTGGTGCTCGTCTGCAGCGCCGACTGCGGGTCGACGTGGATGGCGCGCAAAGCGGGGAGCAGGCCAAAAACGAAGGCGGTGAAGATGGAGAGCCCCGCGGCGCCGACGAGAATGGGCCAGCTGACATGAATGTCCGCGAGGCGCGGGAGGCTCCTGGGAGCGGCCGCCAGGAAGAGGCGAACGCCGAGGAAGGAGAGCAGGATGCCGAGTGCTCCGCCGAGAAGGGCGAGGATGAAGGAGTCGGCGAGAGCTGCGCCGAGGAGGCGGTCGCGCGCGGCGCCGAGGGCAGCGCGGACGGCGAGTTCCCGGTCGCGGGCAACGGCGCGAGCCAGCTGGAGATTGGCGAGATTGACGCAGCCAATCAGGAGGATGGCGCCGACCGCAGCAAGGAGGAGCCAGAGCGCGGTGCTGACGTTGCCGGCGACGTCAACGACGAGAGGGTTGACGACGACGGTAGGGTTGGTGGAGGTGTGGTGGGCACGATTGAAGGCTGCCTGGATGGTGTTGAGCTCAGTGCGGGCCTGCGCGAGCGAGACGCCCGATCTGAGGCGGGCGACCGCCAAGTAGTTGTAGTCGTAGTTGTCGCTGAAATCGGCGGGATCGAGGACAAGCGGGGAAAAGATTTGATAGGACTCGGTCCTGCCCCAGGAGCCGGCGGCCCGGATGGGGCTGATGCTGGGAAACTGAAAACCGCGGGGAAGAACGCCGACGACCGTTTGCGGGACGCCGCCGCTGCGGAGGGTTCGGCCGATGGCGTCGGGATCGCCGTGGAAGTAGCGCTGAAAGGCGCCCCAGGTGAGGATGACTTCGTTGTCGTGGCCTTTGGTGTTTTCGACGGGGAGGAAGCTGCGGCCGAGTACGGGCTGGACGCCGAGGACGGAGAAGAAATTGGAAGAGATGTGGAGGCCGTCGAGGATCTCGGGGTGATCGGTGCCGGAGGAGACGCTGTATCCGCCGCTCTGAAAGATGGCGGCGCCGGAGAGGGATTTGGCGTTGGCCTGCCAGTTGAAGAAGTGGCGGGGATTGTTCGGGACGGAGTCGCCCGGAGCATTCGCGCTGGCGAGGCTGCTGTCCGCTTCGCGGAGGATGACGATCTGGCCGGGGTTCGGGAAGGCGAAGGGCCTGAGGAGAACCGAGTCAACGACAGAAAAGATGGACGTGACCGCCCCGATGCCGAGGGCCAGTGTGAGGATAGCGGTGAGGGTGAATCCCGGCGTTTTGCGGAGGGTGCGACTGCTGAAGCGGAGGTCCTGCAGGAAACTGAGCATGACGGCCTCGAACGAGGATTTGGAGTGCTACGAGCACGTGCGGGACCAGTGAGCGGGGTGCGCCGGTCACTTTGTTTGTTCAAGATACGCCGCTGGGGCGACACCGATCCAGGAGGCGGTGCTCGATAGCGGACGCCGGGTGTTCGGAGACGGACAGCTGGACTCTCTGCGGGACAGAGCTGAATCGGCAACCGTTGAGCCTCAGGGCTGTAATACGATCCGAGCGCCTGGCTCCGGCGTGTTCCACAACGACTCGACCTGTGCCAGCGGCGCGACGGTGGTCCTGATCTGAAACGGCTCGCGGGCGGCCTCCTGCAGAAAAAGAGCGAGCGAACGGAAGATGCGCTCGATGGGGACGCTCCCCAGACCGCTGCCCATCACTTCCAGCCCCGAGCTACGCAGGCTCTCCGCGGACAGAGAAACCGCGGGGCCGGCACTGGAGCCGACCTGCACAAAGCGGACACGCGCGGCCCCGTGGCTCCCGCCCTTCTGCGTCATGGCTTCCAGAACAGCTTCAGCCGGCGCGCCCCACAGATAGTCGAGAACCAGGTCGATCTTCTCCTCGGCCATGGCGTCGCGGAAAGTGGCGACCAGCGAGGCGCGTTCCTGAGCCAGCGAGATAAGACCGTCCGCACCGAGCGCGCGCAGCTCCTCCAGAGCCAGCGGATTGCGTCCGGCCGCGACCACCCTTCGGGCACCCAGGCGCTTTGCCACCTGGACCGCCAGCTGGCCGGCCACGCCGGTGGCCCCAAGGATCAGGATGCTCTCTCCCGGTGCGAAATGCGTGCGCTCGGTGAGCGCCCCCCACGACGACATCCCCGGATTCATGATGGCGGCGACCGTGGCGTCGCTCAGGTTTTCGGGGATCGGAAAACAGGTGGCGCGCTGGGTCAGGCTGCGCTCGGCAAACGTCCCGTAGAGCGGCCGGGAGCGGGCGAAATACACGCGCAAACCGTCGGGCAGACGGCCCACGCCGTCGAGGCCCGGCACGAACGGCAGCTCACTCGTGCTGCTGTAGTGCGAGCCGGCTGCGAGCGACTTCACGATCGGATGCAGGCCGGCGGCGGCCACCGTGACCAGGACTTCCTCACCGGACGGTACCGGTTCGGCGAACGTGTCGTAGCGCGGCGGAGCGGAAAATGAATGGACGACAGCAGCGTTCATGGCGGGTCCTTCACGCAGTGGCGTCCTTTGATTCAACCACTGAAGGGCGCATGAGGGGAAGCGATCGTGCTATGGTTCTGGCTAAAATCGGATGGGAGGGTGCCATGGAAGCGAAGGCGGCGGCAAGAGAACGGTTCGACGGCGCGAGGGAGCAGCTCATTGGGCTGAGTCATCGCATCCACGCGCATCCGGAGATCGGGTTTGAGGAAGAAAAGTCTTCCACCTGGTTGTGCGAGGCGCTCGATGCCGCGGGCTTTGTCGTGGAGAAGGGTATTTGCGATTTGCCGACCGCTTTTCGCGCCCGCGTCGGCTCCGGCCCGCTGCACATCGGCATCTGCGCGGAGTACGATTCGCTGCCCGGCATTGGCCACGCCTGCGGCCACAACATCATCGCGGCCTCGGCGATTGGCGCGGCTTTGGCCGCCGCAAAACTCGCCGACGAGGTGGGTCTCACCATCAGCGTGATCGGCACCCCCGCCGAGGAAGTCGGCAACGCCAGCGGCAAGATCCTCATGCTCGAGCGCGGCGGTTTCGACGGCATCCACGCGGCCATGATGGTCCACCCCGCGCCCTTCGACATGGTGAAGGCCAAGATCATCGCCGCTTCCATGTTCGAAGTCCATTGCACCGGAAAGGAATCCCACGCGTCGGCCTTTCCCGAGCTGGGCGTGAACGCGGCTGACGCCCTGACCGTCGCGCAGACGGCGATCGGCCTGCTGCGCCAGCACATCCGTTCCACCGATCGCATTCATGGCATCGTCACCGAAGGCGGCGTCGCGCCCAACGTCGTCCCGGCGCACACCTCGGCGAAGTACATAGTCCGTTCCGAAACCCTCGACCAGCTGAAGGATCTGCGGCCGAAGGTCTACCGCTGCTTCGAAGCCGGCGGCCTGGCCACGGGTGCGAAGGTGGAAATCACCGGCGGCGACAAGCCCTATGCGGAGATGATCCACGACGACGTCATGGCTGCCCTCTATCGCGCCAACTCCGAGGCGCTGGGGCGCAAGTATCCCGACATGGGCGAGTGGGAGACGCGCCCCACCGGCTCCACCGACATGGGCAACGTCTCACTGGCCATGCCGTCGATCCATCCCATGATCGGCATCAACTCGTTGCCGGCCGTCAATCATCAGCCGGAGTTCACCGCGCACTGTGTCACCGCAGATGCCGACAAAGCCGTCATCGACGGCGCGCTCGCCATGGCCTGGACCTGCATTGACATGGCGCAGAACCAGCCTGTGCGGGACCGGCTGCTGGCGCGCCAGGGCTGATGTCAGGCCTGACACTTCCGGGTGCCCTGCCTGCATCCATTTCTTGCAGGAGGCCCCTCGATGCGGGCACGACTGAATCTGTGGTTGGACAACCTGAGAACCGGCTTCTGGTTCCTGCCTTTGCTGATGTTAGGGCTGGCGATCGGAGCGGCCATCCTGCTGCTGTGGGTGGACCGGACGTTCGATCCCGGCATTCACACCTCCATCTCCTGGGCGTATTCAGGTGGGCCGGAGGGCGCTCGTTCGCTCCTGACCACGATCGCCGGATCGATGATCACCGCGGCCACCGTCACCTTCTCGCTGGCGGCGGTTGCGCTTTCCATCGCCTCGCAACAGTATGGCTCTCGTATCCTGCGCAATTTCCTGCGCGACCGCATCACTCAGGTCCTGCTGGGCACCTTCACCTCGACTTTTATCTACTGCGTTCTGGTCGTCGGGGCCATTCGCGGCACCAGCATCTCCGGCGGATTTGTGCCCGCCGTCTCCGTCACCGCAGCCATCGCCTTCGCGCTCCTGAGTCTGGTGCTCCTCATCTTCTTCGTGCACCACATTTCGATTTCGATCCGGGCCTCCCACATCGTGCGCGTCATTCAGGACGATCTCTCCAGCGAACTGCCTCGGCTGTTTCCGTTCGCGTGTGGCGAGCCCTGGCGGGACAGCGTGCCACGCGAGGAGCTGCGCCGCAGAGGCCGCGTTGAACTGGCCGCAGAGGAAAGCGACTATCTCCAGTCGATCGATACGGGCGCTCTGTTCGCTGTGGCGAGAGAGGAATCTGCCGTCATGGAACTGCTCGTCAAGCCGGGCGACCACATCGTCGCCGGTAGCCCCATCGTCCACCTCTGGGGTATCGACAAGCTGGACGACACAGGGAAGAGGAAAATTGCGCGCGCATTTCTGCTGTGCGGCGAGCGAACTGCCGCGCAGGATATCCGCTATCAGTTCCAGCAGCTCACCGAGGTGATCGTTCGCGCCCTGTCGCCGGGCATCAATGACCCGTTCACGGCCATCATTGGGATCGATCAGCTCACCACCAGCATTGCGGATTTCGTGCGTCAGCCCCGGCCCGCCGCGGCCCGGCAGGATGCCGATGGCGAGCTGCGTCTGATCGCCCCAGTGCCGGAGGTGAGCGCCGTGCTCGACGATACGGTCGGCCACATTGCCATTTATGCCGCTCGCGACCGATTTATCATGCGAGGATTGCGGCGCCTCCTCGATGTCGTCGAGGGCGATCTGCAGAGCGAAAACGAGCGCCGCACCCTGGCCCAGCTGCGTCGGGAACTCGACCGGCTCTCCGCAGCGGCGTGAGGCTTCTGCGACGCAGAGACCCAGGCTGCGCGATTCAGAGGCCTGCAACGCCCGTTCGCGTCCGGATTCGCCCCCTTCCCCGTTGGGGGAGTTGCATCGCTCCGCCCGCTGTGTTATCTAACAAGTATTCAAGTTTGCTCCACAAGAGCGAGCCTGGATTTCATGCAGAGTGGCTGAGGGACGGGCCCTGTGACGCCACGACAACCGGCCTGAGCAATTCGGGACATCGGTGTCAACTCTCGCTCGCCGCAAGGCGGGGGACATGAGATTCGGGGTGCAGGCTGTATCGCATCTCGCGCAATCCCAGGAAGTGTTGCAAGGCAGTACGTCGTCACGCGTGCCCGTAGCTGTATTCCCAGCGCCGCTCTCGATTGCGAGGGCTGTATGGCTGCTGCTTACGAACTGCGTTGTCGCGAATGCGGAAAGCGCTACGACAACGCGCCGCTGTCGATTTGCGATGAGTGTTTTTCCCCGCTCGAAGTCGCCGTCGATCTCGACGTCGCCCGCAAGACCGTAACCCGAGCGACGATTGCCGCCGGTCCCACCAGCATGTGGCGTTACCAGGCGCTGCTTCCGGTTCCCGACGATTCGACGCCGCACACCCCGGCCGGCTGGACGCCCCTGCTGCGCGCCCCGCGGCTTGCCGAGCGCATTGGCGCGAAGAATCTGTGGATCAAGAACGACGCTGTCTGTCTGCCCACGCTCAGCTTTAAGGATCGCGTTGTCGCCGTCGCTCTTGAAAACGCCCGGCGCTTTGGCTTTGACACCGTCGGCTGCTCCTCCACCGGCAACCTGGCCAATGCCGTCGCCGCCCAGGCCGCGCGCCTCGGCTTGAAGACGTACATCCTGGTTCCTGCCGATCTGGAGCCAGCGAAGATTCTCAATACCCAGGTCTACGGCGCCACGCTCGTCCGCATCGACGGCAACTACGATCACGTCAACCGCCTCTGCTCGCAGATCGCCGACCGCTACAACTGGGGCTTCGTCAACGTGAACCTGCGTCCCTATTACGCCGAGGGCTCCAAGACCGTTGGCTTTGAGATCGCCGAGCAGCTGGGCTGGCGTCTGCCGGACAACGTCGTCGTCCCCATGGCCGGCGGTTCGCTCATCACCAAAATTCGCAAGGCCTTCAAAGAACTGGTCGCGCTTGGACTCGTCGACGACAAGCCAGTCCGCTTCTTCGGAGCGCAGGCCACCGGCTGCTCGCCCATCTCCACCGCCGTGAAGACCGGCGCTGAGGGCATCGAGCCACAGCGTCCGCGCACCATCGCCCGCTCGCTCGCCATCGGCAACCCCGCCGACGGCCTCTACGCGACTCGCGCGATTCGCGAAAGCGGCGGCTGGGCCGAAGACGTCTCCGATGTCGAGATCGTCTCCGCCATCCAGGAGCTCGCCGAGACCGAAGGCATCTTTACCGAAACCGCCGGCGGCGTTACCACGGCCGTCGCGGCACGACTCTACGCCCACGAGCGCGTCCATCCCGACGAGCTGACCGTCGCCTGCATCACCGGCAACGGCCTCAAGACGACCGATGTGCTCCGGGATGCCTACGAGCAGCACGCGGCTATCCGCCCGCGCCTCGGAGATTTCGAGCAGTACCTCGCAGAGTGCAGCGAAGAAAACGATCTGGTTTTGGGAGGAGCCTATGCCCGTTAGAGTTTTGTTGCCGAATGCCTTTCAGAAGCACACCAGCGGTGCGCGCGAGATCACGTCCACCGCAAGCAATCTGCCCGCGCTCATCACAGAAATCGAGACGACCTTTCCGGACCTGAAGACCCATCTTCGCGACGAGTCCGGACAGGTGCGGAAATTCATCAACTTTTACGTCAATGAGGAGGACATCCGCTTCCTCGGCAACGAGAAGTACGCGTTCCAGGACGGCGACGAGGTCCTCGTCATCCCCTCCATCGCCGGCGGGTGCTGCGCGCGCGGCGACACGCCTTCGGCATCCGGTGGTGAGCGTTTCGGTGGCGCCTGCCGCTGTTGTTCCTATTGTGGTCAGGAGCCCTGCTGCTGCGGGGATTAGCCTCCCAGCGGCTCTCTTCCGATTTTTTCGGGCGGTCACTCCTTGCTGGTTCGCATCTCAACTCAGGCAAGGAGGAATGTATGGCGGAAACAAAGAAATGTGCGAACCCGGCCTGCAGCTGTGTTCCGCCGCAGGGCGAGAAATTCTGCAGCCCGCATTGCGAAGCAATGAAAGGATCGACCGAAGTCGTCTGCCAATGTGGACACCCCGGTTGCTCGTGAGCCGGTTGCGCTGCACCGCCCCCCTACCCAGAGTTTCCCTGCTGAAGACAGTAACGGCTGTTTGTTTCATTCACCTGGCGATGTTGCTAATGTTGATAGCTCCTCTAACACGATGAAAACATGGCACCTCACGACAACACCCCCCCGGGGGTGGGTGTTGTCATCTGAACCCTTTCCGTCAGCCGCTGCTGGATTGCTGGCCATTTGGGTAGTCGCGGTTGAACGGAAAGACCAGATCCGCGACCGACGCCACTGCCGTTCCATTCAGCGTGGCGGGATGGAATCGCCACGCCTTCACCGTGTTCAGAACAATCCCGTCGAGCGCGTTGCCCATGCCCTGGACCAGCTTCTCCCCGGTCACGTCGCCGAGCGCGTTGACCGTCACCTCGACGACCACCTTCTTTTCCGCAGCAGGCAGCAGCGAACGGTCCGGTACGCCGGGCCACGGAAAATAGACCGGGAAAGCCGGTTCCGCGTCCTCTGAACCTGTGCCCGTCCCGAACGTTCCCTGCTGTTGCGGGGCTGCGATCCCGGCCTGCGTTGAGGCGTCCTGGGTCGCTGGGACCGGCGCGACGGGGGCCTTCGCTGCCGCGGGTGCCGCTGGTGCGATCCTCTTCCTGGGCTTCCGTGCTGCGGGATGAGGATGGCCGCTCCCAGCCGCCTGGCCGCCAGTCCAGTAAAGCGGCGTAGAACAGCAGCGGCTCTCGTGATTGACCGGACGTACGCGGCCCCACGGCAGCGCCAGCAGAAAGAGAAAGAGCGCCAGCGCGCTGTGGAAGCCAAGGGACAGAAGCAGTCCGCGCCGCCGCGGCGGTTTCTTCGAATTCGGAGACCAGTCTGGGGAAGAGATCATGCGGGCTCCGCTGGCCGGAACGGGCTCTCACGGAACCCCGACCGGTAGACACAATCTTACCGTCCCGGCGACACTGGCTGTGGAGTGAAGACGATGGCCTGGACGGAAACCTTTCACTGCGATGTGTGCGGCAAAGAAAACAGCGAAGAATCCGAAGACTGGTGGCTCGCCTGGCCCGAAACGATCTCCCCCGCCGAGGGTGAGGCCGAGCAGCGAGTCATGAAGGTGACCCGCTGGAACGGATTTCTGGCCCATTCGGCCGAAATTCGCCACCTTTGCGGCGCCCAATGCGTCCACCGCCACATGGATCGCTGGATGCAGGCCCGCGACTAATTCGTGTAGATCCGCACATAGTCCAGCAGCATGTTCGCCGGAAACGCTGTTGCCGAGTCCGGATTGCCGGGCCAGTCGCCGCCGACAGCAAGGTTGAGGATGATGAACATGGGTCCCTGATCAAATGGCCACGTCCCCCCAAAGTTGCTGGTGTTGAACGTCGCGTAAATATTCGACGGACTGTCGACGTAGTACTGAATCTGTCCTTTGCTCCAGATCATGCCGTAGGTGTGCCACGCCGCTGCGGAAAAGCCGACCGCACTATACCTCTGGCTCCCGCTGACCTCGCTTGTGGAACTGGCGCCTCCATGCACCGACCCGGCGATCCAGTCGTATCCCGGAGGCGCGGCGCCCGCCGAAAACGGCGGGTTGGCGCCGTCAATGTGCTCCATTATGTCGGCTTCGCCGCAGGCCGGCCAGGGAACCGCGGTGATGTTCGACCCCAGCATCCAGAAGGCGGGCCACATGCCCTGCGACTCCGGCAACTCCATGCGCGCCTCGATGCGCCCGTACTGAAACGTGAAAAGCCCCTGAGACTTGAGCCGCGCTGAGGTGTACACGTTGGGCGACGGGCTCATGGCCACGATATGCAGATATCCGTCCGTGCCAACGTAAGCATTAGGCGTGCTCGTGCTGCACGGTGGTGCGTTGGATCCATACGCGCAGTAGGTCTCCAACTCGTTGTTTCCGCAGCAATCGGTTCCGGTGTCGTAGGTCCAGGTATTGGCGTTGGGAGATATGTTGGCGGAACTGTTGTTCGAGAATTCATCGCTCCAGACCAGCGTGCCCGACGCAAGGTTCGGGGAAAACGTCTGCGACGCCACCTTGCTGTTGAGCAGCGGCGGCGCCACCGCGATCGCATTCACGGTGATATTGGACGCGACCAGGAACGGCGCAAAATACTGCGATGAAGAAGAGGTGGGCGTCGATCCGTCGATGGTGTAGTACATCGTCGCGTTGGTGGTGCTGTCGCTGAGCGTTACGATCACGGCGCCGTTCTGCGCGGGGGTGGTCGAGATGCCGGGAGTCGCGGCAGATTGGTTCGGCGGTGGCGTGGAACCGGCTTTATTGCTGGATCCGCCGCCGCATCCGGCAATGAGCACAACGGCCAGTGCGAATCGCAGGCCGGAATGGAGCCAGTCGCGCCGGGCGGGCGGTCCGGCAAACGCGGGGGAGGGGAGGGTGTCCATGGTCCACCTCGGATCGCGTGCACAAACGCGAAACGTTCAGCATCGCGTCCGTCCATCTAATGTACCGCCAACCTGGTGCGCTCGGAAACGGCCCGCAAGGCAGCCTCTGGTAAGCTGCTCCAATGCCAGGTCCCTTTCGGAGCCTGAACTCCCGCCAGAAACACGCCTTCGCGGCCTGCTTTCTCGGCTGGACGATGGATGCCTTCGACTACTTCATCCTCGTCTTCTGCGTGTCGGCGGTGGCATCGGATTTTCGGGTGGAGCGCTCCGAGGTAGCCCAGGCCCTCTTTCTCACTCTGGCGTTCCGTCCGGTGGGCGCGTTCCTCTTTGGCGCCATGGCGGACCGGTTCGGCCGCCGGCCGACGCTGATGTTCAACGTGGCCAGCTACTCGATTCTGGAACTGGCCTGCGCCTTTGCCGGATCGATGCACACCCTGCTCATCCTGCGCGCTCTGTTTGGCATTGCCATGGGCGGCGAGTGGGGTGTGGGCGCGGCGCTCGCCTTCGAAACGCTGCCCAAAGAGAATCGCGGCTTCTTCTCCGGCCTGCTCCAGGAGGGATATGCGGCGGGCTATCTGGTCGCTGCGGCGGCCTACGCCCTGCTGTACCCGTGGTTCTCGCATTTCACATGGCACGGGCATCCGTTCGGTTGGCGCGGGATGTTCCTGTTGGGCGCGGCCCCGGCGCTGCTGGTGCTCTACATCGGGGGAAAAGTCGAGGAGTCGCCGGCATGGAGCGAGCGGCGGCAGGCGCCGCGGACGGCGCTTGCCTCAGGAGAAGCCCTGCGCGGGGTGCTCCGCTATGGTGGGACATTCCTGTTCCTGGTGCTGCTGATGACCGGCTTTAATGCCCTCTCACACGGGACCCAGGACCTTTATCCCACTTTTCTGCAGAAGGACCATGGCTTTTCCGCCCAGCTGACCGGGGCGATTGCCATCCTGTACAACGTGGGCGCGCTCGCCGGAGGAATGTTTTTCGGGACGCTCTCCGAGCGAATCGGCCGCAAGCGCGCCATCATCCTGGCGGTGCTGCTGGCGTTGCCGGCCATTCCCCTGTATGCGCTCTCGCACTCGATCGCCGGGCTGGCGGTGGGCGCATTTGTGATGCAGTTCATGGTGCAGGGCGCGTGGGGCGTGGTGCCTGCCTGGCTCACCGAGCTGTCGCCCGGTCCGGTGCGGGCGACCTTCCCGGGCTTCGCCTACCAGCTCGGCAATCTTCTGTCGTCGAAGAATGTCGTCATCCAGGCACGATTTGCCGAGCGGCTCGGCGGCTACGGCGTGGTGCTGGCGTGGACGGTCGCCGTCGTTGCGGTGTACGTGGCCGTCGTGGCGTCGTTTGGGCGCGAAGCGCGCGGAACCGATCTGAAGGTTACGTAGTCTTCCCTGCGGCCGCTGCGCGCGCCGAGAGAATTGCCTCTGCTGCCCGAAGATCCTCCTCCGTGTCCACGCCGATCGTGTCGCCGGGCGCCGCAGCAACATAGATGTCGATGCCATTGTCGAGAAGCCGCAGCTGCTCCAGCCTCTCCACCTGTTCCAGCCACGAAGGCGGCAACGTCGCGAACCGCTCCAGGGCAGCCTTACGATACGCGTAAATCCCCAGATGCTTCCGGTAGCCGGCGAATCCACCTCCGTCCCGGTCAAAAGGAATGGTCGCGCGTGAGAAGTAGAGGGCGCGGCCGTCCGATGCGGTCACGACCTTCACCGCGCTGGGATTAGCGATATCGTGAGCGGGGCAGCTCACGGCGAGCGTTGCCGCCTGAACCTCCGGTCGCTCGAAGAGCTGCAGCAGCGGCGTGAAGTGGTCGGGGGTCAGCAGGGGCTCGTCGCCCTGGATGTTCACGTAAATGTCGGCGGGGATCGACTGGGCGACGGCATAGACGCGGTCGGAGCCGCTGGCGCAGTCCTCGGGCGTGAAGACCGCCGGCAGCGAATGCGCCTGAGCAAACTGCAGCACCTCGTCGGAGTCGGTGGCGATGAGAACCCGGTCCAGCAGCGGACAGGCCCGCGCCGCCCGGTAGACCCAGGCGAGCATTGGCTCCCCCGCAATCTCGCGCAGAACTTTGCGGGGCAGGCGCGTGGATCCGAGCCGAGCCGGGATAACGGCAAGCACGTGGTCGAGGTTTGCGGGCAAGAATTTTCCTGAGTTCGGCGCATCCGGTGACGCACCGAGTTTGCCGACCGCTTTCTGCCCGCCGCGGTTCCTCCAGTGCACCCCGAGGCTCTTGGTCTCGGTTCTCCGGCCCACCCCGGGCGAGCAAGATCAGTATAAGTCGGAGCCGACGGAGCCTATCAGGCTCCCGCCTCTGGGCGCGCGACCGGTCCCTGCGGCGCGTGGCGGAACAGCTCTCTTTCGACGCGAAACTGTCGTAGATCCGGACAGCCACGGCCTGCTGGTTGCGCCGAAGCGGCCGGGGACGATAGTGTGGTCGCTGACGGAGAGTGCATGTCTGAGACCATCATCAACCCTAATTTGGAGACCATCCTCCGCGAGCACCGTGTCTTTCCCCCTCCAGCGGAATTTGCGCAGAAAGCGCACATTAAGAGCTTGGCCGAGTACCAGAAAATGTACGAGCGATCCGTCAGGGATCCGGAGGGTTTTTGGGCGGATGCGGCCCGTGAGCTGCATTGGTTCGAGCCCTGGAAGAAGGTACTTGACTGGAATCTGCCATGGGCCAAATGGTTCGTCGGCGGCAAGATCAATCTCTGCTACAACTGCGTCGATCGCCACGTCGCCGGCGGCCGCGCGGACAAGACCGCGATCCTGTGGGAAGGAGAGCCGGGTGAAATCCGCAAGCTCACTTTCCGCGAACTGCACGCCGAGGTCCAGAAGTTCGCGAACGTGCTGAAGGGGCTCGGCATTCGCAAAGGCGATCGCGTTGCCGTCTACATGGGCATGACGCCCGAACTCGCCATCGCCCTGCTGGCCTGCGCGCGCATCGGCGCCGTGCACTCGGTCATCTTCGGCGGATTCGCGGCTAACGCCATTGTGGACCGCGTCAACGACTCGCAATGCGTCGCCATTCTCACTCAGGACAGCTCGTGGCGGCGCGGCAACGAAGTCAAACTCAAGGCCACCGTCGATGAAGCGGTCGGTCAGTGCCCCAGTGTGCAGAACGTCGTCGTGTATCGCCGCACCGGCTCGCCCGTGGAGATGGTGAAGGGCCGCGATCACTGGTGGCATGAGCTGGTCGCCGCGGCCGAGAAGGAGTGCCCGGCGGAGCCGCTCGATTCCGAAGATCCGCTGTATATCCTCTACACGTCGGGCACGACCGGCAAGCCGAAAGGCCTCGTCCACACCACCGGCGGTTACTCGGTCCAGACCTGTCTCACCAGCAAGTACATCTTCGATCTCAAAGAAGACGATGTGTACTGGTGCTCGGCCGACATCGGCTGGGTCACCGGGCACTCGTATGTGGTTTACGGCATCCTGCAGAACGGGGTGACGACCGTGATGTATGAAGGCGCCCCGAATCATCCCGGGATGGACCGCTTCTGGAAGATCATCGACGAGCACAAGGTCACCGTGTTCTACACAGCGCCCACCGCCATCCGGGCCTTCATCAAGTGGGGGGACGAGTACCCGGCCAAGTACGACCTGAGCAGCCTACGCCTGCTGGGGACGGTCGGCGAGCCCATCAATCCCGAAGCCTGGATCTGGTATCGCGAAGTGATTGGCCGGGGCCGCTGTCCGATCGTCGACACCTGGTGGCAGACGGAAACCGGCGGGATCATGATTTCGCCCATTCCTGGCGCGATCGCCGCGAAACCCGGATCCGCAACCCGGCCGTTCTTCGGTGTCGTTCCGGAAGTCGTCACCAAAGAGGGGCAGCCGGTGCCGGCGGGCCAGGGCGGCCTGCTTGTGATCCGCCAACCCTGGCCGTCGATGGCGCGAACGATCTGGGGCGATCCGGACCGGTATGTGAAGCAGTACTGGTCCGATATCCCCGGCGCCTACTTCACCGGCGACGGCGCCCGCATGGACGAGGACGGCTACTTCTGGCTGATGGGCCGCGTCGACGACGTCATCAACGTGAGCGGCCACCGGCTGGGCACCATGGAAGTGGAATCGGCGCTCGTGGCCCACGAAAAAGTAGCCGAAGCCGCGGTCGTCGGACGCCCCGACGCGCTCAAGGGCCAGGCGATTGCGGCGTTTGTCACCCTCGAGGGTGGCTACACACCGACAAAGGATCTGAAGGACGAACTCCGCGCCTGGGTCGCCAAAGAAATCGGCGCTCTGGCGCGTCCCGACGATATCCGCTTCACCGACGCTCTGCCCAAGACGCGCTCGGGCAAGATCATGCGCCGCCTGCTGCGGGAGATGGCGACGCACGGCGAGATCAAGGGCGACGTGACCACGCTGGAAGATTTCAGCGTAATCGCCAAGCTTCGCGAACAGGAAGACTAGACGGCTATCCCGCGTTCAGGGACAGAAGAGCGCCAAACGATCGGCGCTCTTTTATTGCGGCTCGGGCAACTCAATATGCGACCCCGCGTAGATGTGCTGCTCCGCGCTCTTATAATCCGAGGGCTGCGCGGTCATGATGTTCGGGACAAAGGTCTGTGGGTTGCGATCGTAGAGCGGAAACCAGCTGCTCTGCACCTGAACCATGATGCGATGCCCCTTCAGGAAGACGTGATCGGCCGCGTGCAGGCTGAACTGGTATTCCTCGGGCATGTTCGCAGGGATGGCCTCCGGGTGCGAAAAGCTGGTCCGGTAGCGTCCACGGAAGATCTCGTCGTTGATCATCAGCTCGTAGCCGCCCGGGCGGGCCACCGGTGCCGAGGGCGATCTTGCGGACAGGAACGATGCGTCGACGCGCAGGCATGGGTCGCAGGGGGGATCCTGCTTCGAGTCGGGAAACACATCAATCAGTTTGACGATCCAGTCGCTGTCGGTGCCGGAGGTGGAAGCGATCAGATCGGCGACGACATTGCCCGTGATGGTCACACCGTGGTCCAGCGGCGGGGTAACCCATGTCGCCACGTCCGGGCGCCCGTCCAGGAAACGCTGATCCTGCACCAGCCACGTGTACCAATGCGAGTCCGGACTGTAGGTGGCTTCAATCGGACGCCGCCTGTAGGGCACCGGATTCGCGGGATCGGATGTATACGCTTTGAAGGCGTTCGGGTCCGCTGGCCTGGTGAAACGCAGGCTACCGTCGGCGTCCAGATAAAGATCGTGCTCGGTGACGTTCGCCGGCGGCCACTGCGCGTAATGCATCCAGCGGTCGGTTCCGGTTTGGTAGGTCGCCGTACTGGAAACGTCGAAGCCGGGCTGGTCTTTCAGGTAATACGCGAAAAACGGGGCTTCGATCTGGCGGCGAAACTCGTCGCCCGCCGGCTCGCCGAAGTCCAGAGCGCCCAGCCGGATCGTCGTCTCCGCCCAGCTGCCGTGGTTCCACGGCCCGAGCACCAAAAAGACGCGGTGCGCCGGATCGGCAGGCTGGTTGTGCCGCTCCAGAGCTGCATATTCCGCCTGCGGGCCCCACAGGTCCTCCTGGTCCCACCAGCCGCCGACTTCCAGCGTGGGCACAGTCACGCGGGTCAGGTGCGGCTGCACCGCGCGCGCTCGCCAGAATGCGTCGTACGCGGGGTGATCGAGGAAGGCCTGCCATGTGGGAAAGTCCTTCGCTCCCGAGAGCTTCCCGGCAGCCGCGAAGGAACCCGCATGCAGGAAGAACGTGTAGGCGTCCTCGTTCATGCTGGAGAAAGCGGTCTCTTTGCTCGACTCCATGCCAAACACGTAGTCGTATCCGTAGCTCTGCCGGAAGGCGCCGTTGTGGAAGAAATCATCGCCAAGCCAGACATCGGTCATCGGCGCCTGCGGTGAGATGGCGCGGACCGCCGGGTGCGGATCGATCCCTGCTTCCATGGCGAGAAAACCCGCATAGGAGGTGCCGACCACGCCGACGCGGCCGTTATTATCCGGAACATGCTTCAACAGCCACGCCACCGTGTCCCAGGCGTCGGTGCTCTCGTCTATGGCATGGGGATCGCTGTGGTCGGCAAGCGGACGCATCATCGCGAAGTGGCCTTCGGATTTGTAACGCCCGCGGATATCTTCCAGCACGAAGATGTAGCCGCTTTGGGCGAGCTCCGGACGGCTGGAATCGATCGCGTCCGAACTGGCCCAGTCCACGCCATAGGGCGTGCGGGAGAGAATGAAAGGCAGCGGCTTGTGCGTGTGGGTGGGACGCAAAATGACGGCATGCAGCTTCACCCCGTCGCGCATCGGGATCATGACCTCTTCGCGCGAGTAAGGGCGAAAGTGATTGGGCTCGGGCAGGCCGGGAACGCGGGTCAGTGTATAGGAATCGCCGCCGCTGACGCGAATGCCGGTGACAGCCCCGCTCGCGCCCGTGATGAAGGCGTAGTGGTAATCGCCGTCCGCCGTGACAAAGGAAGTAGCGGACTCCGGGGTGAGATCGTAGCGCTGCACGCGCTCGCCTTCCAGATAGAGATGATCGCCGTCGCGGAAAAAAGAGAGGACGGTTTCGGGCTCGTCGTCGATCCGGTACCGGCCGGCGTAGCGGTGGAGGGTTGCCGCGGGAACGTGAACGGCAGGTTTGGGCTGCTGGGCCGATAACGGGAGCGAGGGTACCGCGCACAGAAGTGTAAGGGCGAACAGAAGAGGAAGTCGGTGTCCGGACATGGGCTCGGGAAACTCTGGTGATCATGGTATCCAGGAAAACGGCAGAAAGTGCGAAGAGTCCTTTCCTCGGAGGGCTGCGAGCGAAGACAATAGAGTCCAGCATGTACACATGGGGCAGATGGGTTGGGCAGCGGGCGGCATGGACCGCGATTGGGACGGCAATTTTTGCAGTAGCTGTGACGGTGGGTGCGCTCTCCGGCGGAGCGCAGCCGGCTGGTGGGCAGCAGGCGACCGGCATGGCCAGCGGTGAACAGCATCAGGCGGTTTACGACGCGCAGCATCGCGTGATTACAGCGGGCGGCTTCGTGAAGACCGGTCCCATCGTCTTCGAGGACGTGGCGAAAGCCGCGGGGCTCACAACCTGGCACCACGTCTCCGGCACGCCCGACAAGCCCTACATCGTCGAAGCGAAAGGTCCCGGTGTCTGCCTGATCGACTACAACAACGACGGTTGGCTGGACATTTATCTGGTGAACGGATCCACGCTGGATGCCATGAACGGTAAGGCCGCCGCGCCGAAGGCGGCGCTCTTCCGCAACAATCACGACGGCACCTTCACCAACGTCACCGAGCAGGCCGGCGTCGCCAACGAACGCTGGGGATACGGCTGCGCGGTAGGCGACTACAACAACGATGGCTGGCCGGATCTGTACGTCACCAACTACGGCAAGAACCGCCTCTACCGCAACAACCACGACGGGACTTTCACCGATGTGGCGGAGAAAGCGGGCGTGGCGCTGGGCACCTGGTCCAGCGGCGCGACCTTCGGCGACTACGACGGCGACGGCAACCTCGATCTGTTTGTCGCGGGCTATATCCACTTCGACTTTGTCCATCCGCCGGTTTCGGGTTCGCGAACCGTGAACTACGCCAACTGCCAGTACCGGGGCGTGACGACCATGTGCGGTCCGCGCGGCCTGCCGGGCGAGCGCGATCATCTTTTCCATAACAACGGCAACGGGACCTTCACCGACGTCAGCGAAAAGTTGGGAGTCGACAATAAGAACGGCTACTACGGACTGGGTGCGCTGTTTGTCGACGTCAACAATGACGGTAAGCCGGACCTGGTGGTGGCCAACGACTCGACGCCCAATTATCTCTACATCAACAAAGGCAACGGAACCTTCGAGGACGACAGTTACCTAAGCGGCTATGCCCTGAACGCGGACGGTCGCGAGGCCGCGAACATGGGGATCGCCGCAGGAGATTATGAGAACAATGGCCACGAAGATCTGGTGAATACGACCTTTGCGGACGACTACGACATCGTCTTCAATAACGACGGCAAGGGTAACTTCACCGATGTGAGCTATCCCTCGGGCGTGGCCGCGCCGACGATTCCTTTCGTAAGCTTTGCCGACGGCTTTCTCGACTACGACAACGACGGCTGGAAGGATCTGTTCATCACCAACGGGCACGTCTATCCGGTCGTGGATCAGCATCCGGAGTGGGGCACCACCTACGCCGAGCGCCCGCTGTTGTTCCATAACGAGAAAGATGGAAAGTTTAAGCTTGTGCCCGCCGTGGAAGGTACCGGACTCGCCGTGGTCGTCGTGGGGCGCGGTGCGGCCTTCGGCGACCTCTTCAACAACGGCAAGATCGACGTCGTGATGAACAACATGGATGGAGTGCCGGTCCTCGAACGGAACGTGAATCCGGACCACCACGACTGGGTGGAGCTGAAGCTGGTCGGCGGACCCAAGAGCCCGCGCGATGCGGTCGGCTCGACGGTGTATCTGTCGGCGGGCGGCATCCGCCAGCGCGGCGACGTCCTGAGCGGTGGTAGCTATTTGTCGTCGAACGACCTGCGGGTGCACTTCGGGCTGGGAGACGCCACGAAGGTGGATTCTGTCGAGATTCATTGGCCCGACGGCAAAGTGGAAAAGATGACGCTGCCTGGAGTGGACCGCATCTACACGGTGGAAGAGGGCAAGGGGATCACGGGCACGCTCTGCGCGACGTGCAGGTAGATCGCGCTTTATTTGGGCGATGGGGGATCGCGCGTCGTTTGGCTCCGGCGGCGTGATACCGTGAGTGTTCCCCGGATTGTGCAATTTCTCTGCTCAGGAGCCCTGTCCATGCATTCGAAGCGGGTCTGGTCCGTCTTTGGTCTCGTGCTGTGTCTGACGGTTCTCTCCGCGTTACCGCTTCCGGCGCAAACGACTTCGGGCAGTGAATATCCAGAGAGTTTACTGGCGGGGCTGCACTGGCGCGATGTGGGTCCGATGCGCGGCGGGCGCTCTTTTGCGGTGGCCGGCGTGCCGAGCCAGCCGGACACGTTCTATTTCGGATCGGTGGGCGGCGGTGTATGGAAGACGGAGAACGCGGGGCGCACGTGGGTTCCGATCTCCGACGAGGGGATTCCGATTGGATCGATTGGGGCCATCGCGGTGGCTCCTTCGAATCCAAATGTGGTGTACGTAGGCACGGGCGAGCCGGATATTCGCGCCCAGCACTCGTACGGCATCGGCATGTTCAAGTCGGTCGACGCGGGGAAGACCTGGACGGCGATCGGGCTTGAGAAGACCAGCCAGATCGGGCGCATCGTGATCGATCCGGCCAATCCGAACCGGCTGTATGTGGCGGCGCTCGGGCATGTCTATGACGGAAATCCCGAACGTGGACTGTACCGCTCCACCGATGGCGGCGCGCACTGGAAGAAGGTCCTCTTCAACAAGGCCGATCCCGACAATGTGGGTGCGATTGATGTAGCGATCGATCCTAAGAATCCTCGGGTGCTGTATGCGTCCCTGTGGGCGACGCGGCGGCCGCCGTGGTCGGTATATGCGCCTTCGTACATGCCGGGCAGCGGGCTGTATAAATCCACCGATGGCGGCAATAGCTGGGTGAAGCTGGGCGGCGGGCTGCCGGACGACCCCTACGTGGGTAAGATCGGAATCGCGGTGTCGCCGAGCAACCCCAGGCGGTTGTGGGCTGTAGTCGACGACATCGGGGCGAGCGTGGCGCCACCGCTGCGCTTTGGGGCGCCGGAGAAAAATGCTCCCAAGCCGCCCGGGGGTGTTTACCTCTCTGACGACGCCGGGGCGACATGGCGCCGAGTGAACGACGAAACGCGGCTGTGGGGTCGCGGGTGGTACTTCGAAGCTGTGACCGTCGATCCCGTGAATCCGGACAAGGCGTATGTGATCAACACGGCGACGTATGTGACGACGGACGCGGGCAGGACCTGGACGCCGATCAAAGGCGCGCCCGGCGGCGACGACTATCACCAGCTTTGGGTCAATCCACAGGACGGGAACCGCATGGTGCTGAGCAGCGACCAGGGCACGGTGGTGAGCGTGGATGGCGGAAAGACCTGGAGCACCTGGTACAACCAGCCGACAGCGGAAATTTATCACGTAGCGGCGGATCATCAGTTTCCCTACTGGCTGTATGGGGCACAGCAGGACAGCGGCGGCGTCCGGGTGAGCACGTGGTCGCGCGAAGGCGTGCTGGACTTCCGGAACTGGGAGCCGACGTGCCTGGCTGGAGAGAGCAACACGGTGGTGCCCGATCCCACCGAACCGAACATCCTCTACGGCGCGGGCGCCGGACGATGCGATCAGGCGCTCAACGTGCCGGCATCTCTGGGCGGCAAGCTGCCGCCGGAGGATAAGAGCGATCCGAACCGGAAAACGTGGACGCTGCCGGAGGTTTTCTCCACCGCGGATGGCGCGCTTTATTACTCGAATCAGTTTGTCTTTCGGTCGAGGGATCGCGGGCGGACGTGGGAGAAGATCAGCCCCGATCTGACGCGCGTGAATCCGCCCGTGCCCGCCAATCTCGACCCGGTTACGGCAAAGGATATTGACGAGCCGATGACCGACCGTTTCGGTGTGGTGTATACGATCGGCCCGTCGCCGCTGAGCTCCACAACGGTATGGGTGGGCACCGACGATGGGTTGATTCAGGTGACGCGCGACGATGGGAAGACTTGGAACGACGTGACCCCACCCGCGATGACCGCGTGGAGCAAGGTTTCCCAGGTTGAAGCGGGACATTTCGACGTGGAGACAGCCTATGCGTCGGTGGACCGGCATCGGCTGGCCGATGACAAGCCGTATATTTACCGCACCCACGACGGGGGCAAAACCTGGCAGAACGTGGTCGAGGGAATTCCCGACGGGGCGTACGTGAATTCGGTGAAGGAAGATCCCGAAATCAAGGGTCTGTTGTATGCCGCCACGGAACTGCGCGTCTACGTTTCGTTCGACGATGGCGACCACTGGCAGCCGCTTGAGAACAATATGCCGGTCACCTCGGTGCGGGACATCATCGTGCACGGAGACGATCTGGATGTGGCCACGCACGGGCGCGGCTTCTGGGTGATGGATCAGATGACCCCGCTGCGGCAGATCGCTGCGGATGGCGATAAGATCGCGGCCTCCAACGCATATCTGTTCAAGCCGGGCGACGCGCTGGCAGTGCCGCAGAGCGGGCAGGACGGCACGCCTCTGCCGCATGAGGAGCCACAGGAGCTTAATCCGCCGGCCGGCGTCGTGGCCTACTACTGGCTGAAGTCCGCTCCGGCGCAGCCGCTGAAGATCGAGATGGTGGACAGCCAGGGTCACGTGCGGGCTTGCGGCGCCAGCGACGCTCCGGTACCGCCCGTGGACACAGAGAAGATCAACGTACAGGCGTACTGGGAGAAGCCGGCGCAGCCGCCCTCCGCCGAGCCGGGGATGCATCGCTATGCGCTGGACCTGCCGCAGCGGCGTTTCGGACGTACCTCCGCGGAAGAAGCGCCGCACGATGCATGTTCTCCGCCACCGGGGACGGAGAAGCCGGCGGCGCATCCGGCGTCTCCGGGTTTCTTCCGAGGGCCGGTGGTGCTGCCGGCCGGCGACTACACGGTGCGGTTGACCGTGGATGGACGAACGTACACCCAGCCGGTGACGGTGAAGCCCGATCCGCGGGGTTCGCACGTCGATACTGCGACGCCAGGAGCGAATTCGCGCTCGTGAGCGCGTGGGTTTCCTCACGAGAACTGCATTGGCCTCGGCGGTAAGCCAGTCAGAGAACCGGCGAAATCGCCGCAAACTGAGTTCCCTCCCGGGGCCGAATCGTCTATAAACGTTGGAGCCGGCTGCTCGTATGAACATCAGAGAAGTTGCCCGACTCGCAAAAGTCTCCACGGCGACGGTTTCGCGCACGATTAACGGATCCGACAAAGTCACGCCGGAGACGAAGGAGCGCGTCCAGCGCGCCATCGAAGAGCTGAAGTTTTATCCCAACACCTGGGCGCGGGCGCTCGGTTCCGGGCGCAGCAATCTTTACGGCCTCATCATCTCCGACATCACCAATCCGTTCTTCCCCGAGTTGGTGAAAAACTTCGAGGATATGGCTGTCCAATTCGGACAGGAAGTGCTGGTGGCCAACACCAATTACGATCCGGCGCGGATCGAAGTCTGCGTCAGTCGCATGCTGCAGCGTAAGGTGGACGGCGTAGCTGTCATGACGTCGGAGATGGATGAGCGATTTACGACGGAATTCCAGAGCCGGGACATCCCTTTGGTCTTCCTCGATACCGGAACGGCGCATGGCCTGACCAGCAATATCGTCGTGGATTACGCTTCGGGCGTCGATGCGGCCGTCGAGCACATCGCCTCGCTCGGCCACCGGGAGATCGCCTTCATCGCCGGGCCCAGCCTGCTGCGATCTGCGCGCATCCGGCGTGAGGCGTTCATCCAATCCCTTGAACGGAACGGCATCCGCGCCGGCCTCATGGAAGAAGGCAACCACCAGGTGGATGGCGGCCACAACGCTATGGAACGGCTGCTCCGCGGCAGGGTGCGGCCGACCGCCGTGCTCGCCTCCAACGACATGACCGCCATCGGAGCCCTGGGAGCCATTCACGAGAGCGGTCTGCGGGTACCGGACGACATCTCGATTGTCGGTTTCGACGACATTCAGATCAGCGCCTTCACCATGCCGGCGCTCACCACGGTGCGGCTCTCGCGCGATGAGATCGCGCGGGTGGCTTTTCGGGCGCTGTACAGCATTCGCCAGGACGGCAGCAGGGGCGCTGAGTATACGGTGCGGCCTTCGCTGGTCGTGCGGCAGTCCACCGGCCCAGCGCCTGCGCGCGCCGCGAAGAGACGACGCCCATCGGCGGGTGCAGCGCCGTGATTCTTACTGGACTTCGCCGGAGGGACGCAGCCGCTTAAGTTCGAGCGCGCAGGCCAGCGCGTTGAGCGTAGCGAAGCGAAGATTATCCAGGCCTGCCCACAGCCGAAACCGCGTCGTTTCCGGGTCCGTGGTGTTATGCGGCCGCACCCGCACAAGAATATTGGGCTGCCCGGCGACGTTGAGGTTGGTCGGCGGATCCGAATCGGCTGTTACCACCTCGACATGCTCCCCCGCCAGCGAGGCTTCCATCTGATCGAGAGACGTGGGCTGCGTCATCTCCACCGCGAGCGAGATGCCATACCCGTGAAAAACAGGCACGTGAAGCAGCTGGATATCCGGCTCCGGCAACCGCCCCCCCGCCAGCGCGGCGTAGTGGCGGCGAATGCGCGATTCGCTGGCCGCAAGAGAAAACTTCGCCGCATCTCCAAACGATGGCGTGGTGTTGAAGGCGACCTGCGTGTCGTACACCTGCTTCGGCAGCTCCTGGAAGCTAAGCAGCTTTACAGTCTGCTGGTGCAGTTCGTCCATCGCCGACCGGCCATATTCGGACGCCGGTTCGAGGACCGTGGTCGCTGCCGACCGCACCGGAGCGTTCTGCGCCATGCGGCCGAGCAACAGGACCAGTGCCACTGCCACCGGATGCGCCGAGACTACGGCCCGCGTTTCCAGCGTCGGCGCTTCACTCGCAAAGGCAGTAGGGTCATCGCCGGCCAGCGGCCCGCGCACCAGCACCCCGGGCTGGCCTTCCAGGGCGCAGGAGAGGTCAATGATGCTCGCGCCCGCGCGGCTGGCGTTCTGCCAGTGTTTGCCGGTAAGCTCCGGTTCTCCGGCAAAGAACGCAAAATCGACATGCTGAAACGAGTCGGCATCGATCCGCTGGATGAACGTCACCTCGTCGCCCACGGCTTCCAGGCTCCCCAGCTCGGCTTCATCATCCATCAGCAGAAAATCCGCTTCGGCGAAAGGCGAATCCGCCAGGGCATCGTTCAGTTCTTTGCCGCGCAGCGATCCTGCGCCGACAATGGCAATCTTTGAATGATCCGTCATCCGCTGCCCTTTTTGAGTCGTGCCCTCAGGAGGGCATCGTGTGGGTTATCGGCTTGTGCCGTCGGCGCCATGAGTACGCCAGACGCGCCAGCACTCCGGAAAACATGTAGACGAAGGCGAGCATCAGCAGCACTTCGCGCGAAAAGAACACAAGCAGGTAGATGCTGAGCCCCAGGAGCACGATCCAGCGGAAGGGCTGCCGCCCCGTAAGGTTGATCTCTTTCCCGCTCCAGAAGCGCCAGGTGCTCACCATTAGAAAGCCGATGAACGCGACCAGGATGCCCCAGATAATCGAGAGCCACCAGGTGAAGATCGGCAGTCCGATGAACCCGTGCACCACGGCCGCGACAAGGCCGGCGCCAGCCGGAATGGGCATGCCGACAAAATACTTGCGCCCCGGGCGGCCGGGATTCTTGGGAATGGGGTTCTCGCTGATGTTGAATCGCGCCAGCCGGCTCGCTCCGCACAGCAGGAACAGAAAACAGACGAAGGCCCCGAACTGCACCAGCTTGACCCGATAATCGGGGTTGAGGTTCTGGGGCAGCGAGCGAAAGCCCCAGGCAAAGGCCAGAATGCTTGGCGCCACCCCAAAGGTGATCACATCGGCGAGAGAATCCAGCTCGCGGCCGAACTCGCTCTCCGTGTTCGTCAGCCGGGCGATGCGACCATCCAGCGCGTCGAACGGAATCGCCAGTCCGATCGCCATCGCTGCGTAATCGAAGTGGTGCGGTTCAAGTGCGCTGCCTTCGAGGCTCTGCGTAATCGCAAAGAAGCCCGCCGCAATGTTCACCGCCGTGAACATCGAGGGCAGCAGGAACATCCCCCGGGAACGCCGGCGTGGGCGGCGCGGCGGTCCGCCCATAATGGCGGGAAGATCGCTCTGCGAATGTTCGTTCAAATCGACATCTCCGCGTCTGCCGCGGCCAGCAGCGGTTCAAACTCGCCTTCGGGCAGCCGGGCGATCACGCTTGATCCGCCTCGCACTCGGTCGCCGGGTTTCACCATGGGCTCGGCATAGTCGGGAAGCAGAACGTCGGTCCGCGAGCCGAACTTGATGAGCCCCACCCGTTCGCCGCGCTCCAGCACGTCCCCAACCCGCTTTTTGAAGACAATCCTCCGGGCCAGCAGGCCGGCGATCTGGATGAACGAGACCTGCGTGCCATCCGCGCACTCCAGCCGCGCCAGGTTCTGCTCGTTGCGCTCCGCCGAGGCGGGATTCAGCGCATTCAGGTACTCGCCCTTCCTGTACCGGACCTCGCGAAGAACACCGGCCACGGGCGACCGGTTGACGTGGACATCGAATACGCTCAGAAAGATGCTGATGCGGAGCAATCCGCCTCCCGGCGCGGAAACCCGCGCGACCTCGGTCACTTTGCCGTCGGCGGGCGAAACCACCAGCCCCGGCTCCTGCGGGATGGTGCGTTTCGGGTCACGGAAGAACCAGAGAAAGAAGGCCGCCAGCAGCAGGGGCAGAACGGACCATCCCCAGACGCCGGTGAACAGGCCGACGACTACGGCGACTGCAATCAGAGTGAATCCGTAGAAATATCCGTCGCGCACCATGAGCAAGGATCAAACCGCACTGCCGTGACGATCGGAAGGCCGCCGGGGCTTCAGGGGCCGAGGGAGCGGGTCAGACGAGAAAAGAACGGGAATCAGCCAGGAAGCAGAGGCGCGATCGTCCGAAAGTCTTTTTCATTCTACGGCAAGAGCGGCGAAGTTCCGGCGAGAAGCGGCGGCGTCGAGGATTCACTCGTTACGCTGGGTGGATACACTCCCGGCGGCGATGGGGAACCATCGAGACGGGGAGATGAAAGAGACGTGAAAGGGTGCGCTTAGGCGGCGCTGTAGGCCCCGGCGTGGGTGCGCCGCTGGGTCAGTTGATCTTTGATGTGTAGTTTGAGTTTCTTCAGGCGAACTTCCTCGATTTGCTCGTCCTCGGATAACCAGGGCTTTTGGGCCAGCGCTTCGAGCTTTTCCGAATAGTGACGGTGCTGTTCTTGCAGGCGACGAACTTCTTCACTATCCGGCTGACCGTTCGCTTCAATTTCCATAGACGACACCTCCGCTGCGGGATCCCGTCCCGGCGGAGCCGCGGCTGTCGTGGTTTCGCCGGGCGAGTTGGCTCACATATGTGAGACGTACCACGCTAGCACTGCGGAGGCACACCTTCAACTGAGTTTTCAGTGGAAATCGGCTGGCAGGGAGACGCGGGAGTAATCTCCCTGCCCAGAAGGAGGGCATCCTCTTCCGGATCAGAGTAGTAGCCCGGCCGCCGGCCGTCCGGACAGAAGCCCAGCCGACGATAGAGACCCAGGGCGGCGGCGTTCGAAGCGCGTACCTCCAGAGCGATCCGGCGAGCCCCTTCGGCGGCGGCCCAGCTGAAGACTGCGCCCAGCAGCGCGGCCCCGATTCCCCGGCGGCGGAGGGTCGGCAGAACGGCCAGCGTGTCCAGTTCGGCTCGATTCTCCTGTCCGTCGCGGAGCAGGGTGGCGCAGGCGAAGCCCAGCACCGGGGCCGTGGCGGAGCCGGCCTGGGCGACAAGTCCGGCGCGCAGGAGATGCGGGTTGGGCCTCGGCGTGCCGGCGACGAAGAGGGCGTAATCGGGCCGCTTCCAAAGGGGAGCTTCGCGCGAGGCTGCGGCGATCGCCAGGATCGAGTCGAGGTCCTCGGCGGCCAGGGGGCGAATGATGCAGCTCATGGCTCGGGTGCGGCGGCGAGGGCGGGTTTTGAGAAGATCTCGGCATCGGAACGGCGGAGGTAGTTGCCGTCCAGGGTCAGGGGATCGTCAAAATCCCGGGCGCGGAGCCGGGGCAGCGCGAAACGGAGCCCGTCGGCGGCTGTGGGCGGCTCGACGAGAATCGAGCCGGGAGCGGCCGCATGAACGGTCAGCTCGCAGACGGCGAGACTGTGGGCGAGAGCGGAGCCTCGTTGCTCGAAGTGGGGCAAGGTCAGGAGCGATTCAAGACCTTTCTCGCGCAGGTAGAACTCGTGGCGGCTGGCGTCGAGGGCAGCGGCGGACGTTTGCGCCTTGTGGGCCTGGACAGCAAGGCGCGAGGAGGCCAGCAGCGGAATCGAATGCGACTCGGCGAGGCCTTTGGCGGTGGAGAGGCCGATGCGAATCCCGGTGAACGAGCCGGGCCCGCTGGTGACCACGATGGCGGCGAGGCCGCGGAGTGCGATGTCGTGATGAGCCAGCAGGTCGCGGATCGCCGAAACGAGCTGGGCTGAGTACGTTTTGCCGGGAATCTCGGTCTGGCCGAGGATTTCGAGGTTGGCGCCAAGCCGAGCCAGGGCCACCGTCCCGAGCGCGCCACAGGTGTCGATTGCGAGCAACATCCCGGATTCAGACATAACAGAGGTCCTTCGGCTGTTCAAAGCTGCGCGTCGAACGTGGCTCAGGATGACCATCCCGGTCTCCGCTGTTACACATCGGAGACCGGGTCCTGGCAAATCTCGAGCAGCACGCCGCCGGCGCTTGCCGGGTGGACGAAGAAGTAGAGATGGCCGCCGGCGCCGATCTGAATGTCTTCGGAAATCAGCCGCGCGCCCTGGGCTTTCAGGGTTTCGAGGGCGCCGGAAATATCCTCGACGTGGAGGGCGATGTGGTGCAGGCCGGGTCCGTGTTTGGCCAGGAACCTGGCGATTGGAGAATCGTCGGCGGTGGGCTCGAGCAGTTCGATGCGGGTATCACCAGCCGGGATCATGGCGGTGCGGACGCACTCCTGCTCGACGGTCTCCTCGTGGACGACGGCGAGGCCGAGCGATTCGTAGAGCTTGCGCGCCTGGGCGATGCTGCGCACGGCGATGCCGATGTGGTCGAGTTCGGGCATAAAGTCAGGGTACAGGGTACAGGGTGCAGCGGACCGGGAGCGCCCTTCATGCCGGCTGGGTCAAGGAAAAGACTTTCTCCGTGAGTTGAGCGACGAGTTGCCAGGGGTCCTGCTGGCCGGAGGCGATGCGGGCGGCATGGAACTGCAGGACGTTGGCGTCGAATCCGTTCTTCCGGGCGCGGCGCATGAGCTCGGCGCGGAGCATCGCGTCGAGGCGGCGGCGCCAGTGGTGAGCGCGGCGCTGCGGGAGGCGGCCGTCCTGTTGCAGCCATTGGCGCATCTCGGCGATGGCTGCGGCGAGCTTATCGATGCCATCGCCGGTAGTGGCGATGGTGCGGACAATGGGCGGGGTGCGATCTTCTGGTTTTGTGGCCAGCGATTGCAGGGCGTGGATCTCCTGCTCGACGCGGTGGGCGCCGTCGCGGTCGGATTTGTTGATGACGTAGATGTCGGCGATCTCCATGACGCCGGCTTTTAGGCTTTGGACATCGTCGCCCATGCCGGGGACGAGGACGACGAGGGTGATGTCGGCGAGGCGGGCGATTTCGATTTCATCCTGGCCGACGCCGACGGTTTCGATGAGAACGACGTCTTTGCCGCTGGCTTCGAGGACGAGAGCGCAGTCGGCGGTGGCGAGGGCGAGTCCGCCGAGGGAGCCGCGGGTGGCCATGGAGCGGAAGTAGAAGCCGGAGTCGTTATGGAGGCCGGCGACGCGAATGCGATCGCCGAGGAGGGCGCCGCCGGTGAAGGGGCTGGTGGGATCGACGGCGAGGACACCGACGGTCTGGTTCTGTTCGCGGAAGGCGCGGGCGAGGCGGTCGACCAGGGTGCTTTTGCCGGCGCCGGGGGCTCCGGTAATGCCGATGCGGAGGGCCTTGCCGGAGTGAGGGAAGCAGGCGGAGAGGAGCGCGGGCGCCTCGGGGGCGTCATTTTCGACGAGCGAGAGGGCGCGGGCGAGGGCGCGCGGGTCGCCCCGGCGGAGGCGGTCGGCAAGATCGACGATGGGAGCGGGGCGGTCGGGCGCGAGGTCGGGCGAGGGCACGGAACAGGATAGCTCGGAGCGCAGAGGGCGGGGCTCTGGATCGAGAAAAAAGGGATCATTTTCGAGGGGATCCTGGAGAGATCCTGCTGATTCCACAGGGCGGCAAAGGTAACCTCCTGGACCGCATCTCCTGACGGCTGAAAATCAAAGGCTCGCTGCTGGCCGCTGGAAAAAAGAAGAGCTATGGCTGGGGCGCGGAGGCGATTGGGCGGCAGCAACTGAGGCATCGGCGTTTTCCCCGGGAGAACAGAAAAGGCTGCCGTAGGGCAGCCTTGGCGGGGGGAAATTTTGTTTTCCCCCTCTATTTTTAGAATACCAAACGGGGACGGATTTACTGCCAAATCTGGTCGGGTATTTTGGCGCGGAAGCGGTTTGGAATCAGCGTTTGTGACTTTGGTTTGGGCGCGACCCCCCTTGACAAGATTTCCACAGAAGCCTGGCGAAAGGCGTATTCCCAGTTGTCAGTCCCCAGTTGCCAGTTGTCAGTCCCCAGTTGCCAGTTGCCAGTTGCCAGTCCCCAGTTGCCAGTTGCCAGTCTCCAGTCCCCGGCACGCAGTCCCCAGTCCCCAGTTGCCAGTCCCCGGCACGCAGTCCCCAGTTGCCAGTTGCCAGTCCCCGGCACGCAGTCCCCAGTCCCCAGTTGCCAGTCTCCAGTCCCCAAATCGGAAGTCGCCAGTCCAGTCATGTTCGGTGGCGGGGAATCTGTTCACCATCAATTTATGGGTTTGTGATCCCTGGGGACGGCGGGTCCGTCCGGCGATCACGAGAAAGCCGCGCACCACGCGCATCTGGCGCACGCGCACAGCCTGCACGCCAACGAGCACCACGAGCAGGCGGCCAAAGAGCACATCACGGCGCACGGCCACAAGTAAGAGAGCAGGAGCCTGCCTGGATTCGCAATGCTTCTCGCCGATTGATGGGGAAGCATTGCGGACGGGGGCATGGCTATACAGCGGGTCGGGGTAACGTTACCGGGTCGGCTGCGGTGCTGCGCACCTGCGCCGACGGGCCTACGGCAGTGACGAGGCGCCTTCGGCACGATTTTTTTCGGCATGGCTGAAACAGCTTGCGGAAAAACTGACTGATTCGGTGCTGTTCTGTCGTGGCGGCGGCTTTTTGCTGCCGCCGAGCGGCGGTACTGCGTTGCGGTTTGGCCTCTGCGGGCCCAATTTGCGAAGTGCAGAGACACGTCTCCCCCGGCCTTACTGCGCCGGAATCAGCTTTTGCATGCGCAGCAGGTTGTGCGCCGCCGCGGTCAGGCGAAACAGCCACTCCACCTTCGCCCGGCCGCGCAGCTTCACCTGCCGTATGCGATCCTGCTTGACCCAGCCGAACACCTTCTCCACCAGCTTGCGTTTGCGCTGGCTCACCGCGAAACCCGGATCGCCACGCTCCTCCGCGCGCAGCCAGTTGGGCCAGTTCGGACTCGTGCTCGGCAACGTGCGGCCGAACGCCGCGCCTTCGCAGCGCCTCGACGAACTCCTCGCGCTGATAGCTCTTGTCCGCCCCCAGCGTGCTGGCCGACGCGCGCCTCAGCCCATCCAGCATCTCCACCGCCGCTTCCCTCTCCGCCGCCGTGCCCGCCTGCGTCACCATCGCTCCCACCACCAGCCCGTTGCGGTTCTCCGTAATCACATGCCCCAGATAGCTGGGCACCGCCGTCGCCGCGCCGCACTTCTTATAGAGCCGTGCCTCCGGGTCCGTCTTCGACTCGTGCGTGTCGCGCAGCAGCTTCCGTCCCCGCGCTCCCGTGCCCCGGTCCGGCGGATCCTGCTTCTCCCGGAAGCTGCGCCGGCTGGCCCACGCCTGCAGCAGCGTCCCGTCCACCGTGAAGTGCTCCTCGCTGAGCAGGTTCTGCGCCCGCGCCTGCTCCACCACCGCCAGCAGCAGCCCTTCCGCAATCTCTCCCGCGATCAGCCGCTCCCGGTTCTTCGTGAACACCGTCACATCCCACACCGCATCGTCCATGTTGAGCCCCACAAACCAGCGGAACAGCAGGTTATAGTCCAGCTGCTCCATCAGCTGCCGCTCCGAGCGGATCGAATAGAGCGCCTGCAGCAGCTGCGCCCGCAGCAGCCGTTCCGGCGCGATCGACGGCCGCCCGCCCCGCGCATACAGCGCACGAAACTCGCCGTCCAGCGCCCGCAGCGCCTCGTCGGCCATCTTCCTGATCGCTCGCAGCGGATGATCCTTCGGCACCCGCTGCTCCACTCCGATATAGCTGAATACCGCTCCCTGCTGCTCGTCGTCGCCGCGCATACTTATCTGTCTACCAGGTTCGCCTGTGCACTTCCAGTGCCTGCTGCGATACTTTTTCCGCAAGCTGTGAA
>JBAUOP010000074.1:0-1566 GCA_049579805.1 Acidobacteriaceae bacterium
GCACCCGGGTGGTGCTTGCCAAGCGCATCGCCTGGGATCCGCCGCTTGCTCGCAGCGCGTAGCCGCCTTGTCTCGCTGAGCTGGGACATTTCGCCGAGTGCAGGAGCTGCCGGGTAGGCTGCAGTACGTGCGGATAGGCGTTGTCACATTCCCTGGCTCCCTCGACGACACCGATGCGGCCCGCGCCGTGCGCTATGCCGGGGCGGTGCCAGTCTCGCTCTGGCACGCCGACCGGGACCTGCGCGGCGTGGACGCGGTGATCCTCCCCGGCGGCTTCTCCTACGGCGACTACCTGCGATGCGGCGCGATCGCCCGCTTCTCCCCGGTGATGGCCGACCTCCTGCCGGCGGCGAAGGCAGGGCTCCCGGTGCTCGGCATCTGCAATGGCTTCCAGATTCTGTGCGAGGCGCATCTGCTGCCCGGCGCGCTGACGAGGAACGCCAAGCGCCGCTTCATTCACGCCGACGTGCGTCTGGTCGTGGGGAACGCGGCGACCGCGTGGACGTCCGGTTACGCCGCCGGCCAGCAGCTCACGGTGCCGCTTAAGAGCGGCGAGGGCGCGTTCGCGGCCGACGAGGCCACCCTGGACGAGCTGGAGCGGGCCGGCCGCGTGGTCGTCCGCTACGTCGGCGAGGCACCCAACGGGGCCGCCCGCAACATCGCGGGGATCTGCAGCGAGGAAGGGAACGTGGTCGGCCTGATGCCGCACCCGGAGCACGCGATCGACCCGTTGACCGGCCCGTCGGGCGACGGGCTGGGCTTTTTCACCTCGGCCGTCGCGGCGTTCGCCGGGTCGGAACTCGCGGCCGGCACCGGAGCGGGAGCCGCGCTGTGAGCGACAAGGACACCATCGAGGTCGCCGAGCAGACCCCCGACCGGCCGCAGCCCTACAAGGAGCTCGGCCTCACCGACGACGAGTACGCGAAGGTCCGCGGCATCCTCGGCCGTCGCCCTACCGCGGCCGAGCTGGCCCTCTACTCGGTCATGTGGAGCGAGCACTGCTCGTACAAGTCGTCCAAGGTGCACCTGCGCAACCTCGCACCGGACGCCGACCAGGCGCAGCACCTGCTGGCGGGCATCGGCGCCAACGCCGGCGTGGTTGACATCGGCCAGGGTTACGCGGTCACCTTCAAGATCGAGAGCCACAATCACCCGTCCTTCGTCGAGCCGCACCAGGGCGCGGCGACCGGCATCGGCGGCATCGTCAGGGACATCATCGCCATGGGCGCGCGCCCGATCGCGGTCATGGACGCGCTCAGGTTCGGACCTGCGGACGCGCACGACACCGCCCGGGTGCTGCCGGGAGTCGTCTCCGGCATCTCGTTCTACGGTAACTGCCTTGGCCTGCCCAACATCGGCGGCGAGCTCGTCTTCGACGCCTGCTACGCCGGGAACCCGCTGGTGAACGCCCTGTGCGTGGGCCTTATGCGGCACGGCGACCTGCAGGCAGCCGTGGCCAACGGAGCCGGCAACAAGGTCGTGCTGTTCGGCTCGCGGACCGGACCGGACGGCGTCGGGGGCGCGTCGGTGCTGGCCAGCGCGACGTTTGGCGGAGCCGAACCGGGG
>JBAUOP010000075.1:0-2150 GCA_049579805.1 Acidobacteriaceae bacterium
GGCTTACGTCACATCGCCGGCCGCTTGCGTCGTCACGGCTGAATCGGGACGGAGGGCGCGCCGATGCGAACGCTGTTCGATCCTCCGTCCTTGCATAAGCCTAGACCGCCGGCAGCCCCAGCGACGCCGACCATCCGTCCCGATGGCCAACGCGCATGCGCAGTCTGTGGCGCTCCAGCGCCGTTCGGCTTCGGGGTTCGCCTTTTCCACGACCGCGAAGGCCGTTGGTCCTGCTTCGCCCATCGAGACGCGGTTCAAGCCATGAGAACGGATCAAATCGACGAAACCGGCATCGACGAACTCGTGAGCGACCAATCGTATCCCCGAATCGATCCAGACTAATCCATTCTCATTTTGCATTTGACGCGACAGTCGTATTCTCCTTTTGTTCGCGCCATGACCAATGACACCGGAGACCCGGCCGAACCGAACGTCCTCCTCGAAAAGGTCGATCACGCCCGACGCATGGCCCGGTTCTATGCGATTTCCGTCGAACCGACCCTGTTTGCAGAAACCGCACTTGTCCGTCGGTGGGGCCGCATCGGAACCAGGGGGCGGCAGATGATCGAACTCCACGCCTCGCCGGTTGTCGCCCAGATCGAGTTGCAAAGATGGATCGGCCGAAAACTACGCCGCGGCTACATTGCGAGAGACTGAATCCAAGGGGGATTGCGCGTCCAAAGAAGGAATAGGACGCCGGTCTCGCAGGATCGGTCGCCGGGGCAAGGGTTCGGCCGGTCGAGCCGCTTCGCTAGTCTCTCCCGGCCCGCTTTCGCTCCCTTGCCCCGCCGCCCGCCCTGCGAGCGCGGGGGCTCATTCAGGAACAAGCCCGTTCCGGAGGATGAGCCGATGAAAAACGCGCATAAGACTTTCGCGCAAAGACGCGACCACTATCAGGAATTGACCGACAAGATCATCGCCGCGCTCGAGACGGGAACGGCGCCTTGGCGACGGCCATGGGACAAGACCGCAGGCGCCGGCGCGACTGCGCCCGTGAATGCCGCCACTGGCCATCGCTATCGCGGCATCAACCTCTTCGTCCTCAGCATGTCCCCGCTGGCCATGAGCGATCCGCGCTGGTGCAGCTATCGCCAGGCGGCCAAGCGCGGCTGGCAGGTCCGCAAGGGCGAGAAAGCGACGCCGGTCTATTTCTACAAACCCATCGAGATCCAGGACCGCCCCGCCGAGGACGGCGCTGAAACCCGCCGCATCCCGATCCTGCGCACGTTCTCGGTCTTCCACGCAAGCCAGATCGACGGCATTCCCGACCTCGTTCCGCCGGTCGCGGCCAAAACCGTCCCCGAGCGCATCGAAGACGTCGAGATCATCGTCAAAGCTAGCGGCGTCCCGGTGCGGGTCGGCGGCGACAGGGCATTCTACAACCCTGCACTCGACTTGATTCAGGTGCCCCCGGATAAAGCCTTTCATAGTCCAGAGGCACGAGCGTCCACGTTATTTCATGAATTGGCGCATGCTTCGGGGCACGCGAGCCGGCTGAACCGCGATCTTACCGGTGAGTTCGGATCGGAAAAGTACGCGAAGGAAGAGTTGAGAGCCGAACTTTCAGCATATGCGGTCGGCTCAACACTCGGATTGCCCTGCGACGTTCCCAATCACGCCAGCTATCTTCAGTCCTGGATTGAGGTTCTGAAGCAGGACCGCCGCGAAATCTTTCACGCCGCGGCCGAGGCCCAACGGATCGCCGATTACATTCTCGGCTTCCACCCCGACCACGCGGACGGGTCACGCGAGCCCGTCGAGAACGAGGATGGGGCAAGGCTCAACCCACCCCTCGCCGCCTGACTTCGATTCCCTGTCTATCCCTCACTAACAAACAAACCGCCAGGCCCCAGCACCTTCGCACACGTCCCGCGCTCGCCCATGGCCCCCGAAGGAGCCCGATCCCCCATGCCCAAAATCCGAACCTCCGACCTTACCCCCGAACACCGCGCCGCCCTCAGGGCCTACGCACTGCGCAACGGCCGGTTCTGGAAGCGCAAGCTCTTCGTCGCATGGTCGACCGGCCGCGACGCCGACGAACCCGAAGGGCCGTTCCTGCGCCAAATCCGCAACCGCCACGGTCCGTCACTCCTGCAGGGCCTCAGCCTTTCTCACATCGACTAACTCGTGGACTCGCTGCGTCCCAGATC
>JBAUOP010000076.1:0-100354 GCA_049579805.1 Acidobacteriaceae bacterium
TCCAGTACGATCTGCCACTTCTCTTCAGGCGTCCTCTGTACTCGTGCCTTGCGTCCCATCGTGCCTCCTCGGCGGAGGCCTCAACCTTATCTAATCCCCGTGTCCAGTTCCAGCAGGGTGCACTACACAATGCTCTGAACGGTATTATTACTGGGAAAGCCATTCTGATCTACCGAACTGTGAGGCGGTCTGAGGATGGATACTTGTATTGGTGGGCTCTAGCGGGTTCGGGGACGCTGGGCATCATAGGAATAGTGATGGTGGTTCTGCGGATATTTGGATCTATCTGAACTATTTGGGTGGGTGGAACGACAATCCAGCGAACCTTATCGATCCGTTCGGTTTGTGCCCCTTAAAATGCTCTGCGCTGCAGGCCGAAGCAGCACAGCTTGCTAAGAGTTTGTTGAAATTCGACATTACGGGCTCGTAGTTGCCGTGGATCACTGCCGTTTCACGGTTCTGATTGCATCTGAGGCCGAGGCGGAAGGCGGACACAGGAGCGAGCTGCGCAGCTGGTGTCGTGATCAGACGGCTTCGGCACTGAACATCAGCTTCGGCAGACGGAGCAGGTTGTGGGCAGCGCAACTGAAGACGAACAGCCAGTCCACCTTGCCCAGTCCTCGCAGCTTCGTCTGCCGCAGTGGTCCGGTCTGTTTCAGCCATGCAAAGCTCTTCTCGATCAGCCAGCGGCGGCTGAGGCTGACGGCGTAGCCCGGCCGTCGAGTGGTGCGGCCATCCAGACTGCTCCACTGGCTGGCGGCCACATGCGGCGTCACATTCAGTTCTCGCGCCGTGCGCACAAAATCCTTCGTGTCGTAAGCCTTGTCTGCACCCACTGTGATCCGCCGTCTGCGTTTGCGCTGCAGTCCCTGCAACATCAGCAGCGCGGCATCGCGTTCTCCGTAGCCGTCGGCATGCGTGACCATGGCCGCCGCGATCAGCCCGTTGCGGTTCTCCACCAGAGCATGCCCAGATAGCTCAGCTTCGATTCCTTGCCGTAGCTCTTCTTGTAGAGCCGCGCATCGGGATCGGTTGTGGACTGATGCGTCTGGTTGGTTCGCTTCTGTCCGTGGAAATTGGTGCCATCGCCGCCCGAACCGTCCTTCGGGCGGAAGCTCTTCTGCGAGGCCCACGCTTGGATCAGCGTGCCGTCCACCGTGAAATGCTCATCGGACATGAACTTCTTCGCCTGCCGGTTCACCTCGGCAAAGAAGTGCTGCGCCACCTCGGAGTTCAGCAGTCGATCCCGGTTTTTCGAGAACACCGCATGGTTCCACACGGCGTCGTCCATGCCCAGCCCCACGAACCAGCGGAAGAGCAGGTTGTAGTCGATCTGCTCCACCAGCAGCCGCTCCGACCGGACGGAGAAGAACACCTGCAGCAGCAGTGCCCGCAGGATGTACTCCGGAGCGACCGAGGGCCGCCCCGACTCTGCGTACAGCGCATCGAACTCCGCGCTCAGCGAGCGCAGCACCGTGTCGGTCACCTTCCGCACTTCGCGCAGCGGATGGTCCATCGGCACCCGCTGCTCCAGCGATACGTAGCTGAACATCCCGTCCTGAACCCGCTCGTCTCCACGCATGACCATGAGACGGATCAGAGCCACTCTGCGTCGCTGAGCACGAACCTATTTCAACAAACTCCTAGTGTTGTGTCCCCGAAATACGTGAACAAAGTCGGGTAAGTTTGTGGAGGATGGAAGCGGCGGTAGCGGTCCAGGCGAAGGGGCGGCAGTTGCGGTTGTAGTGCTGGACAAACTGGTTGATGCGGGCTATCAGTTCCCGTACGCTGCGGAAGCTGCCGCGGCGGATGGCCTGCTGGGTGATGAGCCCGAACCAGCGTTCCACCTGATTGAGCCACGAGGAATAGGTCGGGGTGTAGTGGATATGAAAGCGGGGCCGCTCGCCGAGCCAGGTCCGAACCTTCGCGTGCTTGTGAGTGGCGTAGTTATCCACGATCAGATGCACATCCAGATTTGCCGGGACAGCGGCGTCGATGCGTTTGAGAAAGCCGAGGAACTCCTGGTGGCGGTGACGGGCTTTGCAGTCGGTAAAGACGGTGCCCGTGGCGATGTCGAGGGCAGCGAACAGCGTAGTGGTGCCGTGGCGAACGTAGTCGTGGGTAACTCCTTCCACATAGCCCAGCCCCATGGGCAGCACCGGCTGGGTGCGGCTGAGAGCCTGAATCTGGCTCTTCTCGTCGACAGCCAGCACGATGGCATGATCCGGAGGGTTCAGATATAAGCCGACGATGTCGCGCACCTTTTCGACGAAGAAGGGATCGGTGGAGAGCTTAAAGCTCTTGCTGCGGTGAGGCTGCACTGCGAAGGTGCGAAAGACCCGGTGCACAGTGGATTTCGAAAGCCGGTTGGCTTCCGCCGCCTGCCGGACGCTCCAGTGGGTTCCCACCGGAGGCTGGCTCTTCAGCGTCCGCCGCAGCAACACAGCTACCTGTTCATCGGACACGGTGCGCGGGCGGCCGGGTCGGAGCTCGTCATACAGGCCCTGCACGCGGCCTTCAATGAAGCGCTGGCGCCATTTGCCCACCGTCGCCTTCGACCAGTTCAGGCGTTCGCCGATCTCCGAGTTTGAGATACCTTCAGCGGACCAGAGCACGACTCTGGCCCGCGACACCAGCGCATGCGGCAGACTGCGGGAGGCCGCAAATCCGGTCAGCGTCTCCTGCTCTTCCGCGCTCAGCTTCAGGGTTGGCTTGGGTCGCCCAAAGGACATACCCCAGGCTACCAGGTCACCTTCACTATTGCAAGTTATATATGGGACACAACACTAGAGGTTAAAAGGGCACGGATTGCGGAAGCAGCCTGTGCTCCTCACATCCGAGGCCTCGGGGTTTAGGGGGTTAGAGAGGCACGGGGGCGAAGGCAGTCCGTGCTCCCCACTTCCCAGACCTCCGGCCCCCATCTCGGCCCTTCCTAACGGCCAGGTTCACCCCACAGCAAGAAGCAAACTCCTCTTTTGATCCCAGAGTCAACCGATACCCTTCCTCGTTTCGGCCTGCGGTAATGCATCTGAGACCCGACTTGGAACTCTATCCCCCCACGCCCGTGTTTTCACCCACCCACAGTGGCCCTGTCTTCCGGAGCAAGAATGGCTGCCTCGAAATTGGTGCAGCAAGCCAGGGTAATACCCAAAAGGTATTACCCTCCGCTAATTGAAAACACGGTAGTTGTTGAGGGCCTCAGCCAGGGGGTGGGGGGTGAGGCTGCCGGCAAGCTCGAGGGTCCTCGAATTGCCGGTTCGATTTAGACTCTGCACATGTCGGAGTTTCTCCTCTTCCACGGCGTAGCCATCGTCATTTTGATCCTGGCGAATGGCTTCTTTGTGGCGGCGGAGTTCGCTCTGGTCAGCGTGCGCGAGACGCGCGTTGAGCAGATGATTGCCGAGCGGCGGCCGGGCGCGCGCATTGTGCGACGGCTGCAGCAGAACCTGGGGGATTTTCTGCCGGCGGTGCAGCTGGGGGTGACGCTGTGCAGTCTGGCCCTGGGCTGGCTGGGCGAGCCGGCGGTGGCGGGCATCTTCGAACAGATGATGGGGCCGATGCCGCATGCGCGGCTGTACGCGCATCTGGCGGCGGTGCCGCTGGCGTTCGCGTTTATCACGTATTTTGAGGTGCTGCTGGGCGAGCTGGTGCCCAAGGCGCTGGCGCTGCGCAGCGCCGACCAGATGGCGGTTGCGGTGGCGCCGCCGATGGATGTGTTCATCCGTCTGACGCGGCCGGTGGTGCGGCTGCTGAACCGCTCGGCGACGCTGGTGCTGCGGCTCTTCCATGCGCGGCTGACGCAGGAGGGCGGCGGCATCCACTCGCCGGAGGAGTTGAAGCTGATGGCGACGGCGGCGCGGCGGGTGGGGATGCTGCCGGAGTATCAGGAGGCGCTGGTTCATCGTGCGGTGGAGATGAACGAGGTGATCACGCGGGAGATCATGACGCCGCGGCAGCGGATCTTCTCGCTGCCGGCGGATATGCTGATCGAGGACGCCAGCGCGCGGATCGTGGAGGAGCTGCACTCGCGGGTTCCGGTGTACGACCCGGTGCGAGGGCCGGAGTTCATTGTGGGGGTGGTGTATTCGAAGGACATCAGCCGGCTGATGCACTTTCGCGCGACCGTGACGACGCGGTTTGCCTCGGCGCCCTTCACCGAGATGCGGCTGACGCAGGTGATGCGCGAGGTGCTGGTGGTTCCGGAGACCAAGCCGGTGCCGGACCTGCTGCTCGAATTGCAGCATCGGCGGAGGCATATCGCGATTGTGGTGGACGAGTTCGGATCGACGACGGGGCTGGTGACGGTGGAGGACGCGATCGAGCAGCTGATTGGGGAGATCGAGGATGAATTCGACGTGGCGCCGCGTGCGATGCTGGCGACGACCACCGGCGGCATGGTGCTGGACGGCAGCGTGAACCTGCGCGATCTGGAGACGCAAATGAACTGGCATCTGCCACGGGACAGCGGAGTGGAGACGCTGGCGGGCTTTCTGCTGACGCGGTTGGGGAAGATTCCGAAGGGCGGCGAGTCGATTGAGTATGAGGGGAGAAAGCTGACGGTCCTGGAGATGAGCGGGCGGCGGATCAGTAAGGTGCGGATCGAGCCGGTGGAAGCCGCGGGCGAGAAGGCGGGGAGCGGGAAGCCAACGACTGAGAAAGCGGCGGGATGAAGCGGGTTCTGCGATCGCTGCTGCTGCGGCTGGGGTACACGATTCCGGTGCTGTGGCTGGTGGTGTCGGTGGTGTTTCTGCTGATCCACATTGTGCCCGGCGATCCAGTGGAGCAAATGCTGGGCGAGGGCGCGCGGACGGAGGACATTGCGGCGCTGCGGCATCTGTATGGGCTGGATCAGCCGCTGGGAACGCAGTACATCCATTATTGGCGCGGGGTGCTGCACGGGAATCTCGGTCGGTCGATCCGGCTGAACGATTCGGTGACGCACCTGGTGCTGACGCGGTACCCGTTCACGGTGGAGCTGACGGCGGCGGCGCTGCTGATTGCGATTCTGCTGGCGGTGCCGGCGGGGATCATGTCGGCGCTGCATCGGGGGAAGCCGAGGGACCATGTGATCAGCGTGGTGAGCCTGCTGGGGCTGTCGTTTCCGGCGTTCGCGCTGGGGCCGATCCTGATGCTGCTGGTGTCGATCAAGCTGGGGTGGCTGCCGGTGTCGGGAGCAGGGGATGTGGCGCATCTGGTGCTGCCGGCGGTGACGATGGGCAGCGCGCTGGCGGCGATTCTGACGCGGATGGTGCGGACGTCGATGCTGGAGGAACTGGGTCAGGACTACATTCGCACGGCGCGCGCCAAGGGGCTGCCGGAGTGGACGGTAGTGTACAAGCACGCGCTGCGAAATGCGCTGATTCCGGTGCTGACGCTGATCGGGCTGCAGTTTGGAGCGCTGCTGGCGGGGGCCATTGTGACGGAGACGATCTTCAGCTGGCCGGGGATCGGGCGGCTGACGGTGTCGGCGATCTCGAACCGCGATTATCCGCTGCTGCAGGGGTGCATCCTGGCGATTGGGCTGACGTATGTGCTGGTGAATCTGGCGACCGACATCTTATATGTGGTGGTGAATCCGAGGATTCGAGCATGAAGGTGCGGGGCGTTTGCGTTGTGGCGGTTGGCGTGGCACTGGCGGGGATGGCGGGTTCCGGCCTGGCGCAGAAGGCGACTTCAGGGGCGCAGCCGGATCATTCTGAGACGCGAGGATATTTTGGATTCGACAAGAATGGGTATCCGGGGGATTGGTTTTTACCGGCGCTGCACCGGATGTTTGCCTATACAGGATTCTGGCTGAACGATCCGCCGGGGATGAATGCGAATCCGTGGGCGGGGAAGCGGGCGGTGGTGCGGGCGGCGGGATTCGGGTTTCTGATCCTGTTCAACGGGCGGCTGGATGCGCAGCTGAAGGCCGGCGACGCGGCAGCTCTGGGGCGCGAGGATGGCGAGGCGGCGGTGAAGGCGGCGGAGCGGGAGGGGTTTCCGCAGGGAGCGGTGATTTTCCTGGATCAGGAAGAAGGCGGAGCGCTGCTGGCGGAGCAGGCGGCATACGTGGGGGTCTGGATTGCCGGGGTGGAGCGGTCAGGGTATCGGGCTGGCGTGTACTGCTCGGGGATTCGGGTGGCGGCGGGGCCGAAGCAGATGTCGACGGCGGAAGATGTGGCGGCCCGGTGGCCGGAGGCGAAGCTGTGGGTGTGGAATGACGAGTGTCCGCCGGCGCCGGGGTGCGTGTTGGGGAAGCGGCTGGATCCGGCCGGGAGCGGGACGGCCGGTGCGTGGGTATGGCAGTATGCGCGGAGTCCGCGGGGCAGCGAGGGGACGGCGGCGTGCCGGGCGACCTATGCGGCAGATAACGGATGCTACGCGCCGGGACTGCCGCAGTTGGCGGCGACGTGGGTCGATCTGGATGTGAGCGGGAGGGCGGATCCGTCGGGGGGACGATGAGTGGGGCGAGAGGGGATTGCGGGCCGGTGCGATGCCGGCCCTGTTTTTTTGAAGCTCGTAGTTCTCCCAAAACCCGGGGACGGCCGCAGATTTCTGCTTTTCTCTCGAGCGCTGCGTGCCATCGCGAACTAGACGCGTCTGGTGCAACGATGCGCAATGCACAGGGGGTCTTTTTAGGGTCAAATCTGGATCATCGGGAAAACGTCGGGATTTCAGGAGGATGCAGGCGGGTTTCAACCGAAGAGAAGGGGCAGAACCGCGTTGACGTGGGCGGTTGATCGCGATACAAGTAAAGTCCCAGGGATGTTATGGCAGTTTCGGTCGAGCATTCGGAAAAGGCGGCATCGCGATTCCGTTTTGGATTGTTTGAGGCGGACACGGAATCGGGAGAGCTGCGCAAGTCGGGAACTCGAGTCCGACTACAGGCGCAGCCGTTTCAGGTGCTGGTTTGTCTGCTGGAGCGGCCCGGGGAAGTGGTGACCCGGGAGGAGATCCAGCAGCGGCTGTGGGGCCACGATACGATCGTGGATTTCGACCACTCGCTGGGCACTGCGATTAATAAGTTGCGGGAAGCGCTGGGGGACTCGGCGGAGAATCCGCGGTTTATTGAGACGCTGGCGCGGCGAGGGTATCGATTCCTGGCTCCGGTGACTGCGGTACCGGAGGCGTCGGCTCCCATTTCTTCTGTCGCGGCAATCGCGGAAGCGGCGCCTGTGCCAGCGCCCGCGGCGCCTGTCACGGGAACCTCGGTGGCGGCGGCAAGTCCGAGACGGCGGCATCTCAGCCAGATTGCCGTCGCGGTTGTCGTGGCTGTGGGATCGATGGCCGCGGCCTACTGGGCGGGGAGCCGAGGGCGAGGCGGCTACAGCACACCGCCGCGGATCACGCAGATCACGTTCTCGGGACGGGTGTCGCCGGGTGATCCACTGTTTGAGAGTTTTCCGGGGACGGCAACCGACGGATCGCGGATTTACTTCCCGGAGATTGAGGACGGGCAGGCGGTGCTGGCGCAGGCGCTGATCGCCGATGGCGAGACCCGGACGCTGCCGCTGCCGGAGGAACTGGCGGCGCCGTCGCTGGGGGAACTTTCGCCGGACGGGTCGCGGTTGCTGCTGCGGAATCATCTGGCGACGGCTCCGGAGCAGGCACTGTGGGTGGTGTCGACGATTGGCGGGACGGCGCGGCGGATCCCAGGGATTCTGGCACACGATGCGACGTGGATGCCGGATGGGCAACGGATTCTGTATGCGCGCGGAGACGATCTGTACATCGCGCGGGAGAACGGCGGGGAGAGCGGCAAGCTGGCGACGCTGCCAGGACGAGCCTTCTGGCTGCGGTGGTCGCCGGATGGAAAGCGGTTGCGACTGACCCTGGTGAACAGCGAGACGCACACCTCCACGCTGTGGGAAATGAAAAGCGACGGCAGCGGGGCGCACATGCTGCTGGAGGACTGGACCAGCGCAGCGCCGGCGGAATGCTGCGGCATCTGGACGGACGACGGGCGCTATTATGTTTTCCAGTCGGCGCGGGGCGGGGACAGCAACATCTGGGCGATTCCGGAGCACGGCGGCCTGTTCGGGGGCCCGCAGAAGCCGATTCCGATTACGAATGGGCCGCTGAGCTATGAGGCGCCGATTACGGCGCGGGGCGGGCGCCGCGCATTTTTCATCGGGCTGAACCCTCAGTCGGAGCTGCTGCGGTACGACCGGGATGAGCGGGCTTTTGTTCCGTACGGCGAGGGCCTGACCATGGCCCGCCGGGTGGAGTTTTCGCACGACGGGCAGTGGACGGCCTGGATTCGGCAGGATGATGACTCTCTGTGGGTGAGCCGGAAGGATGGATCGGCGCGGCTGGAGATTACCGGCCGGCCGATGCAGGTGTTCACGATGCACTGGTCGCCGGATGCCCGGCGGCTGGTGTTCATGGGACGGCAGCCGGGGAAACCCTGGAAGATCTACACGGTGGATGCCGATGGCGGGCACCTGCAGGAAGTGACGAACGAGGCGCGCAGCGAGGCCGATCCGGACTGGTCGCCGGACGGCAGGGCGCTGATCTTCGGACGGCTGCCGGATCTGATGGCGGAGCCGTCGCAACCGAAGGACATTGAACTGGTGGATTTGGCGACGAAGGCGCTGGTGAAACTGCCAGGATCGGACGGCCTGTTCAGCCCGCGCTGGTCGGCCAACGGAAAGTACATTGCGGCGCTGTCAATCGACCAGAAGCGGCTGCTGCTGTTCGATGTGGCGACGAGGACGTGGCGGGTGCTGGCGCAGCAGAACATTGCGGACCCGTCGTGGTCACACGATGACACGGCGATTTATTTCCACGACTTTGCCCAGGCCGATCAGCCGATCTACAAAGTGACGGTGGCGACGGGGAAGATCGAGCGGATGGCCGATCTGCACGATCTGCGTATGGCGAACGTGGTGGATTACCGCTTTGCGGGGCTGGCTCCGGGGGACGTGCCGCTGGTGAGCGCGCGGATGTCGACGGCAAATATTTATGCGGCGGAGCTGCCTAAGGGCAGGGAATAGGCAATAGGGAACAGGGAATAGCGCGGCGATCTGAGTCCGCTATTTTCCCCCAGGATTGTCGACGACTGCCGAGAAATCCACCACAGAGGACACAGAGGGCACAGACGGTACGTGTTCCACGGCTGCGATCACTCCTTAGGCTCACCTTAGAATGAGAAGAATGGCGATTTCGCGCTCCGCTCCTGACGATGTTCAGGCTGTCGATACTCTCCTCCGATCGGGTGGGCTTGCGCCGGGGCGGCGGCTGTTGGGCGGTGAGGGAATGAAGCGGCGCGGGGAGCGGAACCAGCCAGTGGAGTTGGCTCCGCAGAGAGCCCGCCGGGTGGTGAAGTCGCAGATTGAGATTGTTCAGGCGCCGGGATGGCGGCAAATCCCATGGCTGGCGCACGGCTTCAGCACGCGGACCGGCGGGGTGAGCACCGCTTATCGACCGGAGCAGCGGGCGGGCGAGCTGAATCTGGGATTTACGCAGGCGGATGCGCGGGAAAACGTACTGGAAAATCGGCGGCGTTTTCTGGAAGCGCTGGGCGCGCCGGACGTCAGGCTGGTGACGTTACGGCAAATTCACTCGTCGCTGGTGCGGCGGGTGAAGGGGGAGAACGCGGATCGGTCGCCGGTGTGGAAGGGCGATGGGATGATGACCGATGAGCCGGGCGTGCTGCTGGCGATTCAGACCGCGGACTGCATTCCGGTTCTGGTGGTCGATACAAAGAAGAAGGCGGTGGCGGCGTTTCATGCAGGGTGGCGGGGGACGCTGAAGCGCATTGTGGAAGGCGGGGTGAACCGGATGCGGGTAGAGTTTGGCAGTCGTCCGGAAGACCTGGTGGCGGCGATTGGGCCGGGCATTGGCGCCTGCTGTTATGCCGTGGGGGAGGAAGTGCGGAGCGAGTTCAGCTCGCAGTTCGCCTATGCGCCGGAGTTGTTTTACGAGATTTCGGATGCGGATCCGATTCGGGAGAAATATCCGCTGCTGTTTCTGACGGCGCGGGCGCCGGGGCACAGCAACCTGGGGCCTTCGCTTCACCTGGACCTGATGGAGGCGAACCGGCGGCAACTGCTCGATGCGGGATTGTGCGCGGAGGCGATCGCCTTAGTCGGGGACTGCACACGGTGCCAGAACAACCGGTACTTTTCGTACCGAGCGGAGCAGGGGTTTACGGGGCGGATGCTGAGCGTGGTAGGGGTGCGAGGTAGCTAAATCGCCGAGATCTGTTTCTCTACGCGTTCCCGCAGTGCATAGAGGAGCCGATCCAGTTCCCACCCGTCTATCCCGGCGCCGGATGCCACGCTTAGATAAAACTTCTCATGCTCCTTGTAGCTGGCGAAGTGAAGACCAAGAGCCTTCGTTATAGCCTTAATCCTGCTGTCGATGGCGATGCAGTCTCTAAACCCCGGGTGGTAAACATCCATCATGATGTTCCGCGCGTATTTGGGTCCTATCACCGGAAGCTTCCTGAGAAACAGCATTTTGCCTTCCTTGCCTTCTCTGCCCAGGAGAAGCGCTTTCGTTGTTTCGGGGCCTCCCATTTCGGCAATTTGGTCGAAGCACTTCGCGATGCACTTCGCTTTGACATTCGGTTAGCGCAGCCCGGCCTGACTGCAGGCTCTCGAGATCTGGTCCTGCCTTTGCTGGAGATTCAGCTTTGACAGGTTCGCATAGTCCACTAAGCGATAGTTATCAGCGTTGCGAATGAATTCTCTGGCACCTGGCGAACCGCCCCATGTGGCCATACTCACCAGGAAGTAATGCCAGATGAAGTCAGGACGATCCAGCTCCGTAAGCATCTTCTTTTGGTCGTCAAGCAAGCTCCTGTTTTCTGACAGCAGCTCGCAGACGATCCTGATGAGTTCGCTCTGTGCTGTGGACTTATCCATGTGTCAGGATTCTAATCGCTCCAGTTCTCTAGGGTGAGCGGCTGAGCGATGCGGTTGTAGTGGCGGAGGTTATTGGTGACAAGCACCGCACCGGCAGCCAGGGCATGCGCGGCGATCATCATATCCAGCTCACCGATGGGCTGGCCGGAGCTGACCAGTTGATGGCGAATCTCCACATAGAAATCAGCAGCGTCCGATTCCCAGGGCAGCACGCGAACCATTCGGAGGAACCGTGGGACTGAGACTTGAAGCCGATGCGATGACCGCAGGCGCTTCAATCCATAGAGGAGTTCCGCGCGCGTAACAACCGAAATGCAGACTTCATTGGGCGCGAGGTCCGCGAGCCGATCTTCGATGCGGGGTGAACGTCCGCGAATGAGATAACTGCAGATGTCTGTATCGAGCATGTACAGCAATCAGCCCTCGTCTCCGAAGAGGTTCTTCTCCTCGGGAATTCGGTTCATGGGACGATCGACGAGGAAGTCGTTCGGCACGTCAATGCTGCGGAGCTCGCGAAAGAAGTCGGCCCAGTAACTTGCTCCGGGACGCGTGGAGAGAACGACGTCACCGGTAGCTTCGTTGCGGGAAGCGTAGACCGTCTTTCCTGGGAAGCGGAATTCGGCTGGAAGGCGGACCGCCTGGCTGGCGCCGTTCTTAAAGAGGCGAACTAGTTTGGTTTGGGGCAAAGCCGCACCTCGTCTATACACCAGTATATACGAGGTGCGGCTTTGCTATTGGTTCGATCCCGGCTGCCGCCGGATGCTGAGCACCGGGCATTTGGCACGGGCGATGATGTTGTAGACGGTATCGTCGCCGCGAATCGGCCAGAAGGAAGCGTCGGCGTTGACGCCGAGGACGATCAGGTCCGCTTCCGTTTCAGCAGCGACATCGAGAACCTCGTCGACAACGTTGCCGATCTCGACCTGGACGGTAGCGTGCGTCCAGAGCGGGGCCTCGTCGGGAATGATGCGGCGCAGCTCGGTTTTGGTCCACTCCACAACGCGATCGGCGTCGGGCTGGGATTGCACATTGCGCGAGAGGACGTGCAGCAGGGTGATGCCGGCGCGATAGAACTCGGCCATTTCCATGGCAATGCGCGCGCTGCTTTCAAAGCCGGCGCAAAGCGAAACGGGGTGCAGGATTTTGCGCGGGGCGCCGAAGGAGGAGGCCTCATGGGCGTGGGGGCCGATGGTGCATACCGGGACCTCGACGGAGCGGAAAATCTCATGGGCGACCGAGCCGAGGAAGAAGCGTTTCAGGCTGCGGCGGCTATGGGTTCCGGCGATGATGCGGCCGGCATGGGATTCGCGGACGAGTGCGACGATCTGGTCTTTGGGATTACCCTGCACGACGGAAACGTCGCAGGGAATACCGTTGTCGCGGACTTTGGCGGCGGCCGGCTCGAGGAGATCCAGAGCCTCTTTCTTCAAATCGGCGACATCGAGATAGGGAATCGCACTGGCGTCGAGAGGGACGGCCTCGCCCGGGGGAATGACATGGACCAGGGTGAGGGAGCCGCCGCAGGCACGGGCCTGGGCGATCGCATGGGGAATGAGATAGTCGAGGTCGACGAGGTCGGTGGAAACCAGGATCTTGTCCGGTACGGCAAAGAGATGGTGGCTGGGCACGACAGGTTCGAGGGTTTTCATGATGAAAAGCCTCCTGCCGGAGAGTCTGCGGCCGGTACCTTCGTACCGCTGTGACTGCTGGCACAAGCGACTGTGATGAGGGTCACGATCAAAATGGCCGCGGCGGGTTCTTAATGTCGAAAGCCGGATCGGGAGAGGGAAAATCACTCCTGTGATAGCAGTCACATACAAGCGTTTTTCAGCAAAGGTACGGTCTGTCTGCGAATCCCCATGAACTCGCAAAGCAGGCAGGAGGACCGGATGGCCACAGAAGACTCAGTACTGGAGAGTTGCAGGCAACGGGGAATCTCCCGCAGGCGATTCGTGCAGTTCTGCGGGACGATGGCGGCAACGCTGGCGCTGCCGGAAGCTTATGCGCAGACGATCGCAAACGCCCTGAGCACGAAGAAGAAGCCGACGGTGGTGTGGCTGGAGTTCCAGGACTGCGCGGGGAACACGGAGTCGATGCTGCGGTCGCCGCATCCGCCCATTGAGGACATTGTTCTGGAAGCGATTTCGCTGGAGTACCACGAGACAATCATGGCCGGGTACGGCAAGCATGCCGAGGCGGCGCTGAAGCGGGTAGTGGACGAGGAGAAGGGCAAGTATCTGGTGATCGTGGAGGGGGCCATTCCGACGGCGGACGATGGCGTCTACTGCATGATCAACGGACGGACGGCACTCTCGATTGCGCGCGAGGTTTGCGAGGGCGCGGCGGCGGTGATTGCCGTGGGGGCCTGCGCGTGGGACGGCGGCCTGGTACGGTCGAACCCCAATCCCACCGGAGCAGTGGGACTGCATGAGGCGGTTCCGGGAATCAAGGTGGTCAATCTGCCGGGCTGCCCGCACAATTCGGTGAACACGGCGGCGGTTCTGGTGCATTACCTCACGTTCGGCGAACTGCCGGCGCTCGATTCCGAGAACCGGCCGCTGTTTGTTTACGGGAATCTGATCCACGATCAGTGCGAACGACGCGCTCACTACGACGCCGGCCGCTACGTGCAGACGTGGGGTGACGAGGGGCACCGCAAGGGCTGGTGCCTTTTCAAAATGGGCTGTAAGGGACCGGAGGCGAACTACAACTGTCCGGTGGTGCGCTGGAACAATGCGACGAGCTGGCCGGTGAAGTCGGGTCACGGCTGCATCGCATGCGCGTCGTCGCGCTTCTGGGATACGAAATCGCCGTTCTACGAGCGGCTGCCGCATCCGGCCGGGTTCGGCGTGGATGTGACGGCCGGCGAGATTGGGTGGACGGTGGTGGGCGCGGTTGCGGCGGCCACGGCCGCTCATGCTGTAGGCCATGTGGTCCGGGATCATTTCCACCCCGGCGAAGACAGCGAAGACGCGCCGGAAGAGAAGACGGAAAAGCCGAGGACGGAGGTGCACTGAGATGAGTCGCGTAGTGATCGATCCCGTAACGCGCATTGAAGGCCATCTCCGCATTGAGACAGAGGTAAACGGAGGCCGGGTGACGGATGCCTGGAGCTCGGGCACGATGTTCCGTGGCATCGAGCTGATCCTGCGCGGGCGCGATCCGCGCGAGGCCTGGATCTGGGCGCAGCGCATCTGCGGCGTCTGTACGACCGTCCACGCGCTGGCTTCCGTGCGCGCGGTGGAGAATGCTCTGGGAATTGAAATTCCTGACAATGCGCGGCTGGTGCGCAACATCATTGCGGGCGCGCAAAACGTGCAGGATCACGTTGTTCACTTTTATCATCTTCATGCGCTCGACTGGGTCGATGTGACCCTTGCCCTGAAGGCCGATCCGGCAAAGACTTCGCAGCTGGCGCAGTCGATTTCGGAATGGCCCAAGTCGAGCACGACCTACTTTAAGGGTGTCCAGGACCGCGTCAAGGCCCTAGTGGCCAGTCGGCAGTTGAGCCTCTTTAGCAGTGGTGACTGGGGACACCCTGCTTACCAACTGCCGCCGGAAGCGAACCTGCTTGCAGTCGCGCATTACATCGAGGCGCTTGATATGCAGCGGGATTTTATTCGCATCCACGCGGTCCTGGGCGGTAAAAATCCACACCTGCAGACGTATCTGGTGGGTGGGATGGCTACCGCGATCGATGGCAACGAGCCGGAAGCGGTCATTAATCCGGAACGCATTACGCTTTTCAATGAGCTTGCGGCTCGTGCCACGACCTTCGTGCAGCAGGTCTACATTCCCGATGTCCTCGCTATCGCCGGGTTCTACAAGGAGTGGTTCGGTTATGGCGAAGGCCTGGGCAACTTCATGGCCTATGGGGATCTGCCTTCGGACAACATTGGCGATCCCGCGAGCTTTTTCTACCCGCGGGGGGTCATCCTGAACCGGGATCTTTCGACGGTGCACCCGGTCGATCCGGGGAAGATCGCCGAATATGTCACGCACTCCTGGTACGAGTATTCCGTGGGCGACAACACGAGCCGGAAGCCGGCCGAGGGTGAGACGAATCCGAAGTACTCAGGCCCGAAGCCTCCGTTTGAGCAGCTCGACACGAACGCGAAGTACTCCTGGCTAAAGTCGCCGCGGTATGACGACAAGCCGATGGAAGTGGGACCGCTGGCACGAACGCTGATCGCGTATGCGTCGGGCAATGCCGATGTGAAGAAGACGGTGGACGGGGTGCTGGCGAAATTCAATGCGCCGCCCGCTGCGCTGTTCTCGACGCTGGGCCGTGTCGCCGCTCGGGCGATCGAGGCCGATCTGGTAGTGCAGAAACTGCCGGAGTGGATCGGTCAGCTGGACGACAACATGAGCCATGGCGATGTGCAGATTCACAACGGCGACAAGTGGGATCCCGAGAGCTGGCCGAAGTCATGCGCCGGTTTCGGGCTGGAGGAAGCGCCGCGCGGATCGCTGGGCCACTGGGTGGAAATCGAGAACAAAAGGATCGTCAATTACCAGGCTATTGTGCCATCGACCTGGAACGCCGGTCCGCGCGATGCGCTTGGCCAGCGTGGCGCGTATGAGGCGGCTCTCGTGAACACGCCGATCGCCGATCCGGAACGTCCGCTGGAGGTGCTGCGCACGATTCACTCGTTCGATCCCTGCCTGGCGTGCGCCGTGCATGTGGTCGACGGAAAGGGCCGCAGCTATGGCCGCGAATCGGTGACTGTGCCGGAGCCAACCGCGCCGGTCTGCGCAACGCTGGAGCAGGGAGGCATGTGATGGCGACCATCGTTTCTCCGGCTCCGGCGCAGAAACACGTCGCCGCAGCCGAGGAACACCTCGTTCCGGTTTACGTCTGGGAACTGCCCGTCCGCCTCAGCCACTGGGGTATCGTGGCCGCAGTCACCGTGCTCACCTGGACCGGCCTCTACATGAATCACCCGTTCCTCATCTTTCCGCACAAGACCGCGTACACGATGGGGACGGTGCGGTTTATCCATGAACTGGCGGGCTTTGAGCTGATTGGCGCGCTGATCGTACGCATCTACTGGTTTTTCGCCGGCAACCATTGGGCGCGGTGGCGGCAGTTTTTGCCGTTAACGCTACGCCAGTGGAAGAGCCTGAAAGCGATGGTCCGCTACTACACGTTCCAGCAGCGGAAGCCTTTCGAGCAAATTGGCCACAACACGCTCGCCGGCCTCACTTACATCGTCGTGTATTTCATGATCGCCTGCGAGTGCCTCTCGGGGCTGGTCCTGTTTGCGACGGTGGAGGGATCGCCGACGCTGCGCTTTTTTGTGGGCTGGATTCCGAACGTGATCGACATCCAGTGGATTCGTCTGGTGCATTTCCTCTTCATGTTCTTCCTGATGGCCTTCTTTATTCATCACGTATACAGCGCGGTGCTGGTGGCCATGACGGAGCGGAACGCGGAGATGGAAAGCGTCTTCAGCGGCTACAAATTTGTGCCGGATGAAGTGATCGACGAAGAGATGGAGATCGCGCATGTGGAGCGCCGGCAGCTCTTTGGGAAGCGTAAGATTCATCGGACCCGGGACTGGGATCGATGATGAAGGCTCGCATCGTCGTGCTCGGCCTGGGCAATCTGATGCGGACCGACGATGCAGTGGGCATGCTGGCGGTCGAGCAGCTGCGGGCCGACACGCGCGTGCCGGCAGCGGTTTCGCTGGTGGACGGCGGAACCCTGGGTCTCGATCTGCTGCATCCGCTGGACGGGGCGACGCACCTGCTGGCTCTGGATGCCATTGATGCCGGCGCCGTACCCGGCGCCCTGCTGCGCTTTGCCGGGGAGGCGATTGCGGATCTGCCGGTTGCGAAGAGCGTTCATCTGCTCGGTTTTTCGGATCTGATCGGCGCCATGCGCCTGACCGGGAGTGCGCCGGCGGAGATCGTGGTGCTGGGCGTGCAGCCGGAAGCCACAGGATGGGGTACGCAGCTCACATCCAGAGTGGAAGCCGCACTGCCGGAACTGATTGGGTCGGCCCTGGCCCAGGTGGAGCGGTGGCGAGCGGAGCTGCCGACTTTGCCTCCGGATGGTTACACTGAGCAGATGCGGGGCTCCGCCGTAGCGGGGTGAGCCTGCCGGCGCGGTGGTCCGAGTCAATCCCGCCCCAGAGGGATCCATGTTCAGGAGTCGTTCATCCGATCGGCCGCTGCCGCGTCCGGGGCAGGGACTGCACTGATGCACGAAATCGGCATTGCCAGTTCGATTCTGGAGGCAAGTCTAGCCGAGACGGCGCGCCGACCGGGTGCGCGGCTGGTGGCAATCGGGGTGCGCGTCGGGGTGCTCTCCGGCGTGGACGTCGATGCCCTGCGATTTGCCTTCGAGTGCCTTGTGGCGGATACCGACGAGCAGAACGTGGTGTTCACCGTGGAGGCGTGTCCGCGCCTGAACCGCTGCGAAGAGTGCGGGCACGAATTCGATTCGCCGTCGAATGCCCGGTTTTCCGACGCGCCATGTCCCCGATGCGAAAGCCAGCAGACCCGCTTTGTCAGCGGGGACCAGCTCGATCTAAAGTTCATTGAGGTGGAGGAGCCATGACGGTTGTTCGCGTTGAAGAGAAGGTCCTGAATGAGAACCAGCGCATAGCGCTCGATCTGCGCCGTCGCTTCCAGGAGAACCATGTGCTGTGCCTCAACCTGGTCAGCTCCCCGGGATCGGGCAAGACGACGCTGCTGGAGAGCACGCTGGCGTCGTTCCGCCCTGAGGAGCGCGTGGCCGTGCTCACCGGCGACCTGCAGACGGAAAACGATGCGCGGCGGCTGATGCGGTATGGGTTTCCGGTGCAGCAGATCGTGACCGGCGGCGTCTGTCATCTGGATGGAAAGATGATTGAGCGCGCTCTGCAGAAGTGGTCGCTGGCGGATCTGGATGTTCTGCTGATCGAAAACGTCGGTAATCTGGTTTGTCCTTCCAGCTACGATCTGGGCGAGGAGTCGAAGATCGTGCTGCTGAGTGTGACGGAGGGCGAGGATAAGCCGCTGAAGTATCCCTCGATCTTCCACAAAGCCGCGCTGCTGGTGCTGACCAAGGTTGACCTGCTGCCGTATGTGCCGTTCGACATGGAGGCAGCTAAGGCGAATGCACGCTCGGTGCATCCGGAGATGGAAATCCTGGAGGTTTCCTGTTCCACGGGAAAGGGCATGGACGCCTGGCTCGGGTGGCTCAGGCAACGGGGTGCGACGGCCGGTCTGCAGGCAGCCGGGCGCTGACGCTTCAAATGCGGCTCGTCAGAGCCGTACGGGCCGATGCCGGAACCCGCGTGTCAAGCTCGGGGCTCGTCGTCGCCAAACGAAGGTAACGCCTCGATCCGCGGTCCTGCGGAGACGTGATTTCCCACCGTCAGAGATTATCCAGGGAAGGATTTCCTCTATTTGCGGGGTTTAGTGCGCCCTCACAGATCGAGATGCCGACTTCGATACCCCGGAGCCCCCCATGAAGCTAAGTGATTGTCATCACAGCGCCAACAGTAACGTCGGGATGTGATTTCCATCACTGTGGCCATCATGAACGCGCCGTTATTCTCCACGTGTACGTAAAGCAGTTATTTCAGCAAGGCAGGGTGAGACGAGAAAGCCTAATTGCCCCCTTGCTGTACGAGGTGAATACGCATGCGTCGATTCTTTACCAGCATGGCGTGTCTTCTTCTGCTGACCGGGTTCGCAGGAACCAGGCTGGCGCGGGCTGCGGGCCACGGTCCACAGCAAGCGGCAACTTCCGAAAAGGCGGCAGCCGATTCGACGCAATACGTCGGTCAGGAGACCTGCGCCACATGTCATGGGGATGTCGTGAAGAAGTTCGGCACGAATCCTCATTCCCGTCTTGCTCTTGAACATGCCGGTAAGGGAGTGACCTGCGAGAGCTGTCATGGACCGGGGCAGGCCCACGTGGAAGGCGGCGGCGACGTGACGAAGATTCGCCGCTTCGACAAGCTCACCCCGCAGCAGATCAACGAGACCTGCCTCGGCTGCCACGCCGGCGTGCACCCGAACTACCAGCGCTCGCCTCATGCCAGGGCCGGCCTTAGCTGCCTGAGCTGCCACAGCGTTCACGAGGCGAAGACCGAACAGGCTCTGCTTGTGGCCCCGCAGCCGCAACTCTGTTTCCAGTGCCACAGTGACGTCAAGCCGAACTTCAACATGCCCTTCCATCACCCGGTGAACGAGGGCGTGGTGAACTGCAGCGACTGCCACGACGTTCACGGCACCTTCGGCGAGAACAACCTTCGGGCCACCGCCGATCAGAACCGGGTCTGCACGAAGTGCCACATGGATGTGCGCGGCCCGTTTGTCTACGAGCACGCCCCGGTTAAAGGCGAGGGCTGCACCAGCTGCCATACCCCGCACGGCTCGGAGAACGCCCGCATGTTGAACATGCCGTCAATCAACACGCTGTGCAACCAGTGTCACAGCCACGTCGCCAGCGATACGGTTCACGGCATCAACAACGGGTCGGATGAGCTGGCGCCCTGTACGAGCTGCCACACCTACATCCACGGCTCGAACATCAACGCGGCATTCCTCCGGTAGGGGTAACGGTCGGACCGCCTCCTTCTGCCACATCGGAAGGAGCGGTCCGGGCCCGAGGGAAAAGTTTGAGTTTTTTCGATGTGGGGACATTGATTTAAGTGAGGCTTCTTATGAAGAAGATAGGCTGGTTTTCTCCCACAACCGTGCAGCGCGTCGCCGGGGGCATCGGGCTCGCCGTCCTGCTGATGACGACGGGCACCGTCGTCGCCCAGGACGCGACCACGACCACGCCGCCGACGGCACCCAATGGGTATACACTCCACGAATCCATCGATCTGGGCGGCCACATCGCCGGCATTGACGGCAGCGGGGCCATGTATGACACCATGGTCAATCTGCACTCCGGGCCGCGTGTCCTCGGCGAGCACTTCGAACTCCGCGCGCAGCCCGGCGCGAAGCATACGCTGGTCGATTCGCTCAGCGCCTTCAGTAATGGATGGGGCGGCGATCCCAACAATTACTCCAGGCTCGACTTCCACAAGGGCAATCTGTACGACTTCTCGGGCGTGTTCCGCCGGGACCGGCAGTACTTCGACTACGATCTGCTTGGCAATCCGAATATTTCCTCGGGACAGTCGCTGTCCATCGGGCCTTCCGGCTCGCCCACGGGCTCTTACGCCTGGCCGCAGGTCAATCAGTCGCCGTTTCTGTACAACACGGTCCGCCGCATGACGGATACCCACCTCACCCTGTTCCCATTGTCGAAGGTCACGTATCGCGCCGGTTATTCCCACGATACTTTCGGGGGGCCCAGCCTTACGCCCAGCGGCTATCAGGTCGCCAGCTCCTACGACATCCTTCTCCAGGAGATGCAGCGCAACAGCACCGACGACTTCTTCGGCGCTGTCGACTGGAAAGTTCTCCCCGAAACCCGCCTCACCTTCGAGGAGCAGATCGATCACTACAAAGAGGATTCGTACTTCAACCTGGATCCCGCTTATCTGAGGTTCCAGGAGCCCAATGGCACCAAAGTTGCCCTCGCGGCTGATTACGACGCCCTCACGCCCGGCATCACCTGCAACGCCAACAGCGTGGGGACCGCTCCGAATCTGTCGGCTCCGTCAACGCCCGGCGGTCTGCCCGTCATCAATCCCGCATGCGCCGTCTTCACCAGCTATAACCGCTATCAGCCCACGCGCATCCTCTACCCGACGGAGATCTTCCGCTTCCAGAGCTCCAGCATCCGGAACCTCTCCATGAACGGCGATGTTCGCTATACCAAGGCGAACATGAACCTGCCTTATTACCAGGACATTTTCCAGGGCCTCGCCAAGACCACACGCTATCAGGACTACACCGCCACCGCCTCTGCGAAGCGCGAAGTGATGGCTGTGGATTACGCGGCCGAATGGCAGGCAACCCAGAAAGTCAGCGTCTCCGATCAGCTCACTTTCTCCAACGTACAGCAGCCGGGCACCGCCACCATGACCAGCGTTACCACCTCAGCGACGCCGGCGACCGCTGGGAATGAAACCATCAACTCCACCTCGCTCACGACAACCTTCGTGAACACGGCCACCACACCGGCCACTTCCACGATTGAAGGCAGCGGCAGCATCGGCACCCCGTCGCCTGATTTCTTCGGCCAGCGCTACACCACCAACGACGTCACTGCAACCTGGGATGGCTGGTCGCGCGCCACCCTGTCGCTGACGTATCGCTATCGCAATCACCTCATCGCCGAAGGCATTCCGCACAACACCCCACTGGCCGTGGGCGCTACCAGCAACGGCACGGTCACGATCAACCAGAACGGCGGAGTCTTCAATGCCGCCATTCGCCCCAACGAGCAGTGGGACATCAACGGCAGCGCCGAAGTGCTCTATGCGGACAACGTCTTTACCCCCGTGGCGCCGCGGCAGCTGCAACACTATCGCATCCACACCCTCTACCGGCCCAAGTCCTGGGGCACCCTGTCGGCGGCTTACAACGACCTGGAGATTCACAACAACACCAATAACACCGGCACTCCGTCCGCCGCGGGTCCGCTCGATCACGTGGCCCATACGCGAGCTCTCGGTCTGGGCGCGACCCTCAATCCCAGCGAGCACTACGCCTTCAATCTCAACTACGGCTACACCGACGTCTACACCGCCACGAATATCTGCTACCTGGGCGGAGCCACCGCAGCACTCCCGATCCAGGCGTCGACGCCAGGCGGAACCGCCTGTCCCGGAGCGGGTGCCACCCGCAGCGGTGGTTATGACTTCGGTCCGGCCAAAGACTTCGAGGATGCTCCTTCGCAGTATGTCTCGGCCGCTGTCGTGCTCTCGCCCTCCAAAACCGTCCACTCCGACATCGGCTACAACCTGAATTATGTCGACGGCAGCCGCTTCTACAATGATCCTCGCGACGTTGCCGGCTCCCTCAACTCCAAATATCAGTCGCCGTTCGCAAATGTGGCCTGGACCGTCCATCCCGGATTCATCTGGAACGCCCAATACAACCTCTACAAATACGACGAAGGCGGACCTTCGGGCGCGCCATACTGCAGCACGTCCGGACCCACGGCCGCCGGCCCGGCGACCGTCGTTCCCTGCAACTCTCCCTCACTCGCGGGTATACAAACCGGCCTCACCCTGCCGAATTCAGGGGAAACCGCGGCGCGGGAGTACCACGCCAACGTCGTTACAGTCGGGTTCCATTACGAATTCTGAGTGGCAGACACAACTATCGACGGCCGGGGTTTGCCCCGGCCGTCGCATCGAGGAGCAGAAAGTGAAACAGCAACTTCGGATCACGGGAATGATTCTGCTTGGGGCCTCGTTCGCCATCTCCGCTCTGGCCCAGCAACCCGGAGAAGCCACTTACAAAGCGAAATGCGCCATGTGCCATGGAGCCGACGGCACGGGCAATACCCCGGTAGGGAAGAGCATGAAGCTGCGCTCGCTGAAGTCTCCCGAGGACGTGAAAGCCACCGACGCCGCGTTGTTCAAGCAGACCAAAGAAGGCGTCGGCAAGATGCAGGGTTATGCGGGCAAGCTGAGCGACGCTCAGATTAAGGGCGTCGTCGCATACATCCGCACCCTGCAGAAGTAGTTCGGGGAGCGGCGGCAGAGGCGGAGGCTGCCATTCGGTGGCCGCAGAGTAGAGTTGCGCCTCCATTGCTGCCCAACTCGGATTCGATCGCCCGCAGTGGCCCGAATCCGAACCTCCTGATCCGGCTCGCTCTGAGCCAGACGCGGAGGAGTGGGGAAGGTACGTCATGAGGACCCGCGCGGATTTGCCTGCGCATTGCTGGTTTCGTTGCAGGTTTGCCTTCAGCCTTTTTGAACATCGCGGCCTCCGCGGATTCGTTTTCTGGCTTCTTCTGGTTCCTCTCCTTTCCGGTTCTTCACTCCTCGCGCAGTCGGCCTCGGATTGTCTGCTCTGCCATGGTGCTTCGACGGGGCTGAAGAACTCCCAGGGCAGAAGCATTACCATCAATCCATCGACCCACATGAAGGGTCCGCACTCCGACCTGGGGTGCCTGGATTGCCACAGCGGGGCCAGTGCCCAGACACATAGCGCCAGGACCGCCTCCGCGTCGTGTATTACGTGTCATGCGGATTCTGCGAAAGATGTTGCTTCCGGCGCCCATGCGGCGCTGGGGAGTCCGAACGATCCGCAGACCTGCATTGCGTGCCACGGCACCAATAACGTGAAGAAGGCCGTTGCCGGTCCGCAGTTCTGCGCGACGTGTCACGCGACGGAAGTTGAGCAATACCGGAACAGCATTCATGGGCGAGCTCACGATCACGGCAATGGCGACGTTCCCACATGTCAGAACTGCCATGGCTCCGCGCATACCGTGCTCGCGGCCACGGATCCGCATTCTCCTGTAAGCAAGGAGAACCTCCCGGATACCTGTGGCTCCTGCCATTCCAATCCGAAGCTGGCGGCGAAATACATGTTCGCCGAGGTGCGTCCCGTCGATGCCTGGCGCCAGGGTGTCCACGGCCGCGCCATCGCCCAGGGCAATCTGAGCGCCGCTTCCTGCAGCGACTGTCACGGCACCCACGACATCCTGCCTGCCTCCGATCCCCGCTCGAAAATCTGGAAGCAGAATGTCGGCGCCACCTGTGGCCGCTGCCACGCCGCCGTCTACACGACATACGCCTCCAGCATTCACGGTCAGGCTGTCGCCAAAGGGGTTCTACAGGCGGCCACCTGCACCGACTGCCACAGCGAGCACAAAATCCTTGGCCCCGGCAACCCCGGCTCACCTGTCTACATGGCGAATGTCTCCCAGGAGGCCTGCTCCCGTTGCCATGGCGACACCCAGCTCATGGCCGGATTCAACCTGCCTCTCAACCGCGTGCCCACTTACGAGGACAGCTACCACGGCCTCGCCGAAAGCGAGGGCCGCCAGACCGTTGCCAACTGCGCCAGTTGCCATGGCGTCCACAACATCTACCCCTCCAGCGACCCCCGCTCCACCGTCAACCCCGCTAACCTTGCCAAAACCTGCGGGCAGTGCCACACGGATGCAGGCCGCCGGTTCGCTATCGGGCAGGTACACGCGCTACCGTCTTCTACGCCGGGCGGCCGGATCCTCGACTACGTCAAAATCTTCTATTTCATCGTGATTCCCGTGACCCTGGGACTCATGCTGCTACACAACCTGATCGACTGGCGCCGCAAGACCCGCGCCGTTCTTGCACGGTACCGGCAACATCCCGGACAAATGCGCCTGTCGCTCAACGAACGGGCGCAGCATGGGCTGCTTCTCGTCAGCTTTATCGTTCTGGTGATTACCGGATTCGCGCTGAAGTTCCCGCACGCCTTCTGGGTCGAGCCGATTGTGCGCTGGGAGCATCACTACCCGGTGCGTGGCTGGATCCATCGCATTGCCGGCGTGGTGCTGATCGGAGCCTCGGTCTATCACATGGTCTATCTTTCGCTGAAAAAGAGCGGCCGCCGCTGGCTGACGGACATGGTTCCGGACCTGCGCGACGCGAAGGAAGCGATCGAGACCGTTGAGTACAATCTTGGGCGGCGGGAGCAACTGCCCCGCTATCGGCGCTTCAACTATGCCGAGAAAGCAGAGTACTGGGCGCTGGTCTGGGGCACGGCCGTTATGGCCATCACCGGTGTTCTGCTCTGGCTCAACGGCTGGATCCTCGCGCACCTGCCGCACCCTGCGGCGATTCTGGCGATCAGCACCGCGATCCACTTCTACGAGGCAATCCTGGCTACCGCCGCCATCGTGATCTGGCATTTCTATGCGGTAATTTTCGATCCGGATATTTACCCGCTGAAGTGGACTTTCCTGACTGGGCGTGCTCCGGAGCATGAGGTTCGGGAGCAGACCGAGGACGACAAAAGCAAGGGAACCCAGTCCTCCGGCGACGCGCCCGTCAAGCCCGGCGAGGCTGCCGACGATTCGAATCCGGCGAAGTGAAGCATCGGGAGCACCGCATTACCGGGGTGAGCGTCCGAGTACTGGCAAAAGGGCAGTTTGTATCGGGCATCACAGTCAGGCGGTCACCGCAGGCTTTATCAGAGACAAGGAGCCTGAGAAATTGCAGGTCCCTGGAGGAGCACCACTCATGAACCATCGCATCAGAACCGCGGCAATGATCCTGCTCGCCGCTTCCATTGCGGCGCCTGCTTTTGCGCAGAGCGCCGGTGCCGCCACCTACAAAGCGAAGTGCGCCATGTGCCACGGACCCGATGGAACCGCCGCGACGCCGATGGGCAAGATGATGAAGATCCCGTCCTTCAAGACCCCCGCTCTGGTCAAGGCGACAGAAGCGTCCCTCATCGCGGACACCAAAGATGGCAAAGGCAAGATGCCCGCATATAACGGCAAACTGACCGATGCCCAGATCAAGGAAGTCGTTTCCTACATCCGCACCCTCCAGAAGTAGCGGAGAGGAACGCAGGCCGTCGTTGTGTGGCGGAAACGGAGGGACCGGCAGACCTCTGGTTTCCGCCGCCATGAACGGCGCGCCACCCCGGAGTTCCTATGAAGACCTTTGCTTCTGTTGGTTTGGCAATCTTTGCGTCAACACTCCTGTTGATATGTCCGGCGCGGACGCTGCACGCGCAGGCGGACTGCCTTGCCTGTCACGGCGACCCTGCCATGCAGGACGCGTCCGGCAAGAGCATCGGGATCAGCGCCGACAAATTTCATGCCAGCATTCACGGTTCCCTGAAGTGCCAGGATTGCCATACCCATGTTAAGGGCTATCCGCACCCGGCCAACGCCGCGGTTGTGGACTGCAGCACCTGCCACACCGAGGAGGCGTCGGGCCTCGCGGGGAGCGTGCATGCCAAGGCCAGCGAACATCCGTGCCTCGGCTGTCATGGCGATCCACACCAGATCGTGGCGAAGACCGATCCGCAGTCGCCGGTTTATCCTCTCAATATCCCGAAGACCTGCGGTTCCTGCCACGGCAACCCGGCCATGGCGAAGAAGTACCATCTGCCGAACGTCTACGCGCTCTACCTTGATTCGATCCACGGATTCGCGCTGGGCAAGGAGGGCCTGCTGGTGGCGGCCAACTGCACCAGCTGCCACGGCTCGCACAGCATTCTGAGCCATACGAATCCGAAGAGCTCCACGTTCCGGACGAATATTCCCGCCACCTGCGGCAGTTGCCACGTCGGCATCAACGAGCAATATCAGGCTGGCATTCATGGCAAGGCGGTTGCGGCCGGAAACACAAAAGCGCCCGTCTGCACGGACTGCCACACCGCGCATGCCATTATCGAGCCCACATCGGCCGACTTCCGTATGCAGTCCACCCCGGTTTGCGGCTCCTGCCATCGCGACAAGTTTTCTACGTACCGCGACACATTCCACTCCCAGCTTGGTCTGCTGGGAGGCTATGTGCAGACGGCGCGCTGCTGGGACTGCCACGGCGCCCATGAGATTTTGCCCGCGTCCGACCCGCACTCCCCCATCAACAAAGTCAATCTGGTGACGACCTGCGGCAAATGCCACGCGGGCGCGAACGCCAGCTTCGTCCAGTACCAGCCGCATGCAAACCCACGGAATCGCAAACTGAATCCGGCCCTGTACTACATCCGGTTGTTCATGAACCTGCTGCTGGCCAGCGTGCTCACCTTCTTCCTCATTCACACCTTGCTGTGGCTCATCCGGTCGCATCTTGCACATGCGAAGAACGGATCGGCCAATGGAGGGAAACATGTCTGAACCGACCGAGACTCTCCCCATCGACCCTGTTCCGGAAGCGGCACCGTCTGCCGCAGTTCCCGCTGAGAAATCCACGGAGCGCTGGTTTCTGCGCTTCTCGCTGGCCCAGCGCTACCTGCACGCGGTTCTGTTCACCACGTTTCTGGTGCTGGCGGCGACGGGGCTCATCATGCGGTTCAGCGGGTCCATCTGGGCCATCCGGGTGGCCAAAGCCGTCGATGGATTCGGAACGATTCTCTTCTTCCACAAGTTTTGCGCGCTGGTTCTTACAGGTGCTTTTCTAATCCACGTACGCGATATCTTCGCGCGGGGCCTCTTCAAGCGCGAGAAAGGCATTTTCTGGGGTCCGACCTCCATGGTCGCGAACTGGAAAGACGTGAAGGATCTCTTCGGCCACATGCGCTGGTTCCTCGGCCTTGGACCGAAGCCGCGCTTTGAGCGCTACGCCTACTGGGAGAAGTTCGACTACTGGGCGGTGTTCTGGGGGATGGTCGTCATCGGCTTCTCCGGCTACGCGATGTGGTTCGCGCCGTTCTTCGCGCGCTTTCTGCCCGGCTGGGCACTCAATGCCGCCCTCGTGATCCACAGCGAGGAGGGCCTGCTGGCGATCCTGTTCATCTTCTCCATCCACTTCGTCAACACGCATCTGCGTCCCGACAGTTTTCCCATGGATATGGTCATCTTCACCGGGCGCGAGAGCGAGGAGGAGTACAAGAACCGCCGGCCGGACGAATACCAGCGGATGATCGCCGAGGGAAGAGGTGCGACAAGGATCACAGACGCTCCCCCTAAGTGGTTGATAAATTTTGGTCGAGTCGTGGGGTTTACGGCAATGCTGATTGGCCTGACGCTCCTCGTGCTGACTTTGACCGCATATTTCGGTGAATAAAGAGGTCCCCATGCCCCTGTTCCACAGACTGAAGGAGAACTGGCTCGAGCCGTTCTTCTTCTATGGCAATAACCTGTTGAGCCTGATCGGGGGTGCCCTCACTACCGCATCGGCGTTTGTTCTCATCGCCTTCTGGATCGTCTCGTACTTCGGCCACAAGGGCCCGACCAACCCCTATATCGGGATCGTTCTCGACCTTGCGCTTCCGGGCCTGTTTGTCCTCGGGCTTGTCCTCATTCCGATCGGTATCTCCCTGCGCCGCCGGCAGCTTCTCGCCGCGGGCCAGGTGCCATCTGTCTATCCGCAGATCGATCTGCGCAACCCGGTCTTTCGGCGCGGGATCGAAATTGTGATCCTGGCGACCTTCATCAACTTCATCATCCTGGGAACGGCGTCTTACCGGGGCGTCGCCTACATGGACTCGCCGAACTTCTGCGGGCAGTCGTGCCACGTGATGGCACCGCAGTGGACCGCATACCAGGAATCGCCGCACTCGCACGTGGACTGCGTCCAGTGCCATGTTGGCTCGGGGATGAAGTCCTATGTACAGGCGAAGGTGAACGGGACAAAGCAGCTGATTGAAGTCAGTTTCCACACCTGGCCGACGCCCATTCACGCCTCCCTCAACCGGCTGCGCCCGGCTCGCGAGACCTGCGAGCAGTGCCATTCCCCCACGCGGTTTACGGGGGAAAAGCTGCTGGTCAAGACCACCTTTGCTGACGACGAGCAAAATTCGGTCACCCGGACCGTTCTGGTGCTGCACCTCGGCGGTGTCGATTCGCTCTCCCATCGAACCGGTATCCACGGTCACCATCTCAACGATTTCGAATACGTCGCTACCGACTCCAGCCTGCAGACCATCATCGCAGTGACGGCGACCAACCCCGACGGCTCGAAGACTGAGTACGTCAGCTCCGACTGGAAGGGGCCCGTTAAGGGCGTTCGCCGCACCATGGACTGCATCGATTGTCACAACCAGGCCACCCACGTTTTCCAGACCGCCGAGGACGCGATCGACGAATCCATGGTGGATGGCACGCCCAGCGCCAGCCTTCCCTTCGTTCACAAGGAAAGTCTTCAGCTGATCCAGGCCACATATGCCTCCCAGGCGCAGGCCGGGCAGAAGATCGTCGCCGGTCTGGATACGTTTTACCGTACGCAGTATCCGCAGGTCTGGGCTGCGCAGCGGCCGGCCGTGGAGGCGGCGGGCAAACGCCTGGTCACCCTCTATGACCGCAACGTCTTTCCATCCATGAAGGTCACCTGGGGCACGTATCCCAACAACATCGGCCACATCGCGTACCCGGGCTGTTTCCGGTGCCACGACGGCGATCATGTCTCCAAAGGCGGCAAAACACTCAGCAACGACTGCAGCCTCTGTCATAACCTGCTCGCCATCGATGAGACCCATCCTCAGGCTCTGAACGATCTGGGCCTGCAAAACGAGCTGCACCTGCAGTAGGCGATTCCTCTGAAGGGCGGGCGGTTGCCGGCGGCAAGCCGCCCCTTCGGGGACCCTGAACGGAGCGGTCGCGGGCCCCGGATTGTGACATTGGTCACAGAGTCAGGGGGCCGACCCCGGTTACCCTCGGAATGGCATGAACACACTTCTGCTGGACCGTATCCACTTTGCTTTCACCGTTACGTTTCACTACCTGTTCCCACAGCTCACGATGGGGCTGGCGCTGCTGATGGTGGCGATGAAGCTGATCGCCCTGCGCACGGGTGAGGAACGCTGGAATCAGGCGGCTCGTTTCTGGGCGAAAATCTTCGCCATCAACTTTATGCTGGGCGTGGTCACCGGCATTCCCATGGAGTTCCAGTTCGGTACCAACTGGTCGGAGTTTGCGCGCCGCACCGGGGGCGTGATCGGCCAGCCGCTGGCCATGGAGGGCGTCTTTGCCTTTTTCCTGGAGTCCACCTTCCTCGGGTTGTTCCTGTTTGGAGAGAAGCGGCTCTCACGGGCGGCTCACTTCGGGGCGGCCTTCATGGTGTGGTTCGGGTCCTGGGTCTCAGGTTTCTTCATCATTGTGACCGACGCCTGGATGCAACATCCGGTTGCGTATCACCTGCTGCAGAACGGCACCTATGAGGTCTCCAGCTTCTGGGGACTGCTGATGAATCCGTGGGCCTGGATCCAGTACGCACACAATATGTGCGGTGCGGTGGTGACGGCGTCCTTTGTTGTGGCCGCCACGGGCGCGTTTTATCTGCTGGAGAAGAGCCAGGAGGAATTTGGGCGGCTCTTCCTGAAGATCGGTGTCATCGCCGGTCTGATCTCCTGCCTGGTTCAGATCTTCCCCACCGGGGACCTGCACGGCCGCTATGTCGCGAAGTACCAGCCCGCCGCCATTGCCGCGATGGAAGGACTCTTCCACACGGAAAAGGGCGCGCCGGTGGTGCTGATCGGCCAGCCGGATATCGATGCGCAGAAAATCGACAATCCGCTGGCGGTTAACGATGTGCTCAGCTTTCTGATTTACGGCACCACCTCCGCGGAGGTGAAGGGGTTGAGCGACTTTCCGCGGGATCAGTGGCCTTCGGCGCTGCCGTTGCTCTACTACAGCTACCACATCATGGCCGGGCTTGGGACCTGGTTCCTGCTGCTGATGGCGGGGGCTGCATTCCTGCTCTGGCGAGGCAAGCTTTATAAAGCCCGCTGGATGCTGTGGCCCATCCTGCTCAGCTTCCCGCTGCCCTATGTGGCCAATACAGCCGGGTGGATGACGGCGGAGATCGGGCGCCAGCCCTGGCTGGTTTACGGGCTGATCCGCACCAGCGCGGGCTACTCGCCGCACGTCTCGGCGGGAAACGCGCTGTTTACGCTGCTCGGTTTCATGGGGATGTACTCGGTGCTTTCGATTCTCTGGATTGTCCTTGTCTACCGCTTCATCCGGACGGGACCGGCAGCTGCCGTGCTTGCCGCACCGTCTTCGGAACAACCCACCCCGACAGCGGTCTAGAGGAGGAGATCACCATGGGATTCGTCTGGTTCTGGATTGTCGCGGTTATGATCGCTGTCTACGTGGTCCTCGACGGTTTCGACCTCGGGGTCGGCATTCTGTCTCCGTTCCTCGCCCGTTCCGAGGACGACCGCCGGACCCTGATCCGCTCCATTGGGCCGGTGTGGGACGGCAACGAGGTCTGGCTGCTCGCCGGCGGCGGCACCCTCTTCTTCGCTTTTCCGCTGCTTTACGCCTCGTCCTTCAGCGGGTTCTATCTGCCGCTCATGATCGTGCTGTGGCTGCTCATCATGCGGGGGGCCAGTATTGAGCTGCGCATGCACATCGACAACGGCGTCTGGCGCAGCTTCTTCGACGGGCTGTTCTTCGTCGCCAGTGCACTGCTCGCAATCTTCTTCGGGGCGGCGCTGGCCAATGTGATCCGTGGCGTGCCCCTGGGCGCGGACAACTACTTTTTCTTACCGTTGTGGACGAACTGGCGCGTCGGCCCGAACCCAGGCATTCTCGACTGGTACACGATCATCGGTGGGGTGGTGGCGTTGGTGGCGCTTGCAACCCATGGGGCCTTGTGGCTGGTTGTGAAAGCCCCTGACGCTCTGGAAGAGAACGCGCGCCGTGCGGCAACCTGGCTGTGGGGCGCGCTGCTGCTGGTGACGCTCATCAGCCTGCCCGCTACCATTGCGGTTCGGCCTTCCGCGCTGGACAATTACAAGGCGCACCTGGCGCTCTTTGCGATTCCGGTCCTGGTGTTCGCCACTCTGGTCGGAATGCTGAGCTTCACGCGGCAGAAGAAGGCCATGGCTGCGTTCCTGTCGTCGTGCCTCTATCTGGTGTTTATGCTGGTGGGTGCGGCGGTCGGGCTCTATCCCACACTGCTGCCCTCCTCTACGGATCCAGCCCGCAATATCACCGTCGCGAAAGCGCTCGCGGGCTCGCACTCGCTGCATGTTGGTCTGGTGTGGTGGTCGTTTGGACTGGCTCTCGCACTCGTCTATTTCATCGTGTCGTATCGCCTCTTCCGCGGCAAAGTCACGGCCGAAGCCGGGTATGGACACTGAACAGGATTCAAAGGAGAACTTCCCATGTCATCCTCCGCTGCTGTTGCCGTTTCGGAACGACCGGTGATCATCGATCCCGCGCATGATCTTGTGGGACTCCGCCGGAGCCCGCTCGATACCATTTTTGCGCCGAAGTCGGTTGCGGTGATCGGCGCTTCCGAGCGCGCCGGCAGCGTGGGCTGCACCGTGCTCTCCAATCTGATGTCGAGCCACTTTGGCGGGCCGGTCTGGCCGGTGAATCCAAAGCGCCCAACGGTCCTCGGTCTGCCTGCCTATAAGAGCATCGCGGAGTTGCCCGCGGTTCCTGACCTGATCGTCGTCACCACGCCCGCGGCTACGGTCCCGGGCATCATTCAGGAAGCGGTAGCCGCCGGTGTTCCGTCGGCCATCGTGATTTCCGCGGGCTTCAAGGAAGTGGGCGAATCGGGCGAGGCGTTGGAGCGTCAGATCGCCGCCACCATTCAGGGCAAGATGCGCCTGATTGGTCCCAATTGTCTCGGCGTCATGAACCCGGTGGGCGGGTTGAACGCCACTTTTGCGAAGGACATGGTGTCGCCCGGACGCCTCGCGTTCATCAGCCAGAGCGGCGCGCTGGGCACGGCGATTCTCGACTGGTGTATCCGCGAGCGGGTGGGCCTGAGCGGTTTCGTCTCTGCAGGATCGATGCTCGATGTCACCTTCGGCGAGCTGATCGACCATTACGGGCAGGATCCCAACACCGACTCGATCGTGATCTATTCGGAGTCGATCGGCGACGCGCGCAGCTTCCTTTCCGCGGCGCGGGAGGTGGCGCTGAACAAGCCGATCCTCATCATTAAAGCCGGCCGCACCGCAGCCGCCGCCAAAGCGGCAGCATCCCACACCGGCTCACTGACGGGCAGCGACGACGTGCTCGATGCCGCGTTTGAGCGCGCCGGCGTGCTGCGCGTCAACTCCATCAGCGAGATGTTCTACGTCGCGGAGGTGCTGGCGAAGCAGCCGCGGCCGAGGGGCCCGAGGCTCACGATTCTGACCAACGCCGGAGGCCCGGGCGTGCTGGCGACGGACGCGCTGATCTCCGCGGGCGGTGATCTGACCGAGATTTCTGCGGAGACAGTCGCGACCTACAACACCTTCCTTCCCGAGGCGTGGAGTCACAACAACCCGGTGGACATCCTCGGCGATGCCGAGGCAGATCGCTATGCCAAAGCCCTTGAGATCGCCTCGAAAGACGCCAACACCGACGGGATGCTGGTGATCCTGACCCCGCAGGGCATGACGGATCCTACCGAGATCGCCAATCAGGTCGCGCCGTATGCCGAGTCGACCGGCAAGCCGGTCATCGCCAGCTGGATGGGCGGCGACGGAGTGGCGGAAGGCGAGACGGTCCTGAAGGGCGCAGGAATCCCGGTCTTTCCGTATCCGGACGCAGCGGCTCAGGCGTTTGTCGCGACCTGGAAGCACACCAGCCATCTGCGGGACCTGTACGAAACGCCTGCGGCTCGGTCGGGCTCGGTGCTGGATACGAATCGTCTGGTCGCCACCAGCATTGTCGAGCGGGTGCGCGCGGGACGCCGCACCATTCTGACGGAGTTTGAATCCAAACAGCTCCTCGCGGCGTATGGCATTCCCACCGTGCGGACGGAACTGGCCCGGACATCGAGCGCAGCGGTGCAAAAAGCCGCGGAAATCGGCTACCCCGTGGTGCTGAAGCTGCATTCGGAGACTATCACGCACAAAACCGATGTTGGCGGAGTCAAGCTCAACCTCCGCAGCGCCAGCGACGTGGCCGCGGCTTTCGCGGAGATCCAGATATCGGTTACCGAGAAATGCGGCGCGGAGCACTTCCTGGGCGTCACTGTGCAGCCTTTTGCGAAGCTCGACGGCTACGAGCTGATTATCGGCAGTAGTATCGACCCGCAGCTCGGCCCGGTTCTTCTGTTCGGTACGGGCGGCCAGTTGGTCGAGGTTTACAAGGATCGTGCCCTGGCGTTGCCGCCGCTCACGGCCACCCTGGCGCGCCATCAGATGGAAAAGACCAAAATCTACAAGGCTCTGCAAGGCGTTCGCGGACGCAAGCCGGTGGACCTGAACGCTCTGGAGGATCTGGTGGTGCGTTTCAGCGAACTGGTTGTGGAGCAGCGGTGGATCAGGGAAATTGACATCAACCCCCTGCTCGCCTCGCCCGACGGCCTCATCGCCCTCGACGCGCGCGTCGTGCTTCACGAGCCGGGAACGAGGGAAGATGAGCTCCCACGCCCAGCGATCCGACCCTATCCGGTGCAGTATGCCGCTGCCTGGAAGACGAAGGCCGGCGCCGATGTCCTGATTCGACCCATTCGCGCCGAGGACGAGCCGCTGATCGTCGCCTTCCACGATCGCCTTTCCGAACGCACGGTGGTCGAACGCTATTTCACCTCGCTCGACCTGAACGCGCGCACCGCGCACGAGCGGCTCACACGAATCTGCTTTATCGATTACGACCGGGAACTTGCGCTGGTGGCGGAGACTCACGGTGCCGCGGGCTCCCAGATCTGCGGCGTCAGCCGGATGATTCGGAGTGATCACGGCTGCTCCGCCACACTGGCCGTTGTGATTGCCGACGATTGTCAGGGGCAGGGACTGGGCGAGGAACTGATGCGGCGCACTCTGGATGCGGCCCGAACGGAAGGCGTTCGCGAACTCGTGATCCATTTCCTTCCGGAAAACGTCCGTATGCGGAGGCTTTCCCGCAAGCTGGGTTTCGCGTTGCTGGAGGAGAAGGATCTGGTTCGCGGCGCGATTGTGTTTTGAACCACTGCCAACACGGGGAACGGGCCGGTCCTGTTCCCCGGATTTTTTGATTTAGTGTTGCTGGAGGGTGACCGACTCGCTGAGTCGCGCTGACTCGGGCGGCGTATCGTCCTGGTGGGGTCGGGGCAGGCGCACCATCACGGAGGTGCCGTGGCCGAGGCGGCTGGTCACGCCAATTTCGCCTCCGCATCCATCCACGATGGCTTTGCAGATAGACAAGCCCAGCCCTACACCGCCGGTGCTGCGGGCGCGGGAACTGTCGCCGCGCCAGAAGCGCTCGAAGAGGTGGGGAAGGTCTTCCGGAGCGATGCCGCGGCCGGTATCGCTGATCTCGACCAGGACGGTATTCGCCGCAGCGACGCGCGTCATCACCGAGCCACCGGCCGGCGTGTACTGCACGGCATTCAGCATCAGGTTGGCGAGCAGGGAGGAGCAGGCATCTTCGCTTAACAGCGCTACCAATGAAGGCGGAGCCTCGACCGCGAGCTTCACCTGCCGTATCTCGGCGATCCTTTCCATTTGCGCGGCGACGTCGCGGGCCACCTCGGCAACATCGCAGCCGGCGCTGTTCGGTTGCGGTTCGCGCTCAAAACGGGCCAGTTGGAGCATGCGCTGGACGAGTTCTTCCATGCGCGCGCAGTCGTCCAGGCAGGTCTCCAAACCGCGGGCGTACTCGCGCGCCGTTCTGGGCCGTGACGCCAGAAGCTGCAGCGACGACTTCACGATGGTCACCGCAGTTTTCAGTTCATGCGCTGCGTCGTGCACAAATACCTGCTGCCGCACGAAGGCTTCTTCCAGCCTCTGCGTGGCTTCTTCCAGCGCCTTGGCCAGGACCGCAAGCTCCGCGGCAGCGTGAGCACTCTCCGGCGCATGAAACAGCGGATGCTGCGGGGTGATTTCGGCGGCGGATGCGCTCAGCGTTGCCAGCGGAGCCAGCCCGCGGCGCAGCAGCCAGGCGAGAACAACCGCGGTCAGCATCAGCAGCAGACAACTGGCCACGGTCAGGAAGCGGGCGGCACGTTCCACCGAGGAATAGACCGGCGCCAGCGGCGAAGCATAATCAATCACCACCGGACGCGCGATGCCGGGACTGATGTCGTCGGCGTCGATTTGCCGGACGCCATGGAGAGACAGGCCACGGAACATTCGTCCGCCGATCCTGACATTCTTCGGCCGGCTCGTTGCCGACAGGATTTTCTCCGCGGCCGGATTCCAGTTGGCCGACTGGGCCAGCACGCGGCCGCCGGCGTCACGCGCCATCCAGGCATCTCCGCGTGGCAAGTCGAGCGCGCCAGGGGTGATGGTCACGTCATCCGCGGCATTCTCTGCGTCGTGCACCGCGCCCAGCAGAGAATCGGCGCGTCCGCGGACCATCTGGTCGAAGCTGTACACGTGGTCGCGCCAGATGTAGAAGAGGATCGCGCCGCTGATGCTCAAGGTGAGGGCGCACTCGACCAGCAGCACGATCGCAATCAGCCGCCGGCGCAGGGAATGCTGTCTCATGCTGCGCCCCTACCCGCGTCCGCCAGCAGGCGATAGCCGCGGCCGCGCAGGGTCTCGATCCACTGAGTCTCGCCTCGCCGATTCAGTTTGCGCCGCAGATTGGAGATGTGCGCCTCGATGACGTTGGAATGATGCTCCCAGTTGTAATCATAGAGATGTTCCAGCAGGACCTGCTTGGAAATGACGGAGCGGGGACGGTGGCTCAGATATTCGAGCGCCCGATACTCCGTGGGGGAAAGCTCGACCGGCTTACCGGAAACGGTGACGGTTTTTTCCAGGGTATCGATGACCAGATCGGCAATCTCGATCCTGGGATGGCTCAGGCCTTTGCCGCGCCGGATCAGCGCCTTCACACGGGCCAGCAGTTCACCCAGATCGAAGGGCTTGGCCAGATAGTCGTCGGCGCCGGCATTCAGCAGACTGACGATGGACGCCTTTTCCGCCACAGCGGTCAGCACCAGCACCGGGGCTGCCTGTCCTTTGGCACGGATCGCGCGCAGCACCTCGCGGCCGCTGACCCCGGGCAACATCAGATCGAGGATGATGAGGTCATAATTGGCCTGCTGACCCAGTTCGATGCCGTCGCGGCCATTCCGGGCGACATCTACCGCTAGGCCGGCGCTCTCGCGCAGAGCCTCGGCGATATTGTCCGCGACCCGGGCCTCGTCCTCGACGACCAGCACGCGCATGGTTCAGAATCGCTCCCCTTCCTTAATTCTGCCTGAATCCGGTCGAGGTGCGCATCCGCCATTTTCAGGGGGCAGGAAACCGCCCCCTTCCCGCTACAATGGCAGCATGCACCGCGTTTATCTGGATGCCAATGCCACGACGCCGGTTCTTCCCCAGGTGCTGGAAGCCATACAGCCATTCTTCATCGAGTCGTTCGGGAACGCCTCGTCGATCCACTACTTCGGCCAGCGTGCCCGTGCGGCCGTGGAGCGCGCCCGGGAACAGGTGGCTGCGCTCCTGCACTGCCGGCCTGCTGAAATTGTGTTCAACTCCGGTGGCACGGAAGGCGACAACACGGCGATCTTTGGGGTGCTCCGTCCCGGCGACCATCTTATTACTTCGTCGATTGAGCACCATGCGGTGCTGCACGCGGCGGAAAAGGCGCTGCAGCGCGGCATCGATGTCACCTTTTTGCCGGTGGCCTCGTCCGGCGTGCTTGACGCCGACGATGTCCGGCGCGCATTGAAGCCTAATACCAAACTGATCAGCGTGATGATGGCCAACAATGAAACCGGGGTGATCCAGCCCGTCGAGGCCATCGGCAAAATCGCGGCCGAGGGCGGAGTTTGCTTTCATACCGACGCGGTCCAGGCAGCCGGCAAAATCCCGATCGACGTAAACGCCATCGGCTGTCACCTGCTCAGCATTTCGGGTCACAAATTCCATGCGCCGCAGGGAATCGGCGCTCTGTATGTGCGGCGGGGGACGAGGTTTGAGCCGCTGCTCTTTGGCGGATCGCATGAGCGCCAGCGCCGCGCCGGCACGGAAAACGTGGCGGGGATCGTAGGCCTGGGCAAGGCTGCGGAATTTGCCCTGGCTGCGCTGACCGATGGCACCGAAGAGCGGATTGCGGTTCTGCGCGACCGGCTGGAACAGGGGCTGATCGCGCGCATTGAAGAGTGCGGCGTGAACGGCGCCGGGGAGGCGCGCGTTCCCAACACCGCAAACCTCTTTCTTGATCACGTCGAGGGCGAGGCGCTGGTCATCGCGCTCGATCTGAAAGGCATCGCAGTGTCGGGAGGTTCCGCATGCTCCGCGGGATCGACGGAGCCCTCGCACGTGCTGACCGCGATGGGCCTGCCGCCGGCGACCTCGCGCGCCAGCCTGCGCTTCAGCCTGTCTCGCCTGAATACCGGGGCAGACATCGACTACGCGCTGGAGACCGTTCCGCCGGCCGTGGCTCGGCTACGCGAGCTGTCGCCCCTGTACAGGAAGCCGGTCTCCCAGGCCGCGAACTGAGTCCGGGGGATCGGTTAGATCTTGACTGGACGCCCGCGGCGTGGGCGGCGGGTCCGGGACGTTCGTTATACTCGATGGGATGGCGCCCCGGAAAACCTTCTATCTCGAGACATTCGGCTGCCAAATGAACGTGCATGACTCGGAAAAGGTCATCGGCACGCTCGAGCAGCAGGGGTATGCACGGGTCGAGACAGAAGAGGCGGCGGACCTGATCCTGTACAACACCTGCTCGATCCGGGACAAGGCGGAGCAAAAGGTCTTTCACCGGCTGAACGACTATAAAGCGCTGTATCGGCAGGGGAAACGCTTTGGAGTGCTGGGGTGCGTGGCGCAGCAGGAGGGCGAGCGCATTTTCGAGCGGGCGCCGTTTGTGTCGCTGGTGGCGGGGTCGGCGTCGTACCGGAAGCTGCCGGAAATGCTGGTGCAGATCGAGCAGGGCGCGACACGGATCACGGGTCTGGACGACCGGCAGACGGACGAGACCTTCGAGACGGAGTTCACGGCCCGGTCGAATCCGCACCGCGGGTACATCACCATTATTGAGGGATGTGACAAGTTCTGCGCCTACTGCGTGGTGCCGTATACGCGGGGCAAGGAGCGGAGCCGGAAATCGGAGTCGGTGCTGGCCGAGGCGCGGCGGATGGCAGAGGCGGGGTTTACGGAGATTCAGCTGCTGGGACAGAACGTGAACTCGTACCGGGATCCGGAGGGGAAGCGCAGCTTTGCGGAAGTGCTGGCGGCGGTGGGCGAGGTGCCGGGGATCCGGCGGGTGCGCTTCACGACCTCGCATCCGAGAGATTTCACACGGGATATTGTTGACGCGATCGACGCGGTGCCTTCACTGTGCGACCATGTGCATCTACCCGTACAGAGCGGGTCATCGAAAGTGTTGGGCCTGATGGCGCGGGAGTACACGCGCGAGCAGTACCTTGAGCGGATCGGGTGGATTCGGGGGGCGCGTCGGGCGATCAGCATGACGACCGACATCATCGCGGGTTTTCCGGGCGAGACGGTGGAGGATTTCGAGGAGACGCTGAATCTGCTGACCGACGTTCAGTACGACGGGGTGTTCGCCTTCAAGTACTCGCCGCGGCCGAATACGCCCGCGCTGACCATGGCGGATTCAATTCCCGAGGACGAGAAGTCGAAGCGGCTGCAGGTTTTGCTGGATCGGCAGCGGGAGATCCAGCGGGCGAATTACGAGAGGCATCTGGGGCAGGTTCTTGAGGTGATGGTGGAGGGCGTGAATCCGGCGCGCGGGCAGGTGGTGGGGCGCACATCGCAGAATAAGACGCTGAACTTCACCACCAGCCAGCCGATCGCACCGGCGCCGGGCGTTTACCTGCCGGTGCGTGTAACAAAAACCTTCCCCAACAGCCTTGTTGGGGAAGCAGTCGTGCAGTGAGGCGGCGATGGAAGTCGAGATGAAAATCCGGGGCCTGATGGTCGATCCTTCAACGAATATGCCGGTCGTGATCCTCAAAGATCCGAAGACTGAGGCGGTGCTGCCGATCTGGGTGGGTCTGTATGAGGCGAATGCCATCGCGCTGGAGGTGGAGAAGTCGACAACGGCGCGACCGCTGACGCACGATCTGCTGAAGAACGTGGTGATGGGACTGAATGCCCAGGTGCAGCGGGTGGTGGTGTCGGAGCTGCGCGGCGACACGTTCTATGCGGTGATCTGGATGGAGCAGAACGGGGAGATTGTGGCGATCGATGCGCGGCCCTCGGATGCACTGGCGCTGGCGCTGCGGTCGGATTGCCCGATTTTCGTCGCCGAAGAGGTGCTGCTGGCAGCCAGGGTCGTCCCCAGCGCGGCCGACACTCAGCCCAGCGCCCAGGAGCTCCGCCGCTGGCTGGAGAACCTGGGGGGTGAGGACCTGGGGAAGTATAAGATGTAGGCGGCAGGCCTGTGGCGGACCTCTAACCCTGCCGGAGAGTAATGGAGACATCTTCGAAGTCGCCCAAAGTCAGCGTAGTGCTGACGACCTATAAAAGGGGGCACATCTTAGCGGAGACGATCGAGGCGATTCTCGGCCAGACTTTCGCGGATTTTGAGTTACTGATCTGCGATGATTGTTCGCCGGACGAAACCGAGAGAGTCTGTCGGAGGTATGAGAATACCGACGCGCGCGTACATTATCGAAGAAGACAAAAAAACATGGGGATGCCCAAAAATCTCAATGAGGGAATACTCGCCTCGACGGGTGACTATGTGGCGAATCTGCATGACGGGGATATGTTTGATCCGATGCTCCTCGAAAAATGGAGTGCAGCACTAGACAAGTACCCGAATGCCGCGTTCGTCTTTAATGCCTATCGAGAGGTTGACCGCGAGGGAAAAACCGTACATTTATGGCGCGAACCCCTCGGCCCTTGCATTCAGGGCCGCGTACTGCTGGAGGAAATCTATTTCCGCCGCTGGATGTTCGACTCGCCGGTTTGGGGTACGGTGATGTGTCGGCGTTCCGCATATCTCAAAGCAGGGTTATTCGATCCGCGTTTCGGATATGTCTCCGACGTTGATATGTGGCTGCGCCTGGCTGAGGAAAATGAAGTCGCTTACGTCGCTGAACCCTTGATTGGCCTGCCGACCACGGAGGCGCTTCCGAAAAGCTGGAAAGGTGTGCCGGGATCGGAACAAATACGCACACAAGTAGAGCGTATGTTTCTGGAGGCAAGGATTCGGCACAATCGTGGCCGGCCCGGTCGTCTAATTCTCGAACTGATGCGGCACGGCGCCTTCGTTGCAATGGCTCGTTCCTATCGCGTTGCCTGCCGAGTCAAAGCTCGGCTGCGCAGAGAGACGAGAGGTAAAGATCCATCGCAGTGAGATTGAAGAGGATGAACCACAACGTCAGCCACGGAGGGACCTATACGATCTAGGCGAATCATTCATCTAATTGGAGAACCTCCGTTATCTCGTTTTGAGCCGGACAGGCATCTTGATTTTCAGCGGCAACCGTCGCCAATTAGCTCCGCGCTCGATTCCTATCTATTAGAAGTAAACACGGCACTGATCCTATGAGTGTAAAGCGCAACACTATTTATAACATCTCCGGATCGATCGCACCGATGTTTGTTGGTCTCGTCACGGTGCCGTTCTATCTTCATTTGATCGGAGATGCGCGCTACGGGGTGTTGGCGATCGTGTGGCTGTTTTTGGGCTATTTCGGTCTGTTCGACCCCGGGATCACGCGAGCGGCAGCGTTCCATATTGCGCGATTGCATGGGTCCGAACACGCAAAGGAGCGCGAGAGCGTCTTCTGGACTGCCCTCGCGGTGAACCTCGTTTTTGGAGTTGTGGGCGGCGTCGTTCTCTATGTGGCTGCGCGACCCATATTCATGTCAACCTTCAAGATGCCGGAATCCATGAGGGCGGAGGTTATGAACAGTCTCCCCTGGCTGGCGGCCTCTGTGCCATTGTCGATTATCACAGGCGTACTGGGTGGAGCGCTGCAGGCGCGGGAATGGTTTGGCTGTTTCAACGCGATTAATGTGAGCAACGCTGCCATTTCACAGGTGGCGCCGCTCGCCGTAGCCTACTGGCATGGCCCGGATCTCACATGGCTGATTCCGGCTGTTCTTATAGCGCGAGTGCTCGGAGCGATCCCCACTTTCATCGCCCTGACTCGTGCGTTGCCGCTCGGACTGGGCGGCCGCTTCGATTCTTCTCAGTTGCGCAGTCTGTTTTCTTACGGGGGTTGGGTCACGATTACGAACTTCTTAACTCCCGTACTGAGCACAATGGATCGGATGCTGATTGGCGCTCTGCTCAGCGCTGAGGCTGTGGCCTATTACACGGTTCCTTTTAACCTCGTCAGTCGAGCTTCAGTCGTTCCCGGGGGACTCATGATGAGTCTGTTCCCGAGGTTGTCGCGCATAAGTCCGGAGGAAAGCGCACAGGTGGCCTCCGATGCGGTTGCCGCTCTTGCCGCCCTGACAACTCCGATGATCGTTTTGGGGATCGCAGCCCTGCCGCTGTTCATGCATTTTTGGGTCGGTGCCGCATTCACCGCCCACGCTGCACCCGTGGGAGTCATTCTGCTGGTAGGCATCTGGGTTAACGGACTGGCCTACATTCCCTATGGGCACTTGCAGGCGAGTGGAAGACCGGACGTTGTAGCAAAGTTCCACGCAGCGGAAGTACTGCCTTTTCTGGGAATCCTTTGGGTAGGTCTGCATTACTTCGGACTGGTCGGCGCGGCGTATGCATGGAGCCTGCGAACAACCGTCGATGCTCTGCTCCTGTTCAAAGTGGGGGGAAGAATCCCTCACTGGCACCGACTTATCCCCGGCGGTTTGATGGTCACAGCGGCGGCCTTTTTGACCCCGACCTCGCTGTTGTCGGGAAGGGCAATGCTGGAAGTGGGTTTGCTCGCAGTCGCAGTCGCGTGGTCGTGGAATCTGAGCCCGGACATTCGGGCTCTTGTACGGCGGAGTCTGGGCCGGTCCGGTATCCGGGCAGTCGTATGAGCGGAGCGCGAATGCCCGGAGTTAGACCCGTGACCTTCTCGCCGCGCATCTCCGTGGCGATGGCGACTTACAATGGCGAAAGGTACATCCGGGAGCAGCTCGACAGCATTGCTTCGCAAAGCCTGCTCCCGCACGAACTGGTGGTGACCGACGATGGATCGACCGATGCAACACTGGCAATCGTCGAGGATTTTGCCCGCACCGCCCCGTTTTCTGTGAGGATCTGCCGCAATGAAGTGCGGCTTGGCTTTGCGGACAATTTTATGAAAGCCACATCTCTTTGCCAGGGAGAGCTGATTGCCCTCAGCGATCAGGACGATGTTTGGCTGGAGAACAAGCTGAGCCTCTGCTGTTCTTTTTTTGTCGATCCTGAGGTGTCGTTAGTTGCTCATTCCGCATGGGCCCTGCTGCCGTCCGGAGAGCGAGGGGTGCGCTTCCCTGATTATTCGCGGACTCGAATGACCGGGCGAACCAGAATAAGATGGTACGTTTCTCCGCCCGGCTTTGCGATGATGATACGGCGAGTCGTGGCGCAGATGCTGCCTGGGACTGCGCGTCCGGAATGGTTCCATTCTCATGACAGGTGGTTGTGGTTTCTGGCCGGCAGCGTGGGGAAGGTGGCAACGCTTCGCGATGCACTCGTGCTCTATCGTCAGCACACTACGAATCTGTATGGTGCTGGCCCCCCGTTAACCGTCGCAGGGCGGGTCAGGAGAAGTGCTGGAATCCAGAGCTTTGATAAGCTCGCCGAAACAGAATCCACCTGTTCACAACTCCTGCTTCAGGCTGCCGGACAAAATGGCGAGTTATCAAAGATTCTGGAGGAATCTGCGAGGGATCTGGCTTTTCGTTCGAAGCTGCACAGAGCCCGCACGTGTATTTATGGGCGGGAAGCCGGGCTGCGGATGAGGACCCACGCATTCTGCCGAATCCTCCTCCTGGGAGGTTATTGGCCGGGAAACCCATGGAAGCGGCTTGGGATGGTTCATGGGATCAAGGATCTGTTCTTTGGTGTATCTGGAGGATATAAGCTGATCGATGCTCGATCTCTGTAACATCGTGGTGGAGTGCTGGATGGAATCGACGATATTCGGTCAGCTTGCCGTGCCAGGCTTTTGCGTGATATTGAAGAAGGAAAAGAAAAGGGGATCATTCACCGAATGCGATCTGTGGAACGAGCGTGGCACTTTGCACGCACGCACTGGGGAATGGAAGATCTGAAGAGGCAGGCTGACAGGTTCCTGGATCAGCCAGAGGAACTGGTTTCGCTCATCTTCAAATGTAACCATCCGACACTGCGGCCATATCAGAATAAGGAGGAGTTGACGGCGCTGGTCAGGGATGTCCGCGCTCTAAGACCACAGACAGTGCTGGAGATTGGCACGGCGCAGGGAGGCACATTATTTTTGTGGACCCGACTGGCGCAAGCGGACGCTGTGATCGTGAGTCTCGATTTGCCGGGAGGTAAGTTTGGTGGTGGATATCCTGCCCGGCGCGCAACTATCTATCGGCGATTTTCCGGCAAGGGGCAGAAGTTGCATCTGCTAAGGCGAGATTCACACTCCCCTGCCACTCTGGAGAAGACGAAGCAACTCTTTTCCGGTCGGCCGGTCGATCTGCTGTTCATTGACGGGGACCATACCTACGAAGGGGTGAAGAAGGACTGGGAGATGTATTCGCCGCTGGTGCGTCCCGGAGGGATGATCGCCTTTCATGATATTGCCGGAAGCTACGATGATACGCAGGTGAAGCGATTGTGGGATGGCATTAAGTCCGAGTTCGCGACTCGCGAATACGCTGTCGATCGCGACGGGAAATATGGCATCGGCGTCCTTGTGAAATAGCCGGACGATAACGGATTATGTGTGGATGAGCACTAATGGATACATCAAGAGCCGATCTGCCGCTGGTTTCTGCACTTTTCATCACCTATAAACGTTTCGAACATTTGCGGCGCGCGGTTGAGTCGTTCCGCCGCAACACGGATTATCGCAGCCTGGAAATCGTCATTGCCGATGACGGGAGCGGTCCGGAAATTCAGGAAAGAATCCGCAGTCTTCCCGCCGACCGCTTTGCCCTGGCGGAGACAAACTGTGGTCTGGGGGCCAATAACAACGCCGGCGTGCGCCTGTGCTCCGGGAAATATGTGCTGATGATCCAGGACGACTGGGTATGCCGTGGGCCTGCGGAGTATCTCAGGAACGCGGTCCTGGTCATGGAAGCGAATCCTGATGTAGGCGTGATCAATTTTGCGGGCGCGGGGAACCCACCTGATCTCAAACAGCCCTTGTCCGGGAGTTCCGAACCCTGCTATGTGACACCGCATCCTGGAGAAGTCGAGGGCAATGGCTATTTGTACAGCGATCAGCCTCATCTGCAGTCGATGGAATCGCTGCGATTCGTCGGGCCGTATCGCGAGAAGGCTGCGGACGACGTCAGCCGCAGCGAGGTTTATTATGCCCGACTCTGGGAGGCCCAGACGAAATACAGCACTGCCGTCTTTCCTGCGTATCACCTGAAGACTTTTCAGTTCGACGAGACGGCAGGGAGTTTTCGGCTTACGACATTCAAAAATCGGAATGTCGCAGCCTTGCTGCCCATCGCCCAGTGGCTGAAGAGGTTCTGCTGGCCGGTGTACTGGCTGGGGAGAGCGGCATTTTATTCTGTTGTGCGGCTGCTGGAGCTGGCACACCTTGTGCGCTGAATGGGGACTCCGGCGCCCGGCTTCGCTCCTCCGCCGCCTCGCTGTTGTTAGCCACATAGGCAATACCGCGGACCAAATGGTTACGAAAGGAGCCCCTACCTCCGTTATCTTGCGAGGTTACGCTGCGAACCACTAGAACTGGGAACAATAACAACGCAGATCTGGGGAACGGGGCTGATGGCTGGCAGGCGACTGCATCCGACAGCCCCAATTTTTTGTTGCGGATGCACCCCATCCTCAACCTTCCACAGGCGCGACGCATCGTAGTCAGGGAGGCTGCTCCGGCGGAGAACCGGTCGAGAATCTCGTGTTTGGGGGATTCTGGCGGGTCTCTTCCGGTCGTCGCTCTGGTTCGTTGCTGGTCTCTGCCGACTTCTATCCGGTCACACGGGGTTGACAGAGTTGCAGTAGACTGGCGGTGGGTCACGAAGATCATCTTTCTGAGGGGAGAAATCAAAGAAATGAAAAGGGTTGTTATTTTTGTTTGCGCTGTAGCGATGGCCGTGCCCACGTTTGCCCAGACGAAGCAGAAGATCATGGACCGGCTGGATTCAGCCCAGCAGGTACTCAACCAGATCATGGCCACTCCGGATAAGCAGATTCCGGACTCGATTTTGAAATCGGCGACCTGCGTCGCTGTCGTTCCTGGCCTGGTCAAGGGTGCGTTCATTATCGGCGCGGAGTACGGTCAGGGAGTGGCGACGTGCCGGACCGGTCATGGCTGGAGTGGCCCCGTGTTCCTTCGCATGGCGGGTGGCTCATGGGGATTCCAGATTGGCGGGAAGGGCACAGACCTGGTGCTGGTAGCCGTTAATCAGAAGGGCATGCAGGATCTGCTGAACAGCCAGTTCAAGATCGGCGCGAGTGCCTCGGCGGCGGCGGGACCGGTGGGGCGGGATGCCGGAGCGGCAACGAACTGGAAGTTGCAGTCGGAACTGCTGACCTGGTCGCGGAGCAAAGGCCTGTTTGCCGGAGTGGATCTGAACGGTGTTTCGGTTACGCAAAATACCGGGGATACCGATATGTTTTATGGGTCGCCGCACTCGTTCAGGCAGATTCTGGACGGCAACGTACCGGTGCCGGAAGGGGCTCGGCCGTTTGTGCGGACGGTGGCGAAGTACTTCCACCAAGCAAAGGACCAGTAACCTGCCTGGGCTGTGACGGGGCGCGACCTGCACTCCCGGCGGATATGCGCCCCCGTCCTTCTGCCAGAAGTTCCCCCGCTGGGAACCCCCTCCCTTCCATTCCCCGTTTACACTGAGCCTTCGCGGGATCGATGCGAGAAGCTCTCGAATTTGCATTTGCCTGGACGCTGCTGAAGGGGATGGGCGCACTGCCGCGTCCCGCGGCTCGGCGCGCGGGGGCAGGTCTGGGAGAAATAGCCTGGTGGATTCTGCCGCGCCTGCGGCGGACCGGACTGCGTAACCTGGAACTGGCGTTCCCATCGATGGCTCCGGAGGAGCGGGTGCGGGTGCTGCGCCGGATGTATCGGTATCTCGGATGGCAACTGGCGGAGTTCTGCCAAATGTCCAGGTATACGCGGGAGAATACGCGAGAACTGATCCGGTATGAGGGACTGGAACACTATCGCGCTGCGCGGGACAGAGGCAAGGGGGTGTTGATTGTCACCGGACACCTGGGCGCTTGGGAGCTGTCCAGTTTCTGGCATTCGCTGATGGGCTATCCCATGGCGATGGTGATCCGAAGGCTGGACAATCCGCGGGTGGACCGGCTGGTCAACGAGATTCGCTGTCGGCATGGCAATCGAGTGCTGCACAAGGACGATTTTGCCCGGGGGCTGCTCTCGGCGATGCGGCAGGGCGAGACGGTCGGGATTCTGATGGACACGAACATGACGCCGCCGCAGGGCGTCTTCGTACCGTTCTTCGGAACCGAGGCGTGCACGGCGTCCGGCCTGGGGCGGGTGGCGCTGCGCACGGGGGCGGCGGTGCTCCCCGGGTTTCTGGTTTGGGAAGCGGCGGAAGGCAGGTACGTGCTGCATTTCGGAGAAGAGATTCCGCTGGTGCGGACCGGGGACGACGAGCGGGATACGGTAGAGAACACGGCGCGGTTCACCGCAGAGATTGAAGGGTTCGTCCGGCGGTATCCGGAGCAGTGGCTGTGGGTGCACCGGCGCTGGAAGACGCGGCCCGCGGGAGAGCCTCCGGTGTATTGACTGTCGCGTTGCCGAACAGCCGTTGGCGTATTCGCCGCAAATTCAGTCAGTTTGCCGAGCCGGGAGCGTTCTCTTAAGAGCTCGCAGAGATGTGCCGATGAGGGGCACGACGGATGGAATCGTGCTCACGGGGAAATCGCAGATGGCGAAACTGTTGCTGCAGGACCGGGCGGGATCCGGCTCGAAGGTCCTGCGTCTGCGGGAGCTCCTGTGCGGGAGGAAACCGCGTGCGCTGCGGTGGGGACGGGGTCTGCGGATCGTGTTGCTGCCGCTGGCAGCGGTTGCATCCTGCGGGGTAGCGGAAGCGGCCATCGGCTTTTCCGCGCTGGGAGAGGACCTCACGCACCTGCGCATCCACGATCAGGAGATCCTGCTGAGAATTCTGCTGGTGCTGGTGGCCGCAGTGCTGGTGCGACTTCTGTTCGCGGTGCGTCTGGCGCGGATTGTGACGGAGCCGGTGCAGGCACTGGCGCGCGTGGCGCGGACGATCTCGGAGGAGCGGAATTACTCGATCCGGGCCGAACACCGGGCGTGCGGGGAGATCGGCCTGCTGATCGGCGCATTCAACGAGATGCTGGACCAGATCGAGAGCTACGACCGTGCGCGGCAGGAGGCGGAACGGCGCCTGCGCCTGAGCGAGGAGCGATATGAGCTGGCGGCCCAGGGCTCCAGAGACGGACTGTGGGACCACGATGTGGCTGCGGGCAGGACCTATCAGTCTGCGCGGCTCAACGCCATGCGCGGGGATCCGGAGGTCGAAGGCTGGGTGACTACGGTGGAATGGGCCAACCGGCTGCATCCCGAAGATCGGGAGCGGGTGCGAGCCGAGATTCAGAGCTTCCTGCAGTCGGACCGAACGACGAACGAGATGGAATACCGGGTTCGCCATGCGGACGGGGGCTATCGCTGGGTCCTGAGCCGGGGAATAGTAGTACGAGACGCACAGGGAGGTCCGCTGCGAGTGGCAGGATCGGAGCGGGATATCACTCCTGTGAAAACGACAGATTCTCTGACCGGGCTGGCCAACCGGGTGGCCTGTGTGGACCAGTTGAGGCGGGGCATCGAGACGGCGCAGGGCGGCCGGCAGCCGGCTGTCGTGTATGTGGACATCGATCATTTCCGGCTGATCGATGAGAGCCTGGGGCGGGCGGCGAGTGACGAGGTGCTGGTGCAACTGACCGGCCGCCTGCGGACGCTGGCCCGCTGGTCGGAGCGCGACGGTCAGGCGGGCCCGCTGGCAGTGGCGCGGACCGGAGGCGACGAGTTCGCGCTGCTGCTGAGCGGCGGCGGGGAGGTATCCGAGGCCACATTGCTGGCCCAGCGCATCCTGGATCTGCTGCGAGAACCATTCTTCATCGAGGGGCAGCGGCTGTCGGTGAGCGCCAGCATCGGAATCGCCGAGGGGTCCGGTGGGGACACGCCCGAGGAATTGTTGCAAAATGCGGAGAGCGCGGCACGGGAGGCATTGTTGCGGGGCAGGGGGCAATTTACGGTTTTTCATCGCGAGATGCGCCGCCGCGCGGATGTTCGGCTGGAGGTGCACCAGAGGCTGCGACATGCGATCGATGCCGGCGAACTGCGGCTGCATTATCAGCCGGTGGTATCGCTGCGGGCGCAGCGCGTCATCGGCTTTGAGGCGCTGGTGCGATGGCAGCATCCGGAACGGGGCCTGATGGGCCCGGGCGAATTCATCCCGGTCGCGGAGGAAACGGATGTGATCCTGGATGTGGGCCGGTGGGTGCTGCACGAAGCGTGCCGGCAGATGGCGGAATGGCAACGGGAATTCGCCCCGCGTCCGCCGCTGTCGATTGGGGTAAATCTCTCGGCGCGACAGATGAACGATCCGGAGCTGGTGGAGGAGGTGCGGGGGACGCTGGCGGCGACGGGGCTGGCGCCGGAGCGGCTGCGGCTGGAGATCACCGAGAGTTCCGTGATCGCGAACTCGGAGCGGGCACTCGCCGTACTGGGGGCGCTGCGTCGGATGCAGGTGGGCCTGGTCATCGACGATTTTGGCACGGGATACTCGTCGCTCAGCTATCTGCAGCGGTTGCCGTTCGGGACGCTGAAAATCGACCAGTCGTTTATCCGCGAGCTGGACGAGGCTGGCAGCACGCCGGAGATCGTTCGGGCCATTCTGGCGATGGCGCATTCTTTGAACATGCGGGTGATTGCCGAGGGTGTGGAACGGAGGGGGCAGGTACAGCGGCTGATGTCGCTGGGGTGCGATCTGGTGCAGGGCTATTATTTCAGCCAGCCTGTCGGGCCGGAGGAGACAGGAGAGCAGATCCGTGACGGGCTGTCCGTGGCCTCGGTGCTGGGGTTTCTCGCGCAAATCGAAGGAGGCCGGGCTCGTTCCGAAATGGAAGGCCTGCATGCGATTCCGACGTTGGGTTTTCAGTCGGCGGCGGCGGGTTTTGACTGACGATCGGCCGGTGCGCCGGGTCCGCTGGAATCCAGCGGCCGAGGCTGTTCATCGCCGCCCTCCAGGGTCGTCCATCCCGGGAGCTCCTGGCTGCCGTAGATGAGGCGAACGCCGCTTGTGAAGGTGAAATAGCTCCAGACCCACTGGGAAAGAACGGCGAGCCGGTTGCGGAAGCCGATGAGAAAGTAAATGTGGACGACCAGCCAGGTAATCCAGGCAGGGAAGCCGCTGAGATGGGCCTTAAAAGGCCACTCGACCTTTGCGACCGCGGCCAGACGGCCAATGGTGGCCATGTCTCCTTTGTCGAAGTAGCGGAACGGTCTGCGTGGCTGATGGTTGAGGTCGGCTTCGATCATGCGGGCAATGTGATCGCCCATTTGCATGGCCGGCTGGGCCACCCCGGGAACCTGGTGGCCGTCCTGCTCGAAGTGGGCGAGATCGCCGCAGACGAAAACTTCGGGATGGCCTTCGGGGTTGAGAGTGCTGTTGACCAGCACGCAGCCGCGCTTGTCGGTGGTCGCGCCGAGGAGTTTGCCGAGCGGGGAGGCCGCAACGCCGGCGGCCCAGAGGGTGACGACCGCCTCGATCCGCTCCTCTGCGGCAATGACATACCCAGGCTGCACATCGGTGACGCGCACGCCGTCGCGCACCTCGACACCGAGTTCCCGAAGCTGCTCTTCGGCTTTGCGGGAGAGGTCCGGGGGCCAGGGGGCGAGAACGCGCTTTTCGCCTTCGATGAGAATCACGCGGGCTTTGGAGGGGTCGATGTGGCGGAAGTCGCGCCGCATATAGCGGCGGGTAATGTCGGCGATGGCGCCGGCCAGCTCGACACCGGTCGGGCCTCCGCCGATCACGACGAAGTTGAGCGGCGGGTGAGAGCCGGTTTCGAGCATGCGACGCTCGGCGAGCTCGAAGGCCAGCAGCACACGGCGGCGAATCTCGATGGCGTCCTCGATGGTCTTGAGACCGGGGGCGAGCTGAGCCCACTGCTCGTGACCGAAGTAGGAGTGGGTGGCGCCGGTAGCCACCATCAGGTAGTCGTAGCGCAGCTCCGCGCCGCTGCGGAAGCGCGCTGTCCGATTCCCCAGGTCGAAGCCAATGGCTTCATCCATGAGAACCTCGGCATTGGTTTGGTGGCGCAGCATGGTGCGCAGAGGCGAGGCGATATCGGCCGGCGACAGGACGGCGAGGCCGACCTGGTAGAGGAGCGGCTGAAAGGTGAAATGATTGCGCCGGTCCACCAGGGTGACATCCACCGGAAGCTTCGCAAGAGCCGTTGCGGCGTGAGTGCCGGCAAAGCCGCCGCCGACGATCAGGACGCGGGGACGCCGCCAGGTTTTGCCAGTCTCCATGTCGTCCTCCATCTGTAAGCAAGATGCGTCTGCAGGGCAAAGGGAACCATGTTTGCAATCAGTTTCGCAGCGCGCCATAGACGGCGGCCAGCAGGACGGCTGCGGTGGGGATGCCGCCGACCAGACTCGGGAGGTGGAGAAAACACCATCCCGTCAGCACGGCGGACATGAAGTAGACGGCCAGAATGCCGGCCTGGAGAGCCATTCGCTCTTCGAACCGGGATTTCCGCCGCTCGACGCGCGGGGTGCGGGCCAGCAAATGGGTGATCCCGCTGCTGAGCGTGGTCCAGGTTCCGCTGATGTAAGTCGTCACGACGCCGGGAATGCGGAGCTGGACCATGGCGCCGCTTTGCATCCCGATAGCGGCGGCAATCACCGCGAGAATGAGATCATCCAGGCGCGGAGCAGGGGTGTGCGCGGTGACGATCCAGCCGATCTCCGCTCCGATGAGGAGAAGCGCCTCCACGAAGAGCGTCCAGGAGACCGATTTGGCCCAGAGAGCGCCGGTTGGGATGCGCCGGGTGATGATGGTGCCCAGGGCGGTGCCCAGCAGATAGCAGCAGAGGGCGATGAGCGGGTGCCGGATGTCCTGCTGGAGGTGGAAGATGGAGATCCCGAGCAACACGGTGTTGCCGGTCATGTTGGCGACAAAGGCGTGGCCCAGGCCGAAGAAGCTCCAGCCGTCGGCGGAGCCGGAAGCGGCGGCCAGGACCATCAGCAACCCATCTCGTTCCGTGGCTCTCACGGTGGGGTTGGATGCGGTGAACCGGCGGTCGGGGCGGACGCCGAGCCAAAACCGGCGGCTGGCCGGCGACAGGGGTCAGCCGAAGCGGGCGCGACGGACGGTACGGCGGAAGTCCTCGCCGCGCATTTCGACCAGGACGCACATCTCGGCGAGGCGGGAGCGCATGCGCTCGCCTATGCGGTCACCCAGGGTCTCCTCGCGGGGACCGCGGGTGGCGCCGTTCGCGGCGGGAACGCCGCCGGGGGGCAGGTCGGCATAATTGGTGGTGATGAGGGTGGTGCGCTTGTCGTTGTACCGAGTGTTGAGCACCAGCGCGACCGTGTCCCAGACCCAGTCGGTGGGCTTGGCGGCGCCCAGCTCGTCGAGGACGAGAACTTCGGCGTCAAAGACAGGCCGGAGGATTTCCATCTCCGTGACAGCCACCTGGGGATTGTAGGAATTCTGGATCTCCTTGAGGAGTTCCCGGTAGTCGCAGAACAGGCCATGGACTGCTTTTTCGACGATGAGGGCCTGGAGAATGCCGACGGCGAGATGAGTCTTGCCGACGCCGATGGAGCCGGTGACCAGCAGGCCACGTCCGCCGGTGGTGGCCGGATAGCCATCGACGAAGCGGCGGGCCGTCAGGTGGGCGGCGCCGAGCGAGCGATCTGCGCCGGGAAAACTGGCTTCATAGCTGTCCAGCGAGCAGTGCTCGTACCGGGCAGGAATGCCGGCGCGCTTCATGAGCCGCGCCACACGCTGCTCGACCTGGCACTCGCAGGTTTCGATCATGTTGCCGCCGCCGGAATTCTGAAGAATCCGCACGCCGGCGCCGCCACATCTGGGACAAATGGAATTCATGGGAACGATTCAGTATCGCAGGTGGAGCAAGGTGGAAAAGGGGACCGGAGTGTGGGTTCCCGGGACGGTGCCGATCCGGAATGGTAGCCTCGTTGCGTGTCTTCGCCATCGGAGCAGATTATCGGGCTATATCAGCGGCACGCCGAGGCGTTCGACCGGATGCGAAGTCGGCACCTGTTTGAAAAGCCCACGCTCGATCCATTCCTCGCTCTCCTGCACCCTGGCGCTTCCATCCTCGATATCGGTTGCGGTTCCGGCGAGCCGATCGCCCGTTATCTCACCGACCTGGGGTACAGGGTCACGGGAATCGACTCGTCGCCGGCTCTCATCGATCTCTGCCGCCGCCGCCTTCCGAGTCAGGAGTGGGTGATTGCGGACATGCGGGCGCTGGATCTGGGCCGGCAATTTGACGGCATTCTCGCGTGGGACAGCTTCTTTCATCTTTCCTGCGAGGCGCAGCGCAGGATGTTCCCCATCTTTCAGCAGCATGCTGCTCGGCGGGCTGCGCTGCTGTTTACCAGCGGCCCATGCCATGGCGAGGTTTTGGGGACCTTTGAAGGCGAGCCGCTCTATCACGCCAGTCTCGACCCAGCCGAATACCGCGCCCTCCTGGATGCAGCAGGATTCGACGTTGTCGCGCATATCGTGGAAGATATCGCCTGTGGAGGGCACACGGCGTGGCTGGCGCAGCGGCGGTGAGGAGGGCAAAACAGCCATGCCGAGGTAATCTTCCGGGGCGCGGCCGGGCGATATATGATGGGGAATCGGATGGACTGATCGGCACATCCGGCCCACCCACGGTCATTTCAGATTCATTTTTCAGCACGTTGAGCAGGCAACAGCGAACGTGTGTGCCCGTGGAGCCGGGATCAGAGGAAAGGGAAAGGCAATCCGGTGACCCAGGCGAAATCGGCGGTGGTGGTGGGCGCCCAGTGGGGCGACGAAGGCAAAGGCAAGATAGTCGATGTGCTCTCGGAGCGCTTCTCGGTGGTGGCCCGTTACGCGGGCGGCCACAATGCCGGTCACACGGTGATCATCAATGGGCAGAAATTCATTCTGCAGCTGGTGCCCTGCGGCGTGCTGCGTCCGGACTGCCGGGGAGTGATCGGGAACGGCGTGGTGCTCGACCCGATGGCCTTTCTGAAGGAAACGGGGCGGCTGCGGGAACTGGGGATCGACGTGAGCAGCCGGCTGTTTGTGTCGAACCGGGCGCAGGTGATCTTGCCATATCACCGGATGATCGAGCTGGCGGCGGAAAGCGCTCCCGGGCGGCAGAAGATTGGCACGACCAGCAGGGGAATCGGTCCCGCCTATGAAGACAAGATGGCGCGCAATGGGCTGCGCGTAGTGGATCTGCTGAACCGGGAACTGCTGAAGACCCACATCGAGAACGCCTGCGGGGAAAAGAACGCCATCGCTCATGCCTTGTTCGGTACCGAGCCGTTGGATCCCGCGCAGATGTATGAGGAATACGCCGAGGCCGCCGAGAAGATCCGGCCGCTTGTGACGGATACGGCCCTGCTGCTGAACGACGCTCTGCGGGAGGGCCACAGCGTGATGTTCGAAGGAGCCCAGGGAACGATGCTGGACATCGACCATGGGACTTACCCGTTTGTGACCTCCTCGTCGTCGGCGGCGGGTGGGGCGTCCATCGGCACGGGCGTGGGACCCACGCGGATCGGGACGGTGATCGGTGTGACGAAGGCCTACGTGACCCGGGTGGGTGAAGGGCCGTTCCCGACCGAGATCCACGATACCGCGGGGGATGCGTTGCGGGCGCGAGGCCAGGAATTTGGTGCGGTGACCGGGCGTCCCCGGCGCTGCGGCTGGCTCGATCTGCCTCAGCTGCGGTACTCGAATCAGATCAATGGCACGGACTGGCTGGTGGTGACCAAGATGGACGTGCTGGACGATCTGGACGAGATTCCGGTGTGCACCGGGTATGAGATCGGGGGAAAGACCTGCGAGGCGATGCCCGCGGATGTTCGTGGCCTGGAAGCAATCCACCCCGTGTACACTCGGTTGCGGGGCTGGAAAACGTCCACAGAAGGGGTCCGGAATTTCGACGATCTGCCGAAGCCGGCGCAGGAGTACCTGCGCTTTATGGAGCGGGAGAGCGGGGCGAAGATTGCCATAGTGTCCACGGGGCCGGATCGGGACCAGACGCTGGAGTTACCGGAATTCCGCGAGGCGATGCGGCGGATTGCGGGGAAGTAAGCACGACGCATCAGAGAGAACTGAGCTCGACGAGACAGCATGATCAGCTACACCGTTCGTATGAAATTCCGTTCCGACGACCGGCCGCGGGTCGCGGAGCTCCTGACTGCCCTGGCCGAGGCGTCACGCACCGAGGTCGGTTGCGTTACTTACATTCCGCACACGGTGGAGGGCGAGCCCGACACGGTGTTGATTTACGAGCAGTATCGGGATCAGAAGGCGGTGGATGCTCATCGCGCCAGCAGGCACTTTAAAGAATGCGCGGTTGGCGGGCTGTACCAGCTGATGCTGGAGCGGCAGATGGAGAACCTGACGGCCATCACATGAGCCGTTTGTTCTCCCGGCCATGCAGTCGTTGGAGGGGGCAAAGCGTCTGAAAGGGTACGGGCAGGAACCCGAAGGCCCCTGCTCACAGCGCTTGATGACGGTCCGGCAGCGAATGCGAGCATTTTGGCGATTCTTCTTTGACGTTGCGCGGGAAGCCGGGCTACCATCCGGTACGACGATGCGCCACCGGGGCTCCGCAAGCTATCGATCCTCTGCTCGCCTGAAGAGGGCTATGCCGGCTCTTGCGGTTCTGTTGCTGCTGCCCGCGTGCCAGCCGGCCTGGGCCTTTCCGCATCGCGAGCGGCCCAACGTTCGCAAGGAGATCGAGGGGCTGGAACAGCAATGGCGGCAGGCGATTCTGACGAATAACGTCAGCGAGATGGACTACCTGCTGGCGGACGACTACATCGGCATTACTTCGAATGGCACCATCGAAACCAAGGCTCAGGATCTGGCGCAGCGGCGCGCGGGCACGGTCAGGATCACGGAGCTGGACCTGAGCGACATCCACATCCGTGTGTATGGGGATACGGCGGTGGTGACCTCGAAGGCCCAGCTGCAGGGCACCAATGGCGCCAGCGACATCAGCGGCGAGTACCGCTACACTCGGGTTTACGCCCGGCGGTATGGACACTGGAAGATTGTCAGCTTCGAAGCCAGCCGGATGAACGACGTCGATGCGCGGGCCAAAAGGCACTAAAGCAACCGCCGCCCGATCAGGGGCTCCAGCCAGCGAAAACCAAAGCACCCGGCCAATCGGGGCCGCATCTAAACCACTAGGCAAGTTGATATACTAAATTGCCGCGTGGTTTGTCACGCTGAGGAGAAAAACCCATCGATAAGCGTTCCGCGAAGCAGTTTGTCCGCATAAACGACCGTATCCGTGCACGCGAAATACGCGTGATCGACGAAAAGGGAGAGCAACTGGGGATTCTTGCCCCCTTCGAAGCCCTTAAAATCGCCCGCGAGCGTGGGCTGGACCTGGTGGAGGTCTCGCCAACGGCGGTTCCACCGGTCTGCCGCATTCAGGATTACGGCAAGTTCCTCTACGAAAAAGATAAGAGCGACCGCGCCGCCCGCAAGCGCCAGAAGGTGATCATCGTCAAGGAAGTCAAGTTCTCCGTGACGATCGACGATCACGATTTTCAGACGCGCCGCAACCAGGCGATCCGGTTCCTGCAGGACGGGGACAAAGTGAAAGCGTCGCTGCGTTTCAAGGGGCGCCAGATGGCGCACCGGGAACTGGGCTACGCGATCATCAACCGGCTGATTCAGGACATCGGCGAAAACGGCGTGGTGGAGTTCATGCCGCGCATGGAAGGCAATACGCTGCACGCGATCCTGGCGCCGGGCAAAAAAGAGGCGCCGAAGAAGCCGGTGGCTCCGCGGCCCCAGGCGCCACCTCCGGTTCCGCAACCGCAGGCGCAGTAGTCTTTCACGGCGCGCTAGCAGCGCGCCCGGTGTCTTACTCCGCCCGTAGCGCCTCGACCGGATTCACACTGGCGGTTCGCCGCGACGGCAGGTAGCTGGCCAATGCCGCTGCTCCGCACAAAGCCAGAGCCGCGCAGCTATAGGTCACAGGATCCAGCGGGCTGGTGTGGGAGGTCCAGGTTGAGACCGGGCGTCGTATGCCAGACGCCGACGAGTTCCTTGGGGTGCGGATACGGCAACGGTTTGAGCAGGACGCCTTCGACGACGCTGAAGACGGCGATGTTGGCGCCCACTCCGGCGGCCAGCGTGATGACCGTGACCAGCGTGAACATGGGAGCGCGCAGCAGTCTGCGCACGACCTGCCGAGCCTGGGTTGTCCATTCCATGGAAATCCCCCGCCCACGCCTGTTCTGTCGCTGCGCGGCTGCTGAGGTGAGGTACGCAGGGATGGGAGCAACGGTTCCCCACGAGAAAAAAGAGGCCTCCCTTGCGGGAGGCCGTTAGTCAACTGAGAGGCTGACGATCAGAATTGATAACTGAGGGTGCCGTACACCGCCCGCGGAGCACCCGGATAAGCGTTGATGTAACCCGTGGGATAGTTCGAGGTTGGGAACAGCGCTGCGAAGTAGCCGCCGCTCGAGATGTACTCCCACTCGTTGTACTGCGAGTTGCCGAGGTTCAGCATATCCAGCCTGAGGTTGAACGACTGCTTCTCGAGCCTGACCGGAGCGACGAACGACAGGTTCGCGGTTGTGTAGGCCGACATGGTTGTGTTGGTGGGCATGCCGGTGTTGTTGGAAAACAGGTCCTGCGAACCGGTCGACTCCAGCCAGAAGCGGGGCTCGAGCAGCTCGTGACCGTTGTGCTGGATGCCGTAGTAGATGCCCGTGTTCAGCGTGTAATTGGGAACATACGACACCGGGAGATTGTTGTAAAACGCACACCCGGAAGCGGGATTGGCAGCCGTTCCGCACGAAGCTTCGGTACCCCCGGTAACATAGTTGGTGAAGTTCGACGCTTCCCCTGAGAAATTCAAGAAGAAATGAATGTTGCTTTTGGGATCGTCGTCGAAGAACAAATCCACGCCGTGGTAGGTGGAGTTGCCGCCGCTGGTCTCTTCGATGCCGGTGGCCGTCTCGACGTCGATCTCCTGGTTGGTGTAATCGAGATGAAAGTAATTGACCCCAACGATGAAATTCTTCAGACCGGGCGCGTTTGTGAAATGCACCTTCACGCCGCCCTGGCTGTAGGCGCCTTTTGCCAGTTGGTAGTACTGCGGATTCACGGCCTGAAACATACCGCCGCCGCCGCCCAGCGCGGGGGAGCGATAGGTCGTGTCATAGCCGCCATAGATCGTCAGCCACTGGCGCGGCATGACCATCGCGTCGATCGACGGTTCCACGGCCGAGCGGCTCTCGTGCGCACCGCACAGCGATCCCTGGTCCTTGGCTACGCTGCCGTCGGGGGCAGGGGCGGGCGTGCCGAAGATGTTGTAGTAGGGATCCGTTGCGCTGCTGCCCGTCTGGGGGAACAGCGAGCAGTGGGTCTGATAGGCCGGGGCGGTAGAAGGGGTGACCGCCCCACTCCCAGAAACGACGAAGTAGGTGCTGGGGGCAAACTTGAAGTCGCGCTGTGCCTGATCGCTGTAACTGGTCGAGAAGCCATCCACGCGCACGCCGGGAATGATATGAATCTGCGGAATGGGGTGGAAATCGTCCTGAGCGTAGAAGGTTACATTGTCCTGCTGGAAGTAACCGGAGCGGAACTTCGCTCCGGCGCTCACGATCTGCAGGGCGCCGCTGCCCCCAAACGCGGGGTTGTAGAAAAGGTTGTGCGGATTGTAGGTCTCGTGCAGGAGATACCCACCGAAATCCACCGTGTTATAGGGCAGGACCTCGGTCATTCCCGCCTCGTCGCCAAAGATGTTGCTGTGTGGGTTGTTCCACTCATCCACCTGCGCACCGAGGCTGAGAGCGTCGCTGTTGCGGCGGTGAAAGCGCCGAATGTGGTTATACCAGGTTGTGTTCTGCAGCGTCGTCTTCGGACCGAGGAACAGGTGTTGCCGCGCGTAGGTCATGAACATTTCGTTCGTGTCGTACTTGTTATAGTCGGCGAAGGGCAGCGAGCTGTAATAGCCGCTGGTGGGCTGGCTGTAGTGGAGGCCGCTGCTGGGCTCCACGAGGCCGATGTCGGTGGTGGGAATGACCTGGGCGCGATAGCCGCCGCCCTTGGCGTAAAACGTGGCGAAGGCGAGGCTGCCCGCCGAGAAGGTTTTCAGCGTCTTGCCGAAGACCGAGCCGTTCTTCGCCGGGTTGGCGAAACCATCCGGAGCCGGCCGGTAGTCGTCGCCGCGTCCCAGCCCGCCACCCACGACTGTCGACCATCCTTTGAAAGCTCCGGTGTTGCCGACCAGCGCGAAATTCTGTTGCCCGTAGGGCCCCTCGGTTCCCTCAAGACTGAGATGGCGGTCCACTGTGGGCTGAACCGGCGTGTACTCCACGCGCCCGCCCACGTCGGTGTACCAGCGGTTCATCGGCTGGCCCGGTCCGTAGGTCACCGCCATATCCTGGATGATAAGGTTCTGCGGCATTGTTGCCGATTGCCACAGTCCTGTCGCCGGGTCCGCGACCGGCACGCCGTCATACGTGATCCCCAGCGAACCCGGTCCCGTAAAACTGGTTGCCTCGCCCGCCCAGCCCTGTTGGAGTCCGTTCAGCAGGATGGTGTATTTCGTCCCACCCGTTTCTCCATAGCCGACTACGTTCGCGCCCGGCGTTAACGCCACCATTTGCGCGCCGCCAGCAACCGGTCCCGCGGCTTCGATCTGCTTCCGGTCCAGCACGCGCAGCGTCTCCGGCGAAACCATTACATCTTCGCGGGTGGGAACGGGTTTGGCTTCCGGGTTCACCGTGCCGCGTACCGTGACGCTTTCCGCCAGGCCCGCTACCTTCAGCGTTGCCTGCAGGGTCGCCGATTGATGGGCAGATACCGACACTCGCTGACTAAAAGATTCGAATCCGGACTTCTCGATTGAAATCATCTTGGGCCCCGAAGTCACATCGCGGAAGACAAACCGGCCGTCAGCCCCCGTGATAGTGTGGGTCGTAGTGTTAGTTCTCAGATCGGCCATGGAAACAACCGCATTCGGGATGGCCGCTCCGGTGGAGTCGACGACTCTCCCCTGAAGCTGGGCCGCAGTTTGGGCGCTGGCAGCCGCGGCGGTCAGCAGACAGCAGCAGATGAGTGTGGTTGCGAAGACTATCTTACGCACGTTTCCTGGTCTCCTTGAAATGCGGTGATGGCTTGTCGTAACGGGCGGTCTGGGGACCGTCGCATCGGATTCCGCTCTTCGCCTGTTTCCGCACACCGAATCGTGCGTGATGCCGGACGCAACCGCACCATCGCTCTCGCTAAGGAGCCGAACGATGCATGCGCTGCGCGGATGGGAAAGAGCGGCTTAGAGAGTTATGCCAGGCGGAGGCCGGAAAGAGAAGTGGATCAGCCACGGGGTTTTGCGAATCGAGGGAATCGCGCGTCCCCATAGAGGCACGACCAGAAATGGTTCGGCTTTTTCGCGCAGGAGTGCGGTGGTCAGCAACGCCGGCGAAAAGAAGGTGATCAGTGGGAGTGCATCAGCCCGCGAAACCGCTTCCGTTCCCGAGGCCGGACGCTCTCGTTCCGAAAGGAGTTTGGCGAAAGGAACAGCCGGTTGCGGCTTCAGGTGCCGCGGATAGAGCGAAACTTTGTATTCGGTGCCCCACAGAAACACCGCCGACGCCAGGCAGACGACTGCAAACGTCATGAGCGCCAGCGTCAGCCGCTTTGTGAGGATTCTTTTCATGTAGTGCGCTGGGAGAGACTGGGGACCGCAACGGGCAGGAGCTGCTGTGTCGAGCGATCCAATTATGCGGGGAGCAATATTACTGAGCAGTAAACGCGCGGTTAATCGCGTGAATGTTCCATGAATTCCCGCAACCTGCGGACTTATCTTTCATCATTGTCATCTACACTTGCTTGGCTCTTCGCTGCACAGAGCGGCAATGGATCATTGGACCGTGCGGAAGATAGAGGATCGCGGACGTCAGGAGTTGAATCGTGCAGCGGCGCGGGCACGCGCTTTGGCGGCTTCTTCCTCGCGGTTCTTCGGTGCGGCGCTGGTGGCCAGCGACTCGATCAGGCGCGCGGAGCTGGCGGCGATTTCGTCGATGGCTTGCTGGAATGCGGCTTCATTCGCCTGAGAAGGCTTGCTGAAGCCGCTGATCTTGCGCACAAACTGCAGAGAGGCGGCGCGAATCTCGTCGGGAGTGACGGGCGGATCGAAGTTGAAAAGCGGCTTAATGTTGCGGCACATAGTTGCCCTGCCTGGTTGCCGATTTGCGTTAGCGCGCGACGCCGGCGGGTTCGCGCAGCCAGCCGTAGAGCGGGAACTGCTCGGCGAGTTCCATGACTAGTCCGCGAATCTGCGCCAGAGCGGACGAATTGCTGCGATTGTCGAGGGCTAACGCGATCCAGCCGCCGATGAGACGCATCTCGGCCTCCTTCATGCCGCGCGTGGTGAGTGCGGGCGTGCCAATGCGGATGCCGGAGGGCTTGAGCGGCGGATTGGTATCGAACGGAATCGCGTTCTTGTTGACGGTGATGCCGGCTTCGCCCAGCGCAGCTTCTGCCTCGCTCCCGAGCATGCCTTTGGCAAAGACATCGACCAGCATCAGATGCGTGTCTGTGCCGCCGGAGATGATCCGGTAGCCGGCGTCGGCCAGAGTCTCCGCCAGGACTTTGGCGTTGGCGACAATCTGCGCAGCATAAGTTCTGAAGTCGGGCTGGAGCGCCTCGCGGAACGCCACGGCTTTGGCCGCGATGATGTGCACCAGCGGGCCGCCCTGCTGGCCGGGGAAGACGGCTTTGTCGATCGCGGCGGCGAGGTCCTGTTTCGAGAGGATGAGACCGGCGCGAGGTCCGCGCAGCGTCTTGTGCGTTGTTGTGGTGACGATCTGCGCGTGGGGGACGGGTGAAGGATGAGCGCCGCCCGCAACAAGGCCGGCGAAATGCGCCATGTCGACCATGAGCAGGGAGCCGGCGCCGTCGGCGATCTGGCGCATCCGGGCGAAATCGAAGAAGCGCGGATAAGCGCTGCCGCCGCCGACGATCACTTTGGGCTTCTCGCGCAGGGCGATCTGCTCCAACTCGTCGTAATCGATGGTCTCGGTGTCTTTGCGGACTCCATACGAGACGACGCGGTAAAGCTTACCGGAGAAGTTGAGCTTGTGCCCGTGGGTCAGGTGTCCGCCCATGGCGAGGTCGAGGCCGAGCAGGGTGTCGCCGGGTTGCAGGATGGCGGCGTAGGCGGCCGCATTCGCCTGGGAGCCGGAATGGGGCTGCACGTTCGCGTGCTCGGAACCGAAGATCTGTTTGGCGCGGTCGCGGGCGAGATTCTCAACGACGTCGGCGAATTCGCAGCCACCGTAGTAGCGGCGTCCGGGATAGCCCTCGGCGTATTTGTTGGTGAAGACGGACCCGGCGGCTTCGAGAACGGCGCGGCTGACAAAGTTCTCCGAGGCAATCATCTCCAGGCCTTCATGCTGGCGGCGGACTTCGGCGTCAATGGCGGCGGAGATCTCGGGATCCTCGAAGGGCAGGCTCTGCGACATGCGGTCGGACATGAGAACAGGGTACAGGGGACAGGGTGTAGCGTACAGGGTCCCGGGAGGCTATTCGTGCGGGGGCAGCGGCTCCGGCCACTGCAGTACGCCGAACTTGCCATTCGGCTCTTTGGTGAGGACCGGTGCATACAGGCCGACGAGATTGCGCCGCCACCAGTCGCCGGTGGCATGTTTTTCCGCAAGCGTGGTGAACCAGTATTGCCACAGCACCGCGCGGACATACTTCGGCGGCGCGTTAGGGAAGGGATTGCCGGCAAACAGCGAGAGGACAGCCGGATCGCCTTCGAGAAGCCGCTCTTCCGTGAGAGGCACGATTTCGGCCTGCTGGAAGTCCGTAAGCGAGGCGAACCACAGGTTCCAGTCGAAGCGGGGCTGGTAGGGAGCGTAAATGCCGGGAGCCTGATTGAGCGCCTGAGGTTTGTAGCGGAAGAGATAGGGCGTCCAGCTCTTGCCGTCGTTGGATCCCTGAAACTCGATTTCGTAGCGGCCGCGGGTCATCACGGCGAAGAGGCCGTACTGGTTGGCGATCCGAAAGGGCTCCAGCACGACCATAGGTGTGGTGGGGAGAGGCGCGTCGGGCCAGGGCATTCGGATCAGCTCGGCGGTGGTCACGTACGCGACCCAGGTGAGCAGGATGGCGGTCACGGCGAGGCGCAGCGCGCTGAGGTGAGCGCGAAGGCCGCGTACTGGCCGGGTGATGGGCAGCGGCTCGTCGGCCGGGTGCGTGATGGAAAGCGCCGGCTCGCTTTCGGGCGCGGGTTCGGGCTGGGCGACCTCATCGAGCTGAGTACGGAAACGTTGCGGGACGAGCCAGCGAACGCTGCGGTCATCGAGCAGTAGAAAACCGAGAGCGAGAACCAGGTAATTCAGGAAGGCGTAATTGGCCGTGAGGATCACGCCGATTTCCCAGGGCGTGACGATGAAGAAGCAGATCAGGCGCAGGCGGCGCGGGAGGAAGAGCATCCACACGACGCCGATCTCCATCACGAGAGTGGCGCCCGCGGTAGCGACCTGAAACCAGTGAGGCAGGTGCTGGACGTAGTAGCCGATCCAGGTGGGCAGCGGGCCGTTCTGGTAGTACTCGTCCATCGCGGTCAGGTGACGCCATTCAGGGTCGCCGGAGAGCAGCTTCACGATGCCGGACTCGAAGTAAATCCGGAACCACTCCCACAAAAGAAGGAAGAGCGCGGCGCGCGGCGGTGGAGAATCGAGGCCGAGACCCGGCCAGAGGCCGCGGGGAGCGAAAAAGAGCGCGAGGACGCCGGCTCCGAGCAGCATGCCGTCGGACTGGTAGCCCGAGAAGTCGCCGGCCGAGGAGACGAACGACAGGAAGCAGATGAAGCAGAGGAAGAAGCTCAGGCGCGGCCAGGCATTGAGGAATGCGGCGACCGAGGCCAGAAGGCCGATCCAGGTGACGGCCATCATGAAGTGCGATCCGGACGAAATCCAGAACAGGGTGGGCGCGTACCAGAAGCGCAGCGATCCGGCGCCGCGCGCGACGGCGGTGAGGAAATTTCGGGCCGGCAGAATACCCTGAGGTCCGGTCAGTCCTTCGATCTGGAAGACGAGGGCGAGAAAAGCGGAGAAGTAGATGGCGCCCAGCGCGCGGAGAAAGAACCAGCGCGGCACAAAACGGTTCCGCGGACCGGAGTCAGCGGCAAAGAGCCAGTGGACGACGTTGCGCGGAGTGCGGTCCATGGAAAGGCTCAGACGCCGCAGGAAGGGCGTCGGGTTCTTCTAAGGGATGATATCGGCTTCGACGCGTCAGGACCTTTTGGGACGGAAAAAGAGGAAAACGAAAGCCGACAGCGTGATGAGCGCGATGAGGAACTGAGAGATGACGCAGTAGAGGCACCAGACTTCCAGCACGTGGGCCTCGATGTTGCTGAGGTAGAGAGCAAAGCCCAGGCCGATCAGCGCCAGCACCAGCGTGGCCCCCCGCTGCCGGATGAAGGCGGCGAAACCAATGAGCGCGTAACCGATGATTCCAAGCGCCGCCACGGGGACGCCGTGGATCATCGAATAGCGGCTGTGGTTCACAATGCCGCAGTCCCAGCGGGAATTGATATCGCAGGGCTCAACACCGTGGGAGTAGTGCACGTGCAGAGCCAGGGCGGAAACGACGATCCCTGCGAGGGCGAGCAGAACGATCAGGTAGCGCATCCCCTACAGGTTACAGGTTGCAAACCAAAATTGCAGGGGAGCAAATAGCGGGCAGTAAGGCGCCTGGAACCGGGAGCGGTCAGCGACTTTACTGGAAGCAAACGATGAGGACGAAGAGGAAAACCCAGAAGAGGCTCATCGCATGCCAGTACCAGGCAGTGCAATCCACGGCGATCTGGCGCAGTTCAACCTTGCGGAAGCGAAACATCGCGATCAGGGCGAAGAGAAGCCCGCCGATACCGAGGAAGAGGTGGAAGGCGTGCGTGCCCGTCACAAGGTAGAAGAAGTGGCTGTTGGGGTTCGATGAGAAGAAGAGGCCCTCCCGCGCCAGTTGCCCCCACGCAATCCACTGGCCGGCGAGGAAGAGGATCCCAAGAACGATGGTGGCGATCAGCCACGGGGCGGCGCGTCGCACGGCGGGGCGTCCGAGTCCGAGCCACTCCTCCATGATGTCAATCTCATGGAAGAGCTGGCGTCGAGCGGTCTCCATAGTCAGCGTGGAAAGGAGCAGGATGGCCGTATTGATCCACAGGATCGGCGGCACCAGAAGCGGGTGCCAGTCGGAGATGTAGGTATCGGCAGCGCTGATGTGGCCGGAGCTGGGGCGGACAAAGAAGGCGCTGACCAGAACCGCAAAGAACACGAAGTCGCCGGCCAGGCCGCTGAACATGGCCAGCCGAAAGCGAATGAGCTGTTCGCGGGGACCGTGCCGGCCCGAAGGCCGCGAATCCCAGTTCTCGTCGCCTCCCCCGCCGCCAGTGGGCCGTCGGTCGACGGGTGGCTTGCCGCCGTACCCGGTATCTCTGCGCTCGGTTTCAACCTGATGGCGGGTGAAGGTGGCCGGCATGGGGGACTCCGTTTCGAGTTCTAAAAGCTTACTCCCGTTTGGCCGTGGAAGAACACCCCGGCCAATTCAGGACGATCGCGCCGTAGGTTCGCTCGTGCCCCATTGCGGGAGGAAATCCTGCTGTGGAGCGGCGCCAGGTCCATAGGCGTAAGGACCACTCCTGACTATGGGATGCACAATCGGGGACCACTCGAGGGTTGTCGCGCGCCAGGGATTTTGGTCAACATGCGAACCTCGTCGCGCGCTCCAAAAAATATTGATAAGGAAAACAATCTGGGCCGCAGCCAGCAGGAAAGCCGACCAGGTAATGCCGCGCTCCACCGGGATGAGATTGGCGAAATGGGCGACCGGACCGGAAAGTTGCGCATAATGGCGGGGTTCCCCGGCCAAACCGGCCAGATGCATCGGGAAGAAGGTCCCGTAGGCGGCGACAAGCGAGATCCAGAAATGGATTTGGCCGAGCATTTCGTTCAGGCGGCGTCCCGTGAGGAGCGGGTACCAGTAGTAGATGCCGGCGAAGACCGAGAAGACGCCGGCCATCGCCATCACAAGATGGAAATGTGCCACCACGAAAAAGGTGTTGTGGAGGTAAGCGTCCAGGGCCGGCTGGGCGAGGATGGGTCCAGTGAGCCCGCCGGAGATAAAGAACGAAAGAAAGCCCATGGTGAAGAGCAGCGGTGTGGCGACATGCAGGCGTCCGCGGAAGAGCATCGCCAGCCACGTCAGCACCTCCGCGGAACTGGGGACGGCGATGGCAATGGTGGTGAGGCCAAAGGCGGTTCCGGCGTAAGGATTCATACCGGAAACGAAGAGGTGATGGCCCCAGACGCCCAGGCCCAGCACGCCGATGAGAAGGGTGGACGCGACCATGAGTCCGTACGCCGGGACCGAGCGGCGGGTGAAGTTAGCGAGAAGCGAGGAGGTGAGTCCCATGCCGGGAAGAATCGAGATGTAGACCTCCGGATGGCCGAAGAACCAAAACAGATGCAGCCATAGCATCGGCGAACCGGAGCCCGGCCGCTGGACGATCCCGTTCAGGACTTCGCCGGAGGGCAGAAAGAAGCTGGTTCCGAAGTGGCGATCCGCCAGGAGCATGGACGCCGCCGCCAGCAGCGCACTGAAGGCAATCACGGTGAGCCCGGAGCTGACCAGCCAGGACCAGACGGTCAGGGGCAGTCGCCCGAAGGTCATGCCGGGGCAGCGGAGTCTGAGAATCGTGACGAGGAAATTGACCGACGAAGCCACCGCCGCCAGACAGAACAGGGCGATCGCAGCGAGCCAAAAATCCATGCCTGCGCCCTGGCCCGGGCCCGCAGCGGCCAGTTCGCTGAACGGCGGATAGCTGGTCCATCCGGAGATGGGCGCGCCCTGCGGTGCAAAGAATGCAGCGAGCAGGGTGAGGAACGAGGCCAGGGTGATCCAGAAGGCGGCGGCATTCAGGCGCGGAAAGGCCATGCGGGTTGCGCCGATCTGCGCGGGCAGTACCAGGTTGGGGAAGGCGCTCTGGGGTACGACGGTGAGGACGAAGAAAACCATCAGCGTGCCGTGCATGGTGACGAGAGCCAGGTAGTCCTCAGGTTTGACAATGCCGTAGAAGGGCAAAGCCAGCGCGGGCCACGTGCGATGCAGGCGGATCAGGAGCGAGAGCAGCGTTCCCGTGGTTACGGCGGCCAGCCCGAGGAAGAGATAAAGAATGGCGAGCTGGCGATGGTCGGTGGTGAAGACGCGGCGGCGCAGGAAGCCTGGTGTCGCCGAAGGGGTTGTCATGGCCGGACCTCGGATGCATCGGCCAGCAGGGATTTCTCACGGGCGTCGATCCAGCGATCGTAATCGGCCGGCGCCAGGACGCGCAGGCGCGCCTGCATGCGTGCATGACCGAGGCCGCAGACCTGGCTGCAAAGGATCACGTAATCTCCTGGGATGGTCGGTGTGAACTGCAGATGGCCGATCATGCCGGGAATGGCGTCCTGCTTGAGGCGCATCCCGGGAACAAAGAAGCCATGGATGACATCCTGCGAACGCAGGCGGAGATCGACGGGCCGCCCCGCGGGCAGGACGAGGATCGACGAGACGATGTCGTCCTGGCTGTGCGGATCGGTGGGATCGAGACCGAGGGGATTGCCGTTGGGAGCGCTCACCAGCGCCGGCCGGAGCCGTCCATAGACACCGTCCGCGCCCGGATAGCGGAAGTACCACTCGAACTGGACACCCGTCACCTCCACCTTGACCGGATGGTCGGCAGGGCCTGCCTCGCGGCGTGCAGCCCAGAGTTGATGGCCGGTGAAGTCCATGGCGATGTAGAGGCCGGTGATGGCGAGAAGAACGAGGAGTTCGCCGACGAAAAAGGCTTTTCCGTGACGGGCCGGGGTCTCGTTGGTGGGTTTCGCGGGGCGCAGGCGCCAGAGCAGCGCCGCGACCAGCAGGACCTGCGCGGCGGCTGCGAGCCAGAACATCGTGGCGAGGTTCCAGCGCAGCAGATGGTCGAGCGTGACGCCATCGAGCGCGCCGTTGGGCGGGAGCCAGTTCATGGGGACTGGTTTCCAGCTTATTGCTTTTTAGGCCCCCGTGAGGCCCAGTCCCGAACGAGGTAGACAAATCGCTGGTGAACGCGGCGATCGGCAGAAAGCTCCGGATGGAACGTGGCGGCCATGATGTGGCCCTGTTCGACCAGCACAGGAAAGCCATCGCGCTGGGCGAGGACCTGGACATTGTCACCCGTCTTCACGATCCGCGGCGCGCGGATGTAGACCATCTCCAGCGGGCCGCCCGGAAGCTCGGTATCGCTGGTCTGGATCGAGCTGTCGATCTGGCGCCCGTAAGCGTTGCGCTCGACGGTGGCGTCGAGCACGCCGAGACTCTTCTGTGGCGGATGTGTGACTTCCGTCGCGAGGAGGATGCAACCGGCGCAGGTGCCGAACGTGGGTTTGCTGCGGACGAAATCCTGGAGGGAAGCCAGAAAGCCATCGCGCTCCAGAAATTTGAGGAACGTCGTCGATTCGCCACCGGGAATGATCAGCCCGTCGATGCCGGCCAGCTCCTCCGGCTTGCGGACCAGCACCGGCTCAGCGCCGGCTTCGCGCAGAGCCTGGGCGTGGGCGCCGTAATCGCCCTGAATGGCGAGGACGCCGATCTTTGGAGTGGGGCAAGGTTGTGTTTCGGATGGAGTCGACAATTCCGTGCTCTTTCGCTCTTCAGCTTAAGTCGTGCAGAAATGAGAAGCGCGTCGGAAGTCCCGACGCGCGTTTTTGCGGCGAAGCCGCGTCCGCCTGGACGGCCAGTCCCGGCTAGTTCCCGCGGGTCTGCAGTAGTTGGGATTCTTCAATCGCCGCCGCTGCCAGACCCTTCATGGTGCCGGTGACCTGCTCCGCGGCCTCAGCCAGAATCTTCGCATCGTTGTAATGCGTGGTCGCGATCACGATGGCCTTGGCGCGGGAGACGGCTTCAGCGCGTTCTTTGGCATCCTTCTCAACGTCCAGCGGCGTAGCGCGTTCCTTCATAAAGATCCCCGACCCCACGAAGATCGCTTCCGCGCCCAATTGCATCATCAGGGCTGCGTCGGCGGGCGTGGCAATGCCGCCGGCAGAGAAGTTCGGCACCGGCAGCTTGCCGGTCTGCGCCACCATGCGGATGAGTTCGTAGGGCGCCTGGTGCTCCTTAGCGGCCGCGTAAAGTTCCTGCTCGGAGAGAACGGTGAGCGCTTTCATCTCCCGCACAATCTGACGCATGTGCTGCACGGCGTGGACGACATCGCCCGTTCCCGCTTCCCCCTTGGTGCGAATCATGGCGGCGCCTTCGGCGATGCGCCGCAGCGCTTCGCCCAGATTCCGCGCGCCGCACACAAAGGGCGTGGTGAAGGCGTGCTTGTCGATGTGATGCGCTTCGTCCGCAGGGGTCAGGACCTCGCTCTCGTCGATAAAGTCGACACCGAGTTCCTGGAGGATCTGCGCTTCGGCAAAGTGCCCGATGCGGGCCTTGGCCATCACCGGAATTGAGACTGCTTCGATGATTTCTTTGATGAGTTTTGGGTTCGCCATGCGGGCCACGCCGCCTTCGGCTCGGATCATGGCCGGCACGCGCTCCAGAGCCATCACGGAAACTGCCCCGGATTCTTCCGCGATGCGCGCCTGCTCCACGTTCATCACGTCCATGATGACGCCGCCCTTGAGCATTTCGGCGAGGCCAACCTTCAGCCGCAGCGTGGTGCCCGCGCCGGCGTTGTTGACCGGGGCATTCTTACCATTACCGTTGTGGACGTTCGCCATGATGAAGCTCCTCTCGATTTCCAGCCGGCTGCAGCGCGGCGGAAAACCCTTTCCCGACCTGCAACGTTGCGGAGCCGGACCGCGACTGCTGGTTCCGTTGCGGGTGGGAACGCGGGTGATCTGAAACTTCAGTTTATCAAGCTTCGGGAGAGAGCCGATCAGCTGTTCGCGCGGCCCGTCCTGCTCAGCTCTTTGTAGAAGCCGAGATCCTGGTCTTTGAGCATCTTCGTGATGTACGCGATTTGCCCATAATGCAGCCCGAAATGCTCGACAACCTGGTAGATGGCGTCGAGTCCATGGACGCGATAGCCCTGAATCTCCATGGGGGCGAGGAGATCGACTTCGCCGAGTCGATCGAGAACGAATCGCGCTTCCACCAGCGTGGCATCGAGATGGGCGAGCAGTTCGGCTACGGAGAACTGGCCTGTCGCCGCAAATTCGGCGGGACGGTCGCGATGGTCGTTGCGACGATTGAAAGAATCGACCAGCCACTGGCGGACATTCCCGTTGAGGTGGAGCAGCAAGTTGCCGATGGAGTTCGAAGAAGGATTGGGACGCCACCAAATTTGCTCGTCGCTAAGAGACTCGACGCAGGCGCGGAGGCGGGGCCAGTACTGCTTAAGAAGCTTGTCGCGGGAAAAGGTCAGGAAGAGGTTCGTGGGCGTGGGCTGGAACTGCACCGACGGGCTTTCAGGCATGGGCGGCCTCCGTGAACACGATGGGCGAGCCGGCGGCTGGGCGTCAAGCGGGCCCGGCAAAGAACTCGCTCAGTCGATATCGAGGTGCGTCTTGAGCAGATGGGCAATGGCGGTTCGGCTGTCGCCCCACACCTGCCATTCGGCGGCGCACCAGCGGCGGATCGTCGCGTTCCGGTCTGGCCCGGGTGCCGCGGCAAGCACGTCCGCGACCGTCAGATCGGCGTGCCGTGCCGGCAGCTGGAGCACCGGCCAGGGCAGACGGAGCGGAGCCAACTGCATGTGGACCCGCTGAATCTGCAGGCCGGTGAATCCGCGCTCGGCATGCAGGTAAAGCCCCAGCACCGCGAAGACAATCGCGATGGGTGGGGTGGCCGCGATGGCGTGCTGCGCGGTAAAAGTGTCAATGGCAAGCTGGTGGATAAACTCGGATCGCGGCTGCGCAAGCGTGTAGAACGAGAGCTCGTCGAAAAGCGCCTGGTCGGGTTGAGGTTCCGTTGCGATGCGTGGCATGAGGATCGCTTAGCTGGTGTGATCGAGGATAATTTTCCAGCCTGCCCGCTCTTTTTCAAAGACGAGAGAGAAGACTCCCGAGGCATTGCCGCCGGCGGCTGCGGTGCGTCGGAGATGAAAATAGCCGGTGACCACAGCATGACTGGCGCCCAGCATGCGTACCTCGAGACCGTCGAATTCCAGGTGCCCCATGGCGTCGCTCGTAGGATATTTGCGCAGATAGCGGGCCAGGATCGAGGCATAGCCCTGCTCAATGCTGGTTCCAACAAAGGTCGTACGGGGGGAGTTGGCGTAGCCGTTCATAAAGGCGGGAATATCGCCCCGATTCCACGCCGCGACCTGGGCGGCAAGAACCTGACGGATCTGGTGCTCCGGACTGTGGTCGGTTGATTGCGCGAACAGAGTCGGGCTGGCCAGCAGCGCGACCAGGAAAACGGCTCGGCGGCAGTGGCGACGCATAGATTTCATCAAGCGGCCTCAGTGAGCAGAACCAGAATAGCGGATCGGACCCCAAAATCAGGGCGAGCCGCGGGCCGGTACCTCGTCCGTCTACACTCTTCGAGTGAAGAGATTTCATGCAAAATTCCTGCGGGCGGCGACCTCCGAGACGCAGTTTCCTCCCGAGGGCGCTCCGGAGATTGCCTTTCTCGGGCGCTCGAACGTGGGGAAATCGAGCTTGATCAACGCACTGCTGGGGTCCCCCGAGGCGCGGGTGTCCTCGACGCCGGGGCGAACCCGCGCGATCAATTTCTTCGCCCTCACCGACGCGCCGGAGCGGCAACAGGCGCAGCTGATCTTTGCCGATCTGCCGGGGTATGGATACGCGAAGCTCTCCAAATCCGTATCGGCGGAGTGGCCGAAGTTCATCGAACCCTACCTGCGCGATCGGCCGACGCTCGCCATGTGCGTGTGCCTCGTGGACAGCACCATTCCTCCCCGAGCCAGCGATGCCCAACTGTTTGAGTTTCTTGAGGCGGCCCAGCGGTCGTATCTGACCGTCGGCACAAAAGCGGATCGGCTGTCCGGTAACGGCCGCGCCCAGGCGCTGCGCCAGCTGCGTGCTGCCTATGGCGAGCGTGTCCTGCTGGTGTCCGCAAAGACCGGCGCCGGGATGAAGGAATTGTGGGGGGAAATCACCAGCGTTCAGCGCGCCACGCTCCGCGATAAGTGACCGGAGACGCCGGGGTGCGATTCAGTCGTGCAGGCGGGCGAGGATCTGGCTGGGGTGCACGGGTTTCAGGAGCACCTCGAAATGGTGACCGCGGAGCCGCGCGTCGTGGAGCAGGTCAGCGGTGGCGGCCTGTCCTGAGAGCAGCAGGATGCGGCAGGCGGGATTCATGGCGGCAATCTCAATCGCGGCATCGATGCCCGTCATCCCCGGCATCATGACATCCGCCAGAAAGATATCCGGGCAGCGATCGCGCGCGGCCTCGACGGCCTTCTGGCCGCTGTAGACCGTTTCGGCCTGGAAACCGGCCTGTTTCAGAATGAGGCCCAGAGTATCGGCGATCAGGCGCTCGTCATCGGCGATGAGGACGTGTAGCCCGGTTTGGGGCGAGGAATCCATGGGAAGCCCTGTGGAGGGACAGCAAAGGTTTTATTCGGTGAATGTGGAGCGAGTATAGCTCCCGGAGTGCTCAACGGCTGTTCATTTTTTGCTTGGTGTCTGGAACTCTGGCGCGTGATGGCGCCGGGCGACAGTGTGCAGAAAACGATGCCTTTCCGCACCTGGCCTTGCCGTTACGGCCTTTGACTTCGCGAGGTGGAGGATTTATAACGGGTTTTCCGGATCGAAGACGGTCCGGAGAAGGCGCGAGGACGCGGCGGGAACGCCCGCAGGCGTGTTCGCGACAATGCCACCATTGCCATGGGATGCTCGGGAAGGCGGTGAAAATCCGCCACTGCCCCGCAACTGTAAGCGTGTATTTCTGCGTCAGGTACAAGGCGCAGGAAAGAGCCGGACCAGAGTGCCACTGAAGCGCAGGCTTCGGGAAGGCGGTTCGGCGGAAGCGCGAGTCAGGAGACCGGTCCCATGCGCCAGAGAACCGCGTTCCGAGGGGGACGGAGGAGACCATGACACTTTTTTCGCGGCCGGCGCGCCGATTCCTTCCTGCATTTCTGCTGTGTGCTTTTCTCCTGGGCTCCAGGACCGCTCTGCATGCGGTGAGCGTGCATGGAACGGTGACCGACCCGCTTGGCTATCCCATCGCCAACGCGGTCGTCGGCCTCGTCCACGACGGCAAAGTGCTCCTTGACGGACGCACAGCAGCGGATGGCACCTACACGCTGGTAAGCGCGGCCAGTGGACGCTTCTATGTTCTGGCGACCGGGCACTCGTTCCGGCAACTGGCGACGCAGAGCTTCTACGCCGGGCAACTGGACAATGTGACACAAAATATCGTTTTGGAGCCGGAGTGGGTCCGGCAATCCGTGGTCGTCACCGCGACCGGCCAGCCGCAGCCGCAGGCGCAGGTGAGCGCATCCGTCACCGGGCTGAGTGCCACTCAGTTTGAGAATGATGCTTTGCTTGTCGACGCGCTGCGCGAGGTGCCCGGCGTGAATGTGGTGCAGACCGGCGAGCGCGGCGGCGAGACGTCGCTGTTTATCCGTGGCGGCAGCTCGACGGCCAATCGGGTCGTGCTGGATGGCGTGCCCGTCGAGGATGTGGGTGGGCGGTTCGATTTCGGCAATGTGGCGACCACCGGCCTCGCCAGCGTGGAAGTGTATCGCGGGCCCAACTCCGTGCTGTACGGATCCGATGCTGCGGCAGGCGTTGTGGCGCTGACCACGCCGCGCGGGAGCACGTCGTTTCCGTCGCTGCTCTACGAGGGCGATGCCGGGAACTTCAAAAGCTACCGGAACGAGGTGCAACTGGGCGGCATGAGGCGGAAGCTGGACTACTACGGCGGCTACTCCAACCTGCAGATGCAGAACTCCATTCCGAACGACGGTTACCACAACGACTCCGAGGCGCTGGACCTGGGCTGGAGCTGGTCGGCAAAGACGCAGGTGCGGGTGACGAGCCACAACACTAACTCGGCAACGGGAGTGCCTTCGGGCAACAGCGGCTACTCCTTCTACGGCCTTGCCAATGACGGGAAAGAACTGGATCAGGACACCTATATGTCCGCGACCATCGATCACGCCATTCGCGACAGCTGGAAGGCGACCGTGCGCTACGGTTTGGTGCGCAAGCGCGAGGAGAGCCAGCAGTGGTATCCGGCCGGAAATCTTCTGGGCGGAGATTTCCTGGAGGCGGGCAATTACTTCGGCAATAACGTCACCGTAGTCGGCGCGAATGGAACTTCCACGAGCGGGCCGGCCTTGTTGAATTACGGGACCGCGTTCGGGAGTGTTTATCCCTGGAAGCTGGCTCTGGATTCGAACCGCGACAGCCTTTATGCGGAAACCAACTATCAGCACGGTCCGCACCTGGGCGTGATCGGAGCTTTTCGTTACGAGAATGAACGCGGCCTGGAAGCTGACCCCGTGTATGCGTACCGCGAGGGGCTGGAGCGCGAGAACTACGACTATCAGGCACAGGTCGGCGGCCAGGTGAAGAACCGTCTGTTCTACACGGCCGCCGGCGGCGTGGAGGAGAACGGTCTCTTTGGGCAGGTGGGCACACCGCGCGCCGGCGTGTCATGGTATGTGGTGCGGCCGGGGCAGGGCATCATCCACGGTACGAAGCTGAAGTTCAATTTCGCCCGTGGCTATCAGGAGCCGACGCTCGATGAGCAACTCGGATCGCTCTATAGCTTCTTAGTCGCCAATGGCGGGCAGGCGGCCGCGGCGCAGTATGGGATTGCCCCCATCGGCGAGGAGCAGTCGCGGAGCTATGACGGCGGCGTGGAACAGAGCTTTTTCAATGAAAAAGTAATGGGCCGAGTTACTTATTTTCACAATGAATTCGGCAATCAGATCGAACCGGTTCCGGCCACACTGGTGCCGCAGTTGCTGCCGAACCTCTCGCCGGCGCAGCAGCAGCAGCTGGAGACATTCCTGACCAATAACTACGCGTACGAGCTGGATCTGAACTCGCTTGCCTGGCGCGCGATCGGCATCGAGTCGGAAATCGAATACGGCCTGGGGCGGAATGTGTATGTGCGCGGCGGATACACGTATCTCGACGCGGGCGTGCAGCATTCGTTTTCCTCGGACGCCGTCGGCCCCAGTTACAACCCGAATTATCCTGGCGTGCCCATCGGCAATTACGCCCCTCTGGTGGGAGCGCGGCCTTTTCGGCAGCCTCAGCACAGCGGCTTTACCAGCGTGATCTACACCGGGCGCAAGTGGACCGCAGTCGTCAATGCGGCGTACGCGAGCCGCAGCGACGATTCGACCTTTCTGGGCGGACTGGATGTGAACGGCGGCAACACGCTGCTGCTGCCCAACCGGAATCTGGATTATGCGTACACGAAGATCGATCTGGGCGGAAGTTATCAGATCCGCCCCTGGTCGTCGGTGTACACCGAACTCAATAACCTCACCAGCGACCAGCACATCGGTCCGATTGGGTATCCGTCGCTGCCGTTCACGTTCCGGACGGGTCTGCGCTTCAACCTGAAGCTGGGGCCGCGGTAGGGCTTTGACCCGCTACTGACGGCGCGAGGGCCGGACGGCCTCCTGTGCGTGGGCCGCGCCGTTGGGCGGAACCGGCGGCGGCGTGGGATCGGCGGCTTTGACGCCGATGCCGAGCTTCTGGCGCAGCTGAGTGTCGATTTTGGCGAAGGTGTCGCGGTTGTCCTTGAGGAACTGGCGGACATTTTCGCGGCCCTGGCCGATGCGCTCGCCGGAGTAGCTGAACCAGGCGCCGCTCTTCTCGACGATGTTCTGGGCAACGGCGAGATCGAGGACGTCGCCTTCGCGGGAGATGCCTTCGCCATAGAGGATGTCGAACTCGGCTTCGCGGAAGGGCGCGGCGACCTTGTTCTTGACGATCTTGACCCGGGTGTGGGAGCCGACGACGGTGTCGCCGTCCTTGACGGCCTGGATGCGGCGGATGTCGATGCGGACGGAGGAGTAGAACTTGAGGGCGCGACCGCCGGTGGTGGTTTCCGGATTGCCGAACATGACGCCAATTTTTTCACGAATTTGATTGATGAAAATCAGGCAGGTACGCGATTTGGAAACCGTTCCGGTGAGTTTGCGGAGGGCCTGGGACATGAGCCGGGCCTGGAGGCCCATGTGCGAGTCGCCCATTTCACCGTCGAGTTCCGCTTTGGGAACGAGAGCGGCGACGGAGTCGACGACGAGGACGTCGATGGCGCCGGAGCGGACCAGGGCTTCGGTGATCTCAAGGGCCTGCTCGCCGTAGTCCGGCTGGGAGATGAGCAGGTTGTCGATATCGACGCCCAGTTTTTTAGCGTAGGCGGGATCGAGAGCATGCTCGGCGTCGACGAAGGCGGCGAGTCCGCCGGCTTTCTGGGCCTCGGCGATGATTTGCAGGGTGATGGTGGTTTTGCCGGAAGATTCCGGGCCGAAGATCTCGATGACGCGGCCGCGGGGAACGCCGCCGACGCCGAGGGCGGCGTCGAAGGAGATGGAGCCGGTGGAGATGGTCGCGATGGGGACGATGGCCTCTTTGCTGCCGAGGCGCATGATGGATCCCTTGCCGAACTGCTTTTCAATCTGTGCAAGCGCCAGTTCCACGGCGCGCTGACGGTCATCTGCCACGGGAAAACTCCAATCCAGTGTCCTTTTTTGGGACGAATTGCCCCGAGTCTACCATCGGGTTGGGTCGGGTGATGCTGGCCTGTCGAGCGGAAATCGTCCGGTGGTAATGGGGTCCTGAGCAGGATACAGGGAAGCGGGCTGTGGAGAACAGGGGGCGAAAAGGCAGGGTACAGGTTGCAGGTTGCAGGTGGCAGTTGCAGGTGCTTGTTTCTTGCGGAGCGGTGCAGCAGTGGCACTCCAAAAAAATTTCGTGAGTTGTGCATGTGTGTAGAAACAAAGCAGTTGTGTTTCGGGCTTGTGTAAGTGTGTCAAAACAGGGTAGTTGTTGAGGCCCTTACGTGTAAGTGTTAGTCAATACAGGGGATAGGGTGCAGGGTATAGGGTGTAGCCCGCTGGGTAGTGAGCTGCGCTCATTGCTCCTCGCCTCTTCAAGATCGATGGAAAAAGCCCGCGCCGCGGGCTTTTTCTTTTTTCACTCTATAAGTTCAGTATGACAGGTTTGGGCGGGTTTTCTGCCAGCGATTTTTGTCTGTAAGTCATGTGGAATGAGCGGAAATGACTTTGGTAAGGCTTGACAGGATTTCCACAGAGGGGAGAAGAAGTGCGTAATCTGGCGAACCGGCCGAGACGCACGGGGATTTGGGTTGCGGGCTGGAGTTGGGTCGGAACTCCGTATCGCATCACTGCGGGACTGTGCGACGAACCGTGGTAAGCTAGCAAAACCATTTCGACGAAAGGAAGGCTCCAATGAAAATCAATCTCTCGCCCAGCGACCCCAAAACGCAGCGGCCGGGTGCCTTTCTCGTCAGCTTCCTTCTTTAAGTCGGACATTAGTCCGGATCCGACAGGCAGGCCGTAGAGCGACCTCCTCCTTGGGAGGATTGTCTCTGGCGCCGGTCGTTGTTTCTCCATTCACGCAAACAGGAACCCTAACCCAGGATGCCTGCCCAGGCTGCCGGCGGCGCGTCCTTCGAGGATTCTATGAGTCGCTCCCGAAGTTCCAACAATGTTGTTCGGACGGTGCTCGCATTCCTGATGCGCCACTGGCGGCGCGAGCCGTGGACAGTCGCGGCGGTCGCCTCGTGCATGACGCTGGCGACTGTGGCCGATCTGCTGCTGCCGGTGTACTCCGGCCGGTTAGTGGACGCGGTGGCGGGGCACGCGGGCGGACGCGCGTCGGCGCTGCAGGCGGCGATTATGGCGATTCTGGCCATGGCCGGGCTGGGGCTGATCCTCGCGGCGATGCGGTATCTCGCCCTGCGGGCCATCATCCGGCTCACGCTGCGGCTGATGTCGCGCATGGCGACCGATGCCTTCTGGCGGGTGCAGCGGTTCTCGACCGACTGGTACGCGAACAACTTCGCCGGGTCGATCGTGCGCCGGATCACGCGCGGCATGTGGGCGGTGGACATGATCGACGACACGCTGCTGCTGGCGTTGCTGCCGGCCGTGCTGGTGCTGGCCGGCTGTCCCCTGCTGCTGGGACTGCGGTGGGCGGGTATGGGTCTGATGGTGGCGGCGGGCGCGCTGGTCTACGTCGCCATCTCCGTGGGGTTGTCGCTGGGCTATGTGGCGCCGGCGGCGCGGCTCTCGAATGCGCAGGATACGCGCATCGGCGGCGCGCTGGCGGACGCCGTCACCTGCAATACCGCAGTCAAATCCTTCGGCGCGGAGCGGCGGGAAGACGCGCGGCTTGGCGCCGTCCTGCACAAGTGGGGCCGGCGCACGGAGCGCCACTGGGTCTTCGGCACCAACAGCAACGGTGTGCAGATGACGGCGCTGCTGGGGCTGCGCGTGCTCGTGATCGGTTCTGCCCTGTGGATGTGGTGGTGCGGGCGCGCCACGCCGGGCGACGTGACGTTTGTGCTGACCACTTACTTCGTCGTGCACGGCTATCTGCGCGACGTGGGGCAGCATATCGCCAACCTGCAGCGCGGCGTGAATGAGATGGAGGAGATGGTCGAGTTCGAGTCGCTGCCGCTGGGAGTGAGCGACCGCGACCCTGCGCAACCGCTGCGGGTGCGTGCGGGCGAGGTCGTCTTCGAACGCGTGACCTTCGGCTATGGCAGGCAGACCGCGCCGCTGTTCCGCGATCTGCAGCTGCGCATCCGAGCGGGCGAACGGGTGGGGCTGGTGGGGCACTCCGGTTCCGGCAAATCGACGTTTGTGAAGCTGCTGCATCGCCTCTACGACATTTCCGGCGGCCGCATCCTGGTCGACGGCCAGAACGTCGCGCATGTGACGCAGGACTCACTGCGCGCGCAGCTGGCGCTCGTTCCCCAGGAGCCGATTCTCTTCCATCGCTCGCTGGCGGAGAACATCGCGTACGGCCGCCCGGGTGCAAAGGCCTGGGAGATCGAGGAAGCGGCGCAGCTGGCCAACGCCCACGACTTCATCTGCCGGCAGGCGAAGGGCTACGCCACCCTGGTGGGCGAGCGCGGCGTGAAGCTTTCCGGCGGGGAACGGCAGCGGGTGGCGCTGGCGCGGGCCTTTCTCGCCAACGCGCCGGTGCTGGTTCTCGACGAGGCGACGTCGAGTCTCGACTCGGTGTCGGAGGCGCTGATTCAGGAGGCGATGGAGCGGCTGATGGCGGGACGCACCGCCATCGTCATCGCGCACCGGCTGTCCACGGTGCGGATGCTCGACCGGATACTGGTCTTCGAAGCCGGAGAGGTTGTGGAAGAGGGACGGCACGAGGAGCTGGTGCGACGGCCGGCGGGCATCTATCGGCGGCTCTTCGAGAAGCAGGCGCTGGGGCTGCTGGCCGGCGATGAAGCCGGCTCCCTCGACGAGATGGATGATGAGGTGGCCGCTTCCTGACGGGCGGAAGCGGGCGCGATCAGCGGGTCGCGCCCGCCAGGCTGCGCATGGGCAGCGAGAGCAAGGCGTCCGTGATCCGGTCGGGATCGTGGCGGAGGACATCGCCCTCTTCCGCGAAGTTGCCGGTGACGCATTGCAGGCCGAGATCCTCGATGCGGTCGACGTCGGCGACGGTGACCTCCGCGCCTTCGGCGGCGTAGCGCTCGCGGATGGGCGCGGAGACGGGCGCGGTGTTCACGAGGGCATAGTCGAAGACGGGGCGCCCGGCGTGCTCATAAATCCGCTCAATGTGTTCGGAGGCGGTGAGGTGCAGGCTCTCGTTGGCCTGGGTCATCAGATTGCAGACAAAGACGCGCGTGCCGCGCGCTTCCGCCAGGGCTTCCGGCATGCCGCGGACGAGCAGGTTGGTGACGATGCTGGTGAAGAGCGAACCGGGGCCGACGGTGATGAGATCGGCGGCGGCGATGGCGTCGAGGGTCTCCGGCGGCGGGGGAGGATCGGCGGGCTCGAGGGTGAGTTCGACGATGCGCTGGCGGCTGGCGGTGATGTTGGTTTCACCGCGGACGATGGAGCCGTCTTCCATGTGGGCGGCGAGGGTGACATTGGCGGCGGTGGCGGGGAAGATATGGCCGCGGCTGGCAAGGATTTCGGCGGCCAGGCGGATGGCCTGAGCAAAATCGCCGGTCATTTCTGTGAGGGCGGCGATGAAAAGGTTGCCGAAATTGTGGCCCTCCAGATCGCCGCCGTTGCGGAAGCGGTGACGGAAGAGCTGGGAGATGAGGCGCTCGTCTTCAGAGAGCGCGACCATGCAGTTGCGCAGATCGCCGGGGGGCAGCATGTTGAAGTCGCGGCGGAGGCGTCCGCTGGAGCCACCGTCGTCGGTGACGGTGACGACCGCCGTGAGGTCGGCGACGAAGGGCGCGCGGCTGGGGACGGCCAGCAGGCCGCCGCCATGCGGGACGCGCTGTTTGAGACCGCGCAGGAGTGTGGAGAGGCCCGTTCCACCGCCGATGGCGACAACGCGCAGACCCAGGGGAGCGGAAATTTTCGCGGCTCGAGTACTCACGAATCAGGAGTCCAGGCTCAAGTCTAAACCCAAACTCGGCGGCGGTTCTGCTAGCCGAGCTCGGGGTAAAGAAGCTCGGTGAAGCGCGGATCGTCGGCCATGTCGACGAAATCGGGGTCGCTGCGCGCCTGGATGCGATTGGCCGGGTTCAGCTCGATGGCATGGCTGAGATGCTCGAGGGCGTCTTCGGCCTGGCCGGTCATGCTGCTGAGCACGGCCATGCCGTAGTGGGCGAAGTCGGCTTTGGGCGAGCTGACGAGGATGGCCTCGAACTGGTCGCGGGCCTCTTCCCAGGAGCCGGAGTTGAGCAGGGAGACGGCGTAGTCGTACTGCTCCTCGGGTGTGTCAAAGCTGCGCGAATCGCTGGCGCAGTTGCGGTCGCAGACGGCGATATAGACGCGGACGCGCTCCATGATCTCGGAGGGGGCGTCGCGGGAGAGCTTTTCGAAGGCGGCGCGGGCCTTCTCGTACTTGCCCTGCTGCATCAGCTGGATGGCGTTCTGATAGTCGGCCAGCATGCGGGGCGACTGCGGTTCGGCGGGGGCGGCGGGCCTGGCGGCGGAGGTGCGCGGGCGCCGAGCCGAGGAGGAATCGCGGGCTTCCTGCATTCGAGCCATAAAGAGTGCGTGCCTGGAAGACGCCCTACGCTCAGCGGTTCCTGGGCTGTGACAACGTTTTACGCAGAATGCACTGTGCCGTCAAATCGGGAGAACGGCACCCACTTGCTGCTTTCGCTCCGGCTGGGGAGAATGGGAGCAGGTGGTTGTGGCGATTCGAAATCGGGCGAGTGCGGCAGCGGTGGGAATTCTCCTGATGGCCTCGACGTCCTGGGCCAGGCGAACGCCGCCGCCGGCGCCACCTTCGCCTCCTCTTCAGCCGGCGATGCGCATCGAGGTCGCGCCTCTGGGGTATATGCCGCCGGGATCGTTTTATCTCACCTATCGCCTGTCGTCGGCGGCCATGGGTTTCCTCGACAACGACCACCTGCTGTTCACCTTCCGGGTGGGTGGGCTGCTCAGGCGCCTGCCCAGCGATCGGCTCGACGATGACGATCAGGAAATTCGCGCGGTGGTGCTGGATCTGGACACCGGAAAAGTGGTGAAGCAGATCCAGTGGCGCGAGCATGACCGCTCCGAGTATCTGTGGCCTTATGACGACGGCCAGTTCCTGGTACGGGTGCGGGATTCGCTGTTTCTGACCGATGCTTCGCTGGAACTGCGGCCTTTTCTCACGTTGTCCGCGGGACTGAGCGGCGTCGAGGTCTCACCGGATCGAAAGCTGACGGTGCTGGAAACCGAGGAGCCGCGGAAGGCGCAGCCAGTCCTCGACGATACGCGCGGGCTGGGCGCCGGGAATCCGATGAAGGTGATTTTCCTCCGCTCGGGGACCAACGTGGAGGTCGCCGAGAGCCATGCGGAGGGTTTGACGCAGGTTCCCCTGCTGGGCGACGGTCTGCTGGACACGCTCGAAGGCAAGAAGCTAGGGAGCTGGGTGGTGCGTTGGGTGCCATTCAGGGGGCAGCCACGGATTCTGACCGAGGTGACGTCGGAGTGCCGCCCGACGCCCGAGGCCGTGAGCGCCAGCGTGGCCCTGGTTGTGGGCTGCTACCTCGGCGGCGACGACGACCACCTGGTCGCCGCCGTTTCGAAAGACGGGCAGGAGCTGTGGCAGGCGCGCTGGGAAAACAAGTATGTCTGGGGTTGGTTTACCCCGGCGGTGAATGGCAGCCGCTTCGTGTATGAATCGCTGGAGGTCAATCGGCCGATCAGCACATTCGACGCGCTTTATCCTGAGGACATCGAGGCGCAACTGGCCGGGGTCTACGACACGGTGACCGGGAAGCTGGTTCTGGTGAAGACCGCGTCGCCGGTGCTGACGGCGGGCCAAAACGTCGCCTTGTCGCCGGATGGAATGCGCTTTGCGATCCTGCGCAAGGGCGCGATTGAGATTTATGATCTGCCGCCGGTATCGAAGCCGCCCGAAGTGGCCGCGGCAAAAAGCGCTCGCAAAGCTAAGTGATGGGAGAGGCCTGCACGTGGCCTGGGCCGGCGGTGCCCTGGCGCGAAGGGCGTGCAACGCCGGCGATTTTCGCCTATCATCACGCGCTATGAGGAAATGGATCGTTGCCGCGACGCTTGCCCCCGCGATGCTGATGGCCACCCTGGCCGTGGCGCAGCAAACCCACAACCAGTACGAGCCGCCCAACGCGCCGGGCGCCGGTCAGAAACTGCTGGCGCAGTTCGTCGGCAACTGGGATGTCGTCAAGACATTCTTTCCCAGGACCGGCAAGCCGAGGGTCTCGAAAGGCGAATGCCGGCAGTACATGGTCCAGGACGGTAAGTTTCTGGAGTCGGATTTCACCTTCTTTAATTCTGACGGAACGAAAGGCACCGGCACCGGCATCTCCGGATTCGACTCCAAGACGAATCGCTTCACCACCGTCTGGTTCGACTCGCGGCAGACCACGATGTCGATTCGCCAGAGCGACGGGACCTTCGACGGCAAAAACATCGTCCTGTGGGCCACAGCCCTGGATCCCGACGATCCTGGGCGCAAAACCGTCGCCCGCGGGCATCTTGAAGAAGACGGTCGCGTTCTCGACTATCGGCATTACCTGATCGATGGCAAAGGGAACGAACGGCTGATGATCGAACTGCGGATGACGCGGAAGTAGCCGTAGCCTGGCTTCAATGGCCGTCAGACTGAGTCGCCGGTAGGGTTGACATCTCAATAAGTAAGTGCGATTCCCAAGGGTTTTGCCGGGAATATTTTGCGATAAATCGGCCAGGAAGTGCGGCGGGAGCCGAGGCACAGAGAGGGGCGGGGCCGCTGACGGTGGCGCGGCAATTGAGATTTATGATTTGCCGGCCGGTATCGAAGCCGCCGGAACCGGCAGCGGCAAAAAGTGGCCGCAAAAGCAAGGGATAGGAACGGTCGTACCAGGCGCGCCCCACCGCTTCCTCGCCGAGCCCGCCCGGTGGTGGTGCCGTTTGGTTTCCACAGCGGAAACGGGTGGCGTTCGCATTGCTAGCTATTGGGCTATCCTGTGTATTCTCGATGTCCTACGGGTGCGTCTGCACGAGAAGCACTACGCCATTCGGGGCGGATGGCTCCAGCGTTGTTTGTCCCGGCTTTAAGGCTCGCACGTCCACAAAGTCTCCCGGTCCTAATCTCCGAAGATTAGTGAGTCCGACGGCGAAGAGTGCTCGCTGGAGTGCAGAAGCCGCCCTTTTAGTGGAATCGGGAGCATCGTTGTCAACAAGGACCACAACGCCGTTGCCGCAAGCAAAGTATGGCCGAAAAGAAACGTTTGTCCAGCCAGCGTCGAGCATCGCGCCATACAGCACCAACGAAAGGCTTGTGACCTCCGAATCGTCCAGCGTACAGGGACGTATATCAAACTTCTGGCCCGTGAAGGGCTTTAGAATGGCCACGAACCTGTCTCGGTTGCGTTTATTCTGCAGTAGGTGCTCACGGAGATCTTGCTTCGTTAGCTGCTGTGAGAGTTCCAAGGCTTCACTGCTCACAACATCCGCTTCGCGGTGCGCCTTTTGGGCAGATGTGGCGGCGCTTCCTGCCTCCTGCGTTACTAGCGCAAGCAACTGGTCGCTCTTGGCTCTCAACTCGCTCGTTATCGAGCGCAATTGGCTGTTGATAGACGCCAACTTGAGGCTTGCCCCAGCTTCCCCGAAAATGCCAGCCACTACCAGCACAGTTGCGGCTGCTTCAAACCAGAGCTTTCCGCGTGATGGACGATCTGGTGGTCGGATGATGCCGCGTCGCCAATCCCTCAAATCGTCCCGATATTGCCAGATAATTCCTATAATCTCTGCGGCCACTCCGAAGGCAACCCCGACTGAGCAGACCCAGGCGAGTGTTTCCCATTGCCCAGATGACTGCCCTACGGTTTTTAAAGAACTCTCTAACGCAGAGATGCAACTCTTCAGGGCTGATATGGCGGAATCCAAAGCAGAGGCTGCGGGAGGCAAAATCGAAGCAGCTTTGGCCGCATGTTGGATAATCACGGCTGCGCGTCAAATGCGGTCTTGATCTCGACCTCGGAGACGGTGAATTCGGCATTGTACTTCTCGGACACCGCCAACACAGACGGGGTTCGCTTAACGACGCGGAGGTTGCGGGTCGCCATGGCCCAAGTCTACCGCTGCGGGTGGGATTCGGCGCAGCCTCTGGATTTCAGATGGCACCACCACCCGCACGTCGAAACCTATTGACATCTCAATAAGGCAGGTGCGATTCTCAAGGGTTTTGCCGGGGGTGTTTTGCGATGAATCCGCCAGGAAGTGCGGTGGGGACTGAAGAACCGAGGGTGTCTGCGGGGCCGCTGACGGTGGCCGCGCCCTACCTGATCCAGCAGAAGTGGGACGCGTACACCGAGGAGCAGCATGCCGTGTGGGCCGAACTGGTGCGGCGCCGGATGCCGCAGCTCCGCGAACACGCCGCCCAGGAGTATCTGAACGGCTTTGAGCAGATCGGGCTGAAAGAGGACACGATTCCGAACCTAGCCGAGGTGAACAAGCGGCTGGCTCCGAGAACGAGGTGGAACGCGACGCCGGTGAGCGGCTTTTTGCCGCCGGGGGCATTCTTTGAGATGCTCGGCGCGCGGCAGTTTCCCACCACGACCTATATCCGCAGCCGCGAATCGATGCAATACACGCCGGAGCCGGACATCTTCCACGACGTCTTCGGCCACGTACCCATGCACGCGCACCCGGTATTCGCCGATTTCCTGCAGCAGTACGGGCGCGTCTGCGCCGGGCTGATGCACGACAAGGACAAGCTGGAAAAGATGGGCCGCCTCTTCTGGTTCACGGTGGAGTTCGGCGTGATCCGGCAGAAGGGCGAGGTGAGGCTGTACGGCAGCGGCCTGATCTCCTCGCATGGCGAGGGCACCCACGTGATCGAGGGTAAGCCGGAGATTCGGGACTTCAACCTGGACCAGGTGATGGACCAGAAATTCCTGGTGTCGGAGGAGCAGAAGGTGCTGTACGCGGTCGAGTCCTTCGACCAGATCTACGAAGCCGCGCAGGAGGCCGAAAAGCGGCTCTGCTAAAGGACTTCCGGGCTTACGATGGCCGCCGAATTGGGTCCAACGACTGACACGGGTCGCGGGGCGGCTCCGAAAAGTAACGGTAAAGTCGCGGAATTTGCAGAGCTTTGATGTCCGCGGATGCACAATACGAGAATTGGCCTGATTTTGCGGATGGCCGCGAGGCCGCGCAGGGACGTGCAGGAGGGGGACAAGTGCCTCGGATCCATTTTCAGTTGCAGCTGGCGGAGTTAAAGGACAAGCTGTTGGCGATGGCGGCGCTGGCGCAGCAGGCGGTGCAGGCAGCGGTAGACGCCTGGCTGCAGCGGGACGAGGGGCTGTGCCAGTACGTGCGCGAGAACGAGACGGCCATCAACATGGCTCAGCGGGAAGTGGACGAGATGGCCTATGAGATGCTCTCGCGGGAGCAGCCGATGGCCATCGACCTGCGGTTCATTCTGGCGGTCATCAAGATCAACGGCGACCTGGAGCGCATCGGCGACATGGCGGTGAGCATCGCCATCCGAACCCGCGACCTGCTGGATCAGGACCCGATGGACCTGCCGGTGGACATTGGCGGCATGGGCGACTTTGCCGTGCGCATGATCCGGTCGTCGCTGCAGGCACTGCTGGACGGCGATGCGCTGCTGGCCGAGTCGGTGCGAGACATGGACGACGAGATCGACCGGATGAACCGCGTGGCGATTACGGATCTGACGCGGCGCATCCAGGAGCATTCGGAATGCGCCGATCAGGCGCTGCCGGCGATTCTGATTTCGCGCAACCTGGAGCGGATTGCCGATCATGCCACCAACATCGCGACCGACGTGATTTTCTGGATCCGCGGCGCCGATGTGCGCCACCAGCTGAGCCTGGCCGTCGACTGAAAAAAGCAGGGAAGAGGGAACAGGGAATAGAAAGCCCGAGTTCCTTTCGGCTCGACCTCCGCGCCGCAGTCACGCGGATGCGTCGGCTCCTGCCTGGCGAGCCCGGGGCAGAAGCCACTCCAGCGCTTCTTCCAGTTCGCGATCCGTCACATCTTCCACGACCACAGCGTCGCCGATGCCTTTGGGCAGGATGAAGCGGCGGGCGCCGGCGCGATTCTTCTTGTCGCGGCCGGCGGCGGCGAGCAGCTTCGCGGCGGTGGCGCGGAAGGGCGGGAGCGGTCCATAAACCAGGATCGTGCGCTCGATGCGCTCGGCCTGGACAGGATCGACGGTCTCCCGAGCGAGCGCCACCTGCAGCGCGGCGAGCATCCCCCAGGCGACGGCTTCGCCGTGCAGCAGGCGGCGGAACCGGGTGGCGGCTTCGATGGCGTGGCCGAGGGTGTGTCCAAAATTGAGGATCATGCGCAGGCCCGACTCGCGCTCGTCGAGGGCGACAACGCCGGCCTTCATGCGGATGGAGTCGGCGATGACCCGCTTCAGCGCCGCCGGATCGCGGGCCAGGATCTTATCGGCGTTCTTCTCCATGAAGCGGAAGAGGGCGGCGTCGCGGATGACGCCGGCTTTGACGCTTTCGAAGAGGCCGGCGCGGAATTCGCGATCCGGCAGGGTCTGCAGCACATCGAGGTCGGCAAAGACCGCGCGCGGATGGTGGAAGCTGCCGATGAGGTTTTTGCCGGCGGCGAGGTTGGCGCCGGTCTTGCCGCCGACCGAGGAGTCCACCTGGGCCAGCAGGGTGGTGGGCACCTGGATGTAGTCGATGCCGCGCATGTAGATGGCGGCGAGAAAGCCGCCAAGGTCGCCGACGATGCCGCCGCCGAAGGCGATGAGGACCGAGGAGCGGTCGGCGCCGGCACGGGCCAGTTGCTCGGCAAGCTTCTCGACTTCGGCAAGGCGCTTATAGCGTTCGCCGGCGGGAAGAAACAGGACCGTGGGCTGGGCCGATTGGGGAAAGGCGCCGAGAAGCTTTTTGCCCCACAGCGCCCAAATCTCCGGCGACGTCAGGACAAACGTCCGGCCGGCGGCGAACTTGCGGAGCGTCTGCGCGACTTGCGGAAAGAGGTTGCGGCCGACGAAGACAGGATAAGTCGCCGAGGGAGTCTGGACGGTGAGAGCCGGTTGCACGAGTCCATCGTAAAGCAACCGCGCGGGATCAGGGTTTCGCTATCTATCCTGTTTGCCGATAAGTCATGCGCGCAATCGCAGCGCGTGCGGTCGCCGTAAGATGGAGGATCGCCTGAACGGAGGTTCAGCCTTGCTTCTGCATCGGTCCCACGGCCTCGGCCCTGTCGCTGCTCTCGCCTTCCTCACTGCCGCCCTCACCGCCTTTGCCCAGACGCCGGCGCCGAGCTATCCGCCAACGCACTGGCCCATCCGGGACGGCGTGTATGTCATTCACGATTTCCATTTTGGGACGGGCGAGACGCTGCCCGAGCTGAAGCTGCACTACCTGACGCTGGGGACGCTGCATCGCGACGCAGCCGGTCACGCCGACAACGCGGTTCTGCTGCTGCACGGCACCGGCGGCGACGCGCACTCGCTGCTGAATCCGGTGTTTTCCGATGTGCTGTTCGGGCCACGCCAGCCGCTCGACATCACGAAATACTTTGTGATCCTGCCGGATGACATCGGGATGGGCGAGTCGAGCAAGCCGTCGGATGGGCTGCGAATGAAGTTCCCGCATTACGCTTATGACGACATGGTCCGCTCGCAGCACACCATGCTGCTGGAAGGGTTGCACGTCGATCATTTGCGGCTCATTCTCGGCACCTCGATGGGCTGCATGCAGAGCTTCATGTGGGGCGAAGCGTATCCGGGATTTGCCGACGCGCTGGCGCCCTTTGCCTGCATGCCGATTGAGATTGCCGGGCGCAATCGCATGTGGCGGTATATGGCCATGCAGAGCATCCGCGACGATCCAGCGTGGGACAACGGCAACTACACGAAGGAGCCAGTGGAAGGGCTGACGGGTGCGGCGGATTTTCTGATCATCGCCGGCTCGGCGCCGCAGCAGATGCAGAAGGATGATCCGACGCGCGAGGAAGCGGAGGATTACGTCGACAAGACGGTCAGCCGCATTGTGGCGCACACCGATGCGGACGATTTTCTCTACTATTTCGACGCGTCCCGCAACTACAACCCCGAGGCGAAGTTGAGCACGATTACAGTGCCAGTTCTCTGGATCAACTCGGAGGATGACTTTATCAATCCGCCGGAGCTGGACATGGCGCCGGAGCTGGCGAAGCAGATGCCGCATGCGCGCTTCGTCCTGATTCCGGCGTCGCTCAAGACGTTCGGTCATGGAACGCACACGCATGCTGCGGTGTGGAAGGACTACCTTGTGCAGCTACTGCAGGATTCAGGGAAAAAGTAGCGCAAACGGCGTGATATCGTCTCTGATATTCCGACAAATCTTCCTCAGGAGCGAGCTCCGATGCGACTCGGGTTCCGACATCTGGTAACGGCGGCGGTGCTTTTGGCCGGCACAGCGGTGTGGGCGCAGGCAAAGGATGCGCGGCTGGCGGGCGCGTACAAATTCCAGCGCGGCGGCTGGACGTATGTTCACCTGCAGGGGTCGCCGGAGCAGATCGGGTTTCAGCATGGATATCTGCTCGCGCCCCAGATTGCGGATGCGCTGCACGTATTTCGTGTGGAGGACGAGCATTCCACCCATCGCAGCTGGGCGTTTTACCGAAATGCGGGGAGGACGATCTTCTGGCCGCATATTGAGGCGCAGTATCAGGCGGAGCTGAAGGGCATTGCCGAGGGTGCCGAGGCGCGCGGCGTCAAGGTGGATGTGTGGGATATTGTGGCGCTGAACGGAACGATGGAACTGAGCGAGTACTACGTTCCCTGGCTGGATAAGAAAGAGCACGCGATGAATGCTCCGGCGATTCGAGCGCCTGGGAAATGCAGCGCGTTTATCGCGACCGGCAGCTATACGAAGGACGGCAAGATTGTCATCGCTCACAATAACTGGTCGTCGTATGCGGAGGGCTCGCGCTGGACGATCATGTTCGACATCAAGCCCGACCATGGGCACCGGATTCTGCAGGATGGAGTGCCCGGGATGATCACCAGCAACGACGATTTCGGGATCAACGATGCCGGCATCATGATGACGGAGACGACTATCACCGGTTTCGAAGGCTGGAACAGCAAGGGGATCCCGGAGTTTGTGCGGTCGCGCAAGGCGCTGCAGTATGCCAACAGCATCGACGATTTCGTGGCCATGATGATCGAAGGCGACAACGGCGGTTACGCGAACGACTGGCTGATCGGCGACCGCAAGACGGGCGAGATTGCCTATCTGGAACTGGGTCTGGAGCACACGCCGGTGTGGCGGAAGAAGGATGGCTACTTTGTCAGTGCGAATTTTCCGCGCGACCCTGCACTGATCAGGGACGAGACGGACGGGTTTAATCCGCATGACCTGTCGTCGTCGATGAACGCGCGGCATCTGCGCTGGGAGCAGCTGATGAAGGAGTACAAGGGGCGGATCGACGTGCAGCTGGCGGAGAAATTCCTGGCCGATCACGAGGACACCTGGACGCACAAAGAGGGCGCCGATCAGCGCACGCTCTGCGGACATGAGGATGTGGCGAAGGAGGGGATCCCGCAGTGGGGCGACACACCTTATAACCCCTTTGGCGCGGTGCAGGGCAAGGTGACGGACAGCGATCTGGTGGGGAAGATGGAGCTGATCGCGCGCGCGGGACATCCGTGTGGCGAGGATTTTCTGGCGAAGCCGTTCCTGGCGGCGCATCCGGAGTACGACTGGGAGGCGCCGATTCTGCGCGATATGAAGTCGGGGCCGTGGACGGAGTTTCAGGCGGGGGAGAAGTAAGACGGGGTACAGGTTACAGGTTACAGGGGACAGGTTACAGGTTACAGGGATGAGGGAGCGGGAGGCCGCTCCCTTTTTTTGAGCGACGCTTAAGAAAAAGGTAGCGCAGGTTCCGCGTGGTGTTTCCCCTTGTCAGCGGGGCTTGACGGAGCGACGGCGCAACCGGCCTCGGCGGGGAACAGCCAGCGCGAAGCGGGGTTCCGGCGCGAGGACGAGTTTCTTAAGTGAAGGGCGAATCTCCCGATTCAGACCCTGTTTTTGTCCGGTGGGCGCCATTGCCATATCTTCTATCTTCACTCACGACCTGTCCAACTGCTGGTGGGAAGGCTGGGTGGCCAGCAAAGCAGCCGGCCGTACGCAATAATGGGGCTATGCAGCCACAAACTCCCATGACGGATGTCCCCGGCGCAGTGGAGGAGATCAAGGCGGGGCGGATGATCGTCGTCGTCGACGATGAGGATCGCGAGAACGAGGGCGATCTGACGCTGGCGGCTGAGCATGTGACGCCGGAGGCCATCAACTTCATGGCGCGGTACGGGCGCGGCCTGGTCTGCCTGACGATGACGGAAGATCGGGCCGACTATCTTCGGCTGGGGCCGATGACGCAGCAGAACTCGTCGCGGTTCGGAACAGCGTTCACCGAGTCGATTGAGGCGCGAGAGGGCGTGACCACCGGCATCTCCGCGTACGACCGGGCGCACACCATCAAAGTGGCGATTGATCCGGGGTCAACGGCGAACGATCTGGCGCGGCCGGGACATGTGTTTCCGCTGCGGGCGCGCAAGGGCGGCGTGCTGGTGCGGGCCGGGCAAACCGAGGCGTCGGTGGACCTGGCGCGGCTGGCGGGACTGATTCCGGCGGGCGTGATCTGCGAGGTCATGAAGGACGACGGCACGATGGCTCGGGTGCCGGATCTGACGAAGTTCTGCCAGGAACACGGGCTGAAGATACTGACGGTGGCGGAGCTGATCCGCTACCGCCTGCAGCATGAGCGGTACATTGTGCGCGTCGCGGAGAGCCTGCTGCCGACGGAGTGGGGCGAGTTCCGGATGATCGCCTACGAGAGCGAGGTGCATGGCGGAGAGAGCCACGTGGCGCTGGTGCGCGGCGATGTGAGCGGGGACGAGCCGCTGCTCCACCCCACCACGCGAGAAGCGAGCGTGGCGGGGGCCCCGGTGCTGGTGCGGGTGCACTCGCGTTGCCTGGCCGGCGATGTGTTTGGGGCGACGCTGTGCGACTGCCAGCGGACAACGCGCCAGTCGCTGAAGATGATTGCGGAGGCGGGGCGCGGGGCGTTCCTTTATCTGCACAATGCGGGGCGGGGATTCGAGATCGATCGCACAGGCGAAAAGGCGCGGGTGCTGTTTCATCGGGAAGCGCGGGCGCGCGAGGCTCATGCGGACCGGCAACAGCGGATCCTGCGCGAGGTGGGTCTGGGCGGGCAGATCCTCGCGGACCTGGGGATTCACCGGATTCGCCTGCTGAGCAACACCCCGACGCATGTGCCGGCGCTGCAGGGGTTCGCGGTGGAGATTGTGGACCAGGTGCGGATTCCGGTGGAGGAGCCGGTGGGACCGAGTATGGATCCCAGCCAGTAGCCAGTAGCCTGTAGCCTGTAGCCTGTAGCTGGTAGCTGGTAGCCGGTAGCCGGTAGCCCGTTTTTTCTCACTTGCGATCCGAAGGGGTTGGCCTGGTCCATTAGGGATTCACCACGGAGGACACGGAGAGCACAGAGGGGTTGGGGAGCGATGCCCCCAGGAAAATTGGATCAGGCCGCGTCAGAGAGCGCGGCCTCTTCTTTTTGCGCGGCGCGGCTGCGGAAGCGGTAGAAGGTGAGGGCGATAAGGTTGCTGAGCACGATGGTGGCGATGATCTTCGCCGCATAGCTGCGCGCGCTGACGACGTGCACAAAGGGGAAGGCCGAGATAAAGAGGCTGAAGAGGGTGGAGGCAAGGCCGACGGCGGAGGTCCACTTGAGCCACGTGGGCAGGGAACGGCGGAGCGCGGCGGAGCCGAAGAGAGGAATGGCAAACATGGCGACGTAGGCGACTTCGTAGTGGGTGAGGCTGGCGTTGGTGAGGAGCTGATACGCCTCCTGCGCGCGGACGCCGCTGCTGAAGAGGAGGATGAGCGCGAGGACGAGGATGGAGGTGCAGGCAATGGAGTTGGTCGGGGTGCGGCGGCGCGGATGCAGGCGCGTGAACCACTCCGGGACGAGGTGGTTCCAGCCGGCGGCCATGGGCAGGCGGGTGACGCCGGTGAAGAGATAACTGGTGGCTCCGAGCAGGCGGATCTGCAGGAGAAGGATGGCGAGGATGGCCACGAGATTACCGATGCCGGATGCGCCGAGGGTCATGCGCATGGCCTGGGGGATGGGGGCGATGAAGTCGATGCGTCCGCGAGGCACGAGAACGACGATGGCCGCGGTGCCGAGGATGAACATGGCGCAGATGACGGGCGAGGAGAGGATGACGGACTGGCCGATGCTGCGCGCGGGATTGCGGCTTTCTCCGGCGAGGATGGCGATGTATTCGAGGCCGCAGAGAGCTCCGAAGAGCATTTGGCCGAAGAGGGCGAAGGTGCGGAGGTTGACGGGCGGAGCGGCGACAGAAAAGGGCGTGTAGTGGAGCGGTACATGGTGGGCGAGCGGCCAGAGTGGAAGCAGGATGAGCCCGGCGAAGGCGATGAGGATGGCGATGCCGCCGGCGTTGTGGATCCACTTGCCCAGCTCGAGGCCGCGAAAGGCGGCGAAGGTAATGCCGGCGAGCATGAAGACCACGATGGCGAGGCATAGGGGACGATCTTCCGGCAGGCCGCGGGCAGAGGGGCCGATGAGGTAGGAGATTTCCGTGGGGATGGCATACAGGATGGTGGCGGTGACGGCAACGCCGTAGACCCAGAGGTTCCATGCCGTGAGGAAGCCGACGAGATTGCCGAAGGCTGTCCGTGCCCAGACGTAGAGGCCGCCTTCGAGGGGCATGGCGCGGTTGAGGCAGACGACCGAGGCAGCCATGGGGACGTAAAAGAGCAGCATGGCCGCAACCCAGATGAGGGACTGCGCGCGGCCGAGTCCGCCGGCGACGCCCACCCAGGAGCTGCCGACGACGCAGAGGATCTGAGCGAGGACCAGGTCGCGCAGGCGGAGCGGACGGTGCAGGCGATGCTCGGCCTCGGCGCGCTCGGGCATGGTTTCGCCATGGTACAGCGGGACAGGGTACAGGTGACAGGTTGCAGGTTACGGGTTACAGCCGAGCGTGGACCGGATCCTCCCCGGGTTGGGGCAAACCCTGCAGCAGGTGGTGAGCGGCCAGGTCGGCGCGCAGCTGGTCGATGGAGCGGAAGTGGAGCGCGTGCAGGCCGACCTGCTCTGCGGCGTGGATGTTGACCGGCTTGTCGTCGATGAAGAGAGCTTCTTCGGGCCGGACGCCGAGCTTCTCGCAGGTGTGGAGGTAAATCGCGGGATCGGGCTTGGCGATGCCCAGTTCGCAGGACCAGGTGAGCTGCGTGAAGCCATCGAGCCACAGGAAATCACGTCGCATGCGGCCGAGGACCTCGGCGACCATGTTGGAGAGGATGGCGGTGCGAACTCCGGCGTTCTGCAGGGACTCGATCCAGGCGATCATGCGGGGGTCGAGGAGGCGGGTCCAGAGGGCGACGTCGGCTTCGATGAGGGCCTCGATCTGCTCCGGGGTAAAAAAGAGGCCGGAGTCCTGGGCAAACTGTCGCCAGAAAGAAGGGCCGTCGTGGCGGCCGAGGTCGTAGTTGTGGCGGTCGCGCCAGTAGTGGCGCTCAAAGATATCGCGGTCGAGGCCGGTGAGGGCGATGAGTTCGCGGTGCGCGGCGGGATCGGGCTGGCAGAGGACTTCGCCGTAGTCGAAGATGACGGCGCGAAGGGGGGAATGGGTCGACAAATTAACTCCTGGGCGTCTGGAGATGCGCTGCTTCTATTATGCCGTGGGGGTTTGGGGGGCTGGCCGGGCAGGAATCGACATGATTCCGCAGGAAGGGCGGACGCTGAGGCGGTGAGGGCAGACTTCGGTAACGGCGGCGGGCCGGATCTTTGGCGAAATTGTCGAGCAGCGGGCCTAAACTTGGTAGGTTCGCCGGGTGTTCCCCGCCGGCTGCTCTGAGGGACGTCTGGCCTGGATCTGTTTCTGAGGAGACGTCTTATGGCATCGACCATCGAAATCACCGCCGGGCAAACCAAGGATCACAAGAACGCAGAGCAGGAGCCGGTGACCCGGACGAAGCTCTACGGGTTTACCCTGCTGAACCATCCGCGACTGAACAAGGGTACGGCGTTTACCGAAGAGGAGCGCGATGCGTTCGAACTGCACGGGCTGCTGCCGCCGCATCTGGGCACGCTGGCGGAGCAGATCGAGCGGCGGAGGAAGGTTTTCGACGCGCTGGAGACGCCGTTTGAGAAGTACAGCTTCATGCGGGATCTGCAGGACATCAACGAGACGCTGTTCTACGCGCTGATTTTGTCGGATGTGCAGGCCTTCATGCCGATCGTGTACACGCCGACGGTGGGCGAGGGCTGCCAGCGGTTCAGCGAAATCTGGCGGAAGCCGCGGGGGCTGTTTCTGAGCTATCCGAATAAGGACCGGATCGAGAAGATCCTCTCCCATAAGCGCTACGACAACGTGAAGGCGATTGTCGTCAGCGATGGCGAGCGAATCCTGGGCCTGGGCGATCAGGGCGCCGGGGGCATGGGGATTCCGATTGGCAAGATGGCGCTGTACACGGCGCTGGGTGGCCTGCACCACGAGAACTGCCTGCCGGTGCTGCTGGATGTGGGAACGGATACCGAGGAGCGGCTGGCGAATCCGATCTACATCGGGTGGCGGCATAAGCGGGTGCGGGGGGCGGAGTACGACGAATTTATCGACACCTTTGTGCGCGCGGTGGAGAAGCGGTGGCCGCATGTGCTGCTGCAGTGGGAGGACTTTGCCGGGTCGAATGCGGCGCGGCTGCTGAAGAGATATCGCGACCGGCTGTGCACGTTCAACGACGACATCCAGGGCACGGCGGCGGTGGTGCTGGCTACGCTGCTGGCGGCGATGAAGGCGGCGGGCACGAAGCTGGATGCGCAGCGGGTGGCGATTCTGGGATTTGGCTCGGCTGGAATCGGCATTGCGAATCTCATTGTGAGGGCGCTGGTGGATGGCGGTCTGAGCGAGGCGGAGGCGAAGGCAAAGATCTATCCGCTGGGTCGGCCGGGGCTGCTGGTGGAAGGGGCCGAGGGGATTCACGAGGAGCAGAAGGAATTTGTCCGGCCAGGCAAGGATGTGGAGGGCTGGCGGGTCGCCGATGCGAAGAAGATCACGCTGGAAGAAGTGGTGCGCGAAGGAAAGATCACGGTGCTGATCGGCGTGGCGGCGAAGGCGGGGATGTTTACGGAGGAGGCGATCCGCTCGATGGCGAAGAACACGGAGCGACCGGTGATCTTTCCGTTGTCGAATCCGACGTCGAAGTGCGAAGCGACGCCGGAGGATCTTATGAAGTGGACCGACGGCAAGGCGCTGATCGGGACAGGCAGCCCTTTTGCTCCGGTGAAGGTGGGCGACCGGGAAATTTGTATCGATCAGACGAACAATTCCTATGTGTTCCCCGGGCTGGCGCTGGGGATTGTGGCGGCGCGGGCACGGCGGGTGTCGGACGCGATGATTATGACGGCGGCGCAGGCTCTGGCGCGTTTGTCGCCGGTGGAAAAGGATCGAAATGGCAATCTGCTGCCGCCGATGGCGCAGTCGCGGGCAATCGGCAAAGTGATTGCGGCAGCCGTGGCGCGGCAGGCGATCGCGGAGGGCTTGTCGGATCTGCGCGAGGACGAGGTCGATGCGGCGATTACGGCGCACGTGTGGGATCCGGTGTATCGGCGGTATGAGAGGGAGTATTAAGAAGCCGGTAGCCGGTAGCCGGTAGCTGGTAGCCGGTAGCCTGTGGCTGGGAGCTGGGAGCCGAGCCGGTAGCAAGAACTATCATTTGCCTGCCTGTCTGCGGGCGATGCGGTGCGTGGCACCGGTCCGTACGGATGTGTCGAAGCATTGCGTCGGAGAGCATCCATAAAATTTGCAGATATTCTGACGCCCCGGCGGGAGAAGTGTGGCTTTGTGCTGTCCAGTTCCAGCGACGAAGAGGGAACGGGTGCGGTATCGGCGCAAGAGGTAATCGTGTGCGGTATTCGGGTAAGCTGGAGGAACTTTCTTTATCCCTGGGCTCGGCAGTACGAGAAAGGACTTTGGCATGAAGCTGGCAACACTGGTGGGTGTGGTTCTGGCTGCGGCGGCGCCGCTGGCGATGGCGCAGACTTCGACGTGGAAAGCGGATCCGAACCACAGTGAAGTGACTTTCACGGTGACGCACCTGAGCATCACGAGGGTGCATGGGCGGTTCGGCAAGGTGAATGCGACGCTGGAGTGGGACGAGGCGGACCCGGCGAAATCTTCCGTACAGGCAACGATTGATGTGACGGGCGTGGACACAGGGGTGACGCCGCGCGACAACGATCTGAAGAGCGATCACTTCTTTGACGTGGCGCACTATCCGACGGCGACATTTGTGAGCACGAGCGTGGAGAAGACCGGGTCGGGGCTCGAGGTGAAAGGAAATCTGACCCTGAAGGGCGTGACGAAGCCCGTGGTGCTGCACGCGGACGGGCCGACGGGGCCGGTAAACGGGATGGATAAGAAGCCGCATATGGGCTTCGAGGCGACCACGACGGTGAAGCGCGCCGATTTTGGGATTGCGGCGATGATGCCGTCGGCGATGGTGAGCGACGCGGTCCAGCTGGAGATCGATCTGGACTTCGCGAAGCAGTAGGGGGCAGACGAGTGGTGAGCGGGGCGACCGGCGAGGCCGCCCTTTTCCCTTAGTGCGCCGCGCAGGTTTTGCGGCCGGTATCGGCGATGGCCGCGATGCGCCATTGGCCGTCGACGCGGACGAGGCTGAAGAGGTCGGTGCCGCAGTGGTCTACCTTGCCGTCGCTGAGAAAATCGAAAGGCGCCCAGACGAGAGCGAGGTCGTGGTCGACGCGCACGAGAGGATGGTGGATGCGCTCCTCGATGCGCGTAGTGCCAGGCTTCCCAACGCGCGCTGCAAAGTCGTCGAACGACATCTGCACAGGCTTACCGTCGCGCATGAGGGTGAGCGATCCGCCCGGAAGCAGCGGCGCGGTGATAGCGGCAGCATCGTGGTGCGCCATGCCGTCGAAAAGGGCCTGGACGGGAGCGAGGACAGCCTGGTCCTCAGGCGAAGCGGCGTAGAGCGGCAGAGCGAGGGCGCAGGTCGTGACGAACGCAGCAAGGGTGCGGCTAAGGTTGACTTTCATGGCGGCCATTGTAGCGTGCCCCGACATCGCGCGCTGCGTCCTGCCGGCTACGCGGTCGCGGCAGCGGGGAATTTCTCGCAGTGGGCCTTGAGACTGCGGGCCTCGGTCTTCACGTAGTCTGCAATCCGCTTGGCATACATGCTGCCGAGCAGCGCGCCAAGGATTCCTTCGGTGGAGAAGGAAAGCTCGACCTCGGTGGAGGTGGCATCGCCGGTGAGGCGATGGTCGGCGATCATGGTGGCGCCGGGGGCTTTCTGGATCCAGGTGAGGGCCTTGTGCGGGGCCAGCTCGGTCACTTCATAGACGGCCGGCCGCAGTTTGGGCTGAGTGATGCGGTAGCGCGCGCCGAGGCGGAGGCCGTCGGGGGTGAGCGGCTGGACATGCTGGACGGTCGGGGTCCAGGTGGGCCAGCGCTCGACATCGGCAAGCACGCGCCAGACGGCGGCAGGGGTGGCCTGGATGATGACGCGTTCGATGGTCTGCATGGAAGACTCCTGGGCGCGGGGTGCGCTCAGGAAGGGATACGCAAGGGGCGGGGGGATGGTTCCGCGGGTTACAGGTTACAGGTTACAGGTGACAGGTTACAGGTGAGAGGCGACAGGTGACAGGTTACAGGTGAGGTGACAGGTTGCGGCGGCTTACTCGCTGCGAGTCAGGGATGGAATGGCGCGGAGGACGTCTTCGGGCTCGGGGCGGACGCGGAAGTCGGCGTGGCCTTCGGCGTAGAGGATTTTGCCATCCGGATCGACTACATAGGTGGCCGGGATGGGAAGTCTCCAGCTTTCTTCGCCATTGATGAAGGGAATGTTCAGGAGGATGCTGCGGTAGTAGCGCTGGAAGTAGTCGGGGAGGTTCCAGACCAGACCGTAGCGGCCGGCGACGGCGCAGCCGGGATCGGAGAGAAGCGGGAAGGGAATCTGGTGCTGGCTGGCGGTGAAATCCGACTGGCGCTGGGTTTGCGGGGAGATGCCGATGACCATGGCGCCACGCTCGCGCAGGGCGGGGTAGAGGTCGCGCCAGGCTTCGAGCTCAGTGACGCAGTAGGGGCACCAGCGGCCGCGGAAGAAGTTGATCACGAGGGGCCCAAGGGCGAGCAGGTCGGAGGAGCGAACCCCTTTGCCGGAGAAATCGGGCAGGGAAAAGCCGGGGGCCTGGGAGCCGATGGGAAGCAGGCGGTCTTCGACTCCGGAGGCAAAGAGCTCCTCAACCGCGCGTTCGCCGATGGCGAGGCGCTCCGGCTGGACCAGGTTGCGGGTCTGGGCGGTGATCTCGTCGAGCTGGTCCTGGAGGTGTGCCATAGTTCCCCTAGTTTAGATGGAGATGCGCGCAATCAAGATGGAGATTTGCGGGAGAGAATTACGATAGTGAGCAGAAAGACGACCCATTGGTGACGGGGCGGGAGAGGCAACGACGATGCGGGGATTGAGATGGGGCGTGGTGGCGGGGCTGGTGGTGGGGTTGAGCCTTGGAGCGTGGGCGCAGGCGACGGTCACGGTGGTGGTGAAGGATCCCAGCGGGGCGGCGGTGCCGCGAGCAAGAGTGGAGATCCGGCCGGATTCCGGAGCGGCAGTCAGCATTCTAAACAGCGACGCCAGGGGCCAATTGCAGACGACGCTCGATTCGGGCGGATACGATCTGCAGGTTTCAGCTCCGGGTTTTCTGAAGAAAGATCAGCCGATCACGGTCTCCGGGTCGATGAGGATTGCAGTCGTTTTAGGGGTGGCACAGACAGCCAATCCCGAGATTACGATTACGAATCCGACGCGGGCGTTGGTGACGGAGGAGCCACCGGATGCGGGGCAGAGCGCGGCAGGGGCGCCTGCGGCGGGCTCTGACGTGCTGGTGATCGAAGCGGGACCGGGGGAACGCGGGGTGTTTACGGCAGCGTCGCTGCGGGAGTATCCGCAGACGAAGGAGACGGTGTTCGACCATCACGCCAACAAAAACGAGACCTATGCGGGGGTGCCGCTGATGGATCTGCTGGCGCATCTGGGTATGCCGCACGGGAAGGATCTGATGGGAAAGGCGCTGGCGCAGTATGTGGTGGCGACCGGATCCGACGGGTACACGACGGTGCTGTCGCTGGGGGAGATCGATCCCGCGTTTCATCCGGGAGTGGTGCTGGTGGCGGATGAGCTGGACGGGAAGCCCCTCGATGCGAAGACGGGGCCGTTCCGGCTGGTGGTGAGCGAGGACAAGAAGGCGGCGCGCAGCGTGCGGAATCTGGTGAAGATCGAGGTGAAAACAGCCGGCGGGGAGCCGGGAGCCGGCAGCACGGAGAAATGAGCGGAGAGGCGGCGGGCGATTGAGGCCCCTGACTTGCCCTGTTTGTCACTCGAACTGGTTGAGATCGGTGTCGGGCGCGGGATGGCCGACGAGCCGGCACATGGCGACGATCTGGCCCTTGTGATGGAACGCATGGGTGAGGACGTGGTGGAGGACGAGCGCCGGAGTGCGGACGGCGGTGTCGCCACCAGGAAAATGCAGGGTGGTGTTGGAGTTGAGCTGCTGGTCGGTGAGGCGTGACAGGTAGACCCGCGTTTGCTGAGTGATTTCATCCCTGAGCGCGCGAGCGTCGGAGACGGTGGGCCAGCGGGCGGGATCCCAGGACGGATTCGGAAGTCCCTGGAGCCGGTTCACCCAGCGAGATTCGCAGCCGAGGAGATGGATGACCTGAGCGCGCGGGGAGGGGTAGCCGAAGCCGGGGAGTTCCTTCGTGTAGTCGGCGGGCGGGAGGGTGGCGAGGTGGTCGAAGACGAGGGAGAGGCTCTGGTAGGTCCAGCGGTGGAACTGGCGGATGCCATCGAGGGTGAACATGGGGGCTCCTGGTGTGGCCGTTTGTGTGCGTTTGTCAGGGTAGACGGAACGCGCTGGGAAGGGAAGTTCGTTGGCGGCCTCGTGTCGTTAGCACATGATATGTCCGGTTGAGATAGCAAGTGAAGTATCCGCCGAGCGGGCGGCGAGGATGGGCGACCATGCGGAGCATGGACGCATATCCGAGGGCCGCGGTGGAGCGGGCGATGAAGGTGCAGGAAGTGATCCTGAGAGCCATGGCGAAGAAGATCACGTGGTGGCAGGCGGCGGAGAT
>JBAUOP010000077.1:0-45417 GCA_049579805.1 Acidobacteriaceae bacterium
CCTCAGGCAAGAGCGGAGGGGGAAGTTGTTTGACGGCGCGATGCCGGAAGATTTTGCTTCTTGCTGTGGGGTGAACCTGGCCGGGGGGCATCGGGATTCGGGGGCCTGCGCGAGGAGTTCTCACGCAGACACTTAAGGCCGCCTGGAAAACGAAGAGGCGCACCTGATCGCTCAGACGTGCGCGATTGGGTTCGGCAAGTGAAGCTTCCGTATTGCCGGTCATACGGCCATTTGCTCAAGGCGGTTGTTGTGTCGTCGAGGTTTTTGACTTAAGATCGTGCGCTCGGTCCCGGCAGAAAGCGAAGCTTGTACATCTCTTCGATCACAGAATGGCTCATCTGACCGAAGCCGAAAAATGGCAAAAGCAGGAGTGGATACGCACGCTTTTTCGAGTCCTGATGGATCCTCTCGCCAATCGGAGTCCACTCCGCGCCGAGGAATTGTGCATATTCGCTAGCCGTCAGTTGACCGTCGCCGTAGCAAATGACCATTTGAGGAAGACTGTTATTTAGTAACTGCAAGAGGCATTTCTTTCGGACCTCAAGTCTTTCAGGCAACTCGCGGTCCAGTTTATTGAAAGCATCCATCCAAGTCTTATCTGCAGCCTTCTTCGACGGAATCGGCGATAGTTCGGTCAGAAATGTAATTCCATCGCTGCGGCCCAGGCGACGCCGGATATATTCGTTCGCGGGTTTAATATCTCTCCAGTCGTCCTTGCCGTGGTACCCGCGCATGATCTTCGCGATCCACTGCCAAACGGGAGGCGTAGGCGGTTTGTCGAAATCGATCAGCGTTCCATTTTCGCGCAACCTCTCATGGTGTGCGTCGCGCAGGTCCATAATTTGTTTGAACGTGCCGCGTGCTTTGAGATTCTCTGCAGCGTCCGTCGAATTTGCATCTCCAAGTCCCTCTTCGATGGCAATGAACCACACGGATTCCCTTGGGTTCCCGTAACCAAGAAAACCCGTGATGCTTTTGACGGCGTTCATTGACAATTCAAGTTGAATTTCGGTCAAAGCGGTCCTTTGGACACAGAGGAGGCATTGCAACCAAGAATAGCAATTTCAAAATCAGCAGTCCCGCATCCGAATCGATCCATCGTTGCTGTAAGGTCGGCAACCCGGACATTTCGAGCGCTGCGCGGGCGGACGCAACGCTGGGGATTCTTTTCGGCGGCTTCGCCACCGATTCCCTACGCGCGGAGTGCTGCGATGGCGCAGGCAGCCCGTTTCGCTACGGGGGTCCCTCCGCTGCGCGCCGGGGTGCTTTGTACACCGCTGGAGAGACATCGGCGGCGCTTCGGTCGGGATGACATTCGGTGTTGGTTGGGGATGCTGAGGAACGGTTCGTTGGCTTTACGGAAGTTTCGCGCGACAGAAACAGAAAGATAAAAGCAGGTCCCTCGGCTCCGCTTACCCCATCTCGCCAGCGCGACGGGGCCCCTAAAGCGCTCCATTCTGGATGACAACTCAAGTTTGTGGGTGATGAGTGGATGGTCGGCAATACGGAGGTTTCGCGCGAAGAGCAAGGGCGGGAAGGCAACCGCAGATCCTTCCCTCACCACCCCCGAACTGAAAGGCGTTCGGGGCCCCTTTCGCTCGGGATGACGGCGCGTGGGGAGGGCGGCTTGGCAGCCAATCCGTTCATGACTGTCAGCTTCATGGCCGAGGCCGACGCTCGGGATGACAGACCTTTCGCTATTGGGCTTCGTTCGCGCCGTGGCACTTCTTGTATTTCTTGCCGGATCCGCAGGGGCAGGGATCGTTGCGTCCCACCTTTTCGCCAGTGCGCCGCTGTTGGGGGGCGGAAGCTTCGCCACCGCCGGCCATGCGCGCGTGTTCCAGCTCCCGCTTCTTCTTCCGTTCGAACTCTTTCTCCAGTTCGTCGATGGTCGTGGAGGGCGTCCGCGAGGGCGGCAGCAGAATGGGCGGCGCATCCGGCAGGCGATGGCCGTTGCCAGCGGCACCATCCGCCGAAGCCACGTCAGGAGCCGCGGGAATCGCCGCCCGCGGGCGCGCCGAGATCTCCACGGGCTGGCCGTCCGGTCCCACAATCTTCATCAGGAACAGGAAGCGAACCGTGTCCTCCTGAAACTTCTCCATCATCCCTTCGAACATGCTGAAGGATTCCTTCTTGTACTCCACCAGCGGATCCTGCTGCCCATAGCCGCGCAGGCCGATGCCTTCCTTCAGGTGGTCCATGTTCAGCAGGTGATCCTTCCAGAGCCCGTCAATGACGCTCAGCATGATCATTCGCTCATGGAAGCGCATGGCCTGATCGCCGATGAGCTGCTGTTTGGCCTCGTACCTGGCCTTGAGGGTGTCAAAGATCGCTTCGCCCAGCTCATGGCGGGTCATCTGGCTGGTATCGATGCCTTCCGCATTCAGGTCGAAGCCGAACTGAGAAGACAGCTTCTCATTGAGGCCCTTGAGGTCCCACCGATCCGGATGCACGCGCTCGCCGGCGAACTCGTCGAGAAGATCGCTCATGAGGTTGGGCACGTAATCTTCGACGATGAGTTCCTTCTGATCGATTCCTTCCAGCAGCTGCCGGCGCAGGCCGTAGACGGCCTCGCGCTGCTTGTTCATCACGTCGTCGTATTCGAGCAGGTGTTTGCGAGCCTCGAAGTTCTGTCCTTCAACCGCTTTCTGCGCCGCTTCGATGCGGTTGGAGATCATGCGCGACTCGATGGGCATGCCCTCTTCCATGCCCATCTTCTGCAGCAGCGTGGAAACCCACTCGCGCGCAAAGATGCGCATCAGGTCGTCTTCGAGGGAGAGATAGAAGCGCGAAGCTCCGGGATCGCCCTGACGTCCGGCGCGTCCGCGGAGCTGGTTATCGACGCGCCGCGATTCGTGCCGCTCGGTCCCCAGAATGAAGAGGCCGCCGGCCTCGATTACGGCGTCGTGCTCCTGGGCAGCGATGGCCGCATGTCCCGCGTAGATGCGGTCCCAGTTCTCCTGGCTGGTTTCGTATTCCTGGCCCTGGTAGTAAAAGCGCAGCATGCCCGCCGAGGCCATGGGATTGATGGCGCCCTCGGCCAGCGAGATCGCGCGGGCCATGGACTTCTTCACCAGTTCCTGGCGAGCCACGAAATCGGGATTGCCGCCGAGCAGAATATCGGTTCCGCGGCCGGCCATGTTGGTGGCGATGGTGACCATTCCCAGGCGGCCCGCCTGGGCCACAATTTCGGCCTCGCGCTCGTGGTACTTGGCGTTCAGCACCACGTGGCGCACGCCCTTGCGCGCCAGGATCTGCGACAGCAGCTCCGACTTTTCAATCGAGGTGGTGCCCACCAGGATCGGCTGCTGCTTCTCGTGCAGTACCGCAATCTCGTCGGCCACGGCAAAATACTTTTCCTTTGCGGTCCGGAAGACGACGTCGGAATTCTCGACGCGCAGGAGCGGCCGGTTCGTGGGGATCACGACAATCTCAAGCTTATAAATCTCGCCGAACTCGGAGGCCTCGGTTTCCGCCGTTCCGGTCATGCCGGACAGCTTCTTATAGAGGCGAAAATAATTCTGGAAGGTGATGGTGGCCAGCGTCTGGTCTTCGCGGCGGATGTTCACGCCCTCTTTGGCCTCGACGGCCTGGTGCAAACCGTCGGACCAGCGGCGTCCCGGCATCATACGGCCGGTGAACTCGTCGACGATGATGACCTCGCCATCCTTGACCACGTACTGCACATCGCGCTTGTACAGGGTGTGCGCCTTGATGGCCGTCTCGACGTGGTGCTTCAGATCCCAGTTCTCCGGGTCGGCAATGTTGCCGATGCCCAGGAGGCCCTCGATCTTCTCCCAGCCTTCGTCGGTGACGGAGATGGTTTTATGCTTCTCGTCCACGACGAAGTCGCCGGTGAGGATCTTCTCTTCCGGACTCTTCTCGATCTCCTCGCCTTCTTCCAGAGCGGGGATAATGCGGTTCACGCGCGCGTACTTGTCGGTGGTCTGATCGGTGGGACCGGAGATGATGAGCGGGGTGCGGGCTTCGTCGATGAGGATGGAATCAACCTCGTCGACGATGCCGAAGTGATGGCCGCGCTGCACGCAGTCGGCGAGCTCGAACTTCATGTTGTCGCGCAGGTAGTCGAAGCCGAATTCGTTGTTGGTGCCGTAGGTGATGTCGGCGGCATAGGCGTTGCGCCGCTGGTTATCGTCGAGGTCGTGGACGATGACGCCGACGGTGAGGCCGAGGAATTCGTAGATCTTGCCCATCCACTCGGCGTCGCGCTTGGCGAGGTAGTCGTTGACGGTGACGACGTGTACGCCGTGTCCGGCGAGGGCGTTGAGATAGCACGGCAGGGTGGCCACGAGGGTCTTGCCTTCGCCGGTTTTCATTTCGGCGATCTTGCCCTGGTGCAGCACCATGCCGCCGACCAGCTGGACGTCGAAGTGACGCATGTTGACCACGCGCCGGCCCGCTTCCCGCACGATCGCAAACGCCTCGGGCAGGATGTCTTCCAGGACCTGCTTCTCGGCGTCACGACGATCGTCCTCTTCGGTGATCCCTTCGAGGGCGGCCGCGATCCGCGCGCGGAACTCGGTCGTCTTCGCGCGCAGTTGGTCGTCGCTCAGGACCTGAACCTGCGGCTCGAGCGCGGTGATCGCCTGTACCTGAGGCAGCAGGCGCTTCACTACCCGTTCGTTGCTGGTGCCAAATACTTTAGTAAGAAGCTCGGTTCCGATCAAATTTGAATCCTTCGGCGGTCACTCCGGGCATCGCGTTCATCTGTCGCGCGCCGAAGTGGGAAACCGCCTCTCCCGTGAAGAAAAATAGGGCTACCTTCTTCATTTTAGTCGAGCTTCGGTCTTTCTGCCGCCGGACGATGGGGGCGGAGTCGGGGATCGGTCGCCAACGTCGACCCGTCGTTGCGGATCGAATCCGCTGCCCAGAATTAGAGCGTTCTAATCTTCCGCGCGGGTGTGTCCGATTCCCTTTATGAATGCGATTCCGAAGTTCCAAACCGTTGTTGGTGGCCCTGTTTTGGGCGCTGTGGCTGGGGCCGGGCCTGCACGCGCAGAACGCCCTGGTGAGCGAGGTTGCTGCGTCGAGTTCGGGATTGGCGGCGGTGACTCTCGCTCCACCGCGCGCGGACCGCCCTGCCCTTCCAGGGATGACCGTCGTTGACTGGAATCTTCTCGGTGCTGCGGCGGCCTTCCGTACCCTCGACTATCAAACCACCGTCAAGGCACTCTCGGACCCGGCTGTTTTTCACGAAGCGGAATTGCCGCAGGCGCTGGTGGACAATCACCCGGGGTTCGCTGCGTTTGAAGTCAGCACCGTCGTGGTTAACTACTGGATCTATCGCGAACTGGTGCGCCACGGGCATCGCCGCCTGGCGCGGGCGGGGCAGTTGATCAACCTGGGTGCGATCGGCGGCACGGTGGCTTCGAATGAGTACAACCTGGCGAAGTACTGGCCGCATACGAGCGCTCACTGATGGGCGATCCGTGGTTAGAGATTTTTTAGATATGCCTTGGCTCGATCCAGATCGGGGAAGAGTTTTTCTTCTTCCTGAAATGCCGGCGGATGGACACAGCGGCGGCCGTTGCGCTGCCTGACCGGATGTTTCAGGTGCAGCATCTCGTGGTACATCAGGTATTCGATGGCGTAGCGGGGCGTTCCTTTGCGGTCGAAAACGCGGCTCACCATGATGGTGTTGTGGGCGGGATCGTAGTGGCCGAGGAGGCGGCGCGCGGTCACTTCGCTCCAGGTGAGCAGGGGGCGGCCCATGAGCCCGTGAAAGAAGCGGCGGTTGAGGGACTCGAAGACTTCGTCCAGATCGTAAAGCTGGCCCTGCGCTGAGCCGATGCGCTTGCGGCCGCGGGTCTGGCGGATGCGTTCACTCTGGCGCACCACCGCCTCGCTGCCGGTGAAGCGGCGATAGCGAAGCGCCTGATGCGCATCGATGGGCTTGCGGTAGAGCTTGGCCAGCAGGATGTGGGCGATGGCGCGCAAGACCGGTTGCGGCGCGCTCTCCAGCAAATCGGAGAGGCTGACGCGAATCTGCCCGTCGCGCAGGCGGATGGTTGTGTTGAGCGAGGTGAAGCGATAGAAGCGGACTTCGATGGGCGGCATCGGAGCGCGCGGGCGCAAGGCTCGATACTCTTCCGCGAACAGCTCAGCCAGGGGTCCAGTCACTTCGATTCCGAATCTCGCACAGCAATCTGCGGAAATCAAGCGGGGCGTCTCCCTGTACCCTGTCCTCATGCAGGCCGTTACCGCTGAACGTCTCATCCGACCCGCGCGCAACCTTCAGGGCAGCCTTCGCCTGCCCGGCGACAAAAGCATCTCTCACCGTTACGCGTTGCTGGGAGGGCTGGCCGAAGGCACAACGCGGCTGGCAAATTTCTCCACCGGCGCCGACTGCGCCTCGTCGCTGGCCTGCGTGGCGGCGCTGGGGGCTCAGGTTGCGCGCCGCGACGACCACTCGGTCGAGATCACTGGCGTTGGCGGCACGTTCCAGGCGCCCGCGTCCCCGCTCGACTGCGGCAATTCGGGATCCACCATGCGGATGCTCTCCGGGCTGCTGGCTGGGCAGCCGGGCACGTTCACGCTGGTCGGCGATGCCTCGCTGAGCCGCCGCCCCATGGAGCGCGTTCGCAAGCCGCTGGCGCAGATGGGCGCTCGCATGGACCTCACCGAGGGCCATGCGCCCATCACGCTGCATGGTGGGCCGCTGAGGGCCATCGATTACGCGACTCCGATTCCCAGCGCCCAGGTGAAGACGGCGGTTTTGTTCGCGGGACTGCAGGCACAGGGCACGACGACGGTCCGGGAAGACGTGCGCACTCGCGATCATGGCGAGCTGGCGCTCCGTGCTTTTGGTGCGCAGGTGGAGCGGGGGAAGGGTTTCGTTTCCGTCGAAGGCGGGCAGCGGCTTCACGCCATCGAAGCGACCGTACCGGGAGACATCTCTTCGGCGGCGTTTTTCCTGTGTGCCGCGGCTCTCTTTCCTGGATCGAATCTCCTGTTTGACGATCTGGGCCTCAATCCCACACGGGCGACGCTCCTGGATGTGCTCACCGCGCTGGGCGCGCACATCGGGGTTCTCAATTTGGAAACGAAGAACGATGAGTTAGTCGGGACCGTCCAGGTGAATGCGCCGCCGCAGGGGCTCAGCGGCACCGCCATCTCCGGCGCGCTGTCGGCGCAGCTGATCGACGAGCTGCCGGTGCTTGCGGCGATTGGTCCCTACACGCAGAACGGCATCCGCATCCGCGATGCGAAGGAGCTGCGCGTTAAGGAATCGGACCGCATTGCTTTGGTCGCTGCCAACCTGCGCGCGATGGGCGCCGAGGTCGAGGAGTTCGAGGACGGCCTCGACGTGCCCGGTGGGCAAATGCTCCACGGAGCCACCATCGATGCGGGTGGCGATCACCGTATCGCCATGGCCTTTGCCGTCGCCGGGCTGCGCGCCAATGGAGACACGCTCATCCGGGGGGCTGAATCGGCTGCCATTTCGTTTCCGGAATTCTTCGATCTGCTGGAACGCGTGGTGGAGCGGTAAGGCTCAGGGGCTAAAGAGTGTGCGTGAGAACGAGGCCGGGGAAGGGCTTGACGTTCCGAATCGGTTCGACATGCGGTACTGCGGGCCGAAGTACGGAAGCAATTCGTTGGACGATCTGGGACGAAGGGAGTTTGCTTCTTGCTGTGGGGTGAACCTGGCCGGAGGGCGCCGGGATTTGTGGGTCTGCGCTGGTCCGGCGAGTTTTTCCGCTTACTGTGAAAACGTGCCTTTTCAAAACTGCTGGTCCGGCGACTTTTTTCCGCAAGCTGTGAAGTCGTTCCCTTTCAAAACCGGGAGCAGATGTCAAATCGAGGAGGAACGAACGTCCGCCCGTGCATCGTTCCACCTCGGGTTCCTGCACTGCAGTTCCTGAACCCTGTTTCACTCCACCGGCTTCAGAATTGCGTCCAGGCGATCAGGCGTCCCCTCGACGCGCTCCAGATGCGGATAGCGCAGGCCGCCGTGGTAGTCCACGGTGACGGCTTTGATCTGGTCGTGGTCCTTCACCAGCAGATTGATGGGCATCGTGTCCTTCTCCGCCTTCAGGATGGCTTGTCGGAGGTTGTCCGGCGTGTAGGTCTCGCCGTTCACCGCCAGCAAATCCATGCCGGGGACTAATCCAGCCTTAAAGGCCGGGCTGTCCCACTCCACGTTGCCGAGGTTGCCGTCCTGCATGACGCTGAAGCCGAGGGAGGTGGAGAAGCTGACGCCGAAACGAGGGTTGGCCGCGTGCTTCTCCCAGGAGGGAGCCGTGTCGTTGTACACCAGCTTGTAGCCGCCTTGCGTAAATCCGCCTTCCGGCACCTGCGGATGCAGCTCGTAGACGCGCTCGCGCAGGAACTTCGCCCAGTCATAGGGCTGCACTTCGTTCAGCGCCTTCACAATGTCATCGAAATCATATGGGTCGGTGATGAAGCTGCCGTTGTAGACGCCGTAGAAGAGCTTCGCAAAATCGTCCAGCGATTTTTGGCCGCCGCTCAGCTCGCGGATCTTGGTGTCGGCACTCAGCCAGATCAGCAGCCCTTCCTGGTAGTAGGCCTCGGGGCGCGTCCAGCTCACCCAACTGACCGGCCGCCGCTGGGAGATGGTGGGCTGGTTGGTGGTGTCCACGAGCGGGCGCCAGTCACGGCCCGGGCTGGCTTCGAAGTTGGCCGTGATGGCCGCCATCAGGTCGCGGGTATCTTCCGGGCTGCGCATGCCGGAGCGCGCCGTGAGCACATAGCCCCAGTACTGGGTGAGCCCTTCGTAGACCCACAGCAGATTGTCGCGCATGGGCACGTTGAAGTTGGGCGTCCAGAGATCGTCAGGACGCCGGAATTTTCCATTCCAGGAGTGGGTATACTCATGGGCCAAAAGGTCGCGGCCACGCACGCCGGCAGCCCAGTCAGTGAAGTAGTTGGCGCGCGTGCCGTCTTCGCTCGACTGATGGTGCTCCAGGCCCTGGCCGCCGACCACGTCCGTCACCATGAAGAGAAAATCGTAATGGTTGTAATGGTGCGACGCGAAGAGCTTCTGTGCCTGGATCGCCAGGTTTTTATGATCCTGCAGCTCCTCCGGCGTGATCTCCAGATCCTTCGCTTCGTCGGCCACGATATCCAGAAATACGGGATTGTCGGGTCCGGTGGAAAGATCGACGCGCTTGTAGTATTCGCCGGCGATCAGCGGCGAATCGACGAGGGTGTTCAGCGTCGTTTCTTTGAAGTGGACGGTATCGCCATCCTGTGACCCTGTGGTCAGCGCCGTCGCGTACTTCCATCCGCTGGGCAGCGTGATATTCGGCTGGAAGCGAATGTCGCGGGAAAAGTGGCCGGCGGGATACAGCACCACCGTGTTCCACGCCAGGTCGGCCAGCTTCGAGGAGATTTCGACGCGGCCATCCTGCCGGCGAATCGCGGACAGGTAGTCGAAATCGACGTCCAGCGAGGTCACGCCTGTCGGCACATCAATGTGAAACGCATAGACGTTCACGCGATCGCGCACCCACGGAATGTTGTTGCCGTCCGCTTTGACAAACAGCCCCGCCAGTTTCTGGATCGGGCCTGTGGGCGAGTGATTGCCCGGAATCCATTCCGGGTACAGCAACGTCAGATCTCCGGACTTCACAGGGATGGTCTCGTGCACCTTCGCCACGCGATCCGTGGTGTCGGTCAGATTCACATCGAGGGTGATGGTGCCGGGATACGGCGTGTCCGCAGGCGTTGCGATGGGCGGCGGCATAGGGACCGGCTCCGGCTGGGGCTGAGAGCTCTGTGCTCCGAGAGGAACCGCCAGAGCGAGTGCAGCGATCAAAAGGCAGCAATTCCGCATGTTCGAACCACCTCCGCGAATGGGGTCTGTGGGGCTCAAAAAAAGCACGCGCTCGATTTTACAGGAGCCAACAGCCCAAAAAGGGCTGCGGTCGCGGCTGCGCAGATTCGGCGCATCCGGAACGCAGCCTCGATAGATCTTGCCTTGCGACCGGTCGTCCGCTGTACTCTGTACCGGTGCCTACCTCCCGCCGTGCCTTCCTCAAATCCGGAGCCGCCGTTTCGCTGGGCGCAACTCTGCCCGCGCAGGCGGTCGCCGACCCCGCGCAGGCTGTCGCCAGCCCTGCCCCTGGCAGGCTGCACCAGTCGGTCTGCCGCTGGTGCTACCAGGAGATCGCTCTCGATCAGCTTTGCCAATGGGGCGTACAGCTGGGACTGCGCGGCATCGATCTGCTCGAAGTGCCGGAGTATGAGGTGCCGCGTCGCTACGGGCTGATCTGCACTATGGGCTATGCCGGCGGCGGGACGATTCCCGATGCCCTCAATCGCCTGGAAAACCATGCGGCGATCGAGGCCGCCTTTCGCAAAAATATCCCGCTGGCGGCGAAAGCCGGAGTTCCGAATGTCATTACCTTCTCGGGCAACCGGCGCGGCATGTCCGATGACGAAGGTGCCCGGAATACGATTACCGGGCTCAACCGTGTAAAGCCCATCGCGGAAGAGTACGGGGTGACGATCTGTCTCGAGCTGCTCAACAGCAAGGTCAACCATCCGGATTACATGGCCGATCACACCGCGTGGGGCGCACGCGTGATGCATGCGGTGGATTCACCGCGGGTGAAACTGCTCTACGACATCTACCACATGCAGATTATGGAAGGGGATCTGATCGACACGATTCGCCAGAACATCGGCGTGATCGGGCACTTCCATACCGGGGGCGTACCGGGCCGCCACGAAATCGATGCGACCCAGGAAATCCAGTATCACGCGGTCGCCAAAGCGATCGCGGACACGGGATTCAACGGCTCTATCGCTCATGAGTTCCTTCCCACGGGCGATCCCCGCGCCAGCCTGCGCCAGGCTGTCGAGATCTGCACGGTTTGACCGCTCCTGCTCCGAAAAGCTGCACCAAACTTGATTTCATGTCCTATGATTGCGCAGCAACCATTTGTCACAATTTGCATCGCAAATGGTTTCGGTGTGTGCAGGAGTGATTCCGGCGAGGTCAGCTGACCAATAGACCGCGCATGCCGGGGCCGTCTGGTGGAACTAAGAACGACACTGACGAGGTACACGCTATGGCTTCACCGCAGCGAAAATTTCCAGCCGAGGCCGATCGGTCGGCGGAGCTCCACGCTGAGCCCCGGCCCTCCGTACCCCCGAAGCCGCCGGTCTCCAACCGCCGGCGTTACTATGCGTGGGTCATCGTCGGCCTGATCCTTGGCTTCTGGTACGTCGGCTTTGGCTGGGGCAATTCCGGTGGCTGGATCTGGGGCAACGGCAACCGCAACGCGACCGTCCGGGTGGCCGAGGATGGCGACGTGAGCGGTCCTGGCGTTGTCATCCTTGAAGTGGCGAACAAGCAGGATTATATTGGCCAGTCGTTTCAGGTCCGGAATGTCGCCGTGGATCACTGGTCCGGTAATCGCGCTGTCTGGATCGGCTCTCGCCATAGTTATCTCCCCATACTGCTGATCCTTCCCTCTGCATCTCCGCTGGCGCCCGCGGTCACCAGTGCAGCCAGTTCCGGCAGCCCCGAAACAGGCCCGTCTGGCAGGGTGCAGCGCCTCGACGTCACAGGCAGCATCATGAAGGCGCCTCCGACCGCGCAGGCACAGCAGCAATGGAACCTGAGCGATGACGATGTGGATCAGCTGGAGGGAGAAGGCGTCTACATCCAGGCAAGTACCGTTCGACCGGCGAAGCATTAACGCGATGAAGCAACGAAGCCGGCTCAGGAATTGACGGGCGCCCGTGGTGCGATTCGACTTCCGGTAAGAAATGCCGGACATCGCACGCCAGGGAGTGTCCATCCTACCTACTGGGGCAGGACCAGGGCGCTTCGATTCCTGGCTCGATCCGGCACCGCGGGCGTGAGCGCCCGGCATGAACTCCCAGCAAGGACAGAGGCGTATCAAGACGCGTAACCAGTCGCTCCATGCGAGCGGCCTGAGAGCATTTTGGCCGGAATCTTACCGAGGTGATCTGCCATGGCAACTCCGCAGCGAAATTTCCCCAACGACGAGCGTCCGGAACCCCGGCGGATCGATCCGGCCCGAACCCGCACCGCCAGGACGGGTGGGGGCCGCAGCCTCTTCTGGATTTGGATTGTGCTCTTTATTGCGGCAATCCTCTGGTTCTGCGGCTGGGGCTGGGGCGGCTATGGCGGATGGTGGTGGGGCCGTACTCCCGCAGCCTATGGGCCCGCGTATACAGGCAGAGGCGCGGCGAATGGAAATGCGACCGGCGCCACCGGCAACGGAACCGCCGCTCAGCATCTGGCAGCTCCGCCACCGAAGTAGGTCGTTCACAACAGTCCGCAGCAGAGGTGAATGCACATGGCAACTCCATCGAGACCCGATCCAGATCAGCGTCAATCCGGCGACGCGGGCTATCACCGCGTCCAGCGTGAAGTGGGGAAAGGCAGGCCTTTCGCCTGGTGGTGGATTGTGGTTCTCGTGGCCATTGCCCTGATCGTGTGGTGGGGAGGCTGGGGTGGGCACTTGGGAGCGACAACAACTCAATCGGCGAGTACGTCAACGGCGGCGCGACGGGGGACGGGTCCACAGCCGGGCGCAGCGGCAGGACAGCTCGCGGCAAAATCCGGAGTCGTCGACCAACCCGCCAACCAACCGCATAACCCCAGATAGGTTCCGCGACCCCACACGGGAGGTAAAAGCCGACTGGCCGGTTTTCGGGCAATGACCACCGTTTAAGATTAGGAATTCTGCTGAAAGAAAGAGGTACGCATTCATGGCTTCGCCGCAGAGACCGCTTCCGAAACAGCCTCGTCGCGACAACCCGCCAGTACTGGAGACATTCGAGACGGGTCGCGCGCGACGCGAGATTTCCAGCGGCTGGCGTTTTGGATTTTGGTGGGTCTGGATTCTCATCATCGCCGGCATTTGGTATGTCGGCTTTGGCTGGGGAACGTCGGGCGGCTGGATCTGGGGGCACCGTCAGGCTGTACAGACAGCTGACGACACGGCACTGGCAGGACCCGGCGTCGCGATCCTGGATGCGAACAATAAGCTGCCGTTTGTAGGGCAGGGGTTCCAAATTCAGAACGTACCGGTCGAACGCGACGCCGGCCCGCGGTCCTATTGGATCGGATCGCAGTTCAACTCGGTCCCCATGCTCGTGGTGAATGCATCGAATATGGCAAACCCGCGGGGTTCATCCAGAGATGCGGCAGCTGGGCACAAGAGCGCTCCTGCCGCTGCCGCCGGCAATCCGCCGAATGCCGCGGCGAACGCGGCCGGAAGCCCTGACCGCACGGCCAATAACAGCAGATCCGCGGCGGCCATTCCCGCGACGGCCCCGGACGAATGGCTGGATGTGACGGGGCAGATCCTCAAGGCGCCTCCCGCCGGGCAGGCGGAACAGCAATGGGGCCTGAGCACCGGGGATACCGACCGGCTGGAGGGGGAAGGAGTTTACATCAACGCAACGGAGATGCAGACGGTGGCTCACTGAAGGGCCTGCCGCCATGGGATCTGGTGGGCCGAAGGCGGACTAGCGGAGTTCCGCTTCCTTCCGCTCCTTCGCCCGCTCGAAGAAGCGCTCCATGAATTTGGTATCGAACTGCCCCTGCCGGAACTCATCATCCCTGAAGACGCGCTGATGCATGGGGATGGTGGTGTAGATTCCCTCCACAATAAACATGCCGAGCGCCCGTTGCATCCGCGCCATGGCCTCTTCGCGGTCGTGGCCGTGGGCAATCAGCTTCGCAATCAGCGAGTCGTAGTACGGCGGCACCACGCCTTCGGCATACTGGGCCGTATCGACGCGGATGCCATTGCCGCCAGGCACATTGAAGGCGGTGATCCTGCCGGCCGAGGGCGTGAACTTCTCCGGATGTTCCGCATTGATGCGGCACTCAATGGCGTGGCCGCGGATGGTCACCGGTTCCGGCACCACGCTCGCCAGCGTCTCTCCCATGGCAAGGCGCAGCTGCGCTTTCACCAGATCGATGCCGGTCACCATCTCGGTGACCGGATGCTCGACCTGAATGCGCGTGTTCATCTCGATGAAGTACAGTTTGCCGTCTTCGTCCATGAGGAACTCGATGGTCCCCGCATTTTGGTAGCCGACCGCTTCGAGGCACCGCTTCAGCGTTTTCGCCATCTCCTCGCGCATCCTGGGGGTCACCTGCAGCGAGGGCGCCTCTTCGATCAGCTTCTGATGGCGGCGCTGGATGGAACATTCGCGTTCACCCAGCGACATCGCCGTTCCATGTTCATCGGCCAGCACCTGAAATTCGATATGCCGCGGGCGCTCGATGAATTTCTCCATATAGAGATCGCCGTTGCCGAAGGCGCTGGCTGCTTCGCTCTGTGCGGCCTGGAAGAGCTTCGGCAACTCCTCGGCCGAACGCACCACGCGCATGCCACGTCCGCCGCCGCCTGCCGAGGCCTTGAGGATCACCGGATACCCGATCGTCTGCGCCCACTCGAGGCCTTCGCCTTCGCTCTGGATCACGCCGTCGGAGCCGGGGAGAATGGGGACTTTCGCTCGCTTCATCGCCTGGCGCGCCTTCTCCTTTTCGCCCATCAGGCGGGTGACTTCAGGCGGCGGTCCGATGAACTTGATGTTCGATGCCCGGCAGACTTCGGCAAAGTTGGCATTCTCGCTGAGCAGCCCGTAACCGGGATGAATCGCGTCGACGTCGGCGATTTCCGCAGCGCTGATCACCGCGGGGACATTCAGATAGCTCTCCGCGGAACGGGGAGGGCCAATGCAGATGGCTTCGTCGGCAAAGCGAACGTGCAGCGCATGGCTGTCCGCTTCGCTGTAGATGGCGACCGTGCGGAGACCCATCTCCCGGCAGGCGCAAATCACGCGCAGCGCGATTTCGCCGCGATTGGCGATCAGAACTTTACGCATAGTTATCGGGGACGCACCGCAAAGAGCTGCTGGCCGTATTCCACAGGCTGACCATTCTGCACAAAGCGCTTCACGATCTCGCCGGCCCCATCGCTCTCAATCTCGTTCATCAGCTTCATGGCTTCGACAATGCACAGCACCTGGCCCACTTCCACCTGATCGCCGATCTTGACAAAGGCCGACGAACCGGGGGAAGGCGACTCGTAAAATGTGCCGACAATGGGCGATTTCACGATGTGCAGGCCAGCTTCGGATTCTTCCGCCGCGGATGTTTCCCCGGTGGCGGAAGCGTTGCTCGCCTGCAAGGCCGCAGTCGTTCCCGAGACCGCAGCGGGAACGTTGGGCGCCGCCGGAGCCGCCTGCAGCAGCCGGGCCAGACCCGCCAGTTCCGCCGCACCCTCCTGGGCGAACTTGATGCGCACCTTCAGGTCGCCGCGTTCCAGGTCGAATTCGCCAATTTTATTTTCTTTGAGGAACTCGATGAGTTCCTTCAGTTCGTTCATGTCTTCCGCATTCATTGTTCGCTCTCGCGCAACCTCGCCCGTCTAAAGCTCAATCCAGCTTTTGGTCACCGGGGTCAGAACCCGGCTTCCCTTCTCCGTCACGGCCACCATATCTTCAATCCGAATTCCGAACTTTCCGGACAGATAAATGCCCGGTTCGATCGTGATCACCATCCCGGGCTCCAGCCGCGTCTCCTGCCCCGCCGCGATGCGGGGCTGCTCGTGAATCTCCAACCCCACGCCATGCCCGGTGGAATGGGTAAAGTACTTCGCTAACCCGGCTTTGCCCAGAACGCTGCGCGCGGCTTCATCAACGGCGCCGCAGGTGACCCCTGGCTTCACCGCAGAAACCGCCGCCTCCTGCGCCTCCAGGACAGTGTCGTACGCCGACCGTTCCTCACCTGTCGCGCGTCCCATGTGCACAGTCCGCGTCATATCCGAGCAATAACCTTTGAGGATAACACCGAAGTCCAGTGTCACGAATCCCTTGCGCGGCAGCCTGGCCTGCGTAGCGCGGCCGTGCGGCAAGGTCGATCGCGGGCCCGAAGCAACGATGGTCTCGAAAGACATTCCTTCCGCGCCCATACCGCGCGCCAGAAATTCCAGCTCGGCCGCCAGCGCGATCTCCGTCACGCCCGCCTCGATCCGAGGCAGCATAGCCTCAAACAGCGAACACCCGAGGGCGGCCGCCTCTTCCATCTGCCGCAGTTCGCCCGCATCCTTCACCATCCTGAGCTCGGAAAGCAGAGGGCTTTTCATGGCGGCAAAAAATCCACGCCTCTGCTTCGCAGGCAGCGCCGAACGCATCAGCTCCAGCGCCGCAACGGAAGTATGATCCGCATCGAAGCAGGCGTGCTGCGTCTGCCCTGCCAGCCATGCGCACGCGTCCCTGAGCGCGGATTTCGGCGCGATGGTCACACGCGCGCCGCTCGTTTCCTCCCGCGCCTGCGTGGTGTACCGTCCGTCCGTGAACAGCATCGCTTTGCCGGAAGTCACGGCCAGCGCGGCATTCGATCCTGTAAATCCGCACAGCCACCGCACGTCCGGCAAATGCGTGATCAGCAGGGCCTCCATCGACCCTCGCTTCATCGATCGGCGCAGGTCCCGCCACCGAAAATTGGACTCGCTTACTTTCGCCATCACGATTGATAGTAATGAACCGGACGCGCCGGCGAAACGCCGCGACAGTAATCTTATGCAGCCACGTATCCGGCGTTATACTCAATCCGCATCTCCGCGAGGTTCACCCATGAACGTCCTTCGCAGTGTTCCTGCTCTTCGGCTTTTTCTGGCCGCGGCTCTTGTCGCCATGCCTCTCTGCGGCACGGCGCAGACATCCGCAAAAACGACCCTCCTGCATGCCGCCGACGCGGCCAAAGTTCTCCCCGACGCCGTCTACTTCAACGGAAAATCCGCGAGTACTCAGCTGCGGAATTCGGCCGGTGTCCGATATGCCGACGGCGCGTATGTCCTCGCCGTCCTGGTCGACACTTCCGGCTATTCCTCTACCATCCAGGGGAAATACCAGGGGTATCTGCTCAGCGAAGTTCCGCTCGACTTCGGTGACCATCGTCTGCCCGCCGGGGCTTACGGGATCGGCTTTGTCGGTGACCATTTCGGCGTCCTCGACATCGGCAATCATGAGCTTCTGCGCGCGGCTGCCAGCCACGACGCGGCCATGACCCGGCCCATGCCTCTGCAAGTCCTTGAGGGGTCATCCTCAGGCACTTACAGGCTCTGCTTCGGACGGAGCTGCGTCGAATTCCATCGCGCAAAGTAGCGCCCCTCGAACCGGACTGAGACAATTCCCCACTTCTCCCATCTAACTAATTGGGCAGGGGGGAGTTTTCACGTTAGAAATGCAACCCTTCTGTCCGGATCGGATGGCATTGATGAGAAGACGCCTTAACCAATCAGGATTGCTGACTCTTGCGCTCACCGGCCTGCTGGTCGCAGCGCCGATGGCCTTCGCGCAAAACGAAGGTCAGGGGCAGGGGCAGGCGACCGTCACTGTTCTGCCGAGAAATGCTTCCTCTGGACCCGGCGATGTCTCGCAACAGGCCGTGGAGATTTCCGTCAACGGCAAGAAGACCGCTGTCTCCAACTGGCAAGCTGTGCGTGGCGACCACGCCGGCGTCGAGCTGGTTCTGCTCATCGACAACAGCGCGCGCACCAGCCTCGGGGACCAAATGACCGACATCTCCCAATTCGTCCAGAAGCTGCCGCCCAATGTGAAGTTCGCCATCGCCTATATGGAGAATGGCCGCGCGGTTTTTTCCGGTCCCCTCACCACCGATCATGCTCAGGCACTCAAGGGCCTGCATTTGCCGACGGGGGTGCCCGGCCAGAGTGGCGGCCCGTATTTCTCCCTCTCGGATCTGGCGAAGCACTGGCCCTCCAGCGATCGCGATGTGGCGCGCGAAGTCATCATGATCACCGACGGGGTTGACCCCTACTACCTGCGTTACGATCCGGAGGATCCCTACGTGCAGGCGGCCGTGCAGGACTCCATTCGTGCTCGTATGGTCGTCTACTCGATCTACTGGCACAATGCCGGCGGGCTCGATCGCCGCGCCTACGAGAACAGCACCGGGCAGAATTACCTGCTCCAGGTGACGCGTGCCACGGGAGGCAATTCGTACTGGATCGGCTTCGGCAATCCCGTCTCGATGCAACCCTACTTCCAGGACTTCAATCGGCGTCTGCAGAATCAGTACGAACTCGGATTCACGGTTCCTCTCACCGGAAAGGCGGAGGAGCAGACGCTCAAGGTCAAGGTGAAAGCTCCGGGCACCAGCGTTACGGCTCCCCAGCAAGTGTGGATTGCTCCCGCGGCCGCAGCGCAATAAGAGGAACGCAGGGATTTGAGCAGCCAAAAGGCGCACCGCCCACGGCGATGCGCCTGGATTTGCGGTTCTGAAGCTTAGCCGCCGACGGCCAGTTGCTTCAGAGGCAGGCTTTCCACGTCATCCGACTCCGTCCCGTCGGAAAGGCCGCCATAGCGCCGCTCCCGCCGCTGGTAGTCCTCAATCGCTTCCAGCATGTGAATCCCGCGAAAGTCGGGCCACAGGCGGTCGGTCACGAAAATTTCGGTGTACGCGATCTGCCACAGCAGGAAATTCGAAATCCGCATCTCGCCCGAAGTCCGGATCAGAAGGTCCGGATCCGGCATATGGGCGGTGCAGAGATGCCGATGAATATCGACTTCGCCGATCTGATCCGGCCGCAGCCCCTTCTTCTGCATTTCCGCCGCCAGCCGCCGGAAGGCGTCCACCAGCTCCGACCGGCCGCCGTAATTCAGGGCCAGGGTCAGCACGGTACCGCTGTTGTGCCGCGTGGCCTCCGCTGCCCAGTGCATGCGCTCGCACACCTCAGTCGGCAACTCTTCCGTTCGGCCGATGTACTGGATGCGCACATTGTTGTCGTTCATGCGCTTCACATTGCTGGTGAGATAACTCTTGAGCAGCCGCATCAGAAAATTCACTTCCGCCTTGGGCCGCTTCAGATTGTTTTCGAGCGAAAAGGCATACAGCGTCAGCCACGGCAGCCCGATGCGCGACGCGGTTTCGACCGCGTACTGCACTGCCTCGGCGCCCTGCTGATGGCCGAAGAAACGCTTCAGGCTGCGCTTGCCCGCCCAGCGTCCGTTGCCGTCCATGATGATGGCAACGTGCTGGGGCAGACGTTCAGGATCAAGACGGCGGTAGACCGCTGCCTCGTCCGGCGGCAGTTCGTGAACACGGCTGGAATTCAGTAACAACGGTCCCCTTCAGGCGGCTCCCTGGCAGACGTAAGACGGGCACGCACTTCGCCACAATGAGCAGCAATCCGTTCGAGTAGCTAACCGTTCGCGCGCGCGCTGCCGCGGAACCCTGGGAGCTGTTCCTCTCTGCCAAATTATACAGACCTGACTCCCGCCGGACGTTACCCGCCGCCCCCGCATGACAGGACGTTCATGCTGCCCGAGCTACGCCGGACGACGACGACCGCAGGCCAGTTCCCGCACCTGATTCAGGAACATCGAGCGCTGGAACGGGTCAAGCTGCGCCACCAGCGGAGCGATCTCTGCCAGGAACGGATCCGCGAGTACCGCCGTGGTTTCCCGCGCACGCCGGCTCTGCCCATCCCGCAGCAGATCGCAGATGTCGATCTGCAGCGCATCGGCCAGCCGCTGCAGCGACGAGAGCGTGGGCACCGCTTTCCCATTTTCAATCTTCGAAATATAGGTGCGCGGAACCTGCATACGGCCAGCCAGTTGCCTCTGGCTGAGGCCGCGGCCATGGCGCACTTCGCGAACAGCCCGCGCCACGTTGATGCCCTCATCTTCCTCGACGCTGTGCGTACTGGCGGACACCAGTTGCGGAGACAGCGGTTCGGGTTCTTCAATTTCGAGGGGCTTGCGGCAACGCCTGCACAGGGAATTCGACGTGCGGAATTGCACCAGGCTACAGAAGTCGCAACGAAGTACCTCACGGGTCTCAACAGTTGCTAACGAAGTTGCCATAAATTGTGCGGAACGCCAGAGCGTGCGATCCGGGCTGATTCGGCTAACGCCAATCTCAGCCTTTGAAATACATTGCCGGGAGGGTATCCTCCTTGTCAAGTGAAAAGTGCGAGACTCCCCGAAGTTTCCGTGAAAAAACCAGGAAAAACCGAAAACGGAGATGGCCCCGATGCCTGACGCTTCCTTCACACGCCAACATGCCTGGACGGTCCTGAACGAGCACACTCAGTCGCCGAGCCTCATCAAACATGCGCTCGCCGTGGAGAGCTGCGTCCGCGCTTACGCTGAGCGCCATGCCGATGCCCTCGGCCTCACCGGGGAACCACGCGCTGCGCTGCTCGACATCTGGTCGGCCACCGCCCTGCTCCACGATTTCGATTATGAGAAGCATCCTTCCGCGGAAGAACATCCCTTTGTCGGCAATAAGATCCTCGCTGAACAGGGCTGGCCGGAAGAAGTTCGTACGGCGATCCTCGGCCATGCCGAATATTCCGGCGTTCCGCGCGAGACGCAGCTCGCGAAGGCTCTTTTTGCCTGCGACGAACTCGCTGGCTTCCTGACTGCCTGCTCCCTGGTGAAGCCGACGAAATCGATCCACGACGTGGAGATCGCCGGCGTGAAGAAAAAGATGAAGGACAAAGCTTTCGCCCGCGGCGTGAACCGCGACGACATCGTGAAGGGCGCGGCTGAACTCGAGGTTCCGCTCGACGGCCACATCGCCAACTGCATTGCGGCCATGCGCGCCAACGCCGAAACGCTCGGCCTGCAGGGAGGGCCGCCGCAGAACGCGGCACCGGACAGCCACTGAACCTGCGGAGAACCCTTGCGCCGCCGGGGCGGCTCCGATAGAGTAGTCGCGCGTGCTCCAGCTAAAAACGCTGAACGATATCTTCTTCACGATGGCGGAAAGCCGCCGCGATCGTGCCATCTTATGGCAGGACGCCGCCGGCTCCTGGCAGCCCATCTCCTCGGAGCAATTCGCTCAGAGGGTCCGCGCCGTTGCCGCCGCGCTCACCTCGTGGGGCATCCGCAACGGCGACCGCGTTGCGATTCTTTCCGAAAATCGCTGGGAGTGGGCGGTCGCGGACTTCGCCTGCCTGGCCCTGGGCGTTGTTGACGTCCCCATCTATCCGACACTGCTGGCAGAGCAGATTGCGCCGCTGCTGGCCGACTCCGGCTCGCGCGCGATTTTTCTCTCCACCCGTACGCAGTACGACAAGATCGCTGCCATCCGCGACGCCACGATGCTCGAGCACGTCGTCATCATGGACGAGGAAGCGCTGCCTGGCGCCGACACTTTCGCTTCGCTGCTCAGCCACGGGAGCGGCCATCCAGATCCTGATTTCGAGCGGACGGCCCGCACCGTCGAGCCCGGCGATCTTGCCACGCTGATCTACACCTCCGGCACCACCGGCGAGCCGAAAGGGGTGCTCCTCACGCACGGCAACATTGCGAGCAACCTCAACTACTCGCTGGACGCCTTCGGTCTCCTGCCCACCGACGCCTGTATTTCCTTCCTGCCTCTTTCGCACATCACGGCGCGCCACCTCGATTACGCTCTCTACGCGAAAAACGTTCTGGTGGCCTATTGCCCGTCGTTCGACAAGCTCCCGGAGGCGATGCAGGCGATCCATCCCACCATCCTCGTCGCGGTGCCGCGTGTCTTCGAGAAGGTCCGCCAGGTGGCCGAGCAGCGCGCTTCCGAGTCCGGTATCAAGCGGCGCCTTTTTGCTCGTGCTCAGGCTGCCGGCCACCCGCATCGCGAAGAGATTGCCGCGGGGCGAACTCCATCGTCCGTTTCCTGGAAGCTGGCCGACGCGCTGGTCTACAAAAAGCTGCGCGCCGGATTCGGCGGACGCGTCCGCTACTTCATCGCGGGCGGCGCGCCCCTCGGCATCGATACCGCCCACTGGTTCGCCTCCATGGGCATTCGTATTCTCGAGGGCTACGGGCTGACGGAAACCTCGCCGGTCATCGCGATCAATACACCACTGGCGAACCGTATGGGCTCGGTCGGCCGGCTGCTGCCCAATGTCGAATGCCGCATTGCCGCCGACGGTGAGCTGCTGGTCCGCGGCCCCAGCATTTTCCAGGGCTACTGGAGAGGCCGCAGTGAAACCGAAGCCATCGATATAGACGGCTGGTTCCACACCGGCGACATCGGCCATATCGATGCTGATGGCTTCCTCTTCATCACCGACCGCAAGAAGGAACTGCTTAAGACTTCCGGCGGCAAAATGATCGCGCCGCAGCCGATCGAAAACAAACTCAAGGCCAGCGTGCTCGTCAGCAACTGCGCGCTGGTGGGGGATCGCCACAAATTCGCCTCGGCGCTCATCGCCCCGAACTTTGCTGCCCTCGAACCGTGGGCCAAAGAGCACGGCATTGCGGCAGAGGCTCGCTCGCAGCTGGTCAACAATGAAAAGGTCCGCGCCGAATACCAGTCCGTCATCGACAAGGTGAACGCCACCCTCGCCAACTTCGAAACCATCAAGCGCTTTCGCCTCGTTCCCGACGAGTGGTCGCTGGACTCCGGTGAGCTGACGCCCAGTCTCAAGCTCCGCCGCCGCGTGGTCGCGCAAAAATATGCCCGCGAGATCGCCGAGTTCTACGCCGACGAATCCACGTCAACGCGCTGAGCTCGACGCCCTGCACCCTGTACCCTGAACGCTGTACCCTGTTCCTCGGAGGCTCCATTGCCCGCATTGCCCCCCTTTCCGCTTACGCTCGACGGTTCGAGCCTGCTGCACCAGATGTTCCGCTTCGACTGGCCGGCCTGGCGACGCCTCGACGCCGCGGGCCGCCAGCGCGTCATCGGCGAGGCCTCCTCGCTGCTCGCGCCCCTTGAAAAAGGCGCCTCGGAAGGCCGTCCGAATCAGTCGGCCGTTTTCGCCCAGTTGGGGCATAAGGGCGATCTGATGCTCGTCCACTTCCGCGACGCTATCGAGCAGCTGGCGCAGGTGGAGCGCGACCTGGCGCGCACGGAATTCGGCAGCTTTCTGCAACCGACGCACTCCTATCTTTCCATCGTGGAGCTTGGCCTGTACGAATCCTCTTCGAAGCTCTATGCGCAGCTCGCCGCCGAGAACGTTGAACCGTACTCGGAACCATGGGACGCCCGCGTGCGCGACACGATGGCTCGCCAGGCGACTGCGATGTCTGCGCGCCTGTACCCGTCAATCCCCGAAGCGAAATACCTCAGCTTCTATCCCATGGACAAGAAGCGCGGCGAGCAGGTGAACTGGTACTCCGCGCCCATGCCCGACCGTGCCCGCATGATGCAGGACCACGGCCTCATTGGCCGCCGCTTCGCCGGCACGGTGAAGCAGATCATCTCCGGCTCCATTGGACTGGATGACTGGGAATGGGGCGTCGATCTCTACGCCGATAATCCCGGCGTCTTCAAGCAGCTCATCTACGAAATGCGCTTCGACGAAGCCTCCGCGCTGTACGGCCTCTTCGGAGCCTTCTACGTCGGCGTGCGCCTGCCGGTCACCGAGCTTGGTTCCTGGCTGTCCGTGGAGCAGCGATAATGCCTCCGCTCCCAGCCCCCAGCTCCAGGCTCCTGGCTTCCCCATGAGAGTCTTCGTCACCGGCGCTACGGGATTCGTCGGCAGCCACGTCGCTCGCGAGCTGGCCACCCGGGGAGCCGCTCTGCGGATTCTCACCCGCCGCACCAGCAACCTGGCCAATCTTGAAGGCCTGAGCGCAGAGACCGCCACCGGCGATCTGCTCGAGCCGGAGTCCCTTCGCACGGCCATCCGCGGCTGTGGCGCTGTGATGCACGTGGCCGCCGACTACCGCCTCTGGGTGCGCGATCCCGAGACGATGTATCGCACCAATGTGGAAGGCACGCGCGCCCTGCTGCGCATCGCCCGCGAAGAAGGGGTCCCGCGCTGCGTTTACACCTCTTCGGTCGCCACCATGGGCTTCCACTCCGACGGCACCATCGCAGACGAAGCCACGCCCGTTTCGCTCGCGGATATGGTCGGCCATTACAAGCGCTCCAAGTTCATGGCCGAGCAGGTTGCCATCGATGCCGCGCGCGCCGGACAGTCCGTTCTCATCCTCAACCCAACGACTCCCATCGGCGCCAACGACCTGAAGCCCACGCCCACCGGCCGCATCATCGTCGACTTCCTCAATAAGAAATTCCCCGCCTACATGGACACCGGCCTTAACCTGGTCGATGTTGCCGAGGTGGCCCGCGCCCACGCCGACGCTCTCAACCCCGCGCTGGGGCGTCCCGGGGAACGCTACATCCTCGGCGGCGAGAATCTCACCCTCAAGCAGATCCTCGACAAGATGTCGGCCATCACCGGCCTGCCCTCGCCCACCATGAAGGTGCCCCACTCGGTCGCCATGGTCTTCGCCTTGTTCGACGAGACCTTCACTGGCAAACTCCGCGGCAAAGAGCCGCGCGCCACCGTGGAGGCCGTCCGCATGGGCAAAAAGAAGATGTTCGCGTCGTCTGCCAAAGCCGAGCGCGAACTCGGGTTCCGGGTCGTCCCCGTTTATCCGGCCCTCCGCACCGCTATCGAATGGTTCCGCGAGCACGGATATGCCCCACAATCCTGACCGGACTGAAACTTTCTCCTTTCCACTGCGACTTCGGTAATCTACCCGGAAAGTTTTCCAGTACATTGTGAGTTCTCATCTTTCCGGAGGAACGCCCCATGCGAACGCAATCATTCGCGTTTGTTGCCGCCGCTGTGCTTCTTACCCCGTTGGCAACCCTCGCCCAAACCACCCAACCCATCTCTCCATCTGCCCGGGCGGGAATCGACGCCGGCAATCAGGCGTGGATCGACGGAGTCAAAGCCGGCAATGTCGCTCCAATTATCGCGACCTATTCCGAGGAAGCTGTCGACTGCGGTCCCACCGGCAACTGCATTCAGGGGCGGCTGCGGATCGAGCAGCACATGAAAACGCAGATGGCAAAGACGGGCCTCGCTCGCTCGGCCTCCGTCAGTTCCTGGGGATCGACGCAGCACGGCAACTTCGTTTATGAATGGGGCCAGGCCGAAGCGACCTTCAACGGCGGCAACAAGATCATCGATCAATATCTGACGGTCTGGCAAAAGCAGTCCGATGGCACATGGAAGATCTTCCGCAATCTTGTAATTCCAAAGAATTGAGCGGGCGGCCAGCTCCATTGACGACGGAACCGACCGCAACGTGCCACTGTCCCCTACTCCCCGTCGCACCCCAGCGCAAATCGCAGCGCCTCGCAAATTTCCCGCATGCGCAGGGAACTCAGCTGGGCTATCCGTTTTCCCAGCATGCGCAGAGGCACAACCGCCGTGTTGTGCAGATTTACGGCACAAGTCGCCTTCATGCCGTCTTCTTCGTTCAGGACAACCTCCGACGGCACACCACGCAGGGTCGATGTAATCGGCGCAACCGTCACAGTGGCAAGAAGACCGATGGAACTCTCGCGGGTCAGCACCACCACAGGTCTTGTCTTATCGGGCGATGCAAAGGCATAGAACCGAACATCGCCACGAATTACTCGGCTGGCCACACGGCTTCCCCGTCCCACAGATGGATCTCCTCGTCGGTTTGCGGGATCCTCTTGTAGCCCTGCCGTTCACGCTCTTCCTTTGCGCGCATTTCCAGTCGATCAAGATGCTCTCGCAGCGCATCCCGCACCAGTGCGGAACGATTCCGCTTCGTCCGGCGCGCGGCCTGGTCGGCAGCCTGCAGAAGCTTCTTATCAATGACGATCTGAATGGTCTCCATGACTGTGGACTCCACTCCACAGTATATTCCACAACCTTTAAACGGGAGACCCCCATGCCCTAAAGTAGTTCCAGGCATGACTCTCGCCCTCATCGCCGCCCTGCCCTCGGAACTGGCGCCGCTCACCCGCAGCTGGCAACGCAGTGGAGCCGTTCTCCGCGGCCGCATTGGCGACCACGATATTCTCGCCGCCGCCGGCGGGATGGGTTCCGCCGCGGTCACCCGCACCTGCGAAGCCGTTCTGGGCGCGGCCCCACCCAACACCATCGATGCCCTCATCTCCATTGGCTATGCCGGTTCGCTCTCCTGCGGGCTGCGGCCGCCCGATGCGTGCGCGATCCGCGAAGTGATCGACGTCGCGACCGGCGAGCGCTTCCCCACAGACCTGTTGCCGAACCCATCCCCGGGCCCAATCAAGCCCCAGCGCCTGGTGACCCTCGATCGCGTGGCCGACCCCGAGGCCAAGCGCCACCTGGCTGAGCAGTACCAGGCGACCCTGGTCGATATGGAGGCCGCCGCCGTCGCCCGTTTTGCTCGTGCTCAGAGCCTTAGGTTTCTCTGCTTTAAGGCCGTCACCGACGGCCCCAACGACCGGCTCCCCGACTTCAGCCGCTTCACCACACCGGACGGCCAATTGCGGGTCCCGGCCTTCCTTGCATGGGCTCTCGTGCATCCCTCCTGGTGGGGACCGCTGCGCCGTCTCGGCCTAAACAGCCGTCAGGCGGCCCGGGAGTTGTCGAATTTTGTTTCGCGCTCCCTCTCTGGTTCGATAAAGTGATCCTCAGAGTCCCCATGGCTACCGCGACCTCAAACGAATTGCAGCAGCACTTCGCCCCAATCCCCACAACCATGCGCGCTGCGGTTTACCGCGGTATCAACGACGTCCGTGTGGAAACCGTGCCAGTTCCCGAGATCGGCGCCGGCGAAGTTCTGATCCACGTACATGCCTGCGGCGTCTGCGGGACGGACCTGAAGAAGATCCACACCGGCTCCCATTCCGCGCCCCGCATTTTCGGACACGAGACCGCCGGTATCATCGCGGCCATCGGCGATGGCGTGCGCGATTTTGCTGTCGGCGACCGGGTCATGGTTTTTCACCACACGCCGTGCGGCCACTGCTACTACTGCCGCAAAAAGACCTTCGCCCAGTGCAATGACTACAAGCGGGTCGGCTGCACCGCCGGCTTTGAGCCCTCCGGCGGCGGCTTCGCCGAGTACGTCCGCGTGATGCCGTGGATCGTCAACCGCGGCCTCGTCAGGGTTCCTGACGGCGTTCCCTTTGAGCAGGCCGCCTTTGTCGAGCCGGTGAACACCACTTACAAGGCCATCCGCAACCTCAACCTTGCTCCCGACGAAACCGTCCTCGTCATCGGCCAGGGGCCCATCGGCATCCTGCTGGCCTCCATTGCCGCGCGCACAGGCGCCAAAGTTCTCACCTCCGATCTCTACCCGGCGCGCCATGCCATTGCCGCGTACTATGGGCTCGAATACCCCATCGACGCCAGCAAAGAAGACGTCGTCGCCGCCGCTCATGCCGCCAGCGAAGGCCGCGGAGCCGATGCCGTCATCCTCGCCGTCGGAGGCAACGCGCTGATTCGCACAGCCATGGACGCCGCCCGCCCCGGCGGCCGCATCCTGCTCTTTGCCGCCACCCAGCACGGCGAGGCCATCTTCGATCCGGCCGTCGTCTGCATGGATGAAAAGTCCCTGGTCGGCTCCTACAGCTCCTCGTTCGAACTCAACGGCGAGGTCACAGATCTCGTTTTCGGCGGCTATCGCACCGACTTTGACCTCACGCGCCTCATCTCCCACCGTTTCTCTCTGGAGGACTCCGTCCAGGCCATCCAGGTCGCCTCGAACCCAGGCCCGCAATCCATGAAAGTGTTCATTCACCCATAATTTGAGACAATAGAAAAGATGGCAGCGCATATGACAGCCGCCGTGCTGCATGGCCGCGAGGACCTGCGTATTGAACAGGTCCCCATGCCTCGCGCCGGCGCTGGGGAAATCGTTGTCCGTGTTCACGCCGCACTCACCTGCGGCACCGATCTCAAGGTCTATCGGCGGGGTTACCACGCCCGCATGCTCAAGCCGCCCATTCCCTTTGGACACGAACTCGCGGGCACCGTCCATCAGGCCGGCCGGGGCGTCACCGCCTTCCAGGCGGGCGATCGCGTTGTCGCTCTCAATTCTGCCCCGTGCGGCGAATGCTACTACTGCCTGCGCGATCAGGAAAACCTCTGCGACAATCTCATCTTCAACAACGGCGCCTACGCGCAATATCTGCACATTCCCGCGCAGATTGTCGAGCGCAACACGCTCCGCATTCCCACCGGCGTTCCCTTCGAGCACGCCGCGCTCACTGAAGCTCTGGCCTGCGTGGTGCGTGGCCTCGATGAGTGCCAGCCGCAGTCCGGCGACACCATCGCCATCATCGGCGCGGGGCCCATCGGGCTCATGTTCATGCGCGTGGCTGAGCTTTACGGCCTCCACGTCATTGCGGTTGTGAAACGGGATGAACAAGTCGGCGCCGCCCGCCGCTTCGGCGCCTCTGACGTTGTTCAGATCACTAAGGCCGACGATCCGATCGCCGCCGTGCGCGCCCTGACCCCTCATCGACGAGGCGCCGATTTTGCCATTGACGCGGTCGCCACCCCCACCGCCTGGCAATGGGCCGTGGATATGGTCCGCAAAGGCGGGACCGTCAATTTCTTCGGCGGATGCGCAGCCGGCACTAAAGTCGAACTGGATACCAATCGCCTCCACTACAACAACATCACCCTCCGCGCCAGCTTCCATCACACTCCCGCAGCCGCTCGCAAGGCTTTTGACCTGATCGTCAGCGGGAAATTCCGCTGCAGCGATACCATCACCAGCCGGGCCCCGCTCTCGGAGCTGAATCGCGTCTTCCGCCGTCTCATGAACCGCGCGGGCGATATCAAAACCGCCATCATCCCCTGATCCGGCAATGTCCGTCGACACCGCACAGCATGACTTGATCGAAAAGGGATGGTCGGCGCTCCCGTCCGAGTACCGCATCCCGGCGATTCCGCCCACGCTCGATGAAGCGCGCGCCTGGTGCCGGCGCCTGGCCGAAACCCACTACGAGAACTTCCACGTCGCTTCCTGGTTTCTGCCCAAACGCCTGCGCCCGCACTTCCATGCCATCTACGCCTACTGCCGCGTCTCCGATGACCTCGGCGACGAGGTGGGCGACCGCGACGCATCCCTGGCCCTGCTCGACCTCTGGGGCGCCGAACTGGACGCCTGCTATCGCGGCGAAGTCCGCCACCCTGTCTTCGTCGCTCTGGCCGAGACCATCCGCGCCTGCGACATCCCCAAAGAACCCTTCGCCGACCTGCTCGTCGCCTTTCGCCAGGACCAGACCGTTACCCGCTTCGCCACCATGGACGAGGTTCTTGGCTACTGCCGCTACTCCGCGAATCCCGTCGGACGTATCGTGCTCTACGCCTGCGGTTACCGCGACGACGAACGCTTCGCGCTTTCCGACAAGACCTGCACCGCCCTCCAGCTCGCCAACTTCTGGCAGGATGTATGCGTGGACTATGCCAGGGGCCGCCTCTACCTTCCCCAGCAGGACCTGGACCGCTTTCATGTGGACGAGGCGAGCCTCGCCGCCCGCCATTTCACGCCGGAGTTCCGCCGGCTGATGCAATACGAAGTCGATTATGCCCGGGATCTGTTTCAGGCCGGCCTTCCCCTCATCGGCAAGGTCGATGCGGAGCTCGCCCTCGACATCGACCTCTTCTCCCGCGGCGGCATGGAGATTCTGCGCGCCATCCGACGCCAGGACTATGACGTTCTTCGCGACCGTCCGGCGATCTCGAAACCGCGCAAGCTCGGGCTTCTGCTGCGCGCGCTCACGCAGAGAGCCTTCGCGAGGAGCGCGGCTTGACCCTCCTGGGCCGCGGCCCCGAGCAGGATCGGGTTTCAGACCCCCAACTCGCCGCCGCCTACCAGGCCTGCACCCAAATTGCCCGTCGCCAGGCAAAGAACTTTTATTACGCTTTCCTGGCTCTGCCTAAACCGAAACGCGACGCCATCTGCGCCGTCTACGCCTTCATGCGTCACGCCGACGATATCTCTGACGACGAAGCCCGCACCCGCGCCCAGCGCCGCGCCGACCTGGACGCGTGGCTCGACGCCTGGCATCGCGCCGCAGCCGGTGCCACGACGTCAGACCCCGTCTTCCTTGCCCTGGCCGATACCCGCCAGCGCTTCGGCATTCCCATGGATCTGCTCGACCAGCTCGTCCACGGCACGGCCATGGATCTCGATACGACCCTCGACGAAAAGGCCGCCTTCGGCGAGGCGCAGGAAGTTCTCCCGTGGGATACCTACGCCACCTTCGAGGATCTCCGCCGCTACTGCTACTATGTCGCCTCCGTCGTCGGACTGGTCTGCATCCGCATCTTCGGCTACTCCGATCCTCGCGCCGAGAAGCTCGCCGAAGATACCGGCATCGCCTTCCAGCTCACGAACATTCTCCGCGATGTCCGCGAAGATGCCGAGCGCGGCAGGATTTATCTGCCTCTGGAAGACCTCGACCGCCACAACGTCCGGATTGAGGAGCTGGCCGCTCTTCATGACGGCTCTCGCCTGACCCTCAATCAGCGCGAGCTGCTCGAAAGCCTGGCCAAACGCGCCGAGGACTACTACGCCTCCGGCCGTGAATTGCTGCCGCTCATCGCGCCCGATGCGCGTCCCGCCCTCTGGGTCCTCATCGCCATCTATCACCGCCTGCTGCGCCGCATCGAGCGCCGCGGCTTCGACGTCTTCTCCGAACGCGTCTCCGTGCCCCTGACCACGCGCGTCGGCATTCTTCTCCGGGGTCTCCTCCAGGTCCTCTTCAATCGCCTGAGCGGGACGGCGAGCCAGCATGCCTGAAAACGTCACCGTCGTCGGCGGCGGCATCGCCGGCATCTCCGCTGCCTGCGCTCTCGCAGACGCCGGCTACCGCGTGCTGCTCCTCGAGCGGCGTCCCTACCTCGGCGGACGCGCCTCTTCCTACGAGCACCCCGGAACTGGCGAGATCATCGACAACTGCCAGCACGTCCTCATCGGCCGCTGCACCAGTCTCATCGACCTCTACCGCCGCCTGGGCGTCGCCGAAGCGATTTGCTGGTACGACCGCTTCACCTTCCTCACCCCCGGCGGCCCACCCAGCGTGATCGAGCCCGGCCCGCTGCCCGCGCCCTTCCATTCCACCTTCGCATTCCTGCGCGCGCCCGCCTTCTCCCTGGCCGACAAGATCGCTATCGCGCGCGGTCTGGCTGCGTTCATGCCCGGGCTACCGCCGGACACGAGTGAGAACTTCCTCCATTGGCTCCGCCGCCACGCGCAAACCCAGCGCGCCATCGATCGCTTCTGGAAGCCCGTCCTCGTCTCCGCCCTTAATGAAGACCTCGACCGCATCTCCGTCCACTATGCCGCCAAAGTCTTCCGCGAATCCTTCCTGATGTCGCCCCAGTCCGGCCGCATGGGCATTCCCGCCGTTCCGCTCAGCGAACTCTACAACCGGGCCATCGGCTACATCGAGGAGCGCGGAGGCGAGGTTTGCCTGCGCACCAGCGTCGAGGCTCTCGCCCCATGCGGCAACCGCTGGCTCATCGCCGCAACCTCCAGCGGCGCGTCCCGCAGCCTTCCTGCCGATGCCGTCGTCCTCGCGCTCTCCTTTGAAGCGATGGCGGCGCTGCTTCCATGTCTCCCACAGAATGCTGCCGCCGAGGATCTCGCTGCGCGTCTCACTCAGTTCGAACACTCGCCCATCACCGGCGTTCACCTATGGTTCGACCGAGAGGTTACGGACCTCGACCACGCAGTCCTCCTCGACACGACGATCCAGTGGATGTTCAACAAGTCGCGCCTGCAGCCCGCCCAGCGCGGCAGCAGCGAAGGCAGCTATCTGGAGCTGGTCGTCAGCGCCTCCCGCGGCCTCGTCCCCCTGCAGCGCCAGGCCATCATCGATCTCGCCCTCGGCGAGCTTGCTCAGTTCTTCCCGGCTGCGCAACCCGCAAATCTGCTCAAGGCTGCCGTGGTGAAAGAGGTGCGTGCAACGTACTCCGTCCGCCCTCTTCTGGACGCTGTCCGTCCCTCCGCCACGAGCCCCTGGCCCGGGATTTTTCTAGCCGGCGACTGGACCGCCACCGGCTGGCCCGCCACCATGGAGGGAGCCGCCCGCAGCGGCTATTTTGCCGCCGAGGCCCTCACCCAGTCCCTGGGAGCCCCACGCGCCTTCCTGGCCCCGGAACTGCCGGCCGCGGGACTCATGCGCTTTTTAAGACGATAAGTAACCTGTTTGTCAATGAGTTGCATGGCGATAGTGAAAGCATTTCTGGGAAGAAAAGGGCCCTTCGGATTCCCAAATCGGTACTTTCCCAAAGTTACCGTGGAAATCCACCTAAAACGCCATATCTCCACACCCATTTTTTTGCGATCATGGCCTACTCTCCTCTATGAAGCAAACCTGAACGGGCGTTCAGGTGTCACACTAAAGGAGCTAACTGACGATGTGGTTCCTGAACATGCACGATTTGCTTTCTCGCCTGTCCCACCTGAGCAGTTATCTGCCGGCCATTCTGATCACTGTCGGTGTGGCGGCCCTGGTCGTCTGCGCAGTCGGCTGCAACTGCGCGCCCTGCAAAGAAAAGGACAACCTCTTTCACCGCGAGATCTACTGAGGTCAGGCGCAGACGTCGCCTATTGCCTCTTCCCTATTGCCTGACTTATCTCCTGCCCGTTCGGTGAGCCCAGCCCGGTGCAGGCATCCCACCCCGGGCCTGCCTGATAAGCGCCGTTATTCCCCTGCGTAATATCGCGGCAATCGGGTTGGTCGCTGTAGAGGGCCGCATTGATGAACCCCACCGATGCGCCCTTCTGCTGATTCAGCAGCGCCACCAGCGCCGCCCACAACGGAGCGACGGCGCTCGTTCCCCCCACCACCTCCTGTTGCCCGTCCACCAGGATGTTGTAGCCGCTCTCCGGCGACGCGTTGCCGGCCACATCCGGCACACCGCGCCCGCTTCCCTGTACGCCGCTCTGCCACGACGGCAGCGGAAACACTGCGCTGTAGCCGCCGCCCGTCGCACCACCCTGGCTGGCCAGATCGTCCCAGACAATCTCCTCGGTAATCGTCGTGCCCGACCCGATCAGCTCCGTTCCGCCACACGCCAGCACGTGCGGGCTCGAGGCGGGGAAGTCTACGTGGTTCTTCCCGTCGCTCACGCCATCGGTCGATCCGTTATCACCCGACGCCACCGTGATCGTCACCCCCAGCGCCGCCGCCGACTGGCAGGCGTTGTCCAGCGCGGTCATCGAAGTCGCCGCCCAGCTCGACTCCGGCCCACCCCAGCTGATCGACAGCACCGAAGGTTGATTCGTTGTGTCGTGGACCGCCGTCGTGATCGCATCGATAAACCCCTGATCCGTGTTCGGCGCAAAATAGACCGCCATCCGTGCTCCCGATGCAATCGTGCCCGCCACCTGAATATCGAGCGCCACCTCGCCATCGGCGCCGTTGGGATCGCCAGGCGAGTTCGTGCCCCCGTCCACCGATACAGCCACGACGGTCGGCGGCGTCAGCCCCAGGCCCTGGAAATACGTATCGATGTCGCTGGTGTTGAAACCGCCGCCCAACTCCAGAATGCCAATCGTTTCCCCGCTCCCGTTCACGCCCGCGGGAAATCCGTATAACTCGGCCACCTGCGGCGGATTGAACGGTTGCGGCTGCGCCGATGCGTTGGTAGTTTTCTTCTTCTTCAGATCTTTCAGAAATCGGCAATGGGGCTTGGCGATGGGCCGCGCATCCAGTCCCAGCACCGCTTCGATCAGGTTCGCATGAGTTTCCGGCAGCGATACCGGTCCGGTGAACCCGTGGAAGCGTCTCCCAGGATGCCGGCCCGCCGCTGTCTCCTCGTAATCGTGCAGCTCGACGCCGAAGGCTTTTTCCATCGCAGCTGCCGATCCGCGCACCACCAGAGTTCGCCGCGACAAGCTCGACGCGGCCTCGTCGACGGCCAGCCCATGCCGATGAGCGAATGAGCGCAGCGCCTCAAAATCGGCCGGATCCGCCGCATATTGCTGATCGAACTCCTCGCGCGACACGCGGCGGCCGCCCAGCGCCTGCAGATCCAGGGGATTTTTCCGTCGCACGATCAGCGAGACGCTGATCGCCTGTTGCGGCTGGGTGGGTCCGATGCGGGTCGCGTTCGCGGGTACCGCGCGTTCGGAACGAGGCAGGACAATACGCTTCTGAGCGGGGGAACTCATCGCAGGGCCTCCTGAGTTGTTTCGTCATGCTACACCCGTTCGATGAACGGTAAGCCGCTATGGCTGCGTGCCACCGCCCGACTTCGGTCGGGCCCGGCGCGATTTCTGTTGCCTATTGCCTGTTCCCTGGTTCGTTTCTGTTGCCTATTGCCTATTCCCTGTTCCCTGTATTTCGATCCCCCTGTCCCGGCGGCGATGAGATCACCAGGAATCGTGCCGCTTCCCGGGTGGCATTCAGCGCCTGGTGCGGTGCGCCCGGCGGCACTTCCATGCCCTGCCCCACGCCCAGCCCGTGCTCGCGACCATCCACTTCCAGCGTCAGCTCACCTTCCAGTACATAGAAGAACTGCCTCGCCCTGGTATGGAAATGCCGCTCCTCGCGAGCCCCTGGCGGCATCTGTTCCTCAATCACACTCAGCGCCTCGCTGCGCACCAGATGCCAGCCGTCGCACGCCGGGCCCTGTTGCTCGCCCCAGACGTAATGATCCGCCGTCTCCATACTCACTGGCATCATCTCTGCCCCCGATCGTCTACACCCTAAGCCCTACACCCTATCCCCTGCCGCTCTGACGAGCCCCGCTCGTCAGAGCGGAATATTCCCATGCTTCTTCGGCGGATTCCTATCCCGCTTCCCATCCAGCATCTCCAGCGCCGCAATCAGCCGCCGCCGCGTCTCGTGCGGCAGAATGACCGCGTCCACATAGCCCCGCTCCGCCGCTACATATGGATTCGCAAACTGCTCCCGGAACTCATGCACACGCGCTGCCTTCGCCTCCGCCAGCACCTCTGTGCGCCGGTCTTCGCTCAGCTTGCCTTCCTTCGACTCTGCCTCGCGCATCGCCGCTGCCAGCTCACGCCCGTAGACGATATTCACTGCGCCCTCCGGCCCCATCACAGCAATCTCCGCCGTCGGCCATGCCAGGTTCACATCGGTTCTGATGTGCTTCGAGCTCATCACGCAGTACGCGCCGCCATACGCTTTTCGCGTGATCACCAGAATCTTCGGCACCGTCGCCTCCGCGAACGCAAACAGCAGCTTCGCCCCGTTGCGGATGATCCCGCCGTACTCCTGTTGCGTCCCCGGCAAAAATCCCGGCACGTCCTCCAGCGTGATCAGCGGAATGTTGAAGGCATCGCAGAATCGCACGAACCGCGCGCCCTTCACGCTGGCGTGATTGTCGAGCACCCCGGCCAGGAACGCCGGCTGATTCGCCACGATGCCCACCGGGCGGCCATTCATGCGCGCGAAGCCCACCACCATGTTTTTCGCATAATGTTCGTGCACCTCGAAGAAATACCCGTCATCGATGATGCGCTCGATGACTTGCTTGATGTCGTAGGGCAGGTTGGATTCCGTCGGCACCAGATTGTCCAGCTCCCGATCGGCCCGGTCCACCGGATCTGTGCACGGCCGCCGTGGCGGATCGTCCAGGTTGTTCGAGGGCAGAAAACTCAGCAGCTCGCGGATCATCGCCAGGCATTCGGCATCGTCGTGCGCCATAAAGTGCGCGACCCCCGACACCTCGTTGTGCGTCGTTGCTCCGCCCAGCGCTTCCTTGGTCACCTCCTCGTGCGTCACCGTCTTGATCACGTCCGGACCGGTCACGAACATGTACGACGTCTTGTCCACCATCAAAATGAAATCGGTAATCGCCGGCGAGTATACCGCTCCGCCCGCGCACGGCCCCAGAATCGCCGAGATCTGCGGGATCACGCCGCTGGCCAGCGTGTTGCGCAGAAAGATGTCCGCATAGCCCGCCAGCGACACCACGCCTTCTTGAATACGAGCGCCTCCGGAGTCATTCAGCCCGATCAACGGCGCGCCCACCCGCATCGCCGTCTCCATCAGTTTCACGATCTTGCCGGCATTCGCCTCCGACAGCGACCCGCCGAAGACCGTGAAATCCTGCGCGAAGACAAACACGGTCCGCCCATCGATCCGCCCATACCCGGTCACAATGCCATCGCCCGGAATCCGTTTCTCCGCCATGCCAAAATCGGTGGCGCGGTGCGTGACAAACCGATCGGTCTCCTCGAACGTGCCCTCATCCAGCAGCAACGCGATCCGCTCCCGCGCCCCCAGCTTGCCTTCCTTGTGCTGTTTGGCGCGCCGCTCCGCGCCGCCACCCTCTTCCGCCAGACGGTTGCGCCGCTTCAGTTCATCCAGAACATGCTTTTCCATCGTCACGGATTATATCGGTCGGCACCGCGCCCGTAGCTGTGCTTCGCCGGCCATGGCTCGCCTGTCGTCAGCGAAAGGACGTTCTAACCTGCCCAGCCCTCCCCTCGCCCGATTATCCTGAGAGGCGATGACCCACGCTTCCTCTGCCGCCGAAACCGACGCCGCCAAAAAGGTCGCCTTGCTCCGCGACAAGATCCGTCACCACGAGCGTCTTTACTACGTCCTCGACCAGCCGGCGATCTCCGACGCCGAGTTTGACGACCTCATGCGCGAGCTGCAGCGCCTGGAGCGCGAGCACCCGGCCCTCGTCACGCCCGACTCTCCTACGCAGCGCGTCGGCGGCAAGCCCAAAGAAGGGTTCCCCAAGGTCGCGCACTCGCGCCCCATGCTGTCGATCGACAATGTCACCAGCGAAGAGGAGCTCCGCGAATGGGACCGCCGCGTGCACGCCCTGGCCGGCGAGGGGGCCAAGATCGGGTATGTCTGCGAGTACAAACTCGACGGCCTGTCGATGGCTCTCCACTACCGTGAGGCGGCTGATGGTTCCGCGCATCTGGCGCGCGGTCTTACCCGCGGCGACGGCACTACGGGCGAAGACGTGACGACCAATGTCCGCACCATTCGCTCTGTACCGCTCTCCATTCCGGCAGCCACGCTGAAGAAGGCGCACGTTCCTCCCACCTTTGAAGTCCGCGGCGAGATCCTGATGCCGCTCGCCGCCTTCCGTAAAGCCAACGAGGAGCGTGAGGCCCAGGGACTTGAACCCGCCGCCAATCCCCGCAACTACGCGGCAGGAACCATTCGCACGCTTGAGCCGAACATCGTTGCCCAGCGCCGCCTCGACTTTTACGCTTACTTTCTCCTCACCGAGCGCGGCGAAGACCTCTTGCCCGACCAGGCCGAAGCGCTCGACGCTCTCACTGCTCTCGGCTTCCGCGTCAATCCCCACCGCGAAGCCATGCCCTCGGTGGACAAGGTCCTCGCCTTTGTCCAGCGCGCCGAGCAGGATCGCGAAAAGCTCGGCTACGAAATCGACGGCGTCGTCATCAAGGTCAACTCCACCGAGGTGCAGCGCCGCCTTGGATATACCGGCCGCGCCCCCCGCTGGGCCGTCGCCTTCAAGTTCACCGCGCGCGGCGGCATCACCCAGGTCGAGGACATCAAAACTCAGGTTGGCCGCACCGGCAAGCTCACGCCCGTCGCCTGGCTCACTCCTGTTGCCATCGGGGGCACGACCGTCTCTCGCGCTACTCTCCACAACGCCGATGAAATCGAGCGCCTCGGACTCTTCATCGGCGACTTCGTCAAAGTCGAGCGCGGCGGCGACGTCATCCCCAAGGTCGTCGAGGTGGTCCACGACAAGGAGCATCCCCGCGGTCACAAAAAGTTCCACTTCCCTGCTCGCTGTCCTGAGTGCAACAGCGAGATTGTCCGCAGCGAAGGCGAGGTCGACTACCGCTGCGTCAACATCGACTGCCCGGCGCGCCTGCTCGGCAGCCTGCTCCACTTCGCCTCCCGCGGCGTCATGAACATCGAAGGACTCGGCGAAGCCGTGGTCGCGCAGCTTCTCGAACGCAAACTCGTCCGCAGCATCGCCGATCTCTATTTCCTCACCGACGAGCAGCTCGCCCAGCTCCAGCACGAAGTCACCACCACCGACAAAAAGACTGGCCAGACGAAGAGCCGCACCCAGGCTCTGGTCGGCCCCAAGGAACGCAAAGACCTCCTTGCCGAAATCGAAGCCTCGAAGAAAGCCGGGCTGGCGCGTGTCCTCATTGGCCTGGGCATCCGCTTCGTCGGTGAACGGACCGCGCAGCTCCTGGCTGAGGAATTCGGCTCGATCGACGCTTTGATGGCTGCCAGCGCCGAGGATCTGGAGCGCGTCAACGAGGTCGGTCCTCGCGTCTCTCAGGCCATTCGCGAGTTCTTTGACGAGTCCCGCAACCGCGACCTGGTTTCCCATCTTGAAAAGGCCGGCGTCACCATGACCGCCGAGAAGCGCAAGAGAACCTCGCAGCTCGAAGGCCGCACCTTCGTCCTCACCGGCACGCTGCCGAACCTCTCGCGGGACCAGGCGAAAGCCAAAATCGAAACCGCCGGCGGCCGCGTCTCCGGCTCGGTCAGCAAAAAGACGAACTACCTCGTGGCGGGAGAAGACGCGGGTTCCAAACTCGACAAGGCCCGCGAGCTAGGCGTCGAGGTCATTGACGAAGCGGGGCTCGAGAAGATGCTTGCGGCCGGCTGATCCGCCCAAAAAGAAAAATGGCCGAGGATCGCGCCTCGGCCATTTCGATGAACGTTCTTTCCGTTTACCGCACCACGTTCTGGAACAGCGGCGACTGCAGCAGCGCGGAGAACTGGCTGTCCGACGCATCGAACTTTACGCTCAGCATCCCCGCAGCGGAGTCGATCGTCGTGTCATCAATCGCCTGCTTCTCAATGGCCGTCCCGCTCACCTTCTCGTACATCGCCGCCGCGTTCAGCAGCGACGACATGGTCGCCGCGGTGAAGGTGTCGGAGGTTGCCACGAACAGCGAAAACTTCACGCCATTGTTGAAGTTCATGGTGTAGCTCGAACTCAGCAGCCGCTTCCGCACCTGCTCATAATCGGTCAGCTGCGCGGCCTGCCCCAGCAGCGAATGCATCATGTACTGGGTGCCTTCCTGATCGAGAATGCTCCACAGCGGCTCCGTATCGACCTGCTGCATCGCAGCCAGCATATTACTGTTGGTCTGGAAAGACGGAGCCAGGCCGTCGCGGCAATCGAGCGCCGGCTTGATGGCATCGCTCGACCCAAACAGCATCGTCGTGGGGTTCAGAAAGGTGACCAGCATGCCGCTGGCGCCCATCGGATACAGCTTGTTGTTGCGAATCATCATCGGCTTAATCTTCCGCTTCTGAAAATTCGCCATAATGTCGCTCAACTGGAACTGCCCCTGCGCCAGACCCACCACTTTGATATTGCTGCTGCTGGCGCCCATGCGGTAGGCCGCAAAGGCCAGCTCCTCGACATCGTCGTTTTCGTTGAAGCCGGAGCTCTTCAGAGCTGTTTCCAGTTGCTTCAGTTCCGGAGGCAGAATCCGCGACTTCAGGTTCATGGCCGCGGGCGAGTTCTGCATCACCCGGTAGTCCACGACGATCAGCTGCTGCACGTCGTGGGGAATCGCGGACTGCGCGTCATTGTCGAGCTGCGCCGCGTGCGCCGGCACTGCCAGCACCGCACCTGCGGCCAGAATTCCAAGAAAACTGAAAAGCAACTGCTTGCTGAATCTCACCTGTGAACCTGCTCCCTCTGCCGGGGTTTCCGGCCGAGCGTTGATAGGGAAAACCTGCTGGGGTGTTGGACCCCGAAACGCCGGAAAACGATTCGCTCGCGCCCCGCCGTATGTCAATTTTACGCTGGGCCGCAGGTTCACCGGTCTACAACCTTGGTTCCCACAGTACCCAGGGTTCGGGCTCCCGTCAGCGCTTCTCGGGCCACGGCAAGGGATGCTCCAGCCGCCGCTCCAGCACCTTCGATTCGGGGTCGAATCCATCCAGCAGACGCAGCCATTCGCTGTTTCGCTCAAGCGCCCCCTCCGGAATCAGCCCGATCAGCTCGGCGCGAGCCGGAGCGGCGCCGTGCCGGAGGGCCTTTTCCTTCACCGCGGCAAAGGCATGGCCCACGGAGGTCCGGGTGTAATCGGTAATATTCATGGATACTTGTGCCTGCCCGTTGACCGAAACCCCCATTGCCTTGACTCCCGCCAGGCCACCGCCCGACTGCCGGATCTCCTTCGCAATCGCGCGGGCCACGGCCACCTCCGCGGTATCGAGATACAAATTGAAGGCGATCAGCAACCGCCGCGCGCCCACCGCCGAGGCCCCGGCGGTCGGATGCAGCGCAGGCCCTCCTACATCCGGCCGGCGAGCCGGCTCCCGGTGTACCGCGTCACGCAGGCCCTCAAACTGCCCGCGGCGAACCTCCTCCAGCAGGGCGCGATCCGGACGAGCCGCCGCCGCTTCGTAGAAGTAGACCGGAACCTGATACCGCTTCCAGATTTCGGTGCCGGCCTGCCGCGCCAGCAGCGCGCACTGCTCCAGGGAAACGCCCCGCACCGGAACGAAGGGAATCACATCCGCCGCGCCGATGCGGGGATGAACGCCTTCCTGGCTGGTCAGATCGATCAGTTCCGCGGCGCGCCCAGCTCCGCGAATCGCTGCCTCGACAACTGCCGCCGGCGGACCGGCCAGCGTTACCACCGAGCGGTTGTGGTCGGCGTCGAGTGACCAGTCCAGCAGGCGGGCGCCTTCGACCGCCATCGCCGCGACGATCGACTCGACGACCTCGGCACGGCGACCCTCCGAGAAGTTTGGCACGCATTCGATCAGAGCGTCGGACATAAGTCAGCCAGGAATGCCTCTGTGTCGGGCCTGTCTGTCAGACAGGGGATTGTAGTCGTTCGAGCGCTGGATTTACATGAAGAAAAGCGGGGACAAACTATTTCCGGCTCCACCAGGTGTAGCCGATCTGGAAGGCGACGCTGCCGTTCACGCCGGGATTCTTGTCGCCCAGCGAGGCCGACGAGATGTGGACGCCGCTGACCGCCAGCATGAGCGACCGGCCTGGCTTGAGGAAGTATTGGATGCCGACGCCGCCCTGGGGAGAGAAGTTGAAGACCGAGGTTCCGCCGGGCTGGCCGTGCGGGACGAGAGTATCCGGGGGAAATTTGTGGGTGGTGTAAATCAGCCCGCCCGCGGCCTGGAACCAGGGAGCGATGCGACGGCGGGGCGTGAAGTCCCAGCGCAGGATGATGGGCGTAAGGCTGACGCCGGTAAAGGTGCCGCCGCCCACGCCAATCGTGCCCTCGTAATCCAGGCCGGTGACCGGGTCGTAGTAGACCTGCGGCTGGGTGTGCGGCGCGGGCGTAAAGGCCTGCCAGTAGGGCATGATCTCGCCCGCGTATTCAAACTGGCCGCGGAGGAATCCGTGAAGGAGCGGAGGAGTGATGACCTTACCCAATCGCATTCCGGCAGCGGCAAAGTGAAAGTCGGAACGGTCGCCGGCGCCGTTCATGTACTGGAAGAACGGGCCGTATTCCCAGGGACGTTTGGCGAGGGCGGAGCGCGCCGGAGCGTCGGACGCGATGTCGGACGTGTTCGTCTGAGCCGGCGCGGGCGTGCCGGACAGGAGCAGCAGCGCGGAAACGCAGGCCAGTGCGAAACAGGACGCGAGGGGAGCGAATCGGCGGGGACTCATCGTGACAGCATTTTCTCCGTGGAGCTTCGGGCAAAGGAAAGGCCGCCTGCAGGCGGCCCCAAGCGATACCGCAGATCCTTCGCGGCACCTTCGGTGGCGCTCAGGAGGTGACTTCCTCCAGCTGTTTCGCGTCCATGTCGAAGTTCGAATAGACGTGCTGCACGTCGTCGTGGTCTTCGAGGGCTTCGAGGAGGCGGACCATCTGCCCGACGCTCGTGCCTTCGAGCTTCGTATAGGTCGAGGCGACCATCGTGACTTCCGACATGACCGTTTCGATCTTCGCGTCGCGCACAGCCTGGGCGACCGCTTCGAAGGAGGCGGGCTCGGTGATGATTTCCCAGGTGTCACCTTCATCGTTCAGGTCTTCGCCGCCGGCTTCCAGCACGATGTTCATCAGCTTCTCTTCGTCGGCTGCTTCTTTGGGAACGGCGATGATGCCCTTCTTCGAGAACATGAAGCGGACCGAGTTCGGCTCGCCGAGGTTGCCGCCGTGCTTGGCGAAGGTGTGGCGGATTTCCGAGACGGCGCGATTGCGGTTGTCGGTGGTGGCTTCGACGATCAGCGCCACGCCGCCGGGGCCATAGCCTTCGAAGGTGATTTCCTCGTAGGTGGCGCCGGGCAATTCGCCGGTGCCGCGCTGGATGGCGCGCTTGATATTGTCGTTCGGCATGTTCTCGGCCTTGGCCGCGACGATGGCGGAGCGGAGGCGCGGATTGCCGTCGGGATCGCCGCCGGATTTGGCGGCAATGGTGATTTCCTTAATCAGCTGGGTGAAGATCTTGCCGCGCTTGGCGTCGAGCGCCCCTTTTTTATGCTTAATGGTCGCCCATTTGGAATGGCCGGACATGGAAACCTCAAAAAATCGCTTGTCTCGCGGGAGATTTGGGGCAAACGGCCGGAGATTGAGCGACTTCCGGGAATGCCCGCAACGGTTGAGTATAGCAGAGCGGAAGGCGGCTCGACACGAGCGCGCGGCTCGGCGCTGAGTGGCATCCGCGGAAAAAAAATCGCACGATGCGCAAGTGCGACAAACAAAGTAGTTGCGGATGCGGCTTGCGCAGGTGTGTCAAAACAAAGCACTTACTGAGGGCCTGAGCTGCATGTGCGATAAGGCAAAGAACTTGCAGTCGGCGGAGCCTCGGCGGACCGCACTGTGGGGCAAGACCCCTTCTGAACGAAGACCTGACGTCTCAAAGAGCCACCGCGGAGCCGGCCTGGGCCGGGCGCATCGGGATTCAAAAGGCAAAAGCTGAACCGCAAAATCAAAAGCTCTGTTCGCGTCGGGCGGACAGAGCTTTTCCTTCATTTCCAGTGTGGCGGAGACGCGAACTTAGAGCAAGGAAAAACGCGAGGGCGAAGGGTACGGAGGTACTGCGGCGATTGCATCCGGGCTTGGCTCACGAGACTTCAGGGTTTCCGGTGATTGGGCAACTACGACGTCGGCTCGGCAGCAGCCGCACCGCTTCCTGTCTTGGGAAGCTTGGGCTTAATAACCGGTACACCGGATTCTGGATCGGCATACCCGTCTTCCGCCTCCTTGACATCGTAACCTGCGAATCGCATGGGATACGCGGGTCGTCCGCAGGGACTCGACCGAAGTGTTTCCGCGAGCGGTACGAACGCGGAAACCACGCGGCCCACCTCGTCATCATCGACGCTCAGGACCCTGCCGCGCCGCCGTGCAATATCAGCGGCGATTCCGGCAGTGAGCCGTTCCGACGTTGTCACGCGCACCGACATTATGGGCTCCAACAGGACCGGCTTCGCCTTCCTGGCAGCTTCTTTGAACGCGATTGAGGCAGCGATTTTGAATGCCATCTCGTTCGAGTCCACTTCGTGAAAGCTTCCGTCGATCAGCGTAGCCCTGAATCCATCCATCTCGTGGCCAGCGAGAACGCCTTCCTTTGCCGCCTCGCGAATTCCGCTCTCAATCGGGGCGAAGAACCTGTCCGGCACCACGCCGCCCCTAATCTCGGTGACGAAATCGAAAACTGATTCGCTCGGCTCAAGCCTGAGCCTGCAGTGCCCATAGTTGCCCCGACCACCAGTTTGCCGAATGTACTTGCCCTCGGCTTCGGCAGACTGTCGAATTGACTCCCGATACTTGACTCGGAGCGGCCCGATATTGGCAATCTGGCGACTGCGGATGCGGTCGCATACGGTTTCCAACTGCTCTTCATCCTCTCCGCTGAGGATCAGTTCGCGTCCGACGAAACTGGCTGCAATTGTTGAGTTGTTCCGGACGAGATCAGGTACCAACTGCTGAAGAGATTCCCGATCTTGCTCTGCGAGCGGAACGATATTCATTGACAGGATCGGATTGACTCTGCCTATCTCCACCGGCGTCCACCTCTCCCCCCTGATATTGGCGCGATTGTGCGACATTCTACAGCGGTGAGAACGCTCATGGTCGTGTCGTCGACCTTAGGTCCTGTTCGAGCGGCAGCGGTTCAACGGTGGCGAAAAATCTGAGCCGATTTGCGATCCGATCTGAGTCCATCGAGGACGCGGCTCGTAATGATTTCCGCATCGGAAGCCGACAGCTCTATCGGTTCGCCTTTGATCTGGTGAGGCGGCGGCAATAGATAACCATCTTCAAATCCAAGCTCAAACGAACCGCGGTTATCGCTGTAAGTGACACTCTTGTTGCCATACGCGAGAGTGAAGCCCTCGTCCGAGGCCAGCCTGCCGAACAACTTCCATCGCCGTCTCCACATCGCGGGCCATCTCCCCTCTCAATCCACGAGCGATCATACGGCGCGGGGACCTGTAGCTGGCGTGAGGTCGGCAACCCGGACGTTTCGCACGACAGAGGCAGAAAGACAAAAGCAGGTCCCTCGGCTCCGCTTACCCCATCGCGCCAGCGCGACGGGGCCCCTAAAGCGCTCCGCTCGGGATGACAACTCAGGGTTTGGTGTGGTCGGGTCTGGTTGGTCGGCAACCCGGACATTTCGAGCCCGCGCGGGCGGGCGCAACGCTTCAGATTCTTTTCGGCGGCTTCGCCACCGATTCCCTACGCGCGGAGAGCTGCGATGGTGCAGGCAGTTCGTTTCGCTACCCGTTCGACTCGCCGTCTGACGCCGACTCGCTCAGGGCAGGCTAAGGGTCCCTCCGCTCTGCGCCGGGATGCTTCACACACCGCTGGAGAGATATCGGCGGCGCTTCGGTCGGGATGACATTCGTTTCTTATTTAGGACTCCGAAGTACGCCGGCTTTCTGGACATTTGGAGCTTTGCGCGGGTGGGCGCAACGCTCAAGATTCTTTTCGGCGGCTTCGCCACCGATTCCCTCCGCGCGGAGAGTTGCAATGGCGCAGGCAGGTCGTTTCGCTACGGGGGTCCCTCCGCTCCGCGCCGGGATGCTTCATACGCCGCTGGAAGGATTTCGGCGGCGCTTCGGTCGGGATGACATTTGGGTTTTGTTGAGGGACCTAAAGGTCTGGTTGGTCGGCAACCCGGACATTTCGCACGACAGAGGCAGAACGACAAAAGCAGGTCCCTCGGCTCCGCTTGCCCCATCGCGCCAGCGCGACGGGGCCCCTAAAGCGCTCCGCTCGGGATGACAACTCAGGGTTTGGTGTGGTCGGGTCTGGTTGGTCGGCAACCCGGGGGTGGGGGGTACACTGCAAAGCGAACCCCCATGACGACGAAACATCCAGGGCAGACCTCAGGTCACGAGTCCGACCTTACGCCCCTCGCGCACGGCGCATTGAACCACTGCTTTGGCTGTGGACTGGGCAATCCCACCGGGCTCCGCCTCCGTTTTTTTACGGACGCCGACCAGAACATCGTCTGCCGGTTCCGGCTTGCCCGCCGCTTCGCCGGTCCTCCTGGCCATGCCCATGGAGGCATCATTGCGACCCTGCTCGACGAAGGGATGAGTAAGGCCAATCGCGCACGCGGCATCGTCGCCATGACCCGCGCTCTCGACGTGCAGTACCTGCGTCCGGTCCCGCTCGCTCAGGCCCTGACTCTCACGGCGCGCCATGTCAGCACCATGGGCCGCCGCCACCACACGGAGGCCACGATCGCCGATGGTCTGGGACACACTCTGGCCACTGCGACCGCCGTCTTCGTCACCGTTCCGCCCGACC
>JBAUOP010000078.1:0-51047 GCA_049579805.1 Acidobacteriaceae bacterium
ATAATCACGACCGTCCGCATCGCGGACTCCACGGCCGAACACCGCACGAATCCCGCGCTGCGTTCCACGCCACAACACTTACTTCAAACCTGGCCCAACCTGTCTAAATCAGCAGGGTGCACTACAACTGCCTTCTTAATCAGCGAGCTGGATGCTCCTGATCTATACGATGAATACATTGCCATTAGCACGTTGGCTGATCTCTACGGCAAGACAGGCGAATATGGTCCGGGTATCGGGGAGTTCGAGAGGGACAGAGGCCGGTACGTTCAGTTATGGAAAGCGTGGTTTCGAGCAGGTGCTAACTAAGGGTGCGATTCCTGCTTCGTTGCCAGGGCCTCTCAAGGGGCGTATCGGGGCACAAGGGACGGCCACCCCTTACCTCCGTACCGTTGGCCCAGCGTTTCTGGCTTGCCTTCGCGGCGCGCGGACTTCATTCTTGAGATACGTCGTACCAGAGCCCTGCGCGCGTTTGTATCCGCGGGGCTTTCTTCTTGCGGAGTCATCGCCGCGTTCACGGACCCGACTCGGAAGACCTCGGCGGAAGGAATTGAGGGTTACACCCAAAAGGTATTACCCTGCCGTACCTTTGTTTTCTATTCAGTAGTGAAGGCCCAGGAGGGGGGTACCCCATCGGCCCTCGTCACTCGTTCCAGACTGAGCGTATGGGTGATCTGGGGCGGGGTCAGGCGCCGGGGTGCAGGGAGGGCCACCAGCGGTGGATTCGGGCGCAGTAGACGCTGTAGTCGGGGCCAAAGGTGCGGCGGAGGTGGGGCTCCTCATAGAAGACGACGAAGAGATGGAAGACGACGAAGAAGATGACGGCGTAGGCGAGGAGCGCGAGGGAGTGGTAGACGAGGGCGGCTCCGGCGAGGGCGAGAGCGGCGCCGAGATACATGGGGTTGCGCATGAAGCGGTAGGGTCCGCGAATGACGAGGCGGCGGGGCGGATCGAAGGGCGCGGGGGTGCCTTTGCCGAGGGAGATGAAGGCGGCGACGCACCAGAGGGCGATGAGGGCGCCGAGAGTTCCGATGATGAGGCCGGTTAGCTCAAGGGCAGCGAGGTGCGCGGGGCGGTGGATGCCGGTGGCGTTGAGGACGCGGGCGGGCAAATAGAGGAGCAGGAATCCAATGAAGAGGGTGGCGTAGACCAGGGTCCGAACTGCTACAGACATCGCTGCTGCCTTTCGTGCGGAACGGAGTGTAGTCCTGGGGGCGGGGCGCGTCAATGGGTCAAATGTGGGTCAAATGGGGAGTGGTTCCCGAGGGGGTGGGGCGATCCGGTTTTGGTACGCATGGGACAAAAGAGTTACGCGGGGTGGCTTGCCAAGACGGTCCGGGTATCGTTAGCATCCATTCATGAGACCGGCCTGCAAAGCAGGTGAGGGCGGTCAACGCTGGATGAACCTACATTCATTGAACAGGGATCTCGACTCGACAAATCGGTTCGGTGTGCAGTGTCCGCCAGTCCGGAATGCCTAAAGAACCGCGGAGAGTTCCCACCGTCTTAGGACGGGTTCACCAGCGCATCGCCCCACGGCCCAGCGGGCCGGTTTTCTCATTCTGAACGCCGGACGGCGGCGGGTCAGAGACCTCTTCCCTTCTCTCAGCACGGCGCGTGTTTCCAGTTCTCTTCCATCTCGGACATTTTGCGATTCCCACCTACGGCGTATTCACGGCGGCGGCGCTGCTGGCTGCGCTGGCGGTGAGCGTGCAGATGGCGGAACGGCTGGGGCTGCGCAGCGAGAAGATCTGGAACCTGGGGCTGATTGCGATTCTGGCAACGCTGCTGGGGGCGCGGCTGCTGCTGGTGGCGACGAACCTTCAGGCATTCCGGGCGGAGCCTTTCTGGCTGCTGGGGCTGGCGAATATTCCGGGGACGTGGGTTCCGCTGGGCGGCGTAGCGATTGGCGCAGCGGCGGCGCTGCTGTATGCGCTGGCGGAGGGTCTGCCGCTGCGGCGCACGGCGGATGTGCTGGCTCCGGCAGCGGCGCTGGGATTTGCGATCAACCGGATTGGGGCGTTCTGCGGAGGCGCGGCGTGGGGCACGTGGACGCAGCTGCCGTGGGGCGTGACCTATCGCGACGTGGTGGCGTACCTGTGGTATCGGACGCCGATGCGGGAGAGGCTGCAGCCAGTGCAGCTGTACGATGCGGGGCTGTCGCTGGTGCTGCTAGGGCTGCTGCTGCTGATGATCCGGCGCAGGCCGCGGGCGGGCGAAGTAGCGGGGACGTGGCTGTTTCTGTATGGGGTGGGGCGGTTCTTTCTGGAGTTTCTGCGCGGCGACACGGCGGGCGAGCGGCTGCTGGGCGGGGCGCTGACCTTCGGCCAGGGGCTGGCCTTTGTGGCGGTGGTAGCCGGAGGAGTGCTGTGGATGGTGAAACAGGCAGCAGGCAGCAGGCAACAGGCAACAGGCAACAGAGGCAGGGAGCAGGGAATAAGTTCCTGCCGGAGCCGCCGCTGAGACGGCTGGCTGAATCGCTGCTGTAGCACCATGTGAATCGAGAGTGGCGGGAGAGCGGCCGGGGCGTGCATCCTAGAAGCTGGATTCCCGCGGTGAGGATTCCGCACGCCGATGAGCCTCGCTTTGATTCAGCGTTCGCGCGCCCGCTTCCAGCGCCTGCATCACGCCCTGGGCGGAGGGGTGTGGTTTCCGCATGTGCCGCTGGCGCTGCTGTTGATTGGCGGCGGGCTGTGGACGCTGCACGCGCGGTTCGGGTGGGACTGGCAGCCGTATGTTGAGTCGCTCATCCGCGGGGATTTCCACGTCAACCTGAAGATGCTGCCGACGGTGCTGATCGGCGGCGGCATGGAGATGATGGGGATCGCGCTGCTGTGGCGATCGCGGCTGGCGTGGGTGGTGGCGGTGCTGCTGGCGGTGGTGGCGGCAATCAACACGGAGCTCACCGGCCATACCCATGTTCACGCGCTGCTGGCGTATTTCTCGCTGATCCTGGTGCTGCTGCTGCTGTCGTGGCGGCACTTCGACCGCTCGAGCCTGGCGGCGAGCACGCTGTTTGCCGTGACGTCGGTGATCATGCTGCTGCTGTACGCGACCTTCGGCAGCTATTACCTGGGGCATGAATTTCGGCCGCAGATTCACGACCTGGTGACGGCGCTGTACTACGCCATGGTGACCATGAGCACGGTGGGCTATGGCGACATTGTGCCCACGACGCCGGAGGCGCGGCTGTTTACGGTGTCGGTGATCGTGCTGGGGGTCGCAATCTTTGCTACGTCGCTGACCGCGGTGATTGCGCCGCTGGTGAGCCAGAGCCTGCAGCGGATCATCAGCCGAAAGGGAGCGCACATGAAACGGGAAAATCACTTTGTGGTGATTGGGAATACGCCGCTGGCGGTGAATACGTGGCGAGAGCTGGCGCGGCGCGGTCGGCCGGTGACGCGCGTGCTGCGGGAGAAACCGGAAGAGGGCCAGGTGAAGGAAGACGTGGACGTGGTGGTGGGCGATCCGAGCATGACCGAAACGCTGAAGGAAGCCGGCGCAGACAAGGCGGAGGCGGTGCTGGCGATGATGGCCGATGACTCGGAGAACGCGTTTTGCGTGCTGGCGGTGCGGGAGTTGGGGTCAGGCACGCGCACGGTGGCGGCGGTGAACGATGCGCGGCATCTGAGCCGGGTGAAGCTGGTGCAGCCGGACGTGGTGATTGCGCCGCAGGTGCTGGGCGGCGAGCTGACGGCGATGCTGTTGTCAGGCGAGCAGGTGACGCCGGAGTTCGTGATGGAACGAGTGTTCCAACAGAAGACCGCGGAGTCGTGAGGGGGTGTTTGGGGAGCGAATGCCTATACTGAGCGCATGCGGGTGCGAGGGTATTTTCCTTTATTTGGAATAGTGCTGATGGGGATTTTTCTTTCTGGTAAGGCGCAAACGAGTGCGCCGCCGCCGGGAATGCCGGAGCCGGTGTTTCTGTGGCCGAATGGCGTGCCGGGCGCGCTGGGGCATGGGGAGGCGGATATTCCGCGGATGTATGCTTTCCTGCCGAAGACGCGGTCGACGAGCACGGCGGTGCTGGTGATCCCGGGCGGCGGATATCAGAACGTGGCCATGGGGCACGAGGGTGCGCAGATCGCGGGCTGGCTGAATGCGCAGGGGATTCCGGCGTTTGTGCTGGACTATCGGGTAGCGCCGTACCACTATCCCGCGGAAATCGAGGACGGGCAGCGGGCGATGCGGCTGATTCGGGCGCACGCGGCGGAGTACGGGATCGATCCGCAGCGGCTGGGGGTGTGGGGATCGTCGGCGGGCGGACATCTGGCGTCGACGCTGGGAACGCACTGCGACGCGGATGCGGTGCCGGTGGAGAAGCCGGACGCGGTGGATCGGGAAAGCTGTAAGCCGGATTTTATGGTGCTGGCGTATCCGGTGATCAGCATGACGCCGCCGGAGGCCCATGCGGGGTCGCGGATGAATTTGCTGGGGCCGGTGGTGAATCCAGAGCTGGAGAGGCGGTATTCGAACCAGTTTGCTGTGACGGCGGAGACGCCGATGACGTTTTTGTTTGCGACGGAGAGGGATCCAACCGTGTCGGTGGCGAACAGCCTGGATTTTTATCGGGCGCTGAAGGATCATCACGTGCCGGCGGAGATGCATATCTACGACTACTCGAACCACGGGTGCGGCTTGTGCGGGTCGATTCTGCCGCTCTCGACGTGGCCGATGCTGCTGCGGAACTGGCTGGTGCAGCGGGGGTGGGTACCGTCGACGGCGCCGCCACCGCCGGCGCCGGAGCCGAATCTGCCGATGTGGATTCCGGGGCTGAGGGGTCCGGGAGAGCCGGAACCGGGGTCGAATTAAACCGCCATCATGATTGTTACTTATACAGTGCCCGCGGAAGCGGCGAAGCAGCGGCTGGACGCCTGGCTGGCGGCGCAGATGGACGGCGTGAGCCGGGAACGGGTGCAGACGCTGATCGAACAGGAAAAGATTCGCCTGGACGGCAAGTCTCCGCGCGCGTCGTACCGGCTGCGGGGCGGCGAAGCGGTGGAGGTGCTGGGAGATCCCATGCGGCGGCCGCTGCGGGCTTATGCGGAGGAGATTCCGCTGACGGTTGTGTACGAGGATGAGGATTTGTCGGTCATCGACAAGCCGGCGGGGATGACGGTACATGCGGGAGCGGGCGTGGAGAGCGAGGCGGGGACGCTGGTGAACGCGCTGCTGCACCGGTACGAGACGCTGTCACAAGTGGGCGGCGAGACGCGTCCGGGGATTGTGCATCGTCTGGACAAGCAGACGAGCGGGCTGATGATCGTGGCGCGGAACGATGCGGCGCATGCGAAGCTGGCGGCGATGTTCGCAGAGCGGAAGGTGCGCAAGACGTATATCGCGCTGGTGCACGGGCATCTGAAGCAGGATCGGGGGACGATCGATGCGCCAATTGCGCGGGATCTGCTGCGGCGGACGCGGATGACGACGAAGCGCAACGTGGGCGCGCGGACGGCGGTGTCGCATACGACGGTGCTGCGGCGGATCAGCTCACGATTTGGGCAGTACACGCTGGTGTCGGTGCGGATTGAGACGGGGCGGACGCATCAAATTCGGGTGCATCTGGCCTCGATTGGGCATCCGGTGGTCGGCGATACGCTGTATGGGGCGCCGGCGCGGCTAACGATCGGGCCGTCGCGGCAGAGGACCGATCCGGAGCCGGAGAGCCTGGAGCTGCGCCGGAACTTTCTGCACGCGGCGGAGCTGGAGTTTGCGCATCCGAAGACTGGGAAGCGGCTGGAGCTGAAGACGGAGCTGCCGCTGGAACTGATGGAGTTGCTGGAAAAGCTGGAGGAAAAACGCTCCACCACGGAGGACGCGGAGAGCACAGAGGGTTGTGAGGCAAGGGCCGGGGAAGACAATTCCAAGACGAAGAGGAGGAAGGGATGAAGGTTTTGTACACGGCGGATGTGACGGCGGAGGGGGCGCGGCACGGGCACGTGCGCAGCTCGGATGGACTGATCGATGCGGATCTGGCGCTGCCGCCGGGGATGGGCGGGCGGGGCGACAAGACGAATCCCGAGCAGCTGTTTGGGGCGGCGTATGCGGCGTGCTTCGGCGGCGCGGTGGAGTATCAGGCGCAGCAGGCGAAGAAGAAGACGGGCGTGGTGAAGGTGCGGGCGCAGGTGGGCGTGGGCCCGTACGACGAGGGCCAGGGTGAGGGGTTCACGCTGCGGGTGGAGCTGGATGTAACGATTCCGGAGCAGGACCAGGCGAGCGCGGAGGAGATTGTGGCGGCGGCGCACCGGACATGTCCTTACTCGAATGCGACGCGGGGGAATATTGAGGTGGTGGTAAGGGCGCGGGGTGGAAAGGTCTAACTGCAAAATTCTTCACCACAGAGGACGCAGAGAGCACAGAGACAGCAGGTAGGATGAATCAGTTTGCATTGAGGCCGAATAGCTGGCTGAGCAGTTTCTGTTTCCAGCGCGCCTCCAGTGCCAGGATTTGGTCTACGGTCGCGGACGACGACGCGACTTCCAGGATCGACACCTGATAATCGGCTGGAGGCAGCTCCCGCAAAAGCTGGTTTCCCCCGTGTCCATTTGCGACATACTGTTCCCATCTGCCCCAGAATCCTTGTTCGCCCTGGGCGGAGCCCACGTATTGCCTGCCATCCTTTAGGTGAATCAGGAGGTAGATTCCAGCGACAGAAGACAGAACCTCTCGCCAGGATGTTGGTACATCGGCAAGATTACTCAGGTGCTGGCGAAAGTCCAGGAGCCCGGGGAACGGCCGTTCCCGATCATCGCGCCGAATTTCCAAGATCTCCTTGTCTTGCCTCGCTGCGAGCTGCATCCACGCGAGGTACCCTCTTCCCCAATCGATGATCATGCGACCGCGATAGTCGCGAAGAGCCGGGTCAAGTGCAAGGTCGTAGAGATTGAATCCGCCGACATCCTGGTGGGAAATGGGGTCTTTGAGTCCTGCTGCGGCCGTACCGACGCTATTCACGGCGTAAATACCCGCAAAAAGGGTCTCATTCAGTGGGGTTGCGACGAACGATGCGAGATGGCGAGCACCGTGGAAAACCGGCCTCCGCTGGATGCTCTGGTACAGTTCGAATTTGTCGCGGGCAGAAATCCAAAGGCTATAAGGGCTTGGGCGTCCAGGATATCTCGTGTCCTGGTGACGAAGTAACTTCACGAAGGCTGGGTCGATGCTCTCATGGCGCAATAGTGAGTTGAGACTAATCACCGAGGTTGTCCCTTCGACACAAGCGACGTTGTAATTGGTTGGATGATATCAGCGCGGGACAGAATTTGCTGCGGCGGTTTCGCCTACAGCTTCTGGGAGCGCTGGACGTCGCGGACTCCGGGGAGGCGGCGGAGGGCCTGGACGAGGCGGGTGAGGTGGCGGACGTCCTCGGCGTCGACGACGAATTCTATGAGGGCGTCGCCGGTTTCGCGGGGGTGGGTTTCCATGGAGCGGATATTGGCGTTTTCGTCGCTGATGACGGCGGTGATTTCCTTGAGCATGCCGGCGCGGTCATCGCAGGAGACCGTGAATTTGACGGGGTAGGTCTGGAGGTGGCCGGACTTTTCCTCGGGGGTGCGGGCCCACTCGACGGCAATGCGGCGGTCGGCTTCGTAGAGCAGGTTCTGCACGTTGGGGCAGCTGCGGGCGTGGACGGCGACGCCTTTGCCGCGGGTGACGTAGCCGATGATCTCCTCGCCGCGGATGGGATTGCAACATCGCGCGCGATAGACGAGGAGCTCGTTCTGGCCTTCGACGATGAGGGACTCGGCGCCGCTGGCGGCGGCGGCGCGGCGCACGGCCTCGCTGCCGGGCGTGGTGGCCGGGGTGGGCGCGACTTCCGGTTCCTGCTGATGAAGAAGGCCGGGCGCGAGGCGATTCAGGACCTGGCGTGAGGAATACTTGCCGAAGCCAATCGCGGCCATCAGATCGTTGGGCGTCGCGACGCTGTAATCGGCGGCGACGCGGGCGTAGTCGGCTTCCGCAAACTGGGAGAGGCCGATTTTGTACTTGCGGGCTTCGCGCTCGAGGAGCTTGCGGCCGATTTCGATGGCGCGCTCACGCTGGTGCTCATTGAGCCAGTGGCGGATTTTGTTGCGGGCGCGCGGGCTCTTGACGAAGGTGAGCCAGTCGCGGCTGGGGGTGTGGCCGTTCTGGGTGATGACTTCAACGATGTCGCCGTTGCGCAGCTTCGTCCGCAGCGGGACCATGCGGCCGTTGACGCGGGCGCCGACGCAGGTGTTTCCGACTTCAGTGTGGATGGTGTAGGCGAAATCGATGGGGGTGCCGTCGCGGGGGACGACGACCACTTTGCCTTTGGGGGTGAAGGTGTAGACCTCTTCCGGGTACAGGTCGATTTTGAGGGTCGACAGGAACTCGTTGGGGTCGGTCATGTCGCGCTGCCACTCGACGAGCTGACGGACCCAGGCGAGGCGCTGCTCGTCGCGGGCGCTGACGGGCGAGCCGCCGGCCTTGTACTTCCAGTGCGCGGCGATGCCTTCCTCGGCGATGCGGTGCATTTCCTCGGTGCGGATCTGGACTTCGAACTGGTGGCCGCCCTCGCCCATCACGGTAGTGTGCAGTGACTGATACAGATTGGGGCGGGGCATGGCGATGAAGTCCTTGATACGGCCGGGGACGGGACGCCAGATGCTGTGGATGATGCCGAAGACGGCGTAGCAGTCCTGCACGCTGGAGGTGATGACGCGCAGAGCGAGCAGATCGTAGACCTGGTCGATGGAGGTCTGGGATTTTACGAGCTTCTGGTGGATGGAGTAGAGGCGCTTGATGCGCCACTCGACGTGGGCCTGGATGTTGTTTTCGCGGAGGCGCTCGGAAAGCAGGCCTTCGACGCCGGCGAGGAACTGTTCGCCCTCGGAGCGGCGGGCTTCGACGGCTTCATGGAGCTGTTCCCAGGTAATAGGGTCGACCCAGCGGAAGGCCAGGTCTTCGAGTTCGCCGCGGAGTTTGCCCATGCCAAGACGGTGAGCGAGGGGCGCGTAGATGTCGAGGGTTTCGCGGGCGATGGCGCGCTGCCGGTCGGCGGGCAGATGCTCGAGGGTGCGCATGTTATGCAGGCGGTCGGCGAGCTTGATGAGGACGACGCGCACGTCGCTGACCATGGCGAGGAGCATCTTGCGGACGTTTTCGGCCTGGCGGTCTTCGCGGTTGGCGAACTGGATTTTCTCGATTTTGGTGACGCCCTCGACGATGTGGGCGACCTGCTCGCCGAAGCGCTGGGTGATGTCCTCGGTGGTGACGGGGGTATCTTCGACGGCGTCGTGGAGGAGGCCGGCGGCGATGGCGGTGGAGTCGAGCTTCATCTCCGCGAGGACGATGGCGACCTCGAGCGGGTGCAGGACGTAGGGTTCGCCGGAGGCGCGAAGCTGGCCTTTGTGGTGTTCGAGGCAGAACTGCCAGGCCTGGCGGATGATATTGACGTCGTCGGTGGGGCGGTTGCGGCGGACGGTGTCGACGAGGAGGCCGAACTTATCCCGGAACAGGTCAGAGACCCGCTCAGCGGGGAGCGCGGTGGACGGGACACTCGCCATGACCCATTATAGGCGGGAGTTGTGACAGAGGTAGGAGCCGGGAGCCGGGAGCCGGGAGGAGCACAGAGGCTACTGTGGCTTGCCGGGGTTTTTGGGTTTCGGCGGAGTCTTCACCGGCGGCAATGGGCTGCCGGGGATCAGTCCTGGCGTGGGGCGCTTGCCGTTGTGGACCCAGTCGAGGAGTTCGTCGAAGGCGAGGCCGGTTTGGGCGGCGGTGATGTTGCAGTGGCCGTCACGGTCGACGTACTGCTCGACGTAGGAGTCGCCATTGCCGAGGCGGCGGGTGAGCTCGTCGTACCAGGCGGTGGTGAAGGCGGGGACGAGCGGGTCGTAAATGGTGTGGATCTCAAGCAGCGGGCGGTGGAGGTCGCCGGTGGGCGAGTACCAGGTGGCCAGGAATCGATAAGCGTCGGGGTCGGCGGCGAAGCGGTGGACGCGCTGGTTGAGGAGCGGGTCGTTGGCGGTGCCGTTGTAAATGAGGTTGCGATTGTCGAAGGGATTGCCGCCGGATTTGAGGCGGAGGTCCTCGATGACGAAGGTGTTGAAGACCAGCACGTCGGCGAGGCCGTGATTGGTGTGGATGTTGGCGAGCTGGCGGACGAGGGCGGCCTGCTCGGGATTGGCGTCGAGGGCCTTCTGGACCCTGGTGATGGTGGGAATGTCGTTCATCGCGAAGGTGGGCGGGATGTGGTCGACATCGGGGAGGACGCCGGGGAAGAAGGCGTCAAAGGCGACGCGAACGGCGAAGGCACGCTGCATGACCAGGTCGGCGGGTGCAAGGACGCCACAGAGGGCGAGTCCGCCGGCGTAGTCCTTCGGGCTGGTTTCGAGGTCCATGAGGGTGAGTAGTCCGCCCATGGAGTGGCCCATGACGAAGGTCTCGCGGGGGGCGCCGTATTTTTTGCGGAAATAGCGGCGGAGGGCATCGGTTTCGGAGGCGGCCTGGGGAATGGCCCATCCCCCGACCGCGTAACCGGAGCGGGCGAGGGCGTAGCCGCGATTGAGGATTTCCTGGAGGACGCGGGAGGGTGGATATTTGGGATCGAAGACCTGCGGGTTTTGCTGATAGCCGTGGAAGTAGAGGACCAGGCTGTGGTTCCAGTTCTGCGGGATATCGATGCGGAAGGAGGCGCCGTCGAGGCGGCCGGTCTCGGTGTGGACGGGAACGGGGGGTGGAGTGGCGGCGGCGCTGGATGATGCGGCGGCGGGCGACGGCGAGGCCGGGGTGGTGGCAGGAACCGAGGGAGGGGTTGTGGGCGGCGCGGACGCGGTGTGTGCTGGCGGCACCGGGGCGGCGACTTGAGCGGCGCCGAGGGCGGGGAGAAGCAGACAGGGCAGGACGAGACAGGTGAGGATGAGGGACGTCAGGCGGCGGAAAGGCTTGGGCATGGCGGGTTGCTCTCGCTGTGCGAGGATACAGTTAGCCCGAAATGATTTTCGGCACCCTGGCCGATGGCGATGTCCCCTCATTCCCGACGCAAACCTTCCCCAAAAGAGCAAGCCCGGAAGAAGAAGGCTACAGGAAAAGCAGCGGGAGACGCACGCCCGGAACGGGGGACGGTCTCTGAAGAGCACAGTTTGGACGAGGCGGCTGCCGGGATGGCGGAGGGGGCGGTGCGCGTCTCGCGGAGGGCGGCGGACCGGCTGCGGGCGGGGCACGTGTGGGTCTATCGATCGGATGTGGAAGCATGGCCGGAGGGTGAGATGGCGGCCGGGCTGGTGCCCGTAGCCGATCGCCGCGGTGCGCTGCTGGGGACGGCGCTGTACAGTCCTGCATCGGAGATTGCGCTGCGGCTGATTTCTCCGGAGCTGATTGCGGTTGAGGCAGAGTGGCTGCGCCTGCTGCGCGAGAGGCTGCGGGCGGCGATTGCGCGGCGGGCGGGGATGCTGGATGAGCAGAACGACGCGGCGCGGCTGGTTTTCAGCGAGGCGGATGCACTGCCCGGGATCACGGTGGACCGCTATGCCGGGCTGACGATTGTGCAGCTGCGGCATAAGGCTCTCGATACGGACGCGGTGCGGGCTGCGGTGACGGAGACGCTGCGGGAGGAGATGAATCCCGAAGCGATTCTTGAGCGCGAGGATCCGCGGATTCGCGAGTTGGAGCAGCTGAGCGTGCCGGCATCGGCAACGCTGTACGCGCGGGATGCAGAGCATCCGGTGACGAGCACGGTGTTTCGGCTGAACGGGCTGCGCTTCCATTTCGACGCGACCAGCGGGCAGAAGACGGGGGCGTTTCTCGACCAGCGGGAGAATTATGCCGCTGCGGCGCGGTGGGCGCAGGGTGACGCGCTCGATGTGTGCACGTACCAGGGCGGGTTTGCGCTGCACCTGGCGCGGGTGTGCGGGCGGGTGACGGGCGTGGATGTGTCGCGGGCGGCGCTCGAGGTGGCGGAGCGGAATCTGCAGGAAAATCGCAAGGTTCCGGGGGCGGCTGAAGTGGACTGGATCGAGGCGGACGCCTTTGCGCTGCTGCGCGACTGGAGCGATGCGGGGACGCAGTATGGGACGATTGTGCTGGATCCGCCGGCCTTTGCGAAGACGAAACGGGCGGTGGAGGGAGCGCTGCGCGGCTATCGGGAGCTGAATCTGCGAGCGATGAAGATGCTGCGGCCGGGGGGACGGCTGGTGACGTGCTCGTGCTCGCACCATGTGAGCCTCGGGGACTTCATGGAGACGCTGCGGGCGGCGGCGGGCGATGCGCGGCGACGGGTGCGGATCCTGGAGGTGCGGGGCGCGGCGGCGGATCACCCGGTGGTGCTGAATATTCCGGAGACGGAGTATTTGAAGTGCGTGGTGGTAGAGGACTGGCCGTCCAGGCGTTGACGCTTCGCGTGATCCTTGCTGAGGGAAGGGCGCGGCGGATGCGGGGCAGCCGTGCGAAATCAAACATCAGTCACGGGACAAGGCGGACATCAGGTTACGTCAGCGTAGGCGGGCGAGAGCTCGCGAAGCTTGCGGACCACGTCGATGAGGCGCTCGGCGACGAAATCCACTTCCTCTTCGGTGTTGAAGCGGCCGAGTCCGAAGCGCAGCGAGCTGTGGGCGGCTTGATCGGTGAGGCCCAGGGCGCGGAGGACGTGGGAGGGCAGGATGGCGGCGGAAGTGCAGGCGGAGCCGCTGGAGAGAGCCACATCGCGCAGCCCCATCATGATGGACTCGCTGTCGACATGGGCGAAGGTCATGTTGAGGTTGCCGGGCAGGCGGTGCTGGCGGCAGCCGTTCACGCTGACCTGATCGAGGCCGGCGAGGAGTTTGGCCTGGAGGCGGTCGCGCAGGGCTGTGAGGCGGATGGCTTCGGATTCCCTTTCCCCGGCGGCGAGTTCGCAGGCTTTGCCGAGGCCGACGATGGCGGGGACATTGAGGGTGCCGGAGCGGAGGCCGCGTTCGTGTCCGCCGCCGTGCATTTGTTCGGCGAGGTCGATGCGGGGCGGGCGGCGCCGGACGTAGAGAGCCCCCACACCTTTGGGGCCATAGATTTTGTGGCCGGAGATGGAGAGCAGGTCGATGGCGCTGCGGGCCACGTCGATGGGGAGCTTGCCGACCGCCTGGGCTGCGTCGGTGTGGAAGAGGATGCCGCGTTCGCGGCAGAGCGCGCCGATTTCGTCGAGGGGCTGGGCCGTGCCGATTTCGTTGTTCGCGGCCATGATGGAGACGAGAACCGGTTTCTCACCGGAGAGTGCGTGGCGGAGGTCGTCGAGGCGGATGCGGCCTTCCGGATCGACAGGCAGGACGGTGACGCGGCAACCCTGTTTCGCGAGCCAGACGCAAGGATCGAGGACGGCCTTGTGCTCGGTGGCCTGGGTGATGAGGTGGATGGGGCGCGCGGGGTCAGCGGAGCGGGCCGCTTCGACGGCTCCCTTGATGGCGAGGTTGTTGCTTTCGGTGGCGCCGGAGGTGAAGACGATTTCTTTGGGCGAAGCGCCGAGGAGCCGGGCGATCTGGCCGCGGGCGGTTTCGACGGCCTGCTCGGCAGCCCAGCCGAAGGAGTGGCTGCGGCTGGCGGCGTTGCCGTAGACATCGGCGAGGTACGGGAGCATGGCTTCCAGCACGCGCGGATCGATTCGCGTGGTGGCCTGGTTATCCATGTAAATGGGAAGATTCATGGGTTGGCCGCGCCTCTCACCCCTGGAGCTGAATGGTCACCAGCTCCGACGCGGACCTGGCGTGCGCAGCTTCGGCGGAATCGGCCAGATCGGAGATGCTGATGCGGCGGAGCAGGTCGGAGATGCTGTCGTTGACGCGGGCCAGCGGTTCTTTGATGGTGCAGCTGTCGGTCAGATCGCAGCCGCTGTCGCTGGTTCCGCAGGAGGTGATGAAGAGCGGGCCGTCGATGGCGTGGATGACTTCAAACGCGGAGATTTCGCGTGGGCTCTTGAGAAGCGAATAGCCGCCGCTCATACCGGCGTGGGAACGCAGAATGCCGACCTTCACCAGGCGCTGGAGAATCTTGGCCAGCAGCTGCGGCGGAATGTGGTAGGCCTGAGCGATGTCCCTGGCGCTGAGCGAGGGCAGGTTGGGGTGCTCGGCGAGGTATTTGAGGGCCATCAGGCCGTAATCGGCTTTTTTGGTGAGCCTGAGCATAAAAGGGCCGTATAGCAAGTTTACGGCCAGAAGGAAGCGAATTCCAGCGGAAAGGCGGGGAAGAGCGGAGCGACTCGGGCGGGATGACCGATCGCTTAGGCAGCGACTCTCCTGAGGCGCTCGGCTCGGCGCCGGGTTTGAACGACCAGGGCGGCATGGATGGCCAGGGCTATCGCGAGGCCGATGGCGTGGTGCATCCAGGTCGCCTGGGTGGCGGCGCTTCGCCAGAAGGTGAGGATACTGAGGGGCGCGAAGAGCAAAAGCGCGGTCCACAGACCGGGGTTGTACTTCCGTTTCACCAGAAAGCCAACTATGTGGACCACAGCATTGACGGCGATGAGATAAAGGCCGATCAGGCCCCAGCCGGCACCAGCGACGATGGTGAGATAAAGCGACAGGAGCGTAATGCCCCAGACGCCCGGCAGGTTGACCCAGAGGACCGTCAGGGGTGTGAGCGCGTCCAAGCCTCCGTAGATTTCCTGGTTCACGAATGTGCGAAAGCGGTCGCCGGTGTGCTCTTCCACCTGGTGGAGCATGTAGACGGGGGTTTGCAGGTAGACGAGGACGACGAAGGCGTTCCAGTCCATGCGGCGGACGAGCAACGGCAGCAACAGCAGCAGCGCGATACCGAGGCCGAGGGCGGCGCTGACCCAGTGTCGATAGATGCGGTCGATCATGCGCATCGCCATGCAGGCGAATTGTAGCGCGGGATCGCTTTGGGCGCGGCCGATGTAGCAGCCAGCTCACGTGCGCAATCGTTTCACTCGCGGGTCCGGCAAATTGTGGGCCCATTGTTGGAGTGCGTTCCGGACAGGAGAAATGCTGTAGACTTCTCGGCGGTGTGGGAGAAGGGCCGGGCGTGCGTTCTGCGGCGAGCGGCTGCGTGGGTGCGGCGGTTTGCGCGGCGAGCGGCGACTCGGCAAGGGAAGGCTGAGGGGGACTGATGAATCGAGATGGGGTGCGTGGGCTGGCTCTGCTGGGGACGGCTCTGTTGGTGACCGGAAGTTTTGCATGGGCGCAATCCGTTCCCGTGGTGACGGGGGACGCGCGGGTGGATCAACTGCTGAGCAAGATGACGCTCCAGGAGAAGCTCACGCTGATCCACGGGACCAAGGAAGATCCGAGCGTGTATCAGGGGCAGGCGGGGTATCTGGGGGGGATTCCGCGGCTGGGCATTCCCGGGCTGCGCATGGCTGACGGGCCTCCAGGGGTGCTGACGCGGGTGCCGAGCGAGGGCGAGACCGCGACGATGGGCGTGGCGGCGACCTTCAGCGCTAAGGACGCGGAAGAAAACGGTCTCGTGATTGGGCGGGAAGACCGGGCCAACGGAATCGACGTGAGCCTGCAGCCTTTTGTGAATATCGACCGCGATCTGGAGTTCGGACGCGGCTATAACACGTTCGGCGAAGATCCCTATCTGACCAGCGTGATGGGCGTTGGGGAAATCAAGGGCATCCAGTCGCAGCATGAAATGGCGATGGTGAAGCACTATGTCGCGTACGACTCGAACAGCGGCAATATCTATGTCGATGACCAGACGCTGCACGAGGTGTACGTTGCGCCGTTCGACGCGGCGGTGAAGGCGGGCGTGGCGTCGATTATGTGCTCGTACAACCGCGTGAACGGGACTTTTGCCTGCGGCAACAAGGACACGCTGACGACGATTCTGCGGGATCAGATCGGGTTCAAGGGATTTGTAACTTCGGACTGGGGCGCGGTGCATGCGGTGAACTTCATTAATGCGGGGCTGAATATGGAAATGCCGGGCACGGGGATTGGCATTCCATCGTTCTTTAGCTCGGGACCTGCGCCACCACCGCCTCCGCCGCATGCGATGGCGGACATGATGGCGATGTTTGGCGGGCATATTCCCGAAGAGCCGGCGCGGAAACGAGAAGGAGTAGGCGACTTTGGCGTGAAGCTAAGTCCGGAGAGGATGGACGAGGCGCTGAAGGATGGAACGGTCAGTGAGGCGACCATCACGCGGGCCGCGGGGCGTGTGCTCTACGAGATTGTGAAGTTCGGCTACATGGATGGGATGCAGAAGCACACGGTGACTCCGCAGGACATCGACGCGAACGCGAAGATCATCGAGAAAACGGGCGAAGACGCTGCGGTGCTGCTGAAGAACGACGATCATTTGCTGCCGCTGAAGGCGGCGGATCTGGGGTCGGTGGTTTTGATTGGACCCACAGCGGGGCAGGTAGACTCCATCGGCATTAACGGCGAGCGCAGCGTGGGGCTGCCGTGGCGGGAAGTGGGTCCGCTGGCGGCGATGAAGAAGATCTCGGGGAACGAGAACCTGCAGTTCGCGGTAGCGGATGACTTCACGGGCACAACGGTTCCGGCGAGCGCGCTGAGCCACGATGGGCAGCCGGGGCTGGTAAGGACCGGCGGAGGCGCGGAGCAGACGGACGCAGAACTGAACTTCACGAAGAAGAATGGCAAAGCGCTGCCGCCGAATTCCACGGTGACGTGGAAGGGGACGCTGACGCCGCCACATGCCGGCGACTACTGGATTTATCTGCAGGCGATGGGGACGAATGCGACGATCCGGCTGGACGGCAAGCTGCTGGCGCGGACGGGGGCGTTCCAGGGCGGTGTGCACGGCGACATTCTGCAGGCCAACCAGGACAACGTGGTGCCGACGCAGGATGGACTGGATAATGTGCGCCGGTCGGTGCAACTGAGCGCGGGTCCACATGCCATCGAGATCGCCACGACGCCGGACAGCTCGGGCTCGCCGGTGCAGGTGCGCCTGAACTGGTACACGCCGGAGAAGCGGGCGGCGGATCATGAGGCGGCGATTGCCGCGGCGAAGAAGGCGAAGGTCGCGGTGGTGTTTGTGTGGACGCGGCTGAGTCCGGTCTTCGGGCTGCCGGGGGATCAGGACCAGTTGGTGGACGAGATCGCGGCGGTGAATCCCAACACGATTGTGGTGCTCAACACCAGCCAGCCTGTGGCGCTGCCGCGGGTGGACAAGGTGAAGGGCGTGCTGGAAATGTGGTGGCCGGGCGATGAGGGCGGATGGGCGACGGCCAACGTGCTGCTGGGCAAGGTGAGCCCGGCGGGACGTCTGCCGGTGACGTGGGGGAAGAAACTGACGGATTATCCGGCGACGGATCCGCAGCATCCCGAGCGCAGCTGGAGGGGTGTGGACGGCAGGACCACCTACACCGAAGGCGTGAACGTGGGATATCGCTGGTTCGATAAGGAACATATCGAGCCGCTGTTCCCGTTCGGCTACGGCCTGAGTTATACGACGTTTGCATACTCAGGGCTGAAGACGGCGAAAGCCGAGGATGGTGGTTTGGATGTGACATTACACATCAAAAACACCGGCGGCGTGGATTCCGACGAGGTGCCGCAGGTATATCTGGGCGCGCCGAGCGACATCCCGGAGGGGGTGCAGTTCCCGGTACGCGCGTTGGTGGCGTTCGACCGCGTGAATATCCCGGCGGGGGCAACCCGTACCGTCACCATGCACGTGCCGCTGCGGCAGATGCAGTACTGGTCCACGAAGGAGCAGAAGTGGATCACGGCCAGCGGGGAGCGCACGGTCAGCGTGGGTGGTTCGTCGCGATCGCTGCCGCTGCATGCAAAGGTTGACGTCGCAAAGATGTGAGGTGCGGAGGCGAGGTTCCGGATCTGACCGTCCGGAACCCTATCGCATGGGCGGACCGGTGATTCCGTGGGCCTCGGTGATCGTATAAATGCGGTCAACCGCAGGCAGCTTTAACTTTTCGACGAAACCGCTCGGCCAGTGAATCTCGACCTTACTTACCGTGGTGGCTTTGCCGAGTCCAAAGTGTACCCTTGGATCGTTAGATGAGAGATAACTGCCTCCGCTGAGCACATCTTCCCGCTGGCGCAGACCGCCTGCGGTGAGATACACGGTTGCGCCAACAGCGTCCCTCGGACTTTTAGGTCCGCCGATCAGTTTGAGTTCAACCCAGTGGTTATGGTCGGGACTTACATCGCGCAATAAGACGGGGTGGCCATCCAGAACGTTGATGACGACGTCGATCTTGCCGTCGTTGAAGAGGTCGCCGAAGGCAGCGCCGCGGCCGGGGAAGGTTTCTGCCAGCCCGGTGCCCTCGACCGCGGGAACGAGTGCGAATCTTTGCCCGTGCAGATTGTGATACAGCAGGGGGCGCTGCGCGAAGGTGGTTCCCCAGTCATGCTGATCCACCTGCGGATAGACATGGCCGTTGATCACCATGAGGTCCTTCCAGCCGTCGTTATCGAAATCAATGAACCCAGCGCCCCATCCGAGAAATGGAATACTGTCCTGCGCAATGCCGGCCGGATAGCTGACGTCGGTGAAGTTAGCGCCTCCGTCATTGCGATAAAGCACGTTGTAGTCGTCGGAGAAATCCGACACCAGCAGATCGAGCAACCCGTTGTTGCGGTAGTCTCCGACTGCCACGCCCATGCCGGCGATTTCACGGCCATCTCCGTTGACGGCGAATCCTGAGGCATAACTGTCGTCTTCAAAGGTGCCGTTGCCTTTATTGATGTAGAGGTAGTTCGGAGTCGAGTCATCAGCGACGGCCAGATCGACCTTGCCATCGTTGTTCAGATCGGCGAAGACCGCGCCGAGGCCATAGTAAAGATTGGGATCGCTGACGCCCGCCTTCACGCTGACATCCGTGAAGGTGCCGTCGCCGTTGTTGTGGAAGAGGTGGTCGGGTTCTCCGCGCAACCCGCGCGGGCCGCACATGACGGGGACACCACGGAAGCGGCACGACGCAAAGGCAACGGCCGAGGTGCCTGGGATGGGGGGATGGCTGAGGTCGTAGTGAACATAGCCGGCAACAAAGAGATCGAGGCGTCCGTCTCCGTCATAGTCGCCGAAGGTTGCGCCAGTGGACCAGTTGCCCAGCTGAACCCCGGCTTTCTCCGCGACATCGGTGAAAGTACCGTTATGGTTATTCCGGTATAGACGGTTTTTACCGAAGTTACTCACGTAGATATCCGGCCATCCATCGTTGTTGTAGTCGCCGATGGCAACGCCAAAGCCCCAGCGGTCGTTGGTCACACCGGCGAGTTCGGCGACATTCGTGAAAGTGCCATCGTGATTGTTGTGAAAGAGGGCGGCATGCGGCGGGGTGGTTTTGCCGCTCACAGCGTCATAGGTGGAACCATTGACCAGATAGATGTCGAGCCAGCCGTCATGGTCATAATCGAGCAGGCCGACGCCGGATCCGTTGGTGTCGATGATGAAGCGCTTGTCGCGGGTGCCCATCTGGTGCGTCCACGTATCCAGCCCGGCCTGACGGGTGATGTCCCTGAAGATCACGGGTCCCGATTTCACGAATCCACCCGCGGTAATGGGGCGATTCTGCGCATCGTAGACGGCTGCGTGAACGCCTCCGTTGCTCTCGCCTCCCGCCATGGGCTGCTGCGCATCGGGTTGGACCGCCTGAGCTACGGCCAGCGCGGCAATGACCAGGGCCGCGACCGGGAGACCGGAAAGATACCGCAAACGCAGGAACCTCCGCTCAGAGAATACCCGCAGGCCGGCGCGGATGCCTACCGGATGCGGGGGTCAGGGTATCGGGACTCGCTCTCAGAACCACGTTTCGGCGACATCCACAACGTCGTATCGGTCATTCACGATCAGAAGCGTGCGCCATTTGTCGAAGGTCAGGCACGGATGCAGGATATCGAAGGCCAGCATGTCGCCGACGCGAAGATCGTCGTCGGGCTGGATGTGCAGGAAGGCATGCTGATCCATGATTTTGGTGACCTGCCAGTGTTGCGGAGCCGGTTGGGGCTGTAACTCACCGGGGCGGAAGCGAAGAGCGGCGACCGGCAGTCCGGAATCGAATGCCACATCGCGCTTACCCATGGCGACGATGGCTTTTTCGGGTTCAGGGCGGGATTGCACATAGGCCCAGATCTTCAGTGCGGGAATCAATCCTGAGTGCAGCTCCCGGGCAATCGGATTGTTCTCGAGGATCCTGGCCTGCGCCTTGCTGTAGGCTCCGACGTCGTGACTCACGTAGCATCCGGGCCGCAGAACCATTTGCACCTGATCTCCCAACCCGGCGGAGGCAAAGACCTCTGCCACGACGTCATACCAGGCAGAGCCGGCGCCTGAGATGAGGATGGGGGACGAAGGAAATCGGTTTTCGCCGATCAGCGCGCGTGTGACGCGAAGGGCGCGCTGAAGAAAGGCGCGGATTGCCGACTCATCGTCGAGCAAGCCTTCATAGACCTCTATGCCCCGGAGCACAATCGAATCGTGCCAGCGCGAGAGCGCGGTCAGCGCGGTCTGCAGCTGGTCCTCATCGCGGATACCGCAGCGTCCGCCCATGACGCCCAGCTCGAGAAGGACCTGGAGGCGGTGGTGTTGCTCCGCAAAAAACGCACCCAGCTGGTCGATCTGCTCTGCCGAATCGACGAGGCAGTAAAAATCGAACTCAGGAGTCTCGAGCATTTTCGAGACGGTACGCATATTCTCCCGGCCCACCAGCTGGTTGGCCATCAGGACGCGCCGGACGCCGTGCTGAAAGGCAACGCGCGCCTGTTGGGTGGTCGCGACGGTGATTCCCCAGGCGCCATGGCTGAGCTGGCGCGCAAACAGTTGCGGCGACATGGTCGTCTTGCCATGCGGAGCCAGCCTGGCTCCATAGGCCTCGACAAAGCGCTGCATCCAGTCCAGGTTGTGCTCCAGCTTCTGTTCATCGAGCACGGCGGCTGGCAGGCTCACATCCTCGCGCAGGAGGTTCCAGCCTTCGCGCCGGATCTCCTCAATGGTGCGCGCACCCTCAAACCATCGAACGCCCTTATTCAGGGCCGCGATTGCGGAAGCGTGCGTGGACGCGGCGGGAATGCTGTCTTTGAGCAGTCGAACCTCCTTTGCGCGATCGAATCGCATGCGATCGATGGGCAATGGCACTATCCTATATCTCTCCATGGCTGCGACGCCGAGCTGCGACACACTGATTCGGGGCGCGAACCTGCTGGACGGCAGCGGGGCGCCGGCCGAGCGGCTCGATCTTGCTATTGCCGGCGACCGCATCTGCGCGATCGGCACGGAGTTGCGCATCCCAGCATCGGGCGTCGTTCAGGGCGAGGGGCTATGCCTGAGTCCGGGCTTTATCGACGTCCATACGCACGACGATCTTGCCGTGCTGCGCACGCCGGCGATGACGCCGAAGATCACGCAGGGCATCACCACGGTGATCGTGGGCAACTGCGGCATCAGTGCGTCTCCCGTGAACCTGCGTGGCGGCGTTCCGGACCCGATGAATCTGCTGGGCGCGGCGGCGGAATTCCGGTATCCCACATTTGCCGCGTACAGGGAGGCTGTGGGCGCGGCGCGGCCGGCTGTGAACGTCGCAGCGCTGGTGGGGCACACCGCTCTGCGCAACAACCATATGGATCGGCTGGACCGCGCAGCGACTGGCGAAGAAGCAGCCGCCATGCGCACCCAACTGGAAGAAGCGCTGGAGGCCGGAGCCCTGGGTCTGAGCACAGGACTGGCTTATCTCTCGGCCCATGCGGCGACCACGGAGGAGGTGCTGGCAGTGGCGCGGCCTCTGGGCGCAGCGGGAGGTGTGTATGCGACGCATTTGCGCTCGGAGTCCGCTGCGATTCTGGATGCGATGGAGGAAGCTTTCACGATTGGGCGGGACTCTGGCGTTCCCGTGATCATTTCGCATCTCAAATGTGCCGGGGTCGATCACTGGGGGCGCAGCGGAGAAGTTCTTCAGGCACTGGAAGCCGCACGGCTCTCGCAGCGAGCCGGCTGCGACTGCTATCCGTATGCGGCGGGCTCGAGCACACTGGATTTGCGACAGGTGGATGAGCGGGTGACGATCACGATCACGTGGAGCGATCGCCATCCGGAAGCTGCGGGACGAACTCTGGCGGAGATTGCGCAGCAGTGGGGACTGAGCCAGATGGAAGCCGCGCAGCAATTGCAACCCGCAGGCGCCATCTATCACAGCATTTCCGAAGAAGACATGCGGCGCATCCTTGGACATCCGGCCACGATGATTGGCTCCGATGGCCTGCCGTGCGATCCGCGGCCGCATCCGCGGCTGTGGGGAACGTTCCCTCGCGTTTTGGGCCGGTACGCGCGCGAAGAGAAGCTTTTCTCCCTGGCGGAAGCGGTCCACAAGATGACGGCGATGCCGGCGCAGCGGTTTGGACTGGAACAGCGCGGCCTTCTGCGGGAGGGGTATTTTGCCGATCTGGTGCTGTTCGATCCGCAGCGGATTCTCGATCGCGCAACCTTTGCCGATCCGGTGCAGCAAGCCGAGGGCATTGCCGGCGTGTGGGTGAACGGCGTGCTCTCGCGCACGCCCGAGGACCCTGCGAGCGGACGCAGCGGACGATTCCTGCGGCGAGGCAGGACGGAGTGGATTCAATGAAAAGCAGTGAAGGAGACTCGATGGACATAAAACGCTATGGCGTTGAAGGAGGCAAAGGGGCGGGCGGTCAGCATTTGCCCTTTGCGCGCGCGGTGGCCGCGGACGGCTGGCTGTATGTGTCGGGGCAAGTGCCCTTCCTCAACGGCGAGTTGGTCACGGGAAACATCGCTGCGCAGGCGCGCCAGGCCATCCAGAACCTGGTGGCGGTTCTGCGAGAAGCGGGATACGGTCCTGAGCACGTGGTGCGCTGCGGCGTGTGGCTCGACGATGCGCGCGACTTCGCGGCGTTCAATGCGGTCTTTCGGGAGTTCTTCGGCGATCACCCGCCGGCCCGGTCCTGCGTGGTTTCGAGTATGGTGGTGGATTGCAAGGTTGAGATCGATTGCGTCGCCTGGAAAATGCCCAGCCGCGACGTATAACCAGGAGATGCTTTTCTCGACGGCTCGGAAGGAGCGCCGCTGACATCGATTCATGATTGAACCGCACAGCATCTTTCTGCTCACCGCCGCCCTGGCTTCGGTTGTCGGACTCATCCTGCTGATCACCGTGGTGCGGCTGAACCCGTTTATCAGCCTGTTTCTTGCCTCGCTGTTCCTTGCGGTTGTCGCAGGCATGCCGGCGCACAATATCGTTCGATCGTTTGAGACCGGATTCGGCGGGACGATCGGGCACATTGCCATCATCGTGGCGCTGGGCACGATGCTGGGCAAGATGATGGCTGAGTCGGGCGGCGCCGATCAGATTGCCTATACGCTCATCGCCTTGTTTGGCGAGAAGAATATCCGCTGGGCGATGGTGCTGATCGGCCTGATTGTTGGATTGCCCGCATTTTTCGAGGTGGGATTCGTTCTTCTCATTCCCATCGCGTTTACGGTCGCGCGCCGCACAAAAACATCGATTGTGAGCGTGGGACTGCCGCTGGTGGCGGGACTTTCGGTTGTCCATGGACTGGTGCCTCCCCATCCCGCCGCGATGATGGCGGTGACGATCTATCACGCCAACGTGGGGCGGACGATTGGCGAGGCGCTGCTGGTGGGCGTGCCGGTCGCGGTGCTGGCAGGCCCGGTGTACACGCAGTTCATTGCGCCGCATATTCACATTACCGGCGAGAGTTCGATGGCGGCAGAGTTCATCGAGCATGGAGAACAGCGCAGGCTTCCAAATTTCTGGCTCACGATTTTCACCATTCTGCTGCCGGTGATTCTGATGCTGCTGGGAAGCTCGGCCGATTCGATCACGGCGCCTCAGAGCTCGATGAACGAGGCGCTGCATCTGGCCGGAAACGACGATATGGCTCTGCTGGCGGGTGCGCTGGTGAGTTTTATAAGTCTGGGCAAGGTGCAGGGCTTCAGCTCGGCGACTATTCTGCGCTTCACCAATGAGTGCCTGGCGCCCACCGCGGCAGTCACACTGCTCATCGGCGCCGGAGGAGGTTTTGGCCGCATCCTCCAGGACAGTGGCGTCTCGCACGCGATTGTCACCCTTGCCCTGCACAGCCACGTCCAATTGCTGCTGCTGGCCTGGTTGCTGGCGGCTCTGATGCGCCTGGCTACGGGTTCGGCCACCGTCGCTATGGTGACGGCGGCACAGATCGTGGCGCCGATTGCGCTGCAGACGCCCTCGGTATCACCGGAGCTGCTGGCGATCGCGACCGGCGCGGGGTCCCTCATCTTCTCGCACGTGAACGATGGCGGTTTCTGGCTGGTGAAGGAATACTTCGGAATGTCTCTGGGCCAGACGATCGCCAGCTGGTCGGTCTGCGAAACCATCATCTCGGTCGCCGGCCTTGGTTTGGTCGAGGTACTTTCCCAGGTCCTGAGGTAATTGGGGGAAAGCCCGGCGCTGTGGCGGTGGTTCCGGGTCCCTGCCGGCTTCTTATCGCGATACGGGGGGTTGCACGTTCTGTCGCGCCTGAATGGCTCGTGCGCGATTGCGCTCTCGCGCGGCGTCCGCCGGGCGCCCGGTCATGCTGTAGGCGCGGCCCAGCACGAAGTGCACCTGAGCATCATTCGGGGCTACTTCCGCCGCTCTTTCCAAAGGCTTCACCGCTTGCGCCGGTTGGTTCTCTGCCAGATAACACTGGGCTAACTGGAACAGCGCAGCAAGATAAGATGGATTGACGGTCACCGCTTCGCGAAGATACGGAATGGCCTGAGCTGTGTTTCCCTGCTTCTGCAGGATCAGGCCCATCATGTAACTGGATACGGGATCGTTCGGGTGGTGTTTCAGCTCCTCGGAAAACTCCTTCTCCGCCGCGGAAGCCTTGTTTTCACGCCAGTCAATCAGCCCAAGGCTCTGGTGAACATCGGGATAGTCAGGGTCGGCTGCCAGAACCGCCTGGAATTCCCGGACCGCATCCTGCTCCTTGTATTCGATGTCGTCGGCCAGCCCCAGCATGAAGTGAGCCTCGGGCGAATTTGGATTGACCGCCATAATCCGCCTGAAGACGGTTGTAACTCCGGTGAAATTCTTCTCTCTCCAGTAAGCCCTACCGAGAATGTCGAGCGTTGGCAGGTCTTTTGGATCGGCCTGGCTCGCCCGTTCCAGATAAGCAGCCGCTTCGTGGTAGCGATCCAGCGCAAACAGATCCAGGCCGGTCAGGTCCAGTGACTGAAAGGTGGGATTCCGCCGGGCGAACGATTTCAGCAACGGAAGAGCTTCAGGATAGCGTTGCGCCTGAAAGTAAGCGATGCCCAGGTTTCGTTCAGTGATGGGGTCGTTTTTCCGCAGGCTGAGAGCCCGCTCGTAGAGCTGGATCGCTTCCGGCTCGCGACCCTGGCGGGCGATCGAGATGGCCAGATTATTGAGGACCTCGACGGATCGCGGGTCCAAAGTTTCAGGCGACCAACGTGCCTTTGTATGTGGCTCAGACGCGCACTGTGAATGCGAAGCTGGCCACCGGAACCGTCAGCCAGACCGTCACGGTTCAGCAAAATGCCGTCGCTCTCAACACTACGACGAGCGAGTTAGCCGGCACCATCTCCGGCACCCAGGTGACGCAGCTGCAGCTGAATAATCGCAATTTTGAGCAACTGGTGACCCTGCAGCCGGGAGTGGTCAGCATGCTGCCTGACGAAGTAGGCTTTGGGCTGAACAATACCTCTTCGGTCGCGGTTAACGGCGCGCGCGATACCGCCAATAACTGGTCGGTGGATGGCGCGGATATCAACGACAGCGGTTCGAACGCCACCCTGCTCAATGTTCACAGCGTCGATGCGATCCAGGAGTTTACCCTGGAGAGAAGCACCTACGACGCCGGATTCGGACGCAGCGGCGCCGGTCAGATCCTCGTCGCCACGAAATCCGGAACCAGCCAGTTCTACGGCGACGCATACGAGTTCGACCGCAACAATGTCTTTAATGCGAACAGCTACTTCAATAAGCAGGCGGCCCTGCCGCGCGCAGTCGAACGCTATAACGATTTCGAATTCACGATCGGCGGGCCGGTCATCATTCCGAAGGTCTACACCAACCGCAATAAGCTGTTCTTCTTCTGGTCGGAAGAATGGCGCAAGGTAACTGCACCGAATACTGCCTCGGTCATCCCCCCCACCGCAGCCGATCTTGCCGGGACGTTCACCGGTCCCATCACCAACGCGCCCGCCGGATGCGTCAGCTATAACGGCGCAACCAACACCAGCACTATTTCTCCTTCCTGCTACAGCCAGAACGCACAAGTCTATCTGGCCAATGTTTACGACAAGTTCCCCGCGAACAGTCCGAACGGGTTGTATACATTCACCTATGGTGCTCTGCAGAACACCCGGGAAGACCTGGTCCGCATCGATGCCAACCTGACAAATAAGCTGCATTTCTTCGGGCGCGCCATGCAGGACGAGACGCCGGAGAACTTCCCCCAGGGACTCTTCGCCGGTTCGAACTTCCCGAACATCGCTGGCTCCACCGTTAATGCTCCGGGACAGAATATCGTCGCGAACCTCACGTGGACCATCTCGCCCAAACTCGTGAACGAAGCCGAATTCGCCTACAGTCAGGGCACCATCAGTTCAGCGTTCACACCCGGCTCGATCGCTACCTCCCCGTCCGTCGCCAGTGGGCTCACAAATAACACTGAGTATAAGGATCCCTACGGACGCATCCCGGGGATAGGGTTCGTGGGTGGAGTGATTCAGGGCTTTAACTATGGCAGCACGCCTTACTTCGAACGAAACCTGGACAGGACCCTGTTTGACAACCTGACGGCGAACCTCGGGAGGCATGTTCTGCGTACCGGGGTCACGGTCTCCCAGATGCTGAAGACCGAGAACGCTTCCAGTGGCGTTGCGAATTTCGAGTTTTCCAACTTTGCGAACTTCCTTCTCGGGAATGTTTACACTTATACCCAGGCCAACCGAGATACGGTACCCGACCTTCACTACTACAATTTCGAGGTCTATGTGCAGGATGACTGGCGGGTTATGAATCGGCTGACTCTGAATCTCGGCCTGCGCTACAGCTATTTTCCATCCCCCGCCGACGTCCTCAATACACTCAACAATTTCGATCCGCAGTTCTACGATCCTTCGGCAGCGCCGACCATCGATCCGGTCTCCGGCAACTTTGCGGCTGGCGGATCGATTCCGGCGACTTACGTCAATGGGCTGATCTTCCCCCAGGGCTCCGCCTGCACCCAGGCCGCGGCCATTGCTCCGGGCATCCATTGTTCCCCCTGGGGAGGGCACGTCAATCCGGATCCCAAAGATGACTTTGCGCCCCGAATTGGATTTGCCTGGTCCCCTTTCGCCAACGATCGAACGGCTGTGCACGGGGGCTACGGCATTTTTTACGACCGGAGCCTCAACGGTATCTGGGAACAGAATGCGTTCCAGGATCCTCCCCTCGTGCAGGTCGCTACTATCAACAACACGCAGTTCGATCATCCCCTGGCCGGAACGTCCAGCGTTTCGCTGAGCCCCCAACCACATCGTCTCGACCGGCACTCCGGCCATGCCGACAGAGTCCTACATGGACTTCAACCTGTCGGTGCAGCAGCAACTCCGGCCCGACACAGTTGCTGAAATCGCCTATGTGGGTTCGCTAGGCCGCCATCTGCTGGGAGAGCGCGATCTCAATCAGCCGACGCTGGCGCAACGGGCAGCCGATCCAACCGCCTGGGTAACTGCCGTCGTGCCCTATCGCGGCTATTCCTGGTTTGCATCGAGAATTCCCGAATACTCCAGCAACTATCACTCGTTGCAGCTTTCGCTCAATCACCGCGTGGCGCACAGCCTGACCCTGGGGATTGCCTACACGTGGGCGAAGACACTCACCGATCAGTCGAACGATCGAGGTACCGAGACATACGATACCTATGACCCCGAGCTTGACTACGGGCCGGCGTCGCTCAACCAGCCGCAGACCTTCATCGCGAACTATGTCTATGACCTGCCGTTCTACCAGCACCAGAACGGCTTTGTCGGTCATACTCTGGGTGGCTGGGAGCTTTCCGGAATCACCGAGTTCACTTCCGGTCAGTCGTTCTCGGCCCTGCAGCAGGCGGATAACTTCGACTGCCAGACTCCGGCCGGCGCCACCACCGGATGTATCCCGGGCACCTACCCGGGCGGAATCAACATCGACCCGAGTGACATTGCGCCACGGCCGGATGTCGTGGCGCCTGTCCACATGCCGAAGACACAGCAGCAGTGGTTCAGTACCGGCTCCTTCGCGAATGCTGTCGGACATTTTGGAAATGCGAGCAACGGCATCCTTCTGGGGCCGGGCATTGAATTGTGGGATCTCTCCGCGATCAAGAACTTCAACCTGGGAGAGCGCGCCCGACTGCAGCTCCGCGGTGAGTTTTTCAACGCATTCAACCACACCAACTTCGACACCGTCGATCAGCGCCTCGGAGACACAACGTTTGGCCAGATTACTTCCACCCATGATCCACGCGAAATTCAGCTGGGTGGCAAGCTTATCTTCTAGATCGCTCACCTTCTCCAGCAGCAGGAATGCTCCGGGGATTCCCGGAGCATTCCTTTTTTGAATACAGCCGAAGTTCACCGAAATGGTGGCGATGGAGAAGACGGCGCCGACCGGCCTCGGAGGCGGTGATCGATTTAAGGGGTTGTGATCAAGAAGATGGTGTAATATCGGAATTCCGCGAGTCGTTTACTCCAAACTCGTGATCGACCTTTTGATCGTCTGCCGGAACAGGAATGAACCCGGGCCGGAATCAGGATTGCTCCAGTTATGAATGATGTCCTCAATCATCGATCCGAGCAGATCATCAAGCATCTTCTCCGTACCGGCACCGCCACCATCGAAGAGCTACTCGCAATCGTGGGTTCTTCCGCTCCCAGCATTCGCAGGGATCTGGGCAGGCTCGAGGGGCGCGGTCTGATTCGCCGCACGCACGGCGGAGCCGAACTGGTTGAGCCTCTTCTGTATGAGCCGTTTCGCTACGACAGCTCGTTTCTGGCTCGTGAGCAGCGGCTTGCGGCAGAAAAACGCCGCATCGCGGTGGCGGCCGCCGAGATCGTGCAAACCGGGGATACGGTCGGTCTGACCGCAGGAACCACGACAACGCACATTGGGCGCAGCCTTCGCCACCGGCAGAAGATTCAGGTGATCACGAACGCGATCAACATTGGCATGGAACTCTGCAACCAGCCCGGGATTCGCACCTACCTGACCGGCGGAGTGGTTCCCTGGGCATGGTCGTTCTCGCTGACCGGCAGTGCAGCGCTCGCATTCCTCGACGATGTGTATATGGACAAGGTGTTTCTCAGCGTCACCGGGCTCGATGCCGAGCGCGGCGCCACCACGCTGGAGACGGACGAGGCGATGATTTACCGCAAAATGCTGAAGCAGTCGAAGCAGGTGATTGTGGTTGCGGATTCCAGCAAAATCGGCAGGGTAAGCCCTGCATTTATCTGCCCCATTAACGAAACCCACATGCTGATTACGGACACGGGAGCGTCAGCCGAGGCGCTGGCACCCTTCGAACGTCAGGGCATTCGGGTCGTAAGCGTCTGAAAAAACAGGCCCGCGCCCCGAAGAGATGCCGAGCCGTCCTGGCGGAGTTGCCGGTTTTCTTTCATCGCGCTGATCATTTTGCACCGATCTGTTCATTTTTTGCTTGCGGTTCGCCGATCTCCGTCGTATGCTTGCACCTCAAAGCTGAAAACCGAGCGGACGCAGGCGTGGTCAGCAGCGCGAAAAACAGAATGACGCCCGCCGCTCATATCTTTCCTTTTGAGGAGGTCCCAGGCCATGACGCAGTTCGAATCGAGTTCGCATCGACCGCTCCAATCGCGAAGCGGTTTCCATTTCCGGCGCGGTGGGATACAGTTTGCGGCGCTGATGTTCGCCTTGTTTGCCCTGCTGATTGCTCCCTCGTACACGCGGGCGCAGGAGCTGCAAGGGACGTTCACAGGAACGGTCACCGATCCCACCGGAGCGGTGATTCCGCACGCCACCGTCACTCTCAGTGAGAATGCAGTGGGCGCGCAGGCTCGCGTGGTACAAACCGATGCCAACGGGAGTTACACGGCGACCAATCTGCCGGCCGGCACCTATACGATTACGATCGCAGCTCCGGGCTTCTCCACGGTCAAGCAGCAGGACGTAATTCTGAACGTGGCGCAGCAGCGGGCGGTCAACGTGCAGCTCAAACCGGGATCGGCCACGCAAACCGTTATCGTGAAGGAAAATCCGGTAGCGATTGACACTACATCGAGCACTGAGTCGGGAACCATTAGCGGAACCCAGGTGCGTGAGCTGGAGCTGGTCAACCGCAACTTCCAGCAGCTGGTCACCCTGCAGCCCGGCGTGGTCAACAATCTGGGCGATGAGCCTGGGTTCGGCCTCAACAGCGTGTCATCCATCTCCGTCAACGGAGCCCGCGAGACGGCCAACAACTGGTCGGTGGACGGGGCAGACATCAACGACAGCGGCTCCAACGCCACCCTGCTGAACATCCCCTCGATCGATGCGATTCAGGAGTTCACGCTGGAGCGCAGCTCTTACGACGCCAGCTTCGGCCGCTCCGGCGGCGGGCAGATTGTGGTCGCCACGCGGTCCGGCACCCGCGATTTCCACGGCACCGCCTATGAATTCGCGCGGACGGAAAACGCCAACGCCAATCCCTACTTCAACAATCTGGGGGGCATTCCACGCTCGCCCGACCACTACAACGATTACGGCTTCACGCTGGGCGGGCCGCTGATGATCCCGCACGTTTACAACACCGACAGAAAGAAGACTTTCTTCTTCTGGTCGGAAGAATGGCGTAAGACGTCGGAGCCGACGACGAACAACGTGCCCGCAGCCACGCCAGCCGAACTGGCCGGCACCTTCGCCACCACGCCCACCAACTACGCGGCTACCCTGGCCGCCGTGGGATCGGGGTGCGTGGGTGCCTATACGTCAACGAGCGCGACTACCGGATACGCTACCGCGAATCCTTCCTGCTACAGCTCCAATGCTCAGGTCTATGTCAGCCAGATCGTGAGCAAGAACCCGGCCAACTTCACGTCGGCGAGCAATGGTTTTACCTACGGCTATCAACTTGCCGGTTACTCGACGCTGAATAACTTCCGCCAGGACCTGGTGCGCGTGGATCACTACTTCAACGACAAGCTCCACTTCTTCGCGCGCGGCATGCAGGACGACGTTCCGGAAACGCTGCCCACCGGCTTGTGGGGCGGTTCCAACTATCCCGATGTGGTGAACGTGGCGATTAACGCGCCGGGCAAAAACGTGGTGGCCAACCTGACCTGGACGATCTCGCCGAGAATGGTGAACGAGGTTGAGTTCGCGTACTCTCAGGGCACGATCGCGGGTGCGCTCTCCGGGCAGGCCAACTCGTCCAGCCTGCTTTCTTCCCTGAGCAACAACTATGCCTACACCGATCCCTACGGGCGCATCCCCAGCGTGTCCATTCTGGATGGCTCTGTCACGGTAGTTTCCCAGGGCAGCGCTCCGTACTTCGAGCGGAATCTCGATCGCAACATCTTCGACAACTTCACTTACACCGTGGGGCAGCACACGATCCGGGCGGGAGTGACGGCGCAGCAGATGCTGAAGACCGAAGATGCGTCGGAAGGTAACCCCGCCTTCAACTTCAACACGTGGGGCGATTTCCTGCTGGGTTCCGTATCGCAATACAGCCAGGCCAGCCGCGATATTATCCCCGATCTGCGTTTCTGGAATACCGAAGCGTATGTAGAGGATAACTGGAAGGTAACCCGCGACCTTAATCTCAATCTGGGCGTGCGCTGGTCGCGCTTCCCGTCGCCGTCGGATGCGTTGAACACGCTGGTGAACTTCGACCCGTCCGCTTACAACCCGAACGCGGCTCCGGCGCTGGACTCGAGTGGAAACTTCGTTGCCGGCCAGGCCTTCACGCCCGCTACTTATGCCAACGGGCTTATCTTTCCCCAGGGGGCAGCGTGTACCTCTGCCCAGGCGATCTCCAGCCAGGTTACCTGCTCGCCTTACGGATCGCTGGTGAACCCGAATAACAACTGGAATTTCGGGCCGCGCCTGGGATTCGCCTGGACACCGCCCATCAACGGAGGAGGAACGGTGTTGCGCGGCGGCTTCGGCATCTTCTACGATCGCGTTCTCGACGGCATCTGGGAACAGAATGCCTTCGGCGATCCCCCGCTGGTGCAGACAACCACCATCACCAATACCAGCTTCGACAATCCTCTGGGCGCAGGAACGGCCGCGCCGCCGGGGTTAGGGCCGAATGGCCTCACCACCACGGGCACCCCAACCTTCAAGGTCCCCTCGTACGCGGACTTCAACCTCTCGGGCGAACAGCAACTGAACAGCAACACGACGGTGGAGATCGCATACGTCGGCTCCGTAACCCGGCACATGATGGGCGAACTGGATATGAATATGCCCACCCTGGCCACACGCGAAGCCAACCCATCGGCGCCGTTAAACAACATTCGCAATTACCTGGGTTATTCGGATTTCCATACCCGGCTGCCGATCTTTACCTCCAATTACAACTCGCTGCAGGTTTCGCTGAATCATCGCTCGCGCGATCTGCAGGCCGGCATCGCCTATACGTGGTCAAAGAACCTCACCGACCAGTACAACGACCGCGGTGTTGCCAACACCTACACCTGGGATCCGAAGCTGGACTACGGCAACTCCGGGCTGAACGAGCCGCAGATCTTCGTTGCCAACTTTGTTTACAAAGAGCCGTTCTTCCTCACTCAGCACGGTCTGCCAGGGCACGTGCTCGGTGGATGGGAACTCTCAGGCATCACGACTTTCGAATCCGGATCGTCGTTCAACGCGTACCAGACTCCGGATCCGTACGGCTGCGTGCCCGATACATCAACCGCCAACGGATGCGCGGCGGGTACCTATCCCGGCGGCCTCGGGATCGACGGTCCCAACTACGACATCCTGGCTCGTCCCGATCAGGCCGGTTCCGCTCACATGGTGAAGAGCGGCCTGAACTGGTTCGATACCTCCACCTTTACGCCTGCCGTGGGTCACTTTGGCAGCGAGTCCGCCGGGAATCTTCTTGGACCCGGATTTGAGAAGGTCGACCTGGGCCTGATGAAGAACTTCGCGTTGGGAGAGAGAACCAGTTTGCAGATGCGCGCAGAGTCCTTCAACGTGTTCAACCACACCAGCTTCTCGGGCGTCGACAACGGGCTGAGCGATGGAACCTTCGGCCAGGCTACCAGCGCGCACGAGCCGCGGATCATGCAGTTCAGCGGCAAGCTGTATTTCTAAAGACCAGCCGGACTGCAGCAAAATGAAGGGCCGGGGCGAAAGCTCCGGCCTTATTTTTGCGGGGCTACCGGCTTGCCCGCAGCTGCGGCGCCATTCGCAGGGACAGGCGCCATCAGGTTCACCAGAGCCGTGTTTTCGGCCTGATTCAGGGTGCGAGTCTTTGCGAACTCACGCCTGGCCTGGGGCATATCGCCCATGGTTCGATACAGCCGTCCCAGTTGCCAGTGGACGTTGACATCGTTCGGCTTGATCGCCGCGGCTGCCTTCAACTCCCGCAGCGCGTCCTGCCGCCGGTCTGCCTTCGCATCGATAACCCCCAGATCGAGTCTGGCCAGGAAGACCCGAGGGTCGCTGCTCACGACCTTTTCCAGCAGCGCCTGGGCCTGATCGATGTGATCCATATGCAATTCGGAATCCGCAAGATACTGCATGGCGTTGGTATAGCCCGGATTATTCGCAAGTTCAGCCTGAAATTCCTGCGCGGCCTCCGCATACTCTTTTCGCGTCCACAGCAGATAGCCAAGTCCAAAATGCACGTTCGGCTCTTTAGGACTGGCCGCGGCCGCCGCACGGAACTCGCGGATCGCGCCGTCGGTATCTTTCATGGCGTCCAGCGCTTCGCCCACCAGCATATCGGCCTCAGCCGATTGCGCATTGAGAGCCACGATTCGGTGATACGCGTCGATGACGCACGGGTACTGACGGGATAACAGGCAGCTGTTCGCCAAAGTCAAAAGCAGGGTCAGGTTTTGCGGATCCGATGCAGATGCTCCCATCAGGTAGGGCGCTGCCGCTCGATATTCCCCCAATCCGTAATGCGACATGCCGAGCAGCAGGGTGAGCTGGTCCGTCTCGACAGAGTGGGCGGGCTGCGCCTTCAGCATCGGCTCGAAGACGTGAATGGCCTCCCGGTACTCGCCGGCTTTGAAGTAGGCCAGCCCCAGGTTCAGGTGCAGGCCGGGCATGGCGGGATCGATCGCCAGAGCTTTGCGGTAGAAAGCCACAGCGGCCGCGTAATGCTCCTGGCGCGCCTCGAGGAAACCGATATGAGCCAGGGGCTCCGCATTCGACGGAGACTCCGCCGCGAGTTTTCGCCAGGCTGCTTCTGCCTCGGCGTTTTTTCCCTCACGCTCGAGCGCGAACGCCGCCGCGCGCGCATCGCTCTGAGGCGCCGCCGCATACGGACAGGCAGCGAGTACCAGCAGCAGCGTCCATGGCGCGGCCTGCGCGAGTGAAAGCCGACGCTGCCGATGTGGAAGAAGACCGTGGTGATGCTTTGAGCCCATCTGTGCTCCATCCTACCAGGTGTCGGCTTTCACTCGCGCAGGGTGCGCTATGGGGCACCGACGGAGTCCAGTTCCGATGCGGATTCCCGATCGAGACAAAGGGTCACATCCGGATGCGTGCGGAGGATGGTTGCGGGGCATTGCACGGAGATGGGGTCGCGCAGGGTGCGCCGCACGCTGGCCGCTTTGCGCTTCCCCGGCACCGATGCGACCAGTTTTGGGACTTTGAGCAGGGTCGGGATGGTCAGCGTCAGAGCCTGCTGCGGCACCTGATCGAAGCTGGGGAACCAGCCTTCCGCAAGCTGCTGCTGGCGGCAAGCCCGATCGAGCGTGACAATCTTCATCGGCTGGGGGTCGTCGAAGTCGGCTTCGTGAGGATCATTGAACGCGAGGTGCCCATTTTCCCCGATGCCCAGCAGACAAATCTGCGGATCGGCGGTGCGGAGCTTCTCCATATAGTCGCGCCGAACCTTCTCCAGGTCCGCAGCGCTCCCGTCCATTGCATGAAACGCCGCCATCGAGACGCGGCTCGTCAGTTTTTCGCGCATATAGCGGCGGAAAGAGGCTGGATGATTCTCGTCGATGCCGATGTACTCATCCATGTGAAAGCCATGGACCTTCTCCCAGGGCAGATCGGGCATGGAGGTGAGAGCGTGCAGCGTCTCCAACTGCGAGGCTCCCGTGGCAAAAATGATGCCGATGGTATCCCGCTCCGCGCCCAGTTTCCGCAGCGCGGCCGCGACGGATTCCGCTGCCGCTTGCCCGAGAGCTTTGGCGGTCGGGTAGACTTGCACTTTCACGGTGCCCGAATCCGGGTTCTTCCAGTTCATGGTTGATTCATCCTCACGCGATTTTCGATGGATTCGTCTCTTTGAGGCGGTGCTCCTCATGGGGTCGCTCCCCTGACGAGGAGATTGACAATTTCGATGGCGCCCCCGGCCTGATCCCAACGGAACTGAACCAGGTCGGCATCTGCGCCGACGCGCAGCACTCCGCGGCCGCCAGCAAAGCGGCCGGGATTCTCTGTGGCCATCCGAATCGCATCTCCCAGAGAAAATCCTGGCAGCCGTGCGACGGTCGCAATGCCGGACTTGAGAGGCAGCGCCGCGCCTGCCAGCGTTCGAGTGCCGGGGATGCCGATTCTCCCTTCAGCGGTCAGCTCCACAGTTCCGCCTACGGGGGTCTCGTACCTGCCCGGGGCCATTCCTGCTAAAGCCACCGCGTCGGAAACCAGAATGCTGCGTTCTACTCCTTTGGCGCGCAGCATCGCCGTTAGAGTATCCGCGGGAAGATGATGGCCGTCGGCGATGAACGAAGCCGTGAGACGATCGTCCGCAAGCTGGGCCCACAGGAGATTCGGATGCCGCGGCAAGTCGCCGGCGACGCCGTTGCCCAGATGTGTGGACAAAACCGCCCCGGCCTCTGCCGCTGCGTGGATGCGAGAAGGTTCGGCGTCGGTGTGACCGATTGCCACCACGCATCCCCGACTCGCCAGGTGTTCGATGTAAGGCAGCGCCGCATCCCAGTGCGGCGAAAGCGTCACCATCCCCACCAGGCCGCCGCTGGCTGCCTGCCAGCGCTCGAATTCCGCGATATCCGGAGGCCGGACGTGGCTGCGCGGATGCGCGCCCCGCGGGCCATCTGCCGGCGATATATGCGGACCCTCAACGTGGACGAAGGGAATCACATGCCTCGCGAGAGGCGATTGATGGCGCGCCTCACCAATCGCGGCAAGAGCTGCGATGATCCGATCTTCGGGAGCGGTGATCAGAGTCGGGATGAATGTGGTGACCCCGACAGCGAATAACCTGTGCATCAGAGCGGTCACGACATCGGGCGTAATCGATTCCGTATTCAGATCGCAACCGGCATAGCCGTTGACCTGCAAGTCGATGAATCCGGGCGACTGCCACAGGTCTTCTCCGGGCAGCCCGGGTGCAACGGACTTAATTACTCCATTTTCGACGAGTATCTCAATGAACTCGCCGGTGCTCGGATCACGTCCGTGGATCGACCGCCGAATCAATCATCCTCCACCCGACCGCGCTACGCACTGGGAACTCGCCCTGCGCATGAGACCACTGTATAGAGATTCAAGGGGAGCGCGCACCCCAGGCGGTTCCGCATCGGCGGCTGGTATTGTTCCGCTCCAAAAAATAGCGCCGCCGCTGCTGGTAAACCGCACAAGGCGAGGCGAATGTCATAGGCTTGATCTTCAGACGCGCACGCGTGCCTGCAGCGCCGTCAAGAGCCACTGAGGAGGCCAATCCTGACCACCCATAACCGAACTCGACGAGACTTTCTCCGTGCGGCAGGAGTGACCGTGGCCGGTGCCGTGGGCGTTCCGGCATGGCTTGCCGAAGCCGAGGGGACGCAACCGGGGAGCGTGGCGGCTTGGGCGCGCGGAATGTCTTCTGCACTGCCCCTGGCTGCTCAGGCGGCAGCAGGCCCGACGCCTGCGATGCGGGGGCTGATGGTCGATGCGGGACGCGTTCCGGAGAAGCTGGACTACTACCGGCGCGTGATCGACTTCTGCGCGGAGTGGGGAATCAATACTCTGCAGTTTCGCCTCGCCGACGATCAGGGAAGCGCGCTTCGGTTCGCTTCCGTCTCCGGTCTGGTCAGCCACAAGAACGCTTTTACGCCGGAGCAGATGAGAGATTTTGCGGAGTACGGCCAACGCCACGGCGTCGATGTGTTTCCTGAGATTGAATCCTTCGGGCACACGGGGTACATCACGCGCTCGCCCGCTTTTGCGCATTTGCTGGATCGCGAACCCAACGGCTCCTCCGAGTTTTCCGGCGTCAGCCCGGTCGATCCCGAAACGCTCGAGCTGATGACGAAACTGTATCGCGAAGTCGCTTCAATCTTTCCCTCGATCTATCTGCACGGGGGCTGCGATGAGGTGAACTGGGGCGGCTCCGCGCGCTCCCGCCAGGCGCTCGAGAGCCGAAGCCGGGCGCAAATCTGGGCCGACTACCTGAACGCCCTGAACCGCGCCGCCGCGGAGCTGCACAAGGAGCTGATCGTCTGGGGCGACTTTGTTCTGCACAAGGAACCGCAGATTCTCGATTTGCTGGACAAGCAGATCATCATCATGGACTGGGACTACGCGGAGAACAACGCGGTTCCGCTTCATGACACGCTCAAAAAGGTCGCGACGCACGGGGCTCGGGCCATTGGAGCGCCCGGGCTCTGCTGCTACCGCTGGGGCGCGCGCGTCGGCACCGAGCAACTGCGCAACGTCGATGCCTACGCCGATGCATATCTGGCGTCGAACGAACCGGCCTCGCTGGGCGTGGTGGTCACGAACTGGATCCCCAGCCGCTACATCCAGAATTCCATCTGGGACAGCTTTGCTTACGCCGCCGTCGCTCTTAACCAGGGAACCGCGGCGGCGCAAACCTCAGGCTTCCGGCGTTTCGTCGAGAAACATTATCAGGCAGCCTGGAACGAGCCGTGGAGGGAAGTCTTCGAAAGCCTCTACAGCGCCGCGCCGTACTGGCCGGGACGCGCAACCGCTTCGTGGGAGGGGCTTGCGCTGCCGGTGCCCTGGAGCAGCGACGCGCAGCTGACCGCAGTGCTCAGGGGTGGCGCTCCCCCTCCGAATCCGTTCACGCGCCTCTCGAGTCTGCTGGTCCTGCTGGAGCCTGCGGTTCTGACGAATCTCTCCGATTTTCAGGCCTTCGCTCTTTGCGTTCAGTATCTGGAGAGAATGTTCTGGCGGGAGATTGTGGTGGTCGAGCAGGCGGCGCAGCGGCCGCTGGATCGGGCGAGAGCCACGTTGCTGATTCAGGCGATCGCGGCCCGCGATCAGGCTCTTGCGGACGCCCTCACCGGCGACTGGGACATGGGGCGCTTCGCCGATGCTCCGGCGGCTTCACAGCCCGTTTTCGACCTGCGTCCGAAGGACCAGATGCTCTTCCAGTGGAAGCAGGCGGCGCGCTACTCGGCCTCGCTGGCGCAGGATCCCGAACATTTCTGCACATTGCTGCAGGGATAAGTCCGCGAAGGATCCAAACAGGTGAACAGGCCAGGCAGACAGCGCGGGGGGCGCTCATCGTGCCCCCCGCGGTCTGACATTACCGTGGCTTAAAAGAAGCCCATGGCTTTGGTGCTGTAGCTGACCAGCAGGTTCTTGGTCTGTTGATAGTGATCGAGGATCATCTTGTGCGTTTCGCGACCGAACCCGGACTCCTTGTAGCCGCCGAAAGCTGCTCCGGCGGGATACAGGTGGTAGCAGTTGGTCCAGCAGCGGCCCGCTTTGATCTCCCGGCCGACGCGATACAGGTTGTTGGGATTGCGCGACCAGACTCCGGAGCCAAGGCCGTAGACGGTGTCGTTGCCGATCTCGATGGCTTCCTCGAGGGTCTTGAACGTGGTGACCGAGAGGACGGGTCCGAAGATCTCCTCCTGGAAAACGCGCATTTTGTTATGGCCGGAGAAGATGGTGGGTTCGAGGAAGTAACCGTTCTCGAGGTCGCCGCCAAGGTGCGCGGCTTTACCGCCGGTCAGGCACTTCGCTCCCTCTTCCTTGCCGATTTTGATGTAGTTCAGGATCGAGTTCATCTGATCCTTCGACACCTGCGGCCCCATCTGGGTCGAGGGCAGAAGTGAGTTGCCCACTTTGATTTTGGCTACGCGGGCAACGGCTCGCTCCATGAACTTGTCATAGATCGATTCCTGAATCAGAGCCCGGGACGGGCAGGTGCAGACTTCTCCCTTGTTGAAGGCAAAGAGGGCAAAGCCTTCCAGCGCCTTGTCGAGGAAGTCATCGTCAGCGTCCATCACGTCGGCAAAGAAAATGTTCGGCGACTTGCCGCCCAGTTCCAGTGTCTGCGGGATGATCGGTTCGGAAGCGTACTGCATGATGAGCCGGCCGGTGGTGGTTTCGCCGGTGAAGGCAATCTTGGCGATCCGCTTGTTCGACGCCAGAGCCTTGCCCATCTCTCCGCCCGGGCCGCTGATGACGTTCAGCACGCCGGGAGGCAACAATTCGCCCGCCAACTGCGCAAAGATCATGATGCTCAGCGGGGTGTTCGATGCGGGCTTGATCACAACGCAGTTGCCAGCGCCAATGGCGGGGGCCAGCTTCCAGGCAGCCATCAGCAGCGGGAAGTTCCAGGGAATGATCTGTCCGACGACGCCCAGCGGCTCCTTGAAGTGGTAGGCAACGGTGTCCTTGTCGAGTTCGCTGATTGCCCCTTCTTCGGCGCGGATGCAGGCGGCGAAATAACGGAAGTGGTCGATGACGAGGGGGATATCCGCATTGCGCGTCTCGCGGATGGGCTTGCCATTGTCCAGGGTTTCGGCGAGCGCGAGAGTTTCGAGATTCTGTTCGAGCGCGTCCGCGATCCTCAGAAGGGCAGTGGCTCGCGCAGCGGGAGAGGTATGCGCCCACTCCTCTTTGACAGCGTGTGCGGCATCGAGGGCCCGTTCCACATCGGCCACCCCGGAGCGCGCGAATTCGCAGATGGGTTCCGCGTTAATCGGGCTATAGCTCATGAAGTACCGGCCAGTGGTGGGCGGAACCCATTTGCCTCCGATGTAGTTTTCGTATCTTGATTTAACGCCTGACTTATGAAGAACTTCGAGCGCGTCATGAATCGACGAGGATGGTGCGACGGTTGTTGCCATAGTTACCTTTCTCCTTTGCTCGGCGGGGCCCTCGCAAATCTGAGACGTCGCCGATCGATAAGCTTTCTTCAGGGGGTCCGTCCGGATCCTGATGGGTGATGAGCGCTCTGAGTTGCTGCTGCGTGGTCGCTCCGCCCGGGGTGGCCAGCGCTGCTCGCGACTGCATTCCTAACACGCGCTACGAGCTAGAACCATAGTGATCAGAGCGGAAGACAGGATGTGATGGCAATCACAGGAGGGACACGATGGTAACGGCGATTCCAATCACAGAAGGGAACAAGCGGCTCTTGAACAACCTGGCCTCATCAGGACAGAGTTGCTGAACTCATCCAGATGCAATGCAGCAATGTACGAGATTTTTCGCCTGGCGAAAATCCCGCCGCCGATCTGGCAAAACATTCGTCCGCTCCTGGCGACCTTCCGACCTGTCTTGAGTCGCCTCATCGTCTACCACGCATCAATATTTGCGGTCAGGCCGCTGATACAAGCGACGCAGACCATCAAGGATTGGCACCTCTGAAGATTGTGCGGCGCGATTGGTTAACCCATTCACGGGCTGGAGTTTAGCGAATAAACGTGGGATACCTCCCCGAAACCGTGTGGTACTGTTCGGGGGTCGATGAAACTTTCTAATCTATTGATATATGGTGCCCGGAGGGGGACTTGAACCCCCACGACCTGTTAAGGTCTGCGGATTTTAAGTCCGCTGCGTCTGCCGAGAAATAATTGATAATAGGTGAGTTATAGTGTATGTGTCGGCTTAACGTGCAAGAGGATGTGAAAGCTTTTCCTGCTTTGAAGGCTGGGTTTTTCTGGTCGCAAGGCGTTCCATCACGTCCGGAAGGGAACCTCGAGGGTTGCTGCCGTGGGTCAGAGCTGTTCGAGAATTGTCGGGTCCTGTATGGCTCGGTCGTTGGCAAGCAGCAGGACTTTCGATATCACTTCTGCTGTCTTGGGATCGTCGTCGGCGAACGGAAGGAAGATTCGGCCACGATGTTGCGAGTGCACTGGGATGATGCATAGCTGTCCGCCTGGTTGGCGGTGAACGACCCCGCTTCCCAGGTGGATCGTATAGGCGCTGCGGCTACCGTCAATCAATGCATGCCGTTCGGTCAGGCGCACGTTTCTGATCTTGAGAAGCGACATGGTCTCGCGGATCAGCGTCGCCCGCATCTCCATTGTGGAAGCGCTCGCTTCCGGATCGACGCCGCCACGGTGAGCGACACTCACCATCAGATCGAGATCGCGCATCACCTCACTGAAAAGCCTCGAATTGACTTGTTGAAGTTCGATCACGTGCCCGTCGCTGCGCCGGGTGAAGAAAACGTGTTCCAGCGTGAGGCCATCCACCTCTGTCGGTGTCAGCCATCCCTCGAGGAAATGGACCCATGCGGAGATTCCCTCACGGTGGAAGGTTCTGCGCAGGCCCTCCTCAGGCACATTCACCCAGCCGCGCTTACCGACTGTTGCCAGAGCCTGTTGGGGATTGACCTGCTGTCCCTCGTATCGCGAGGAATAGTTTTTCTGTTCGCGTTCAGCTTCGGTCAGCACATAGAGCTCGCGAAAAAGCTGCTTGAACGGCTGCCGAATCTGCTTTCCCAGACATTCCTGCTGAGCCTCGCTCCACGTTCCCGACGCGAGCAAGTCCGAGGGGTGTGCAATCCGCGAAGAATCTTGCTTTTTATCAGCAATCGCGCCGCGGAAGAGATCTCCATCAGCCGTTACAAATACAAGCGCGTCGAGCATGGGCCGCATCAGCGGATGCTCACGAAGACCGGCGAGTTCTTTCGAGGTAAACACATCTCCACGCACCATGGAGTCTTCAAGCGAGGCGCGCATACGCGAGGCTTGTTGCCCGAGCTGGGTTTTGCGGGCCCGCAAGGCGGCAACTTCAGGAACCTTGCGTATGCTTGCGGGTACTTCGCTCAGGGCTTTGCCCTTCTTCTCGATTCCGAGTTGCGCCTCGCCCTGAGCATCAATGGACAGCGTCACGGTTGTATCGCCACTTCTTGCCTGCATAGACCCCCGACGCAGATCGCCCAGAGCCTCTGTTTCCATTGCCCACGAAAGTCTCTGTGGGTCGGGATAGCCAGCCGTGCGTGCCAGATTCGCGAGCCCGATCTCCACAGCCAGCTTTTCACTGGCCGCACGTTGTGCACCGAACTTCCGGCTCTCTTTCAGAAATCGCTGCAGGATCTCGTATCGCGCCAACAGTTCCTTTTGCCTTACACGTTCGGCTTTCTTCAAAGGGACCAGGCCGAGTGCGCGGACAGAATCCTGGTGACGTTTATCCCGAATCCGCTTCGCTAACTCCGCGGCCGTCACGGCACCGAGCAGAGCCGATGCGAAAAGCTCTGCGCGCTTGTGACCGGCGGCGCTGGAGGCATATTTTGCCGAGTCGAGAATTTGATCCCATACTCCTCGTCCCAGGGTGTGATGCACCTGCGCGAACCAGGTTACGTCGACGGCCCCATCCAGCAGCTCTTCACGCGAAAGAGGCGTTCGCTCACTCACTTCGGCAAACCAAACCTCCCGGATTTGCTCCTCAACCTGCCACTGGGCGTCTTTGGTGTGCGCGTGCAGCCAGAAGGCCGCATCTTCAAGGCCACGAATACCACTGGCGAGTTCAGCACGCGACGCCCATTGCGGGGAATACACAGCCAGATCGATCAGCCGGCTCTTTGGAACTTTCAGCGCCGCAGCCTGCTTCTTGAATTCTTCAGGGGTCTCCGCATCCGTGGGCAAGCAAACGCGCAGAAAATGGCTAAGCGCCGCCGTACGGCTCGCACCATCGCCCCATCCACGCGTGAGTGGCTCGCGTCCAAGTGCGGCAAGCGCCTGCAGAACAGTTCCCGGTTCAGGAATGGAATTGATCGACATCGCTGGTCCGCTGGCCAACGTCGCCAGATCGCCGCGCGCGAGTTCGATTTCCAGGATTCGCTTGCGGCAGGTATCAACAAAGCTGTGCAGTTGGGGATAAGCCACGAAGAGGGGGTCTGGCTTGCGCCGCGTAAGTCGCGCCAGATCGCGGTGATCCCAATGGTTGCCGTAGCCTGAGCGTCCTCTACCGACTAGTTGTTCGAACAGATCGGCATCCGAAGCCGCGTTGTTCAGATGAGCTTCCAGAGTCATCTCCAGGGGCGGTCGGTGCCGGCCAGCCCCGGGCAATCCCTGATCGAACCACCGCGCCATGGGCCAGAAGCGCTGCCAGTCGTTGGGAGTCCACGCAGCAGGAGAGTGCCTCCAGCACAAAGCGAGCAAATACATCAGATCTCCGCACGGAAATCCAGATTGCCAATCCTGCCACGGATACTCGGATTTCTCCTCTTTGACGTAGTGCGTCGAGACTCTATGGAGCGCGGTTTGAAACACGTCAAGGAGACAGCCAGGCCCGCCCGTCGGCATCGATTCGAGCATCAACCAGCGGAGCACGCCGCTCACCAGAGCCGGGTAGCGCAGGTCCACCTCGAGTTTCAGGCCCTCAAAAGCCTGATCGCGCCAGGATGGTCGTTGTGGCTGCGCGCGAAGAATCGTTCCTGCTACCGCACGCGGCAGTTCAAGCCCATCGTCGTCTCTGAGATTGCCCGGCCGATTGTTCCACCAAACGCGCCATTCTTCGGCCAATGGCATTTCCCATTTGTCGTTCGGATTCGGCAGCGAGCGCACATTGCCGAACAACTCTGTGCGCACCGGCCCATAGGCGAACCGCACGGAAACCGGTACCTCTCGCTTTGTCTCGATGAGTGCATCCAGAGCCTGCATGATCCGCGGAGCGGCGCCTCCGTGCAGCGGGGATACGTCCTTCGGAGTCGGAGCCATGGGAGCCGTACGCTGCGCCGGATCGTAGAGCCCAAGACCTTCCTGCCATCCAGGAGTCTCTTCCTTCTTTGCATCGAGCGCGGCGAGCATTTCTCGTCCTGCCTGCCGCATGAGCGGGTCACCTGCTGCAGTCAGGCGCTCTGCGCTGGCTCGCGCTTCCGGCCGCCCCTGACTCAGCAGCAGGTGCATCACGCCACGGCGCAAGTCCGTGGCCTTCCGTGCGAGGAGCGGCTCAACTGTGAGCGCCTCCTCGGAGGACGGCTTTCCACCCTGGAGCACGGCGATGGCTTGCGCACGCACAGAAACGCTGGGGTCGCCGAGCAGGTCCAACCCAATTCTCCGCTCATCGGGACCGGCGCCGCTCTTCTTCGTCTCCGCGGCTAAGGCATGTGCGAACTCATGCCGCCCATTAGCGTCCATCACGGGCAGATATTGCGCTGCCTGTGCCCAGGGTCGGTCACCGCGATAGCCGGTTAGCCTGCGAGCAATGTCTGCCTGCTTTGCAAAGACTTTGTTCCATTCCCATATGGCCCAGCCCAGATCCTTCTCCTTCGGCATGCGGACAGCCAGCTCTGCGAAGGCATCAAACAGACTGTTGTCGAGAGTCGTGTCAATTCTGGAGCGATACGGGATCGCGTTGGCCGCCGCCAGGGCGACGCGCAGATCCTGGTCGCGCATCGCTCCTTTGAGGGGTCCCCTGGCTTCGCGAATCGCCAGTTGCCCTAATAGACGAACCGCCGCGTAACGCGGTTCGAACTCTGCGCGCGTCGCCGTTTTTGCCGCTGTCTCGATGGCCGAATGCGCGTCGAAGAAAGCCATCGACCATAACGCCAGGTACACACGCTGGCCGTCGCTGGCCTGCAGCCGTTCGATGCGGGTCGGTTCGCTTTCGAGGTTTTCCCTCAACTCTGCCAGCGCCGCATTCATCCACTTTGCGTCGCCCGAGTCGGTTTGAAACCCAAACCAGACCGCGATAGCGCGTGCAACGGCGGCGAACCGGACCAGATTCTCGCGTTCGATGAGGCGCAGCATGCGCAGGAACGCTTCTGGATGCGCAAAGTCGATAGTTTCAAGAACGACCTGCCGCAAGCCCTCCTGCCGTTGAGCCGCGAGTAACAATTTTTCGATCGCCTCCCAGGCATCGGGCCGCGAGCAGCACAGCAGTGCCGTGGTAATGTGGCGCCCCATGACGGCAACCGGGTGCTCGCCACGCACAGTCAACATGAGCGCGTCGAACGTCTTCTCCGCTTCCGTTCCACCTCCCTCCAACACAGCTGCTAATAACAGGCCCACCCGAACAGGGGAGCCATACTGCAGATGCGGAGCCCAGGCTGTAAGGAAGTCCAGATCGTATTGGTAGGGCAGGACGGTCCGAAGCAGGCCGGTCAGCCAGTCGAATCTGGCCGCGCGGCTTGTTTCCGGATGATGCGGGGCGCGAAAGGCACGCCGGTAAAACCCGGTTTGATATGGTCCCGCCTTCTGGAGATTCCAGCTTGCATCCACGTGTCGCGCGATCGGAGGCATGAGCGCCTCAAAGAGCTTTTGCCTATCGCGGTCACGGAGCTCGTCCATTTCCTGCCGCAGTACCAGCCAGGCAGCATATTTTTCCGGAGTCCTGTCTAAGAGGGAATCTTCGCGCTTCAGCAAAGATGTGCCCATCTGCGCGAGTTTTGCCGGAAGCAGGGCGACACGCGCCTCTGCCCCGGCCAACCCGTGAGGGTCGGCAAGGTTAGCGAGTTGCTTCCTGGCTTCTTCCGTTGTGAGCATCAGCCGCCAACTAGGGGTACAAGGCGCAGGAAAAGAGCTTCACGGCTTTGTGTAATGTCGACCGCCTGGTCAAGGTCTGTTAACTGTTCTTCATCGAGAAAGAAGTAGAACAAGCCGTCTCGAAACGAGGTCCACGTGGCCTCAACCGCCGCCTCCGCGTCGACAGACTGCCGCAGATCCGATCCGCCGGAAAGGATTCGTCCGGCAGCTTGCCCCTCCTCGACTTCCTTCTCGGTCAGGATTCGCACGAGTCGCTGTGATTCTTGCCGCTCAGCAAACTGACGCACTTGTTGGCGCACAATCGAGGCGAGAAGTCCTCGCACGTTTGTGCATTTCTCCTCCGGCTCGAACGGGATGGGTTGCAGGACCGGCCCGCGTCTTCCGACAACCTTCACATTCATGACCAGAGGGCTCATGTGCGTTTCAGTGTAAAGGCGTGTGCCGATGGCGAGAATCCCCTATGAGTCTCACTGCCGGGCCTCTCCGGCGATGATAAGAGTAGTAGCGACAGATTACGTCTCATTAAATCAACTGGTTAGATCGCATTCACCGCCAGATGTTTGAAATTCCGTGACTGTGTATTGCGTCGCAAAGACGGATTGGGGCAACGCGCAAGTGCCTTCCGTTTCTCTCGCACTGGTGCGGGCGGTGGGATTCGAACCCACGAAATGCCAGGTTGGAAGCCTGGTGCCTTTCCGCTTGGCGACGCCCGCTCAAAGGTGGTCCAGGGAGTGGGAGTCGAACCCACGATCTCGCGATTATCGATCGCGTGCTCTGCCAACTGAGCTATCCCTGGATACGATCGTACGAACTGGTGCCGGGTGCAGGAGTCGAACCCGCGTAGCTTGCTTGTAAGACAAGCGTTCTTCCGTTGAACTAACCCGGCAACGGCGCGCGTGGTGGGGCTCGAACCCACAGCCTTCGGCTTCGGAAACCGACGCTCAATCCGTTGAGCTTCACGCGCGTTCACGACACAACTTGGGGCCGCCCGCGGGATTTCAACCCGCATCTTCATCGTTAGGACCGATGCGCTCTCTGCATTGAGCTAGGACGGCACAGACGATCTGGAGCGCCAGGCAGGACTTGAACCTGCGTGTGACGGCATTAGAAGTGCCGTGCCTGATCCATCTCGGCCACTGGCGCCTGATTGGTGGAGCCGGTGGGACTTGAACCCACATTGGGATTTCTCCCCCTGATTAAAAGTCAGGTCTCTGCAGCCAATTCGAGTACGACTCCAAAGTTGGTGGGCCACCGGGAAGTCGAATCCCGTCCGAGCGGTTAAGAGCCGCCTATGCTGCCGTCAACACCTGTGACCCGCTGGTGGACGTGGTGAGAGTCGAACTCACGGACTGCCGCTTGTAACCGGGGTCCCCGGCGACAGGTCCTCGTCGCTGGGGTGGTATGGCGCCGGCTACATGCCAACCCAGCAGCTACACGTCCACACAATCTGGTGGCTGCGGTCAGATTCGAACTGACTACCTTGCGCTTATGAGACGCCCGCTCATCCGCATGAGCTTCGCAGCCGATGGCGGGGGATGAAGGATTCGAACCCTCAAATCTCGCTCTGGAGGCGAGCGGTTTGCGCAATTAGCCTAATCCCCCGCGAAACCACCATCCGGTTTTCAAAGAGCAATAAAAAACCCCGACCTGAGTCGGGGTCTGGTGCTCGCCGCACATATGCACTCAGACCCTCAAGACACGACTCCCCAAATGACCCGCTTGCTGATCATTCTGACTATGTCGCGTTTGAAGGTCCTAAGCATCGCGTCGATTCAACACCACTACTGTAGCACGATTTTGGAGCGCCCGGCAGGACTCGAACCTGCGTACACTTCGTTCGTAGCGAAGGCCATCCATCCTCTCTGGCACGGGCGCTAAGAATTTGGTTGGGGAACTCAGAATTGAACTGAGACCACGTGCTCCCAAGGCACGGATGCAACGCATTACACCATTCCCCGATGGTGCCAGCCCAGCGAGTTGAACGCTGCTCTCTCCGTTTTCAGCGGAGCGTATCGACCGCGCATACGCGACTGGCGAAATCTGGTGGAGCGTGTCGGCTCTGCCCCGACCGCCTCCTGCTTGCAAGGCAGGCGCTCTCCTCAATGAGCTAACGCCCCAGGGTGGCCGGTGGGAGTTGAACCCACAAGAGACATGAGTCACAGTCACGCCCGACATACCGATAGTCGGCACGGCCACAGTTGGAGCACCCGGGGTTACTCGAAAACCCATTTTGCTGATTACAGATCAGCCGCTCTGCCGCTTGAGCTACAGGTGCAAACGTTTGGAGCCGGCAGCAGGACACTAACCCGCAACCTTCGCCATACCGAGGCGATGCTCTGGCGTTGAGCTATGCCGGCCCGACTTCAGTAGTACAAGTACTTCCTCCATTTCTCCTCGCCGGTTCCCGCCTGACGCATGAGAGCGCGAGACGTATGGATCGTCGCACGGCGTGGTTGGCGGAGCAGCTTCATACCCGCTTCCGCTGGTGTCCGGTCTCCTTTGCGCGCATTGCAGTCACGGCAAGCGGCAACCAGGTTTTCCCAGGTGCTCAGGCCACCCTTAGCCCGCGGAATTACATGCTCCAGTTCCAGCTCGTCGCTCAGGAACAGCTCGCCGCAGTACTGGCACGTGTATCTATCGCGGATGAGGATGTTCTTCCTCGACAGTGTTTGGATCCGCAGCGGCAAACGCCGGTACTGACGAAGGCGAATAACGCAAGGCAATCGCAATCCGACGTGCACAAACCTGTCGTGGGCCTCCTCGATGACGGCGACACCCTTGATGAGCAACACCAGAGCACGGCGGGCCCGCGTAATGTTCACGGGCTCGTAGCTCGCGTTGAGCACCAATACGGGCATCGTCATCGCACTCGTCATAAAGCCTCTCTTGCCTTCTGGAGCTGGCGGCCGGAATCGAACCGGCATAGTCCTCGTTACGAATGAGGTGCATTGCCCTCTCTGCCACGCCAGCAAACACATCCAGCCGGATCAAAATCATGGAGCGGCTGGCCGGAGTTGAACCGGCGATCTCCGCGCTGGCGACGCAGCGTCTTACCGCTCGACTACAGCCGCTTGTTGACTGGCTCCGGGAGGGGGATTCGAACCCGATCCGTTTGTGGTGTCAAAGACCACTGTCCTGCCGCTGGACGATCCCGGAGCATTCTCCTTTCTCCTCGATATGACACACTTCACCTGTCCATGCCAGTTAGTCCGCTGGCGTAGTCATGAGTGGCTGGCGAGCAAGGCTTCGAACCTTGAATCTCCGCGTTCAGAGCGCGGCGTGTTGCCAGTTACACTACTCGCCATCAAATTTGGCTGCGCAGGCGGGATTCGAACCCACATAGCCCTGATTAACAGTCAGGTTCTCTGCCAGTTGAGATACCGCGCAGTATTGCCGTGAAAACTAAAAGCCCCCGACCTTGTTGAAGGCCGGGGGCTTAGACTCCTCACAATGGAGCTAAATCACTCGTCCGGCCTGAAGACGGTATTACCCTGCCGCGTCGGTTGTGCCGCCGCTGGTGTAAATCCGCGATGGGCTCGGAACATCATGGTAAGTACATTACCCCTACTTATCTCAAAAAGTCAACTGCAAATGATGTGCGTCGATCCTGAATTTGGTCACGCCGACCAGAGTTGAACTGGCATCCTCGCATTGAAGGTGCGATGGTCTAACCGTTAGCCTACGGCGTGACGAACTGTTGGCGCGGCTGACCGGATTCGAACCGGCATCTGCTCGATCGACAATCGAGAGCTCTCGCCCGTTAAGCTACAGCCGCGCATTTGGAGCAGCCTCGGATCGCATCACACTCATGCGAGCGATCAGCGAGCGGCTGCTCCATGCAATGGTGGGTGTGGAAGGATTCGAACCTTCAATGCTCCAAAGAGCTCCGGGTTTACGGCCCGGGAGGGCAACCAGTCGCCCCAACACACCCGACACCTGGCGGAGACGATCCGATTCGAACGGATGGTGCCCTTTCGGGAGCACTCCGCGTTAGCAGTGCGGTGCCTTAAACCACTCGGCCACGTCTCCATTAATCTTCTGGTGGGGATGGAGAGATTTGAACTCTCATGCTCGAAGGCGCTGGTTTCTAAGACCAGTGTGTCTCCCATTTCCACCACATCCCCACGCTTACTAATTTCGAACAAACTGGATACACGTCGAAGGATCAGGTTTATAGGTACAAACCCGTCGCCAGAAGCCCGCAACAATGAAAAACCCCTCGAAGTCTCGAGGGGTTCGGCGATTCCGTTGATTGAACCTAAATCAGCCGCACCCCTCCATGCCCAGCAAATCGCTGAGGCTTTCGGACCGATACGACTGGAATAGGTTCTTCACGAAAATGAGCATATCTCACTCCTGGATATTGTGCAACCAACTTTGTGGTAATTACGCAAAGTACGCAAGGTGTTGGTATCGCCTGGAATCTCCGCGCATCCGGGTCCGGATTGATCGGCACAAAATGATTATTGCGAGCTGGACCTGCGGCGCCGGTTGCCGGTAAGTGGGAACTTCAATCGCCGGCAGACGACCAGAGCCGCAATTTCAGATCCGCTTCGCAGATGAGCGCATTACTGCCAAATCTAATCTGCAAGGGCCCCGAGTCTCGCTAGAGCCGTGGATCCACGGGCTCGCTCTCTAAAGCCAGAACACCGAAAACGCATTCGTGGGTCCGGCGCAGCGGCTCTTTGCGAACGAACCGCTCTAACGCTTCGATCCCCAATGCAAATTCTCGACTGGCCAGCGAGCGCTTCGCTCCTAACCCGCGAGCGCGGAGCCGTTCGAGATTCTCCGGCAACAGGTACTCGGGCCCGTAGATGATCCGCAGGTACTCCGGCCCACGGCATTTCACAGCAGGCTGTGCATAGCCGCGGCGTCCTTTGCTGATGAAGTCCAGCGGCTTGACCACCATTCCTTCATTGCCTGCAGAGGTCAGTTCGGTCCACCAGGACGTTGCGGCCTCGCAGCTCGCGGGATCGTTGAGGTCGATCGTCCGGAAAGGAGTCGCGAGCAGGATCTGAGGATCGGCGGCACAAAGGCAGACCAACGTCTCCATATGCCAGCTGTGCTGTTTATCCGTGTGTACCTTGCCTTCGCTGGCCAGCAAATGAAACGGCGCAAGCTTCAAATCCGCCATCGACGATACCGGCCAGCAGTAACGGCGATACTCGTCGCGATATTTGATCAGCGCGGCGAGCCGCTCTTCCGCGCGGGCAGCCAGTTCGTTCGTCTGATTTTGGCAACTGGCTTTGGCCCATCTGCGGAAGTTAACTCTGGCCCACCTTCGGCGGTTAACTGGACAGCTTCGGTGTTCTGGCGAGGCGATGGGC
>JBAUOP010000079.1:0-17361 GCA_049579805.1 Acidobacteriaceae bacterium
CCGCGCGGGTTTTCTCCCGCCGCGGCGCCGGCCCTCCCGATTCGACACCCGCCCGGGTTTCCGATTACATTGTGGGCACCTTCTCGCATTCCCAGTACTCTCCCGCTATCCCATTGCCCGATAATGGGAATGCTTAATTAAAGGTCCACGGAATCCACCTGTGACCCGACTGACTCAGTCCCGGTCCGTAACCCGAGCTTTTGTCATCGCTCTGGCCTTCTCCCTCGCGGGAGCGCTGGTGCTGGCACGCGCCGGCAGCGCTCCCACACAGAACCACCCCTGGATCTTCTGGTTTGCGGCTTTCTGGACCCTTGCGCAGGCCCTGCTCGTCGCCATCGCCATCTCCAGCTTCCGCTCCTCCATGAGGCAACGCCAGGCCGAGCGCCAGCTGCAGCGGGTCGCTCGCCTCCACCGCAGCATCCTCGACTCCGCTGGTCCCATGATGATCGCCTGCGATCTGGCCGGACGCGTGACCCTGTTCAATCCCGCCGCCGAGCGCATGCTCGGGTTCCGCGCCGCCGACGTGGTTGGCCAGCTCTCCGCCGCCGAGCTCTTTCCCGAGAGCGAAATGGCACGCGTCGGCGACCAGCTTGCCGCCTCGCTGAACGGTTCGCGCAATCAGCCCGATATCCCCGCCGAAAGCGCAGAAACGCTGCTGCCTTACGTCCGCTATGTAGCCAGTTTTCCCGCCAGCCGCGTCCGCGGTTTCGAAATGCGCTACCGCCGCAAAGACGGCACGACCTTCCCGGCCATGGTTTACCTCTCGGCGGTTCGTTCTTCGGCCGGCAGCATCGAAGGTCTGGTCACCATCGCCGTTGACCTGAGCGCCACCCGGCGCGCCGAGCATGCTTTGCGCGAGAGCGAAGAGCGCTATCGCGACCTTTTCGACAACTCAACCGAGATGATCGCGACTCTCAGCCCGCGCGGCCGCTATCTCTATGTCAACCCGGCCTGGCAGGCTCTCTTCGGCATGGATTCTGCCCAGTTCGAGGCCCTCATCGGTTTTGAGTCCGCCTTTCCGCCGGAAGTCCAGGCCGAGACCGCCGCTCTCTTTCACAAGGCCCTCCACGGCGTCCGCGTCGAACACCATCCTCTTCGCCTCCAGAATTCCGCCGGCGAAAACGTCGAAGTGGAAGCCAGCCTGAGTTGCCGCCGCGAAGAGTCCGGACCTGTCTCCGTCCGCTGCATCTTCCGCGAGGTGACCCAGCAAAACCGCCGCGAGCGCCGCCTGCGCATCCAGCTCATCGTCAGCCAGATCATCGCGGAGAGCACCTCTCTCGACGAGGGTCTGATTCATGTTCTGGAGGCCCTCTGCGGCACCTTCTCCTGCGAATTCGGCGCCCTCTGGTCGGTCGATGAGGCGCAGCACGTCATCCGGCCGCGCATTGCCTGGTGCGCCAGGGGCCGCTCCAGTGAAGAGTTTATGCGCGATACCCAGGCCCAGCTCCTCACCCGCGGCGAAGGGCTTCCTGGAATGGTCTGGTCTCACGGCAAGCCAGTCTGGGTAGCGGATATCCGTCAGAACACCACGATGATCCGTCGCAGTGTGGCGCGGCTCAACGGCTATCTGTCCGGATGGGCCGTCCCGGTTCGCGTCGGCAACCAGGTCATCGCCGTGGTCGAGTGCTTCTCCCGGCAATTTATGCGCGAGGACCCTGACCTGATGGCCACCGTCGAGACCGTGTGCGGCTCGATTGGCCAGTTCATGGCCCGCGCCGGTCAGGAGGCCCGTGTCCGCCAGCTCGACCGCCAGCGCACCTTCATCCTTGACTCGGTGGCCGACGGCATCATCGGCGTCGATTCCACCAATCGCATTGCTTTCGTCAATCCCGCCGCCGCCCGCATGCTGGAGCGTTCCGAATCCGAATTGACGAGCCGGGAGATTCACGAGATCCTGCACGCCGCCGCCGGGTGCGATCTCGCCTGCCCGATGCGAAGCGCCTTCCAGGCGGGCGAAAGCGCCTCCGGGCAGGACGTCTATTTCCGCGGCCCGGCCCGGAGTTTTCCGGTCGAGTTTTCACTCATGCCCATGGTCGAGGAAGGCGAATCCGTCGGCAGCGTTCTCAGTTTCCGCGACATCAGCCAGCGCTACGCTCTCGACCACATGAAGGATGAGTTCATTTCGACCGTGAGCCATGAACTGCGTACGCCCCTCACCTCGATCCGCGGCGCGCTGGGTCTGCTTTCCGCCGGATTACTGGGCGACGTCAGCGAAAAGGCCACCAGCCTGCTTCGCATCGCCGTGGCGAACTCCGACCGCCTCGTACGCCTGATCAACGACATTCTCGATCTCGAGCGCATGCAGTCCGGCCGCGCGCCCCTCACCTTCCGCCGCATCGCGCTGGAGGAACTGGTCCGGCAGGCCATCGAAACCATGCAGCCCATGGCCGAGGCCGAGGATGTGCACCTGGCCTTCGAGCCGGCTTCCGTCTCGATCGAGGCAGATCCCGATCGCATGCTGCAGGTGATCACCAACTTGCTCAGCAACGCCGTTAAGTTCTCGCCCGCCAAGTCGATCGTGCGGGTGGTCATCAAGAGCAGTTCCGACGGCGCCACCATCAGCGTCATCGATCAGGGCCGCGGGGTTCCGGCCGACAAACTGGAGAGCATCTTCGACCGCTTCCAGCAGGTCGACGCTTCCGACTCCCGCCAGAAAGGCGGTACCGGCCTCGGACTGGCCATCTGCCGCACCATCATGCACCAGCACGGCGGCCGCATCTGGGCCGAACAGAACGGACCGCGCGGCACCATCTTCCGCTTCTTCCTGCCCGATCGTGCCTCACTCGCACACAGCGGCGAGGAAGCCACTCACACCTATTCATGAATTCGATTTGGGGAACAGCATGGCTCGCAAAATTCTGATCATCGACGATGAGGAAGATATCCGCGAGGTGGCGGCCCTCAGTCTGGAAACCGTCGCGGGCTGGGACGTCCTCGTCGCCGGTTCCGGAGCCGCCGGCATCGCCAAGGCGCGCGAGAACCGCCCCGACGCCATCCTGCTCGACGTGATGATGCCGGGCATGGATGGCCCAACCACCTTTCGCGAACTGCGCGCCATCCCGGAAACCTCCCTGATCCCCGTCATCCTTCTCACCGCCAAGGTGCAGGCCGCGGATCAGAAGCGCTTCTCCGACCTGGGCGTTGCCAGCGTCATGTTCAAACCCTTCGATCCGCTGATTCTGGCCAGGGACATTGCCCAGGTTCTGGGCTGGCAGGAAGCATGAGCGAAGTTGCGGCAGAAAAAATCGCGTCGCGGCTGGCGGAGTTGTGGCAGTCCAGCCGCCCCACCATTCTGGAGCGTATGGCCGTGCTGCACGCCACCGGGGAGGCCCTGGGCACGAATCCTCTCGATCGGCAGGCACGCGACCGGGGACGAGAGGCGGCCCACAAACTCTCCGGCGTGCTCGGCATCTTCGGACTGCCGCAGGGCAGCGAAATTGCCTTCACCCTGGAGGAGCAGCTGAAATCCGCCGCGCCTTTCCTCCCCGACGATCTTCTCAGCCTGCGAACTCGGATCGCGGAACTGGACGCGGTGATCGCCTCTAAATCCGCGCCGTAATCAGGCAAACACCAGGCACTGCGGCTTGACCCGCGGATAGCTCTTCCCCGTTTCCGCCAGCTTGCCACTCTTCGCATCCCGGGCAAAGACCGCGATGTTATCCGAGTCCTGGTTCGCCACCAGCAGCCAGCGCTCGGTCGGATCCAGCGCCAGATGGCGCGGCGTCTTGCCCCCACAGGAACTCCGTGCCAGAAGCGTCAGCTTTCCGTCTTTCGCGATCGAGAACGTCTCGGCGCTGTCATAAAACCGGTTGATCGCATACGCAAAACGCGCGTCGCGGGTGAGCACGATGTCACACCCTGTCGACGGCCCGTGGTAGTCCTCAGGAATCAGGCTGATCGTCTGCAGCTCGTGCAGGGTTCCCTTCTGCGTATCCCAGTGCAGCACGTTCACCACGGAACCCATCTCGCAGACGCAATAAGCGATGTGCCCATTGGGATGGAACCGCAGAGCGCGCGGACCCGACCCCGGCGCCGCGTGCCACGACGGCGGCTGATTCGGCGTCAGCCGCGCATTGGTGGGGTCCAGATGGTAGATGTGAATGCGGTCCAGCCCTAAGTCGTTCACCAGCAGCCAGCGATTGTCCGGAGAAACCGTCACCCGGTGCGCATGGGGCACGGCCTGCCGCTCAGCGTTGGGGCCGTGACCCGTGTACTGGAAGTGGGAAACGGCATTGCTGATTTGACCGTCGGGGTGCAGATAAAACGAGCTGGCGCTGCCGCCGACGTAATTGGCACAGAACGCGGCCCGGCCAACCGCGTCCACTGACACATTGCAGGTACCCGCTCCCAGCGCGGATACCTGATTGATCGGCCGGAGCTTGCCCGTCGCGTGATCGACCGCAAACGCGCTCACGGCTCCGCTCTTTTGCCCCTCGAAATCATCGAGTTCATTCGCGGCGTACAGGCAGTTCGCCGCGGGATCGAGCGCCAGAAACGTCGGGTTATCGCTGGCCGCAGCCAGCTCTCCGCCCTGCAATTCCCCGGTCGCCGGGTCCCATCGGTAACCGTAGATCCCCTTACTGTCTTTGTGAGTCTGGGTGCCGACCAGCAGCAGCCGCCGGTTCGCCTTCTTCTCGCCGTGTGCAAGCCATGCGGTCCCCGCAGCCCCCGCCATCGCCGAAGCAGCCAAAAACTTTCGTCTGTTCATCCCAGTAGAGAACTCCTCGCTCCCATCATCGCTCATTCCGCCGCCGGCTGGCACATTCTGGCCGCCGGGCTTTCTTTTCAACTACCTCGCCAGGAGGCAACCCTTTCCGGTGAACTCGGCATCTTTCTAGCGCTTCCGTGCAGATCGTTCCCGGGTTTCCCCGCCCCCGCGGTGCATTTCCGGGAGAAAACACAGGCGTTCATACCCGCCCAGGAGTCTTTATGGCCACCGTCGCGCAGGCCGCGCCGAAGCAAAAGGGAGGACAGAAACCTCCCTCCGTCCCCGATCCTGACGCCGCGGCGGCAGATTATCTGACCGTCATCCTGCAGGGGCTGCAGACCATGAAAGATGGCGATTTCAGCGTCCGCCTGCCCGTTTCATGGACCGGCCTCGCCGGCAAAATCGCCGACCACTTCAATGAGATTGTCTCCGCCAACGAACAGATGGCCCGCGAACTGAAGCGCGTCGGCCAGGCCGTCGGTAAGGAGGGCAAGACTCGCGAGCGGATCCGGGTTCCCCGCCATCACGGCGCCTGGGACGACATGGAAGTATCGGTCAACGGCCTGATCGAAGATCTGATGCGTCCGACCACGGAGGTCACCCGGGCCATCGCGGCGGTCGCGCAGGGCAACCTCACCCAGACCGTTCGGCTTGACGTAGACGGACGACCCCTCGAAGGCGAGTTCCTCCGCTCCGCGAACATCGTCAACACCATGATTCAGCAGCTCAGCATCTTCACCGCCGAAGTGACCCGCGTGGCCCGCGAGGTCGGCACCGACGGCAAGCTGGGTGGCCAGGCGCAGGTGCCTGGAGTGGCCGGGACCTGGAAGGACCTCACCGACTCGGTCAACTCCATGGCCTCGAACCTGACCGGGCAGGTCCGCAACATCGCGGAAGTCGCAACCGCTGTAGCCAGCGGCGACCTTTCCCGCAAGATTACCGTCGATGTCCGCGGCGAGATTCTGCAGTTGAAGGAAGCCATCAACACCATGGTCGATCAGCTGCGCTCCTTCGCCTCGGAAGTGACGCGCGTGGCCCGCGAGGTGGGCACCGACGGCAAACTCGGCGGCCAGGCCGTGGTGCCGGGCGTGGCCGGAACATGGAAAGACCTCACGGACTCTGTCAACGCCATGGCCGGCAACCTCACCGCGCAGGTCCGCAACATCGCCGAAGTGACCACGGCGGTAGCCCGTGGCGACCTTTCCCGCAAGATCACCGTCGACGTGAAGGGTGAAATCCTCGAGCTGAAGGACACCATCAACACCATGGTGGACCAGCTCAATGCCTTCGCCGGCGAAGTCACCCGCGTCGCCCGCGAGGTCGGCACCGAAGGCAAGCTGGGCGGCCAGGCCAACGTGCCGGGTGTGGCCGGGACCTGGAAGGACCTCACCGATAACGTCAACTTCATGGCCTCGAACCTCACGGGCCAGGTCCGCAACATCGCCGAAGTAGCCACAGCCATTGCCAACGGCGATCTTTCCCGCAAGATTACCGTCGACGTCCGCGGCGAGATTCTTCAGTTGAAAGAAACCCTGAACACCATGGTGGACCAACTGAACCGCTTCGCCGGCGAAGTCACGCGCGTCGCACGCGAGGTCGGCACCGAAGGCCGTCTCGGCGGTCAGGCCAACGTCCCTGGAGTGGCTGGCACCTGGAAGGACCTCACCGACAACGTCAACTCCATGGCCTCGAACCTGACGGGCCAGGTCCGCAACATCGCCGAAGTCACAACGGCCGTGGCTCGCGGCGACCTTTCCCGCAAGATCACCGTCGATGTGAAGGGCGAAATCCTCGAGCTGAAGAACACCATCAACACCATGGTCGATCAGCTCAACGCCTTCGCCGGTGAAGTCACGCGCGTCGCCCGCGAGGTTGGCACCGAAGGCAAGCTCGGCGGGCAGGCACAGGTCTCCGGCGTTGCCGGTACCTGGAAGGACCTCACCGACTCGGTGAACTTCATGGCCGGAAACCTCACCGGCCAGGTCCGCAACATCGCCGAAGTGGCGACGGCCGTCGCCCGCGGCGACCTTTCCCGCAAGATTACCGTCGATGTGAAGGGCGAAATTCTCGAGCTGAAAGACACCATCAACACCATGGTCGATCAGCTCAACGCTTTCGCCGGCGAAGTCACCCGCGTCGCGCGCGAAGTCGGCACAGACGGCAAGCTCGGCGGCCAGGCGGCTGTGCCCGGCGTCGCCGGCATCTGGAAAGACCTTACCGACAACGTCAACTTCATGGCCTCCAACCTCACCGGACAGGTCCGCAACATCGCCGAAGTGGCGACGGCCATTGCCAACGGTGACCTTTCCCGCAAGATTACCGTCGATGTCTCCGGCGAAATCCTGCGGCTGAAAGAGACCATCAATACGATGGTCGATCAGTTGAACCGTTTCGCCGGCGAAGTCACGCGCGTGGCACGCGAAGTCGGCACCGAAGGCCGCCTCGGCGGTCAGGCCAACGTGCCTGGAGTGGCCGGCACCTGGAAGGACCTCACCGACTCCGTCAACTCGATGGCCGGGAATCTCACCGCGCAGGTCCGCAACATCGCCGAAGTGACCACAGCCGTGGCGCGCGGCGATCTCTCCCGCAAGATCGCCGTCGATGTGAAGGGCGAAATTCTCGAGCTGAAGAACACCATCAACACCATGGTCGATCAGCTCAACGCCTTCGCTGCCGAAGTCACCCGCGTGGCGCGCGAAGTCGGCACCGAAGGTAAGCTCGGCGGCCAGGCTGAAGTGCCGGGCGTGGCCGGCACCTGGAAGGACCTCACCGACAACGTCAACGTTATGGCCGCCAACCTCACCGAGCAGGTGCGCGGCATCGTCAAAGTCGTGACCGCCGTCGCCAACGGCGACCTGAAGCAGAAGCTCACCGTGAACGCGAAGGGCGAAGTCGCAGCTCTGGCAGAAACCATCAACGGCATGACCGATACGCTGGCGACTTTCGCCGATCAGGTGACCACCGTGGCCCGTGAGGTCGGCGTCGAAGGCCGCCTCGGCGGCCAGGCCAACGTGCCCGGAGCCGCTGGTACCTGGAAGGACCTCACCGGCAACGTCAATCTCCTGGCCGACAACCTGACCAATCAGGTCCGCGCCATCGCCGAAGTGGCGACCGCCGTCACCAAGGGCGACCTCACCCGCTCCATTCAGGTGGAGGCCCGCGGCGAAGTCGCCGAGCTGAAGGACAACATCAACACGATGATTGACAACCTTCGGCTCACCACGGACCGCAACACCGAGCAGGACTGGCTCAAGACCAATCTCGCGCGCTTCACCGGCATGCTGCAGGGCCAGCGCGATCTGGCCACCGTGGGCCGCATGCTCCTCTCCGAACTGGTCCCGCTCGTCAATGCGCAGCAGGGCGTCATCTACCAGACTGAAACCCAGACCGAGAGCGAAGAGACGGGCGCACTCGTGCTGCTCTCCGCTTTTGCCAATGTTCCCGATGGCTACAAGCGCGAAATCGGCATGGGCGAAGGTCTCATCGGCCAGTGCGCCGCGGAGAAGCGGCGCATGCTGATCGCCGAGCTCCCGCAAACGACGGTTCCCATTCGCTCCGGCCTCATCGAAGCCGTCCCCCGCAACATCATTGTCCTGCCGGTGCTCTTCGAAGACCGCGTGAAAGCCGTCATCGAGCTGGCCAGCCTGAGCATCTTCACCGCGTCGCACCTGGCTTTCCTCGATCAGCTCACCTCCTCGATCGGCATCGTGCTCAACTCAATCGAGGCGACGATGCAGACCGAGGCCCTGCTGAAGCAGTCGCAGCAACTCGCCACTGAGCTGCAAACCCAACAGAAGGAGCTCCAGCAGACCAACGAACAGCTGGCGCAGAAAGCGCAGCAGCTCGCCGAACAGAACTCCGAAGTGGAACGGAAAAACCAGGAGATCGAGCAGGCCCGCCGCGCCCTCGAAGAAAAAGCCCGTGAGCTGGCCCTCACCTCGAAATACAAATCCGAGTTCCTGGCCAACATGTCCCACGAGCTGCGCACACCGCTCAACTCCATCCTTGTGCTCGGTCAGCAGCTGGCGGAGAACCCGGACGGCAACCTCAGCGGCCGTCAGGTCGAGTTTGCCCGCACCATCCACGGCGCCGGCACTGACCTTCTCAACCTCATCAGCGATATCCTCGACCTCTCCAAGATCGAGTCCGGCACCGTTTCCGTCGAGCCGGAGGAACTCTTCTTCGGCAGTCTGCTCGAAGCCGTTTCCCGGCCCTTCCGTCACGAGGCCGAGAATCGCAGGCTGTTCTTCGAGGTCAAGGGCGATCCGAAGCTGGGACGCAGTCTCGTCACCGATCCTCGCCGCCTGCAGCAGGTTCTCAAAAACCTGCTGTCCAACGCCTTCAAGTTCACCGAACAGGGCGGCGTGCGTCTCACCGTTTCCGGCGCCAGCTCCGGCTGGAGTCCGGATCACCCCATCCTCAGCGGCGCCGGCTCCGTCGTGGCATTCGAAGTCTCCGACACCGGTATCGGAATCCCCACCGAGAAGCAGCGCATCATCTTTGAGGCGTTCCAGCAGGCCGATGCCGGCACCAGCCGCAAATACGGAGGCACCGGTTTGGGTCTGGCCATCAGCCGCGAACTGGCCAGCCTGCTCGGCGGCGAAATCCAGCTGCGCAGCACTCCCAGCAAGGGCAGTACCTTCACCCTCTATTTGCCGCAGACCTACGTGGGTCCCGCGGCTTCAACCCTCACCGAGAAAAACAGACCTTCTCCGTCGGCGCCGGTCTTCCTCTCGAATCCGGTCGTTTCCGAGCAGGACTCCGTTATCGAAGACGACCGCGAGAAGCTCCAGGAAGGCGACACGGTCCTGCTCATTGTCGAGGACGATCCGCACTATGCACGCGTGATCGCCGATCTCTCCCACGACAAGGGCTTCAAAGTGCTGGTCGCGATGAGCGGCGCGGAAGCCCTCGCTCTGGCCCGCGAATACAACCCCTCGGCTGTCTCCCTCGACGTCTTCCTGCCCGACATGCTCGGCTGGACCGTCCTCAACCACCTCAAGCAGGATCCGCGAACCCGCCACATCCCCGTGCAGATGCTCACCCTGGACGACGATCGCCACCATGGGCTCTCCCGGGGTGCGTTCGCATTCGTCACCAAACCCACCTCCACCGAGGATCTGGAAGCTGCACTCACTCGCATTCGCGATTATTCCAGGCCGCGGCGCAAACGGCTGCTGGTGATCGAGGACAATCCCGCGGAGCAACTCAGCATTCGCGAACTGCTGTGGCACGACGACATCGACATCGACGTTGTCGATTCCGGAGCCGCCGCCCTGCAGCGCCTTGACGAGAGCAGTTATGACTGCGCCGTCCTCGATCTCCGCTTGCCCGACATGAGCGGCTTCGATGTCCTCGACCAGCTTCGTGAGAATCAGAAGTCGATCGATCTGCCGGTCGTCGTCTTTACCGGCCGCGAGCTAAACGCCGAGGAAGACTCCCGCCTGCGCATGCTGGCCCGCAGCGTGGTCGTCAAGGATGTCGAGTCGCCGGAACGCCTGCTCGACGAGACCGCCCTCTTCCTCCATCGCGTGGTGGCCGATTTACCAATCGAAAAGCAGCGCATGCTCGATCGTCTGCACCAGTCGGATGAAGCTTTGTTTGGCCGCAAGGTTCTCATCGTGGACGATGACGTCCGCAATATCTTCGCCCTCTCCAGCGTTCTGGAGCGCCGCGGAATGACGGTTCTGACGGCTGGAACCGGCCGCGAAGCCATCGCCACCATCGAATCGACCTCCGACCTGGCCATCGTGCTGATGGATATCATGATGCCGGAGATGGACGGCTACGAAACCATGCAGGTCATTCGCCAAAACCCCGCACTGCGGCGGGTGCCCATCATCGCCCTCACCGCCAAGGCGATGAAGGGCGACCGGGAAAAATGCCTGGAAGCGGGCGCATCAGAGTATCTTGCCAAACCGGTGAACACTGAGCAGCTGCTCTCCGCGCTGCGCATGTGGCTCCATCGGTAGAAAGGTCTTTACGGGCTCGGAGCATTCGATGACGGCAGACGACAAAGTCAACATCCTCATGGTCGACGATCAGCCCGCGAAGCTTCTCAGCTACGAGGTCATTCTCGGCGACCTTGGAGAGAATCTGATCAAGGCCACCTCCGCAAAAGAGGCCCTGAGCATCCTGCTGAAAACGGATGTCGCCGTCGTCCTGATGGATGTCAGCATGCCGGAACTCGATGGATTCGAACTCGCCGACATGATCCGCGAGCATCCGCGGTTCGGCAGGACGGCCATCATCTTCATTTCCGGCGTTCATCTCACCGACTCCGACAAGATCAACGGCTATCGCCGCGGCGCCGTTGACTACATCTCCGTCCCGGTTATTCCCGAAGTCCTGCGCGCCAGAATCGGGGTCTTTGTTGAGTTGCACCGCAAGACGCGCATGCTGGAACGGCTGAACAGCGAACTCGAACGGCGCGTAGCCGATCGAACGGAAGAGTTGCGCCAGAGCGAGACTCATCATCGCGAGCGCGCCGAGCTGCTCGATCTCGCCACGGAAGCCATCATCGTCCGCGACCTCGGCGGCGCCATTCGTTTCTGGAACGCCGGCGCGGAAACCCTCTACGGCTGGCGCCGGGAAGAAGTGCTGGGCCACGACCTGCATCAGCTCCTTGGTACCGTGTTTCCAGTGTCCCGCCGCGAGACGGAGGAGGCGCTGCTCGCGCACAAGTCCTGGGACGGCAATCTCACCGTACGCTCCCGTGACGGCCGTGAGATCGTCGTCGCCACCCGCAAGGTTCTCAATCGCGAAGGCACCGCCATCCTCGAAATTCAGCGTGACATCACCACGCAAATCCAAGCCGAGGAAGCCCTCCGCCAGGCCGAGAAACTGGCCGCCATGGGACGGGTCGCCGGCATTATTGCCCACGAAATCAACAATCCCCTCGAAGCCATCACCAACGCCTTCTACCTGCTCCGTAACCACCCTTCCCTCGATCAGGAAGCCCGCTACTATGCCTCCATGGCCGAGCAGGAGTTACAGCGGGCCTCGCACATCACCCGGCAAACCCTCAGCTTTTATCGCGACTCGAAACAGCCCATCCCGGTTTCGGTTTCCGATCTCCTCGACAATGTCGTCGAACTGCAGCAGCGCCCGATCCTGGCCAACCGCATCGTCCTCCAGAAGAAGTACGCCTGCCCCGGGTTTGTCAGGGGTTTCCCCGGTGAGCTGCGCCAGGTCTTCCTGAACCTGATCAGCAACGCCATCCAGGCGATGTCCTCAGGAGGAACCCTCCGCCTCCGCGTCGCCGAAGCGACTGACTGGGAAACGCAACGGCGCGGCGTCGCGATCTCCGTCATCGATACCGGCAACGGCATCCGGCCGGAAGATGCCGGTCGCCTTTTCCAACCCTTTTTCACGACCAAGTCGGCCAAAGGCACCGGCCTCGGTCTCTGGATCAGCAAGGGGATTGTGCAGAAGTATGAAGGCCGCATCGGTTTTCGCAGCATTCACAGCAGCGAAGGCCGTGCGTGTACCTGCTTCCGGATCTTTTTGCCGGCCAGCGTCGAAGGCGTGCCGAACGACATCCGCCGCGATCAGGACTTCCCCTCCGGAACGCCCGCGCGCGCCATCGCCTGACTCGCGCGCAGGTCCGCGTTATTGCCCGAGGCGCCCCTTCACAATCTCGCTGAGTTGCCGGCCGTCGGCGCGCCAACCCTGCTGTTGAATGCGCGCCTGCACCGCCTTCATCGCCGCTCCCATATCCTTCGGCCCAAAGCTGCTGCCGGCCAGCGTCTCTTCAACGGTCTTCTTCAGGTCCTCTTCGCTGGCCATCTTCGGCAGATAGCTCTCGAGAAGCACAATCTCCCGCGCTTCCTTCGCTGCCAACTCGGGCCGGTTTCCCTTCGTGAACTGCTCGATCGAGTCTTTGCGCTGATTGATCATGGTATTGAAGACCTGTTGCGCCTCGGCATCGGTCAGATCCCCGCGCTTATCGATTGCCTTGTTCTTCAGAGCGGATTTCGCCATCCGCAGCGTCTGCGTCCGCTCCACGTCGTGCGCCTTCATCGCCGCAACCATGTCCTGGTCGATCTTTTTCACAAGTTCCATGCGCTCAGCCTCATCTCGTCCGGGCTCCCATTATAAGGGGATTGGAAATGCAAAGCCGGACGCTAAAATGGGGTCGAGGGAGCCGTCATTATGATCCATAAAACCAGACTGTTTACGCCCGGCCCCACCCCCTTGTTGCCCGCAGCGCAGTTTGCCATGGCCGCCGCCGACATCCACCACCGCACCCCCGAGTTCCGCGCGCTCTACCAGCGTGTGCTGGGGCAGCTAAAGACTTTTGTCGGCACAAAGAACGATGTTCTCCTGCTCGCCTCGTCCGGCACCGGCGCTATGGAAGCCTCCGTCTCCAACCTCACCTCGCCCGGAGATCGCGTGCTCGTCCTCTCCGCAGGCAAATTCGGCGAGCGCTGGGAATCTCTCGCCAAAGCCTTTGGCTGCCAGGTTGACCTCGTCAGCTCTCCCTACGGCCAGACCTTTTCCGCCGACGAAATTCGCAACGCCCTGCGTCCTGACACGCGCGCCGTCTTCGTTCAGGCCACGGAATCCTCCACCGGCGTGCGCCACGACATCCAGGCCATTGCCGCTTTACTCCGCGACGCCCCCAGCAACCCCCTGCTGATCGTCGACGCCATCACCGGCCTCGGCACAACGCATCTCGACGTCGACGGCTGGGGTATCGATGCGATCATCGGCGGATCCCAGAAGGCGGTCATGATCCCGCCCGGCCTCGCCTATCTCTCCCTGAGCGACCGCGCCTGGAAGGCCGCAGAAACATCGAAGAACCCGCGCTACTACTTCGATCTCCGCAAGGAACGGAAGAACGCCCAGAAAGGCGAATCCTCCTACACGCCGGCCGTCGCCCTCATCGCCGCGCTGGGTGCTGCTCTGGACTACATCGCCGCCCAGGGCGGAGGCGATCTGGCTGCCGGTCGCGACGCCCTCATCGACAACGCCGAAACCTGTGCCGCTATGACCCGCGCCGCCATGCAGGCTCTCGGCCTGCCGCTCTTCGCGCCCACAGCTCCCTCCGCGGCCGCCACCGCGGTTCTCGCCCCGCAAGGCATCGACTCCGGCGTGATCGTGAAGGAGTTGAAGAGCCGCTTCGCCGCCATCGTGACCAACGGACAGGGCGAGATGAAGGGGCAAATCTTCCGCATCGCCCACATCGGCCTGTTCGACTACATGGACACGATCGCGATCCTTGCCGCTCTCGAGCAGGTCGCCGCCTCCTCGCTCCATCTGCCTGGATTCCGCTTCGGCCAGTCGCTCGCCGCGGCCCAACAGGTTTACGCCGAGCGCACCGGTATCGCCGTCGAGACGCGGTTGCTGGAGCCCGCAGCAGTTCGGTAAACGCGATCCTGCGCCGTATTCGGCCAGGTCGGCAACCACCTCATGAGGCATGAAGGCTGAGCCCTGTGCTCTGCGTTCTGTGCTCTGCAAGCGAAAGGGAACCATGAAAGTCGTTCTCGCGGAAAAAGTCTCTCCGGCGACGCTCGACGTGTTTCAGTCCGAGCCCGGATGGGAGATCCTGACACACGATCAGGTGAAAAACCTGACCGAATCCCTGGCCGACGCCGACGCCCTGGTCGTCCGCTCCGCCGTTCAGGTCGACGACGCCCTGATGGCCGCCGCTCCTAAACTGCGCGTCATCGGCCGCGCGGGCGTCGGTGTGGACAATATCGATGCCGAAGCCGCCACCCGCCGCGGCATCGTCGTCATGAATACCCCCGGCGCCAATGCCGTCGCTGTCGCCGAGCTGGCCCTCGGCCTGATGATTGCGCTCGCCCGCCAGATTCCTCGCGCCGACTCCACCATGCACGCCGGCAAGTGGGAAAAGAAGTCCCTCCAGGGCTCCGAGCTGCGCGGCAAGAAGCTCGGCATCCTCGGCCTCGGCCGCATCGGGCTTGAAGTCGCTCGCCGCGCCCGCCACTTCGGCATGGACCTCCTCGGTCACGATCCCTTCGTCTCCGCCTCCATTGCGCGCGAATACGCCATCCGCCTCGTCTCCGCCGAAGAGCTTTTCTCACTCTCTGACTACCTCACGCTGCACGTCGGCCTCACGCCGCAAACGGCCGGCATCGTCAACCGGACGACCCTCGCCACCATGAAAAAGGGCGTTCGCATCGTCAACTGCGCCCGCGGCGAGCTGGTGGTTGAAGCGGATCTTGCTGACGCGCTCAAGTCTGGCCAGGTCGCCGGCGCCGCTCTTGACGTCTTCAACGAGGAGCCGCTTAAGAACTCGCCCTTCGCCGCCCTCGACAACGTAATCCTCACCCCGCACATCGCCGGATCCACCGCCGAAGCCCAGGAAGCCGTCGGCGTGCAGATCGCCCTCCAGGTACGCGAGTACCTCAAGTCCGGCGTCGCCCAAAACGCCGTGAACCTGCCGTCTCTCACCCACGAGGAATACCTGGAGATGGCGCCGTACATGTCGCTCGCCGAACGGCTCGGCACGTTTCTCGTGCAGTTCCCCAAAGGCAGCATCGACACCATCCAGATCGCCTACAACGGCCGCCTGGCCGAAGCCAAAACCGAGCTCATCCGCAACAGTGCCATCGCCGGCGTCCTCGGCCATCTTGAGCAGGTCAACCGCATCAACGCGGCCTCGGTCGCGGCCGAACGCGGCATTCGTCTGCACGAAGAAAAGAAGGAAGCGCCCCTCGGCGGAGCCGGCACGGTTCTGCAGCTCACCCTGCACGCCGGCGCCACCAGCATCTCCGCCAGTGGCGCCATTCTCCACGACTCACCGCGGCTCCTCCACCTCGACGGCATCGATATCGAGGCGCCGCTGCAGGGAACGCTGCTCACCATTCGCAATCAGGACGTTCCCGGCGTCATCGGCCGCATCGGCACCATCCTCGGCAATCACCAGATCAATATCGCCAACTTTGCTCTCGGCCGCTCCAACGGGAAGGAAGCCGCTCCGGCCACTGCCCTCTCCGTCCTGCAAATTGACGGAGAAGTCACCGATGCGGTCCTGCAGGAACTCCGCGCCTCGCCCGCGATCACCGGCGTACGGCTGGTCACGTTGTAGTTCAAAGCACGGCGTAGTCGACGCATCGATCCCCGGAAGCACAGTTCCCTGTGCCCTGTAACCTGTGCCCTGTAACCTGTGCCCTGTAACCTGGCTTTTCAGTGCTTCACCCACCCATGCATCCCGGCCTCGAAGCTCCTCCGATCCAGCCGCGGCAGCTGGCGAGCCACTTTGTCGGGAAAGAGCGGATAATGCCGGGCAGCAATCAGTAGTTCCGGCACGCACCAAACGTCCTCCTCCGAAGTCATCCACTTCTTACCATCCAGCCGCGCCAGGTCGACGGCCCCCGAGTATGCGCGCAGCGTCCGTTCCCCGCGCAGGTTGTAGTAGTGCTCGAAATAGCTGAGCGCCAGCTCCCGCAGCGTGCGATAAATGGGCGCGCGAAACCTGAGCCCGGCAAAATTCGATTTCGCAATCCCGCCCCACAACCCGCGCTCTCGATACAGCGCCACCACATGGTCGTCGTCATGGACCGCCTCCAGATCCATCAGCAGCGGCGGTTGCCCATTCACGCGCAGTGCGGCCGCCGCCAGCAGCGCCCCCTCCAGACAATGTCCCTTGCGCTCCCGCAGTATCCGCTGTGGAGAAGCCGCCGTGTTCGCATACTGGTACGGCAGCGCGTCCACGAACTTCTGGATCTGCGCGGGCGTCTTCAGAGTCCGCAGCGTGCGCCAATCTCCCGGCGACAGACCGAAGCTCGCCCCATTCCGCGCCGTTCCGTTTGACCGTCCGTTTTCCGGCACGCCTCCGCCCTTCGCCTGCGAATGCCCCGAGCTCCGTGAGAATTGCCGCGATTATACCGAGCCCGATGCCCGGGGCTGCAGCCTCCCAACCCTCGGCTCCGCCCGGCGAAGATTACCCTGCGGCAGGTCGCGGCGGAAGAACCCGCTAAAATGGCAGCAGGAACGCTCCATCCCCGGCCAGCTGCCGAAGCCTGTGCAGCATCCGGAAGCGTCCGAATCCTTCAGGAATTCAAGGACACCTCTGTGCCGCTCTACGAATACCGCTGTAAAAACTGCGGTCACCAGTTTGAAAAAATACAGAGCTTCAGCGCTCCGGATGAAAAAGAGTGCCCCATCTGCCAGGGACCCGTCGAACGCCTGCTCTCCGCGCCCGCTATTCAGTTCAAAGGCTCCGGCTGGTACGCGACCGATTATGCTTCAAAAAGCAGTAAAGCCATGAGAGCCTCGGCCGAGGGCAACGGCAAAGCTGGCGAGTCTTCCGGATCCAGCGACAAGTCGGAAAAACCATCCGCGCCGGCAAACACAAGTTCCAGCAGCTCGTCGGAGTCGTCCTCCTCGTCCTCCTCCTCAGGCAAGAAGGAGTAAGCCGCCCTCGCTGGCGTCCTGTCCCTGAATTTTCTCTACCACTGAAGGTTGTCATTCTGAGCGCACGGGGCCCCAAACGTCTTTCAGTTTGGGGGTGGTAAGCGAAGAATCTGCGGTTGCTCTACCCTCCCGATCGGAAAGGAGCTTTCGGGACACCACCCTAATACTACTGTGTTATAAGCGTTGGACACCGCAGAAGGGACAGCGGCAGAGCTGGCGCAGCAGGGAGCGGGCCAGCAGGATGCGCAGAGTGGCGATGGAGTTGGGAT
>JBAUOP010000080.1:0-29748 GCA_049579805.1 Acidobacteriaceae bacterium
CAGAGCACAGGGCACAGGGCACAGAGTGCAGGGCACAGGGTGCAGGGCACAGGGTGCAGGGCACAGAGCACAGGGTGCAGGGCACAGAGCACCGAGCCCAGGGCACAGAGCACAGGGTTCGCACCGCGTTGGATCCTTTTCGGCCGCTGCGCGACCGATTCCCTCCGCCCATGCTTCCTTCGTGGCGCTTGCCGTTCGTTTGGCTGCGGGGGTCCCTCGGCTGCGCGCCGGTTAGCATTGAGCACCGCTGGCGAGGTCCTTCCCGGCGCTTCGCTCGGGATGACATTGCACTCGAAGACGACGGCTCGCTGGTAGTCTGGAGGGGATGCTCGATCTGGGATTTGTGCGGACGAATTTGGAGCTAGTGGAACGGAAGCTGCGCGAGCGCGGGCAGGATCCGGCGGCGCTGCTGGGGGATTTTGGGGAGCTGGATCAGCGGCGGCGGGCGCGGATTACCGAGGCGGAGCAACTGAAGGCCCAGCGCAATCAACTGACTGAGGAAGTGGCGCGACTGAAGCGGGCGGGGCAGGACGCGTCCGGTCCCATGGAAGAAACACGCGCGCTGAAGACGCGGATGGAGGATCTGGAGAAGGCCGCGGGCGAAGCGGAAGAGCAGATGCAGGCGGTGCTGACGCGGATTCCGAACCTTACGCGGGATGAAGTTCCTGTCGGAAAAGATGAGCGCGAAAACGTCGAGGTGAAGAAGTGGGGAACGCCGCGGACGTTTGATTTTCAGGCGAAGCCGCATTGGGAGCTGGGGGCAGCGCTGGGGATTCTGGATCTGGAGCGGGCGGCAAAGATTTCTGGCGCGCGCTTCGCTGTGTATTGGGGCGATGGGGCGAAGCTGGAGCGGGCGCTGATCTCGTTCATGCTGGACATTCATACCCGGGAGCATGGCTATACCGAGGTGCTGCCGCCTTTCATGGTGAACAGCAAATCGTTGTTCGGGACGGGGCAGCTGCCGAAGTTTGCCGAGGACCTGTTTCGTTGTGCGGACGCGGAGGGGTTCACGGCGGGCGTGTATCGGGACAACGATCACTGGCTGATTCCGACAGCGGAGGTGCCGGTGACGAATCTGTATCGGGATGAGGTGCTGGAGGAGGCCGATCTACCCAGGTCGCTGACGGCGTACACGCCGTGTTTCCGGTCGGAGGCGGGTTCGTATGGGAAGGATGTGCGCGGGATCATCCGGCAGCATCAGTTCCAGAAGGTGGAGCTGGTGAAGTTCACGCGGCCGGAGGAGAGCGACGCGGAGCACGAGAAGCTGACACGGGATGCGGAGAACATTCTGGAGCGGCTGGAGCTGCCGTATCGGCGCATGCTGCTGTGCACGGGAGATACGGGGTTCAGCTCGGCGAAGACGTTCGACCTGGAGGTGTGGCTGCCGGGACAGGGGTTGTACCGGGAGATTTCATCGTGCTCGAATTTCGAGGCGTTCCAGGCGCGGCGGGCGAATATTCGCTACAAGCCGAAAGGCGGGAAGGCGACTCTGGTGCACACGCTGAACGGCAGCGGTCTGGCGGTGGGGCGGACGTGGCTGGCGATTGTGGAGAACTATCAGCAGGCCGATGGGACGGTGCGGGTGCCGGAGGCGCTGGTTCCTTACATGGGCGGGCAGCGGACGATCACGGCGCGGACGGGAGGAAAAAGATGAGCGGGGAGTGGGGCAGCGAACGAGGTGCAGGGCGGGGGCTGATGAGTTATGTCTGGTGGACGCATGAGCGGGGGAGCGTGCACTACGACGTGATGGTGACGCTGATTCTGGCGTTCATCTTTCTGACGCCGCGGTTCTGGAATTACGGGGACACGCCCAAGCCGGACTACCCGGCGGGGCAGATACGCGCAGAGGCGGATCCGGCGGGTGGGCTGATCTATGAGGTGCCGTCGAGCATGGTGGCGGCGGTGCCGGGCGGGGAGCCGGCGGATGCGGACCTGGCAGCGGCGATCGCGCAGGTGGCGGGGCCGGTGACCGTTGAGCGGAAGGCTCCAATGAAAGAGATTGGCGGACGGGTGGTGGCGTGGAAGGTGTGGGCGGAGAAGCAGGCAACAGGCAATGGGCAATAGGCAATAGGAAGTAGAAGTGGCGGACATCGGCGACCGTGCATCTTATGGGTTCAGGATGAGAGGGAAGTTTCTGATTTGATGAGGCGAATGAGAGCGGGTCTGGTGGCTGGGGCGGCGATGGCGGCGGCGATGGGTCTGGCGGGGCCGATCGCCCGGGCGCAGAATCTGGCGTCGGTGCTGCAGCAGATGGATGCTTCGGCGCCGAAGTTTCAGGACGTCGAGGCCGACATCAACGTGGATAACTACACGGCGGTGGTGCAGGAACACGAGACGCAGACGGGGACGACGGCCTTCCGGCGGACGAGCCATGGGATGGAGATGACGATGCATCTGCTGGCCGCAAATGGCGAGGTGGCCACCGAGCTTCTCTATAAAGGCGGAGAGCTGGATTACTACCAGCCGACTCTGAAACAGGAGACGATTTTCGCGTCCGGATCGAACCGGCAGGAGTGGGACAGCCTGTTGGCCACAGGGTTTGGGGCGAGCGGCAAGGAGTTGAGCGACGCATGGACGGTCACCTTCCAGGGAATGGAAAAGGTGGGCGACGTGCCGACGGCCAAACTGGATCTGGTATCGAAAAATGCAAAGATCCGGGAGAACTTCAGCCATCTGACGATCTGGGTGGATCTGAGCCGGGACATCACCCTGAAGCAGGTGATGGTGCAGCCTTCGGGAGACTCGCGGACGGTGGTGTATTCGGATATCAAGTACAACACGCGCCTGCCGGATAAGATGTTCACGCTGAAGGTGGCGAGCGGGACCCAGGTGCAGCGGCGGTAGAGGCGCCCTGGAGCAGCCGGGAGCCGGGAGCCGGGAGCTGGGAACTTCTTTCACCACAGAGAACACAGAGGGCACGGAGAACGGCCTGTGGCCTGTAGCCGGGAGGCGGGAGCCCGTAGCCGGGAGCTGGGAGCTGGGAGCTTCTTTCACCACAGAGAGCACAGAGGGCACGGAGAACGGCCTGTGGCCCGTAGCCGGGAGCCGGGAGCCGGGAGCTGGGAGCTGGGAACTTCTTTCACCACAGAGAACACAGAGAGCACGGAGAACAGCCTGTAGCCTGTGGCCTGTAGCCGGGGGCTTTTCACCACAGAGTGGTCCTGCCGTCCGGGAGGAACCGGAGCGGGCGATTCCGTCGATGGATTCCGGGGCGTGAGGCAATGATATGCTTGCCGAAAGCAAGTAATGCAGCTTCTGTCTGTTCCGGAGGAGCCATGGAAGCCAATGACCAGGCGGTGCAGGCCGTCCGACGATTCACGCGGTTTTATACGGCCGCACTGGGGACGCTGGAGGAGGGACTGCTGCGCAGTCCGCTGAGCCTGCCGGAGGCGCGGTTGCTGTATGAGATCGCCCGGTCGGAAGAGCCGGCGGCGACGGAAATTGCGCAGCAGATGCGGCTGGATCTGGGTTATGTGAGCCGCCTGGTGAGCCGGCTGGAGGAGCGGAAGCTGATCCGGCGAAAGAGTTCGGAGAGAGATGCGCGGCGGAGTCCGATTGTGCTGACGGCGGCCGGACGGAAGCTGTTCGCGACTCTGGACCGGCGGTCGAGCGAGCAGGTGGAGGCGATGCTGGATCCGCTGACGGAGGAGGAGCGGGCCACACTGGTGCGATCTCTGGGCGCGGTGGAGGCGATGCTGGGGGGCGCTGCGCCGGCGGCGGGAAAGCCGTTTGTGCTGCGGACGCATCGGCCAGGCGATATGGGCTGGGTGATGTGGCGGCAGGGACTGCTGTACGCGCGGGAATATGGGTGGGACGAGCGCTACGAAGCGGTGGCGGCGCGGATTGTGGCGGATTTCATCGAGCGGTATGAGCCGGAGCGGGAGCGGTGCTGGATTGCGGAGCGCGAGGGAGAGCCGGTGGGGTGCGTTTTTCTGGTACGGGAACGCGCGAAGGCGAGGACGGCCAGGCTGCGGCTGCTGCACGTGGAAGCGGCGGCGCGCGGCATGGGACTGGGGAGGGCTCTGGTGCGGCAGTGCACCGAGTTTGCGCGCCAGGCGGGATACGCGCGGATCGTGTTGTGGACGAACAGCGTGCTGAGTGCGGCGCGGCACCTGTACGAGGGTGAGGGGTACAGGCTGGTGGAGGAAGAGGAAAAGGAGAATTTCGGGAAGAAGCTGATGTCGCAGACTTGGGAACTGAGGTTTTGAGGGGTGATCCGCAGGGGCTGAAGCCCTGCTATTTCCCGAGCGATATCCCACGGCCTGAAGGCCGTGGCTTTCTCCGTCGTGCTGCTACGCAGCACCGCTGCGCGCGGGCTGACGAGCCTTCCTCAGCGCGTGCGCAAGAGGAGAAACCCACCGAGAACTTCAAGGAATCTGCAATCCACGGCACCGGCCCTCATTCGTCGGGGCCGTCGCCGATGGGCATACCGGGGGGCGCGGGGATGGGTTTGGCGGGGACGAATTTCTCCGGGTTATCGAGGAACTGATTGATGCGGGCGGTTTCCAGCTGCTGGAAGGCGGCGTCCTGGCTGGAGCCGGAGCTGCGGAGCTGATCGCGCAGGGACGTGACGGCGGCGCGGACGGTGGCGCGGGTCATCACGGAGGATTCGGGGTTGGCGCCGAGGGCGAGGAGGGCTTCGAGGATGCGGTCGTCGACGGCGACCTTGACCTGGAGCTCGAGGCCGGTAAAGCTCTGGGGCGAGCCGGTGGACTTGAGGGTGGCGTCGATGACGTCGGTGAGCGACGGCTCGGCGCTGTCCTCGGCGTGATATTCGACGAGGCGGTTGGCGCGCTCGGGATTGAAGACGAGGGCGAGGGTGAGGTCGGCAGCGGATTCGGCGGCAGCGACGGGGTCGAAGGTGAGGCCGGTGGCGGAGGGGAAGCTTTCCTCGGTGCGGGGCAGGCCGGGCGGGCGCGGTGGGAAGTATTTGAGGATTGACTCAGGCAGGGTGAGCGTGGAGGGGGAAAGCGTTCTGAGGACGGCGGTGAGGGCGGCGCGCTGGTCAGAGGGATCGACGAGCCTGGGGAGCATCTGGTTGTCGCCGCGGACGTTGTAGCGGTAATCGAGGCCGCCGATTTCTTTTGCAGCGGCTTCGGTTTGATAACGGTGGAAGAGGTAGAGCGGGACGAGGGTGTCCTCAAGCTGGGCGAGGGGTGTGCCTTCCTGGATGGCGTCGGGACCGAAGTGGGCGAGAGCGGCGGCGCGGACCTGGAGGACGCGATTGAGCTCGGCGGCGGGATCGGTGCCGTTGTCCCACAAGTGCGCATGGGGGTGGGCGGAGCCGAGGGGGCGGGCGTCCTCGTCGGTGATGTAGATGAGGCCGGTCTTTTCGGAGTCGGTGAGAATCTTGTTCAGCGCGACGGGGTCTTCGACGGGATGGCCGTCGCGATCGAATTCGCGATAGCCGTAGTCGATGGCGACCTTATCCCAGATGCCGATGCCGACGGGGTAGGCGTGGGAGAGATCGGGGACGCCGGGGTGCATGAGTTTGCCGGAAGAGGTGTTGGGGCCGAGGGTGACCCACGGGGCCGGGTAGTCCATGACCGAGACGGTTTCGTCGACGGGATGGGGGAAGCTGCTGGCGGCGAAGTTGTGAGAGAGGCCGAGGGTGTGGCCGGTTTCATGGGCGGCGAGCTGGCGGATGCGCTGGAGGACCATCTGGAGCGCGGGGTCGTGGGCGGGATCGGGCGCGGGCTTGCCTTCGACGTAGGGATCGAGGAGAGCCTGGGCGATGAGGTAATCCTGGCGGCCGCGGAGGCTGCCGAGAGTGACGTTGCCCTTGATGATTTCGCCGTCGCGGGGATCGACGACGGAGGCGCCGTAGCTCCATCCGCGAGAGTAGCGATGGACCCACTGGATGATGTTGTAGCGGATGTCCATGGGGTCGGCGCCTTCGGGGAGGACGTCGACGCGGAAGGTGCCGGGGGCCCAGCCGGCGGCCTGGAAGGCCTGATCCCACCAGCGGGCGCCTTCGACGAGGGCCTGGCGGATGAGGGGCGGCGCGCCGCGATCGACGTAGTACTGGAGGGGCGTGACGGCTTCGCAGGCGTGGGTGCAGCTGGGATCTTTTTTGATGAGGCGATGGCGGATGATGAACTGCTGCGCGATGGGATCGCCGAGGGGCGCGTCGTAGTCACGCCAGGTGGACTGGAAGTAGCCGGCGCGCGGCGAGAAGCGGCGTGGGGTGAAGCCGGGTGGGGGAAGCTGGACGAACATTTGCCGTTCGCGGACGGTGACGTCGCGCGGGTTGGGTGTTACCTCTTCAATAATGCGTCCCGGACGCGTGGCTTCCTGCTGGGGTCCGAGGACGAAGGTCAGCTCGGATTCGAGGACGGTGTTCTTCGGGAAGGCTTTGGTGTCTTCGGGGACGATGGTGGAGCGGGCGGGATCGACGCGATACGCACCTTGTTTGCCGCGGGCGAGCGCTTCGCCGACGTGGTGCGCATCGGTCAGGGCAAACGGGGTGGCATCGACGAGCACGGTGCCGTCGGGGTCCTCGGCCTCAATCGTGAAGCCGGCGAGGACGGACTGAGGGAAGGACTCATGGACGACGGCCTGGGCTGCGGGATTGTCGGAGGAGGAACGGAACTCCTCATTGGGCTGGACGAGGAGGAGCTTTGGGCCGATGCGCTCGAAGTAGACGAGCTCGCCGCGGGAGATCTGGCCGCGGTCGAGGCCGTAGCCGCCCAGCTGGCTGGAGCCGACGCTCCACGGCGTCGAGGTGGTGTAGAGGAGATCGGCGGAGCGGGTGTGATCGGCGTTGGCGGCGAGGGGAACTTCGAGGTAGAGCTTGCCGGAGTGGGCGTCCCAGTCGAGCGGCAGGAGGCCGGGGAGGTGGTGCATGGAGGCGGTGCGTTCGGCGATGGTCTTTGCGGGCTGATCGGCTGCGAAGGCAATACAGGCAGAGGCGAGGGCGAGCGCGAGGAAACAGGCGAGCTTGTGTTGCAGCAGTCGAGCCATGAAACTTTGTAGCACAGGGAGCGGGGAGCCGGTAGCCGGTAGCCTGTAGCCTGTAGCCCGTAGCCGGGAACTGCTTTCACCACAGAGAACACAGAGAGCACGGAGAACAGCCTGTGGCCGGGAGCCGGGAGCCGGGAGAAGCAGGAGCAGGTTCCTCGGCTTCGCTCGGGATGACGAAAATCGGCGGAGAGCCTGGTCCGATAGAATCCTGAGGAATGGCGGAAACCCCTTCTGAGGCGGAGAGCGCGGGAGCGCCGCGACTGGCGGCGCGGCTGGGCCTGTTCGACGCGACCATGATGGTGATGGGCGGGATCGTGGGGGCGGGCGTCTTCATGAATCCCTATGTGGTGGCGCAGCGGCTGCACTCGCCGGTGATGATTCTGGCGGTGTGGGGCACGGGCGGGTTCATCGCCATGCTGGGCGCGTTCATTTACGCAGAGCTGGGCGACCGGATCCCGCAAACGGGCGGGCAATATGAGTATCTGCGCCAGTCGCTGCATCCGGTCTTTGGGTTTCTGTACGGATGGGGGCTGCTGCTGGTGATCCAGACCGGCGGCATGGCCGCGGTGACAGTGACGTTTGCGCGGTATTTTCTGGAGCTGACGCAGGTTCATGCTTCGGAGCACATGGTGGTGATCGTGACCCTGGCGCTGCTGACGGCGGTGAACTGCCTGGGCGTGCAGATGGGTGGGCGTCTGCAGAGCCTGCTGATGGTGCTGAAGATTGCAGCGATCGCGGTGCTGGTGGGGGCAGGGTTTTTCTTTGTGCGGACGCCGCATCCGCTGCTGCATCCGGTGCTGGACCGGCCGCTGTCGCTGGACCTGGTGACAGCGATGGGAGCGGCGATGGTGCCGGTGCTGTTTTCGTATGGAGGATGGCAGACGACGAACTTCATCGCCGGGGAGATTCGAAACCCACGGAAAAATTTGACGCGAGCACTGGTGATCGGCGTCGCGGGCGTGGTGGTGTTGTATGTGTGCGTGAATATTGTGTGCCTGCGGACGCTGGGGGTGGGAGCGCTGGCGAACACGAGCGTTCCGGCGAGCGCGGTGATGCGGATGGTGGCGGGGGAACGAGGGGCGCGGCTGATTGCGCTGGGCATTGCGATTTCGACGGTGGGCTTTTTGAGCCAGTCGGTGCTGACGGGGCCGCGGGTGTATTTTGCGATGGCGGAGGATGGGCTGTTTTTTCGGAGCGTGGCCTATCTGACGCGGAGAACGCGGGTGCCGGTGGTGGCGATTGTGCTGCAGAGCGTGTGGGCGGTGGTGATTGCGCTGAGCGGGAAGTACGAGCAGATTCTCAATTTTCAGGCGCCGATCGATTTCACGTTTTTTGGGTTGAGCGCGTGCTGCTTGTTTGTGCTGCGACGCAGGGACCGGGGTGGAGCGGCGACCGAGCGCGGATTTCGCGTGCCGTGGCATCCGATCTCAACGGCTTTCTTCGTGCTGGCGTGCTGGTTTATTGTGGCCAATGCTCTGTGGCGGTATCCGGTGAACAGCTCGATTGGGTTTGTGATTCTGATTTTAGGGCTGCCGGTGTATGCGGTGTGGGCGCGGCGGCAAAAGCATGAGGAGGGGAAATGACGGGAACGCGGGCGATGGCCTCGGTGTATCTGGAGTGGGCAAAGTTGTGCTCCGCCGCAAAGTACAACCTGGCGACGAGCGGGATCATGGGGTATCCGCTGGCGGAGTTGCCGGTGAAGGCGGAGGAACTGGAGATCAACGGGCCGACGGCCTATGGTTATGCGCCGCTGCAGGAACGGCTGGCGCGATTGTGCGGCGTGAAGCCGGAGTGCGTGGTGGAGGCCGCGGGGACGGCGATGGCGAATCATCTGGCGATGGCGGCGCTGGTGGAGCCGGGTGACGATGTGCTGGTGGAGCAGCCGACGTATGGGCCGATCGTCGAAGTGGCGTCGTATCTGGGGGCGAGTCTTCTGCGGTTTGAGCGGCGGGAGGAGAACGACTTTCAGATCGATGCGGAGGAGGTGCAGCGGAAGATTACGGCGAAGACGCGACTGGTGTGCGTGACGAATCTGCATAATCCCACGGGGGCGCTGACGGATGAAGCGACGCTGACGCAGATTGGGGAGATTGCGCAGAAAGTGGGCGCGCGGGTGCTGGTGGACGAGGTGTATTTGCCGATGGTGTATGGGAAGAGCGTGCGGTCGTCCTTTCATCTGGGCGAGGTTTTCGTCGTGACGACGAGCCTGACCAAGGCCTACGGGCTGAGTGGGCTGCGGTGCGGGTGGATTCTGGCCGAGCCGAAGCTGGCGCATCGCATGTGGCGGCTGAACGATCTGTTTGCAGCGACTCCGGTGAATGTCGGGCGACAACTGAGCGTGCTTGCGCTGGATCACCTGGAGAAGATCGACGCGCGGGCGCGAGGGATTCTCGATGCGAACCGGGCGAGCCTGAGCAATTTCTTCCAGGCGAGGAAGGATCTGGGCGGTTTGCGCAGCCGGTGGGGGACGGTGAGTTTCCCGAAATTGCTGCGTGGTTCGGTCGATGCGTTCTGCGAGCTTCTGCGCGAGCGTTATGAGACCAGCGTGGTGCCGGGGCGGTTCTTTGAGATGCCGGATCACTTTCGCATTGGGATGGGCGGCGATGTGGCGATGACGGCGGAGGGGCTTAAACGGCTGGGCGCAGCGCTGGACGAGTACGGCAACGGATGACCCTGGGCGCCTGGGCGCGAGATCAGGTGCCAGGAAGTGGTGGGGAAGTAGTGGAAGCCTGCTCCGTCGAGCAAGTCTTGTTCGCGGCTCCGAGATCCGGGAAGATTGTGACCCGCAACTGCGTTGAGCCGTAGGGCACGAGCGTGATGGGTTCGGTCCGCGGGTCAACCTGGGTGAAGGCGAGGTCCGGCAGGGGCGGAGTGAAATTCTGGTCGTCCTCGTTGGTGATGTCCTGCAGCCTGTAGTTCTCGATTTTCCGCGCGTTGACGGTGAGGGTAACGGGCGGATGCGACCACGGATCGTCAGAGAGGTCGCCGGGGGCCTGCTGCACTTTCACCTGGGATTCAAGCGGGTCGGTATTGAGGGCGAGCCCGTAGTTCCACGCACTGGTGGGGTTGGCGTTGTAGCCGGGAAAGGCGGGAGTGGAGTAATCCGGCACGGTAAAGGGGGTCCGCTCTTCCTGAATGGGCAGAGAGAAGACCAGCGGCCCGCGCTCGAGCGCGACGCCGCCATAGGGCCACGCGGTGCGTGCGAGGTCCATGGGTAACGTGAGGGTGAGCCTGTCACCGGGACGGAAGCGGCGGTCCAGCGTGACGAAACCCTTTTGCGGGTTGAGCGCGACGGGCTCTCCGTTCATGGTGAGCTGCGGGTGTCGGCACCAGGCTGGGATGCGCAGTGAGAGCGGGAAGTGCGCCTCGTGCTGGCCCGCAAATTCGAAGGCGATGGTATCGCCGAAGGGGTAGCCGGAGGTCTGCACAATCTCAACCGGCGTGCTTCCCGAGCCCACGGTGACACGGACGGTCGAGGGACCGTAGAGGGTCGCGGCCAGGCCCCCGTTGTCTGAGCGCATCCACATGCGGCTGACGTAGTTGGGAAAGAGGCGGTGGACATTGCCACCGCAGCAGGCCGTGCGGCGGCCGGGGTTGGGCTGGTAGGCCATCATGTAGCCGCCGTGCTCCATGACATTGTGGTCCGACTTCTCCGTGGCCAGAAACTGGTTGGGGCAGGAGAAGTACTGGAGGGATTTCCAATCGTTGTGGATGGCGCCGGGCCCGGCATTGAAGGCGGCCCGCTCGATACGGTCGCCCCACAGACCGTCGCCGGTGGCCTGCAGCAAATAGCCCCAGCCCCAGGTGTGATCGACAATGTCGCAGGTTTCGTGGGAGTCGAGGGAGGTGCGGGTGCGGAACCACTCCGATGTGGAGGGAATGCCGTCGACCAGCATGTGGTGGGAGAAGATGCGTTGCTGCGCGGCGAGCGCGAAGCGCAGGTACTCGGGGTTGCCGGTGTACATATAGAGGATGGCCGGCAGTTTGGCGGTCTCGGCGTAGGTGACTCCGTGGGCGTGGATGGGGGTGTCGGCGTAGACGCGCGCCTCGCCCAGGTCGCCGTTCTCGGTATTGGCCGCCACCTTCGCCTGGAAGCGACGCCAGGAGTCTTCGGCCAGGGCGAGCAGTTTCGGATCGCCGGTCTGGGCGTAGCACCAGAGCATGGGCTCAATGTTGGTGATATTTCGTTGGGGCAGAGCATAGTCCGCGGGATCGTTGCGGTAGTGGCGCTGGATGGCCTCGGCAATTCCCGGGGGACCGACATGAGCTTCGGCGCAGGCCATGAGGCTGCGGAAGAAGATCATCTGCGGCCAGCGGTGCTCGTCGCCGATCGGGTTCTCGAAGTAGGTGGGGCCAAGATAGCCGTTGGCCCGCGCATGCTGCAGCGTGAAGAGGATGGGGACCTGGGTCTTCTGGAAGAGAGCGGCGTCGCGCATGACGATGGAGAGGCGGGTGGCGCCGTCGATCCAGTAGGCACGCTGCTCCCAGGGCCACCAGCTGGGGCCCTGTTCCAGGCCATTCCAGTATTGCGCGGTAAAGGGCCAGGAGACGTCTGGCAGTTGCGAACCCAGCTCGGCAGCCTGTTTAGCAAGCAAGGCGCGCAGCCAGCCCTGGGGCTCAACCGCTCCGGGGGCAAGCTCGGTGAAAGAGCCGTGCGTGGGAACAGCAGGGGTGGCGATTGCGGCGTGGGCACGATCGCCAGCGAACAGCAGGGCGGCGCTGGCGAGTCCCATCTCAAGAAACTGGCGACGGTCGAGGGCGGAAGGGTGCACCGGGTGCTGCCCTGAATCTGGATTCATCTGAAGTCTGACCCCTTTAGTTAATCGTATCTCGGAGAGGAGTTGACGGGCCCGATTGCGCTGGCGATCAGCCACGGCGCCAGCGTGACCTACGAGGGCGTCGTGGGGGCGGAGATTGCCGAATTCTGGCCGGACATAGGGCAGCGTCTGGCGAAGAGGCGTGCCGCAAAGCTGGCAAAGAAGCAGGCGCGGGAGACGGCCCCGTCCAACTGACTCTCCCAGCGTAGTGGCGAGTCCGGCGTCGGGCCTCCGCAGTTCTAAGCGCCCAGGTCGATCTCGCGAAGATCGCGCGGCGATACCTCTCGCGGTGGAAGGCTGCGGATGAGCAGCGGCATGACGAAAAGGATCGCGAACACGGTGGTGATCATTCCACCCACCACCACGCGCGCCAGGGGCTGTTGTGCCTGAGAGCCGATGCTGGTGGCAATGGCGGCGGGCAGCAGACCGAAACCCGCGGCCATGCAGGCCATCACGACGGGGCGCATCTCGTCGAGACAGCCTTTTTCGAGGCCGGACTCGAAGCCTTCTTCGCGCTGGGCGCGGCGGATGCCGGAAAGAAAGACGACGGCGCCCAGCGTGGCGACGCCGGTCAGCGAGGTGAAGCCAACCGCCGCGGAGATGCTGAAAGGCGTGCGGGTGACGAACAGCGACAGCACGCCTCCGATCGCGGCGAAGGGCAGGGTGGCGAGCACAATGAAGGCGTCGCGCCAGGTACGGAACTGGATGTAAAGCAGCATGAGGATGACGAGAAGGCTGACCGGAATGATGAAGGCGAGCCGGCGTTGCTCTTTGCGCAGGCTGTCGAATTCACCCGCCCAGGTATATTCATAGCCGGTGGGCAGGCGAACCTCGGCGGCGAGGCGACCCTGCAGGTCCTGAATGGCGCTGGCCAGGTCGCGGCCGCGCACGCTGAATTTGATGGGAATGTAGCGGCGTCCGCCTTCGTGGTAAATCATGAAGGCGCCATTGCGAATGCTGACGTCGGCCACGGACCCGAGTGGCACCTGGTTGCCGTCGGGGGTGGGCAGCAGAATCTGGGAGATCTGCTGGGGCGTGCTGCGGAACTGCGGCGCGTAACGGACGGAGAAGTCAAAGCGCCGGTCGTTGTCGATGATCTGGGTAACGGGTGCGCCACCCACAGCGGCCTGCACGACATTGTTGATGTCCTGGGGCTGGAGACCATAGCGCGCGGCTTTGAGCCGGTCGATGGACACCATCAGGCTGGGCTGGCCGGTAACGTCGAAGACGCCGACGTCGGTGATGCCGGGAACCTGCTTCATGATCCCGGCGATATGGTCGGCGATGCGGGTCAGCTGGTCGAAGTCATTGCCGAAGAGCTTGAGGGAGTTCTCACCTTTGACGCCTGACATCGCCTCCTCGACGTTGTCCTGGATGTTCTGGGAGAAGTTGAAATCGACGCCCGGATACTGCTGAAAGCTCCTGGAGATGGCGGCGATGAGCTGATCTTTGCTGCGGTGGAATTGCGGACGCCATTGGGAGACCGGCTTCAGGTTGGCGAGAAACTCGATGTTGTTGAAGGTGCTGACGTCGGTTCCGTCGTCGGGGCGACCCATCTGGGAGACAATCTGGGTGATTTCCGGATAGCTGCGCAAGGTGGCGCGGATGTCATCGGCCATTTTGGATGACGCCTGGAAGGAGATGTCCTGCTGCATATCGGCGCGTATCCAGAGATTGCCTTCTTCGAGCGCGGGCATGAATTCGCCGCCCACAAAGTGGAAGATGACACCCGCGCCGATGAGGGCAGCGAAAGCAAAGATCCAGGTGATGCTCCGGAAACGCAGAGCGCGACGGAGCCCGCCGTGGTAGTGGCGGCGGAAGAAGGCGCTGAGCCAGGTTTCTTTGGCGTCGTGGCGAATCTGTTTGGGAATCGCGAGCGACCCGAGCACCGGGGCAAAGATGAGCGCGAAGATGAGCGCGCCAGTGAGCGCGAAGCCGTAGGTGACGGACATAGGCGCGAAGATCCTGCCCGGGACGCCCTGCATGGTGAAAAGCGGGATAAAGGCGACGAGAATGATGAGTGTGGCAAAAAGCACCGGCTTGGCGGAATCGGCGACACCGGCGAGGATCAGTTCCTGAACTTCCTCACCCTCGACGCGCCGCGACACCCTGCGGTAAACGCTTTCGAGGACGACGATGGAGGCATCGACGAGGATGCCGAAATCGATGGCTCCGATGGAAATGAGATTGGCCGACTGGTTGGTGAGCACCATCAGGCTGAATGCGAACAGCACGGCAAAGGGAATCGTGACGGCGGCAATGAGGGTGATGCGCCAGTCGCCGAGCATGCTCAGAAGCACCAGCGTGACGAGAGTCAGGCCCATGATGACGATGTGGCGGACCGTCTCGGTGGTGATATTGATGAGCCGGGTACGGTCGTAGATGGTGCTGATGTGCATGCCGGGCGGCAGCAGGTTGCCGACATTCAGGTTGTGAATCTTCTGGCGGAGCGCGGCGAGGGCGGGGAGGGACTTCGCGCCCTTCTGCAGCAGCACGATGCCTTCGACGATGTCGGGATCGTCATGCCCGTCAATCTCGCGGCCCACCTTGCCCAACCGTGGCTGATAACCCTCGCGGACTTCGGCCACGTCGCTCAATAGAACGGGGACGCCATTCCGCTCGGCCACTACGATGTGGCGCATGTCGTCGAGCGAGTGCAGCAGCCCAATACCCCGAACATTGACGCTCTGGCTACCGATGGTGAGGTAGTTGCCGCCCGCATTGGCGTTGCTGTTCTGCACCGCGTTCACCACCTGAGTCATGGTGACGCCATAGGTCAGGAGCTTATTCGGGTCGACTTCCGCCTGGTACTGGCGGGTGGTTCCGCCGAAGGTGGCCACGTCGATGATGCCCGGGACCTCCTTGATCTCGCGCACCAGAAGCCAGTCCTGAGTGGCCTTGATCTCGTTGAGCGAATAGCCGGGGCCGGTTAGCTGATAGCGGTAGATTTCGCCGACCGGCGATTCCGGCGAAAGCTGCGGCTGCAGGTTGTTCGGGAGCGTGACCTGGGCGATGCGATTGAGAGCTTCCTGGCGGTCGACGAAGTAGTCGCTGTCGAAGGCGAAGTACATCTTGACGTCGCTCAGGCCGAAGATGCTGATGGAGCGGATCTGGTCGAGCGCCGGGGTGCCGTTGAGTCCGGTCTCGAGCGGGATGGTGACCTGCTGCTCCATCTCCTCGGCGGACCAGGAAGGGTTCTGCGTGATGAACTCGACCATGGGCGGGGAGGGGTCGGGATACGCCTCAATGTCCAGTTGGGTGAAGGCGTAGGCACCGATGAGCAGGGCCGCCACAAAAACAATGAGCACGACGTTGCGATAACGGAGCAGGGTGCGAATGAGAGCCTGCATGGCTATTGGTCCTCCGCCTCGCGGAGTAGCTCCGCTCCCTGGCTGACGACCGAATCGCCGTCGTTGAGGCCCTGGGCCACATCGTCGGTATCGGTTCCGGTATTCGCAAGCGTGACATTGCGGCGCTCGTATTTACCAGGCGCGGTTTCGAGGAAGACAAAGGTGTCGTGGCCATTGCGGATGACAGCCGTAGCGGGCACTTCGATGACGTTCCGCTCAGTGCCGGTGAGCGTCATGTTTGCGAACATGTCGGGCTTGAGACGGTACTGCGGATTGGGCAGCACGACGCGGACCTTGAGGGTGAGCGAGACGGGGTCGACGGCATCGGAGATGTTAGCCACGGCGCCGTGCAGGGTCATGCCGGGATAGCCGTTGACGGTGATGGCTGCGGGCTGTCCGACATGGACCTTGCCCTGGTCGCGCGGGTAGAGATCCCCCACCACCCAGATGGAATTGATATTGGCGATGGTGGCGATGGCGGTCGCGTTATCGAGCGAGCGCTGCAACTCACCGGGCCCGGTGCCGACGTCGAGAACGACACCGGAGATGGGGGCGGTAATCGGCACGATGTCGCTGGTGTCGTTTTCGCTGAACCCAAGCATGTGCAGCGTCTCCCGTGCCCGCTCCAGCTCCGCGTGGTCGGCGGCATCGAGCGCCTTCAGGTCGTCGTAGTCACGCTGTGCCATCACATCGTGGGCCAGCAGCTCCTTCGCCCGATTGAGCTGCAGGTCGGCGCGGTCGGCCTCGATCTTCGCCTTCTCGAAATCGGATCGCGCCTGCGCGGCGTCGCTGCTCTGCAGGGTGCCGATGGTTTCGCCCTTGTGCACCTGCTGCCCGGGGAGTATCCGCAGCGAGAGCACGCGCCCGCTGATCAGGGGATAGATATGCACCATCTCGGTGGGATTGGCGGTGACGCGCGCAGGCAACACGAGCTGGCTCGCCACCTTGTCGCGATGGACGGTAACGGTTTCGACTACGTGCTGCTTCGGGGTTGCGGTTTGTGCGGGTGGTGCGTTGCCGCGACAACCGAGGAGCGAGAGGGCGGCTGCCAGGGCGGCAACGGTGAGGGCAATCTTATTCATGGAACAATCTCCGTGGCAGCGGCGAAGCTGAGCTGGTCCAGACTGAGCCAGACCTGCTGGTTGGCGGCCAGAGCATCGAGGTGAACCTGTCGGTAGTCGCGCAGGGCGTCAAGGTAATCGAGGAGAGTGGCGCCGCCGTGGCGATAGCTGAACTCGAGATTGGCTCGAACGCGCTCCGATTCGGCGAGGTAGTGATCGTTGTAGCGTTGGGCCAAATCCAGGGCGGCCAGGTAGCCGGCCCAGGCCTGATCGACGTCGTTCAATACCTGGTTGCGGGCTTCGATGGCAGCAAATCGTGACGACTGGGCCTCGTCGCGCGTCCGTTCCTTCTCGCCCTGATTGCGATCGAAGATGCGCACGGGAATCGAGACCTGAAATCCGGCGCTGTTGAATACGCCCAGGCGCTCGTATTCACCCCCAAGCGTAGGGTCGGTCGTGCCCTCGGAATCGGCCACCTTCACGTTGGCATCGGCCAGGGTGACGGATTCGCGCGCCGCCTGGTAATCCGGCCGCGCGGCCAGCGCTTCCTGTTGGATCTGGGCCAGGCTGGTGGTAAGGCCGGGGGGCTCGAGCGAACCGACGATGTCGAAGCTGGGCGAGGGCCTCTCAATCCCCATGAGCATCTGAAGAGAGTCGCTGCCCTGCACCAGGTTGAGCCTCGCGTTGTCGTAGTCCGACTCAAACTCGGCCAACTGCAGGTCGATGCGCTCGAAATCGGTCTTGCTCATATCGCCCGCATTCAGGCGTGCTTGGCTCAGGTCGACTGTCTTCCGGTAGCTGTCGAGGTTATCCTGGGCCACCTGCAGAGCGGCTTTGGCTGCCAGCATATCGGTGAAGGCATCCTTCACCTGGAGAACGAGCTGGCGCTGCTGGTCGTCATATTGGCTCCGGGTCACGGAGGTGGTCGCGGTGGCCGCGTCCAGACGCCAGCGGCGCTTCTGCCCGCGTTCAAAGAGACGCGAGACGTTGCCGACATAGGTGTAGGGGCTGCTGGGATTGGCGGCAGGGAGTGTGGTGTTGGCCCCGGAGACGGTAAAGGTGGGGTTCTGGCGCAGCCCCGCGGTGATCTCGGAAGCCTTCGTCGCGATTACATGCTGTTGGGCGGAGAGGAGGCCAGGATTTCTTGCGCGGGCAACGGCTAATACCTGCTGCAGGGTCATGGGGGCCGGCGTTTGCGCGTGTACAGGCACACCCGCAAGAAGCAGGGCGGAAGCGAGCCCGGGCCCGAAGATGCGGAGTCTCATGATGCGTGTCCATTGATCGCCCGAGGGAGATCACGATTGGAGAAATGGAAATCGAGAGGGAAGAGCGAACGGCTCAGGCTGCGGGCGGAGGCCTGGGTGCAAAGACGCGGACGCGTACGGTCCGCTCGCTGCGCGGAAAAGAAGGAGGGCGCAACAACGCAATTGTACGTGGAGAAGCCAGTTGGAGGCAGCTGATGACGACTGCCGATGGGGCAGGCGCTGGCGGTACAGCCTCGGGCCGCAGCAAATGGTGATCGTTCCTGACGCAGGTGCGCTCTGCTTCAGCGGGATTATGTGACGCCTGCAGGTCGTCCGAAACCGAAATCACCGGCAGCAGGATCATCGTGAGCACCGCCAGCGCTGTCACCTGCACCATGATTCCGGAGCGCAGCCACGCTCCGCGCCCGCGGCGCTGTTCCGCCAGCCACACACCCCAGAGGGCGAGCGCGACGGCGATCCAGACGAGGTTCGAGAGCAGTTCCACCGGGCTTACCGGAATTATATAGATGTGGCTGCGGCTGATCGCTAATCCAAACTCCGCCTCCCCTCAGGTCTTACAGGTGATTCAACCGGCGCCGGGAGGAATTGAATGGGCACATCAGGGTTTTACCGACGGCAACGATAACGGGGCGGAGCCGGCCTCGAAGGATCGGCTCCGCCCTGGGTTCAGATTGCCGCCGGCGCACCCATATTTCAGAGGTGCGGATCCGCTGCGGCCTGCTCTATTTGCCCCGCAGTGTATTCGGGCTGCCTAACCCCGTGCAGAAGTCGTAGCCCTCCATGGAAAAGGTTCCCGAGTAGTAGTTGCAGGCCCCATATTGAATGTCGTTGAAATAAGCTCCGTACGCGGACCGGTTGGCAAGCTCCTGGTACAGCAGCGTCAATTCCGCGGTGCCCGACGAGGCAAAATGCCCGGAAGCGGTCGCCGCCGCATTCAGAATTCCGCTGATTGTCGGTGAGGCCACGCTGGTCCCGCCCACAGTCCACCAGTCGCTGGGATTGGGGACGCCCTCGTAGGGGGTGCTGTCGTAGACCCACACGCCCGTGTTTGGGTTGGCGTCGGATGAAATATCCGGGGTCGCCCTGGTCGGGCCCGCATAGCGCGCGATCCCTCTCTGATAAGAGGGCCGCGGCTCCACTTCGCTCGCCCCGCCGCCTGCGTCCGACCACGCAATCTCTGCGATGAGGTTGCCCGTGACCAGGCTGCGCGCCGTGCTGGTGCCGCCGGCGGAAACTACGTTTGGCGATGCGCTGGGGTAGATCACCCCGGCCGAGTCCCCGGCCGCCGCGACGTACACGACGTTGGGCGCGGTCATCAGCGCGTCGTACGCGGTTTCCCCGCTCCACTCGCTGCCGCCCCAGCTCATTGACACCTCACCCGCGCCCTTCGCGTTTCCCGGGCATCGCGTCTCCTTTCCGCAGCGCACCAGGTTGGCCGCCACCGTCACCGCGGTGAACAGGTCGGTATCTGAATTGGACGTCGCTTCCACCAGGTAAAGCTTCGCGTGCGGCGCCATGGCGTGCGCGTACTCGATATCCAGCGACTCCTCCAGTTCCCAGCCGCCGGTCGGGTCCTCCGGGGGCGCCGTCCCGGCTGCGTAGACGACCGTGAAGTTGCCCGCGCCGCCCGGAATGCCAAACTGCTCGGAGAAGTAGTCGAGATCTCCCGCCGCGCCGGGATCGTCGTATGCATCTACGATCGCAATCGTCTGGCTTCCGCCCGTCGGCGTATTCGTCGTCTCGTTCGGGTTGCAGCCCGGGATGGGCTGGACCAGCCTGTACACACAGGCCAGGGAGGCCGGCGTTTCGTAGCCGTAACCCAGATAGGGCGGCGCCTCCGCCGGGGCAGGATTCGTCGGAACCATGATGCGGATGTTCGTGTGCGCGCTCGCCCCCAAATCGCCCGGCTGGGCCTGGCTGGAGGCTGGAATCACCAACCTGTGCCGCGCGCTGGTCAGAGACCCCGGCCCGTTCTGCGCGCCCGCCGGCGCGGCGGCCATCAGCCAGAGGCAGACGGTGACAGCGGCGACCCCTATGGCAGCCTTGCGCCCGCGGGTTAGCGCCGCGTTGGCGGTGGCCGACTGGCCGGCAACCGGTGGATTGGAGCTCGAACACCGATCAGAAGTGCAATTCGAACGGAGCATCATCGCGTTATCTCCCGGGAGTACTCGTTAGGGTGCAACGGTGAGACAGCAAATGGACTGCGCCGCTCCTGAGGCCAATCAGCGGGAAGTCCGCGTGGCACTGCTGTGATTCCGGATCTTGCGGTACAGGGGGAAAGTCTGGACTGAGTGCGTTAGGCCGATCCGCGATCTGCCCCTCTGAGGCGGAATCCGATCAAGCGGTCCGGCAACTCAGCTTCATGGAAACAGGTCGCGGCTAACAGGAAAGCATCCTATATACGCCGTGCGAGCGAGTCAAGGGCTGGCGTTGTCCAAATTTGTGGGTTGCCGAGAAAGGCGCACTGAGAAGCCGATTGGGGCGTCGAGCTTCCCGTGAATGGGGTTTTGGATTTGGCGAGGGGGTTTTGTGGAGGCGCGGGCCGGAATCGAACCGGCGCATAAAGGTTTTGCAGACCTCTCCCTTACCACTTGGGTACCGCGCCCTGAAGAGAAATTCTAAACCCGCGGGAAGGCGGGAGCCAGCACGGAGTGCGCCGGCGACGGGCTGGAGCGGGAGACGGGACTTGAACCCGCGACCCTCGCCTTGGCAAGGCGATGCTCTACCACTGAGCTACTCCCGCATGGTTCCTCCTGAGTATATCGGGCGGGTGGAGGAGGGTCAACGCGCAGAACAGAGGCGGCGGTTGATTGTCTGAATCTCAGTTGGGCCGCGGTCCGGCACGAGCGGGAACAGAATTAGCCGGTTGCATTAGCACCCGAAGGGGCCACACATTGCCCCCAAGGTCATCAGAGCGAAAAGGAACGCGCCTGCATTGACAATGAGGCCGACCCAACGACTCCATCCAAGGCCGAATAGTGAAAGTAGAAATAAAAGCGCCGATCCATAAAAGCTAACCCTCCAGAGATGCCCCAGGATCCACGCATAATGGAGCCTCTCCTGGACATGCAGGCCTTCGACGTCTGAGGCATATCGCAGGTACAAGAAGCAGGCACAGGCGAATAGGAGAAAACCGAGCGAAGCGCTAGCCGCGCTCATACCACGCCTCCAGGCCGCAATGCGATCAATCTTCATAAAGGCGTATATGTATATCTGCCTCAGCGCTGGGCTGGGGACGCTGATTCGCTCTCGGGATAATCGACGCGTACGGCGACGATTTCGTACGGGCGGAAGGGTACGGTGACGTGATCGCCGTTGACCGGCAGGTCCGCGCCTTCGGGCTTCTCCATCAGATTGGTTTCGACAGCGCCGGTGGCACCGGGCGGAACGCGGAGGTGCAGCTCGCCGCCTTTGCCGGCCCACTCGTAGAAGTGGAAGATGAGCGCGTGGCTGTCCTCGGCTTTTTTCATGGCGGTGAGGACGAGGTCATCCGGCTCGACGCCGACGAAGGAGTGCTCGGAGGGAAGCGCGCCGGTGTGGGACTCCACCTGCATGGCGTGCAGGCGGAAGTTGAAATCGTAACCGTGGCGGACGGTCATGGCCTGCTTCCAGTCGCCGGCGTGCGGATAGAGGGCGATGCGGAAGTGATGATGGCCGCGGTCGGCGTTGGGGTCGGGCCAGACGGGCGAGCGCAGCAGAGACAGGCGGAGGAGATCGCCCACGCTGTCGTATCCATATTTGGACTCGTTGATGAGGCTGAAGCCGTGCTGAGCGTCGCCGAGGTCGGCCCAGCGCTGGGCGGGCACCTCAAACTGCGCCTTCTCCCAGCTGTTGTTGCGGGTGGTGGCGCGCTGGATGGTTCCGTAGGGGATTTCGTAGGTGGCGAAGGGGCTGGTAGCGGAGAGCGCGAAGGCGTCCTTAAGGAGCACGTGCGTCTCGTGCCAGTCGATGTCGTTGACGACGACGACCTGGTCGGAGCCGGCGTCGAGCTGGATTTCCTGAACGAATTTGGAGCTCTGCCAGTGACGGGTGATGCGGATGGCGCCGCGCATGGGGCCGTGGTCGACGACCTCGACGGAGTCGGCATCGTTAAGGAGCGTGGGCGGACGGTCGAGGGTGCCGGGATCGATGTTCCAGGCGTCGTAGTCCTTGGGCGTGTCTTTAAAGGCCTGGAGCTCGTTGCCGCAGGAACCGGCGGCGAGGGTTTCGAAGTTGCTCTTCTTGTCGTAGAGGCTGGTAATGCAGCCGGTGTGGGGATCGACGACGACGCGGAGGTTGGCGTTCTCGAGCGTGGTGCCGGTGACGTGCAGGTCGCTCGAGAAGGCGCGCTTGCCGGGGACGACGTGCAGCACTTCATAGCCGAGCGAGGGCACGTCGTGCGCCTGGACGAGGAGGTGGAAGGTGCTGGTGGAGGGATCTTTCGAGAGGACTTCGGAGGGCAGGACCGCGCCGTGCGCGTCGAGAACAGAAACATCCGCAGTGGGTGAAGGCATCTGGACATTGACAGTGAAACTGCCAGAGCGCGTCCAGCCGAGGGGATTGAAGACGAGGACCGGCACGCCGGTGGCGACGTGCGTGTCGATGTGTTCGGCGACGGTCTTCAGGGCCTTTTGCGAGATGAGGTCGGTGGAGCGGTGGACGTTTTCGAATTGCTTCTCGGCGTCCGCATAAATGACGCCGATGCCGGAGCCGGCGGCGAGGTCGTGAAAGTCGTTAAAGGTGATCGTCTTCCAGTCGTCGGTCAGTTGACCGCCGGGATACGAATTGCCGTCGAGCCAGGCGAGCGAAGCATACTTCTCGGCATTCAGAGTCCACTCGGGTGCGTCGCGGAGGTTCTTCTTCATCTGGGCCTGGGTGGTGAAGACGCCGCGGTGATATTCGAGATAGAGCTCGCTTTTCCAGGTGGGAATGGCAATTTTGCCGGGGACGGGCGTGGGCTCCTGATAGCCCTCGGCGATGGTGCGGTAGTCCCATGTACGCGAGTCGGGGGCGAGCTCTTTGGAGACGGTGGCGAAGTACGTGCCGGCGGTGCCGAACTGCATCTTTGGGACGACTTTACCGGGCTCCATCCAGTGCACGCCTTCGTCGAGCATGGAGCGGGTGGGGCCGCCGCCGTGATCGCCGACGCCGTAGAGGTCCATCATCTCCGTCATGCCGGGGGCGTATGTGCGGGCCTGGGCGAGATCGACGGAAAGGCGCACGGGATTGAGGTTGGTGTTGGCATAGTCGTGCGGGAAATAGGTAAGGACTTTGCTGCCGTCGGGCGACTCCCACCAGAAGAGCTTGAAGGGGAGCTGGTTGGTATCGTTCCAGGCCATCTTCTGGGTGACGAAGTAGTCGATGCCGGACTTTTTGTAGATCTGCGGAAGCTGCCAGTTATAGCCGAAGGAATCGGGGTTCCATCCGATGTGGACGTCGACGCCATAATGCTGTTCGTACCAGCGTTTGCCGATGAGGATGGAGCGCGCGGTAGATTCGCCATCGGGCATGTTGAGGTCGGGCTCGACCCACATGCCGCCGACCACCTCCCAGCGGCCTTCCTTGATGCGTTGTTTGATCTGGTCGTTGATCTCGGGGTAGTCGCGGGCCATCCAGTCGTTGTAGATGGCGGCAGACTGGGTGTAGGTGTAGCCGGGATACTCGTTCATTAACTGCAATGCGGTGGAGAAGGTGTTTTTAACGGTCTGGACGGTTTCGGTCCAGGGCCAGAGCCAGGCGGCATCGATGTGGGAGTTACCGGTGAGGTGGAGGGTGGCGCGATCCATCATGGGCTTCAGAGCTTCGAGGGTGGACTGCGCGGCGCGAAGCGATTCATCGAATTGCTGCTGGTTGGCTGCGGTGAGGGCCTTGAGATCGACCTGACTGACGGCTTTGGCGAGGGTGGCCTGATCGGCGGAGGGATCCTTCGAAAGGCTCGGGATCAGAACGAAGGCCGAGAGAAATTCCTCGCCCATATCCTGGGGGCTGGGACGGTCGCTGGCGAAGGTGATGTTCATGGGGCTGCCGGCGAAGTGCTTCTGGTCGACGGTGGGGAGCAGCTTGACCGCGATCAGGACGCGATCGCCGGGTTTGGTTTTATCGAAGAGGACAATGGGCTCAAGGTCATCGCCCATGGCGACGCGGCGGCCGTTGAAGTAGATGATCTGCGGCACGGGTCCATTGGCCTCGACATCGAAGCGGAACCAGATGCGGGTTCCGGAGAGATCGTAACCGTCGAGGGTTTTGGGGACTTCGACCCACTGGCGAAACCAAAGGGCCTCTTTGGGGTAGTCGGTGCCGACCTGGGCGACAGGCCAGGCGGAGTCGTCGAGGGACGGGTCTTCGGCATGGGGCAGGTCGCCGGCATGGTAGCGCCACTGGCCGGAGGGCAAATGACTGAGGTTTTCAAGCTGCGCGACCACCTCGCGCTGGGAATCGGGCAGGGTCTTTTCGACGTTGAGGACCTGCTGCAGAAACTGCGCGTGAGCGATACCGGCAATAAGGAAGGCGAAGAAGACGATGCGAGCATGCCTGAACACAGTGATTACCCTCGGTGAAAATGCAGATTGCAGACGCCGTTACTGCGGCCCAGCCGTTGAGGATAACACTTTGCGGCACCGGCCGGGGCTCGCTGCGATGGCTGCAATCATGCGTGACCGGCCAGCGTTCACTGGAGGTCTACGGTCATGTTCAGCGACAAGTCCGCAGAGAAGTGGCCGACCTTCAGGCGGACGGGTTCGGTTTCAAGTTCAGGCGTTCCCGGCGAGATATTCCTCGATGTTCTTCATCTGCTGCGTCCAGCCGTCGCTGTTGCGGAGGAAGGCTTCGTTGCGGCGTTGGTCGGGCAGGTCGCTGAAGCCGGATTCCGTGAGCGTGAGACGGGTGCCGGTGGCGGTGGGCTCGAGGTGGAATTCGACCAGCGTGGGGGTTTCTTCCGAGTAATTCACACTGGGATCGACGGCATACGGATGCCAGGTGAAGGCAAAGAACTGCTCGGGGTCGATCTGCTGGATGACCGCGCGCCAGGTGAGGTGTTCATAGCCGGGGTAGAGGATCGGACCATGGGATTCCTCGCCGACCTGGAACGGCTCTTCCAGCTTTACGCGGAACCAGGCGCCAAATTCATTGCGGTCAGTGAGAGCGCGCCAGACACGCGAGACAGGGGCTCGGAGTTCGATGGATTTCTCAATGCGATCGGGGGTGCGGGTGGGAGCGGTCGTGGGGGGCATGGGCAACCTCCGAGTTGCAGTCTAGTGCGACAGAGCAAGCACAAGCACTGCCGCGTTCGATGAATTTGGTGAGACGAAAAGATGTCCGGAGGCGGACGGTGTCCGTATGTGAGCAAAAGCCGCTCAGATGGTGGGGGAAGATGGGTGGGGGAGGACGTCTTCCAGGTCTGGCCCAGCGGACTCGTCCAATTGCCAGGGGTGCACAGCGATACCGAATTGGAGCGGGACTACTTCCACTCCCAGACTTTCGAGACGGTAGTGCCGTCGGCAGCCACTTCGTACTCGAAGGCGCCGCAGGAGTTGTTGACGCGGGCCAGCTTTTTTGAGGCGGTGCGGAAGAAGAGCATGCCACGATAGCTGACAGCCCCCCCGGCTCCAAAATGACCATTGCCGGTTCCGGTCCATGTGATGGATTCACCGTCGTTGGTGGTGATGAGTCCCTGACCGCTGCCCTGCACGGAGCCGTCGGGCTGGATTACAGAGGTATAGGAACCGATGCCGGTGGTGGGGACGCCGAACATCTTGCCAGCATCTTCAAACGATACCTCGGCGGTGGGCGGGTCAACGGAAAGAACGCGGCGCACGATTCGTTTTCCTTTTACTTCCCCTATCTTGTCTCCAAGCATAGACACCTCTCTCTTGCCCCGGCTGAGTTGTGTTTCCCGGGGGTGCGGAAGGTATACGCCTGGCGGGGTGCGAGCGTCGAGAGGAATCTGGAAGGATCAGCTGGCGGTGAGGAGGATGGGGTCGGCTTTGGTGATGACCAGGGTGTGCTCGTAGTGGGCGGCGAGGCCGCGATCGACGGTGCGGACGGTCCAGCCGTCTCTGCCGAGAAGGGAGTGGCCGGAACGGCTGGCGATGATGGGCTCGACGGTGATGACGAGGCCATCGGTGAGCACGTCGGTGGCGGTGGGATCGGGCCAGTTGGGAATGCTGGGCTTCTCGTGGATGGTGCGGCCGATGCCGTGGCCGCAGAGCTCGCGGACCACATGGAATCCGCTGGCGTTGACCTCGCGCTCGACAACGCGGCCGATGTCGCGGACGCGATATCCGGCGCGGGCGACATCCATGGCGGCGGTGAAGGCGCGGCGAGCACAGTCGGCGAGGCGAACGCCGATGGCGGACAGGTTGATGGTTTCGCCGCCGACGATCACGGATTCGGCGGCGTCGGCCATATAGCCGTTTTTCCGGATGGTGACGTCGAGCTTGAGGAGATCGCCGTTGCGGAGCTTGCGCCCGGAAGGGATGCCGTGGACGATTTCGTCATTGACGCTGATGCAGGATGTGCCGGGGAAATTGTAGACGGTGGTGGGCCCGGAAACGGCGCCGTGGGCGCGCATGACCTCGGCGCCGATGTCATCGAGCTCGAGAGTGGTGACGCCGGAGCGGACGGCGGACTTCATGGCTTCGAGCATGAGGCGGACGATGCGTCCGGATTCGCGCAGCGCGGCAAGTTCTTCGGGGGTGGAGATGGACACGACGGGGTCTCCCTGTTCCTATTGTCGCAGCAGCCGCGTTTACTCTCCCAGCAGAAGGCGCTCGCAGGAGCGGGCATGGCCGGTAGCCGGATCGGCGTCGATGAGGAGGGCGGCCATGCGCGGGTCGCCTTTGGCGGCTTCGAACTTGTTCGGCAGCCCGGTGAGGAAGCGTTCGAGGACGAACTCCTTCTGGACTCCGATGATGGAGTCATAGGGGCCGCTCATGCCGACGTCCGTCTGGTAGGCGGTTCCGCCGGGAAGGACGCGGTTGTCGGCGGTGGGCACGTGGGTGTGGGTGCCGATGACGGCGGTGACGCGGCCGTCGAGATACCAGCCGAGTGCGGATTTCTCGGAAGTGGCCTCGGCGTGGAAGTCGACGATGACGATTTTGGCTGTGAGGGTTTTGAGGAGAGCGTCGGCGGTGCGAAAGGGGTCGTCGTTGCCGGGCATGAAGACGCGGCCCTGGAGGGAGATGACGGCATAGTCGACGCCCGAGGGAAGTGTGCCCTGGTAGACGCCATAGCCGGGCGTGCCGGGGGCGTAATTGGCGGGACGGAGAACGCGGCGGGGACGCTCGTGGCTGGCGGCGGGAACGGATTTGAGATAGTCAAAAATCTCTTTCTTGTCCCAAATGTGATTGCCGGTGGTCAGCACGTGAGCGCCGAGGTCGAAGAGCTCGTCGGCGATGGGCGGCGTGATGCCGAAGCCGCCGGCGGCGTTCTCGCCATTGACGATAACGAGTTCGACCGAGCGGCTCTGGATGACGTGGCCGATATGAGCGTGGACAATGCGGCGGCCGGCGCTGCCGAAAACGTCGCCGACAAAGAGGATGTGCATGGGTACAGGGTACAGGGTACAGGGAGCAGGAAGCAGGGTACAGGGACAGGGACAGGGCACGAGGGTTGTTACAGATTTCATCGAATCTTAGGCAAAAGTTGCAAAAAAGCTGTGGTAGGGTGGGTCATGGCCGCTAACACTCGATTCGCTACCGGCGTACATGCGTTGGTCCTGCTGGCTGCCGAGCCGGATGGATTGCAGACCTCGGAAGAGATTGCCGGGCGACTGAACATCAATCCGGTCGTCATTCGGCGCGTCTTTTCACTGCTGCACCAGGCGGGGCTGCTGGAGAGCCAGAAAGGGCCGCATGGCGGCTCGAAGCTGGCGCGCTCGGCGAAATCGATCACACTGGCGGAGATCTACCAGGCGCTGGATGGGGGCGAGTTGTTCCACACCGGGTCTCTCTCCGGCACGCATACCGCGAAGGTCGGCGCGGCGCTGAAGAAGGTATTTGCCGGCGCGGAAGGCGCATTGCGCGACGAACTGGACAAGACGCGGCTGAGCGAACTGGTGAAGAAGACAGGGAAGACAGGGAAGAAGGGAAAGAAGTAGTTCAGGCGGCGGCATTGACCGCAGCCACCAGCGTGCTCGAATCGCGCAGCCAGCGCACACAGAGCCAGACGGCAATCACGATCAGGGAGAGGGTGAGCCCGGTCCAAAGACCGGAGAGGCCCCATTTCCATTCAAAACAGAGCAGAGCGCCGAGGGGAAGCCCAAGGACCCAGTAGCCGATGAAGTTCATGAGCATGGGGAAGCGGGTTTCGCCGAGGCCGCGGAGCGCGCCGGTGGAGACGGTCTGGATGCCGTCGAAGATCTGGAAGCCGGCGACGATGGCGAGGATGTGCGCGCCGAGAGCGACGACCTGCGAATCGCGCGTCCATATATGGATGATGGGGCGCGGGACGATGAGGAACAGGACAGCCATGAGCGCCATGAATCCCGCGCCGAGGCCGATGGCGAGAAGGCCGGCACGGCGGGCGCGGGCGCGATTGCCGGCTCCAAGGGCGTGGCCGACGGCGACGGCCGCCGCCGCGGAGATGCCGAGCGGCACCATATAGGTATAGGCAGCGCAGCTAAGGACGATTTCGTGCGTCGCCAGCGCGATGGGGGTCAGGTGTGAGGCCATGACCGTGACCGCGCCAAAAGCGGCGACTTCAAGAACGACCTGGGAGGCGGCGGGCAAGCCGAGTTGGAGCAGAGCGCGGAGGCGGATCCAGTCCGGAGCAGGCCAGTGGCGGAAGAGTGCGTGCCCGCGATCGGATTCGTGGAGCCAGGCGGCATAGACCAGTACAGCGGCCATATAAATCCTGGCGAAGACGGTGGAAAGAGCGGAGCCGCGCACGCCCAGCGCCGGCATGCCGAGGTGGCCGTAGATGAAGATCCAGTTGCCGGCGAGGTTGACGAGATTGGCGCTGATGAGCGCAAAAGCAACAGGTCGCATGCGGCCCACCCCCTGCAGATAGCGGCGAAACCCGCCATAGACGAGCAGGGGGAAGGTGCCCCAGTTGAGCAGATTGACGTAAGAGCGGGCTAGGCCGGCGACGGTGGGATCGACTCCGTGCCCGGTGAAGAGCCGCGCGGCGACGAGCATGGAGAGCATGAGCAGGGGAGTAAAGGCGATGGCGACGTACATGCCCTGAGCCAGGGAACGATGGCAGTCGTCGAAACGGCCGGCGCCCCACGACTGGGAAACGAGCGTATCGAGACCGAGCAGGAGGCCAATGCCGAAGAGGGATGGCGCGTAATAGATCGCGTTGCCCAGGCCGACGGCGCCGATGGCGTCGGGACCAAGACGGCCGACCATGATGAGGTCGACGATGGTCATGGTCATCCAGCCGAGTTCGGAAAGGACGACGGGGATCGCCAGGGTCAGCAGAGCGCGCAACTCCTCGCCGAGGTGGGAGGGCTGCTGATGCTGTTCAAAAACCGCCATCGGCGCGTTCTGGCTGGCGTTTTCCGAGGACATGGGTTGGACTATTGTAGATGGCCGCTGGTGGAGCGCCGGAGGGTCAGGAGGGCGCGCCGCGTGTGGTAGATTCGAGAGTGAACGCCTGCCCACCGCAATTGCGGAGAGATGGCCGAGTGGCTGAAGGCGCACGCTTGGAAAGCGTGTTTAGGGGAAACTCTAACGTGGGTTCGAATCCCACTCTCTCCGCCATATGACCAGGCAAGTCCCTTTCCCCTCAGCCAAATAGCACAAACTAGAGAGCTTAGAAGGTTTGTAGATTTTCCTGATTTTCCCATTGTTCCGTCCAATTCCGCCTCTTCCTCCCGTTTTACATGACCAAGCGGTTTCCACATGACCACGGCGTTTTGGCCGGATCAGCCGGAGTGGAAGAGAGTACCAGTTCTCTCCGCCGCAACTCGCGGGCGGTGCCGTCGTTTTCGGCAGGCCATTCCCGAAGGTGAAACATGACCAAGTGGTACGTACATGACCACGGCGTTTCCGACCAAAGGAAACCCCGTCAAATGGGTCATCTCCCAGAACTGGCGCAGACGACACCTGACCAAAAGCCAGAGCGCGGCAGTCGCTGTCAAGGCCAAGCCGATGCTGGAAGCTGAGGCGAAGGAACGGCAGACAGCAGCGGGCGCAGCGAACCTGGCGAAATATAACGGCAAGTCTAGTGGTGTCAAAAATGACACCACTAGGAACTTGTTGAAATAGGTTCTTGTCTGCGGCGGATTGTGAGGCTGATGCGTCTCACGATCATGCGTGGAGACGAGCGGGTTCAGGACGGGATGTTCAGCTACGTATCGTTGGAGCAGCGC
>JBAUOP010000081.1:0-6343 GCA_049579805.1 Acidobacteriaceae bacterium
AAAACGCTGCGACTGATCGCTGGAAATCTGCTGGCGGCGCTTCATGGGCCCAGGTTAGCGACATCCCCTCCTCCGGGCCAGGAAAATCGCACCAAAGGTATCTACTCTTATAACACAGTAGTACTAGGCTGCTGTATATGCCAGTTTGGACGACACCTACAATTTCGATCCGTTGATTGGGAGTATCGGGGGTAACGACAAACTTGCCGACGCCCTGCTCCCCTGGCCAGAATTTATGGACGAATGCTTCGTTTACGATTGCGACCTGCGGGCCGCCTTCAATGTCGGTATCAAGGAAATGTCTTCCCTGCAAAAGGGGAATTCGCATCGTTTGAAAGTAGTCGGTTCCTGCAATGCTGCTCATGACTCTACGTTTGTGCGTTGGCGTCTGGGCGTCTGTATAATCGGTCTCCTCAATCTGGCCGCTGAGTGGAACGGTTGAAGCTAAACCTGCATCGGTGACACCAGGCAGACTCCGGACGTGCTGAAGGAGCTTTGTATAAGCAGCTTCTCCACGATCTTCCGGATAAGCATGGGGATCGAGATCCAAAGAAACAAGCATCAAGTTGGAACGGTCAAAGCCCAGATCGAGCCTGTTGATGCTCTGGACGCTTCTCACGAAGAGTCCAGCCGGGATAAGCAGCACCACAGTGAATGCAACTTCAATTGCAATGAGGCTGTTTTTCAAAGAGAATCTACGTCTACGCTTTGAGGTTCCAACTTCCCTGGTCACGCTGGAAAGATCTGTGGAAGTGATCTGTAGTGCGGGAGGTAAGCCCACAATGAAAGTTGTGAGAAACGTGGTCAGTGCAGCAAAGAAGAGTACGCGATAATCTAAATCAAGATTGAGTGCAATGGAGAATTCCGTCGGCTGATGGAACGACATGATTAGTCGAGACACCCAGAATGTAAGCAATGTGGCCGCTATTCCGCCGCACACTGCAATCAACCCATTTTCAATGAGCATTTGACGAATCACTCTCCATCGCGTTGATCCGATGGCGAGGCGAATTGCGATTTCTCTCTGGCGGCTCAAAGCACGAGCGAGTGCAAGATTGCCGATGTTACTGCATACGATTAGTAGGAGTACGCCTGCCATGCCTACCATGAATGTGAAGGCCAAGACAACGCCGGTATAAGCTTGCGGCGGAACGCGGGAACCGCGTTCCGAGACTACGCGAATCGTTCCCGGTTGGCCACTGGTGGGTTTCCAGAATCGCGGATTCTCAGTCTGCAGATTCGTCGCAACCACGAGGGCCTTCGCCTTTGCTTGTGCGAGGGAGACGCCGGGACGCAGCCGGGCGAGCATGAAGTAACGCCGGGCAGTGCGGGCGGTTATAGGGGCTTGTCCTAGTCGTCCACTGCTAGCCGCTGGCACAAATGCATCGACCTCAAAGAAACGTCTGATGGTTGCGTGCTCTCGTCCTATTACACCTATTACCGTAAACGTCTCATTATTTAAGTGGATGGTTTTGCCTACGATGCCGTTATCTCTTTGAAATTTGCCAGCCCACAGTTGTTCTGTAATCACCGCCTCCGACTGAATGCCAGAATCAGGTTCCTTCTCGGAAGAAAATAGGCGACCTCGAATTGCAGTGACACCCAGAGTTCGGAAATAGTTTGCGCTGACTAGGCCTAGCGTGATGTGTTGTAGCTGCCCTCCAATATTCAAATTCGCGGGCGCAAGTGTGTAGGCGGCAATGTTTGAAAACACATCTCGCATGTCGCTTCGAATATCCCTATAGTCGGGATATGAGCAGCTGGCGTAGGCACTCGACGAGCTAGTACTTGCAAAGAGTGCGACGAGTTGCTTTGGATTTGTGGCAGGAAGCGGCTTGAACAAAACGGCATTGGCAATACTGAAAGTCAAAGTCATCGCTGTAATGCCAATGGTCAACGTGGCAAGAATCGCGGCTGTGAATGTGGGATTCTTGCGCATCATTCGCAAGCTATATCTAACGTCTGCGAATATGCTTTCTGTTGTCGGCCACTGCCACACTTCACGGCCGCGCTCTTCAATCAGAGTCACATTACCGAACTCGCGCCGCGCAGCTTGCTCCGCCTGCTCTTGTGTCATGCCACGATCCATCAGGTCGGCGATCTTCTCGTCGAGATGCTCGCGAATTGACTCGGAAAGCTCGTCATAGCGACGGCGGCGGGAGAACAACTGTTCCAGCTTTTGCATACTGATCTCTATTCTCCCCGCAATACCTGCATGGGATCTATTGTGGCCGCGCGCAATGCGGGCGGAAGGGCTGCCAGCAGACTGACAATTCCAAGAATGACGCCCGATGCCGAGAGAACCGTCGGAGTTGCAAGGTTCGCCTCAGTCCAATGCAGAACCACTCTGTTCAGGGCCACGCATGCTGCGCTCCCAAGACACAGACCCATCCCGATCGAGATTCCAGCTGATAAGACCACCCTCTGAAGGACGCGGCCGCGCGTCGCTCCCAGAGCCAGGTGTATGGCAAGTTCCTTCGTAGTCTGAGAAACCGTGTACGAAATCACGCTGTACAGGCCGATAGAGGACAGCACTAACGCCAAAACAGCGAGAATAGAAAACAGAGAGGCGACGAATCGTACCTGTCCCCAGCCGCTGGCAATGAGATGATCCTCCGCGGTCCCTGTTGGATTCAATGCCTGCGCATCGTTGATGGATTGTACCTGTTCCCTAATTCCACGAACCATCGCCATCGGCGCAGCCTTTGTTTTGACGATCAACTGCAGCCAGTCAACGGCGACCAGAGAATATGGCGCATACACCGCAGGCAGGGGCTTCTCGCCCAAGCCGTTATTGGGAACATTCCCGACCACGCCGATGATTTCTACAGTTCCGTCGTTGCCGGGAGCATTGAACACCCAGGCGGTCTTGGCGGCAAGGTCTGGAATCCTGATGACGTGGCTTATGGCATCGCCGTTTGGCCAGTACCGGTGCGCCATCGCCTCGTTGATGACTGCCACATGCGCTGCATGCCTCTCTTCGGCCTCTGACCAGATCTCGCCCTGAAGCAACGGAATCCCAAGCGTCACGAAATAGTCTCGGCTGACCTGCTCCAGCGATGAGGATTGTTCTGACGGGTTCGGGCGATCCAGGGTGCTGAAATTCGTTAGGGACTGAGACTCCGGAGGAAGGCCGTTGAGCGAAAAGGCTGCGAATCGGACCCCGGGAAGTTCGGAGATTTTACGGAGCAGCTGGTTGTAGTAGGTAATCCTCTGAGCCCACCCCTGGTAGCTACCCTCCGCCAGAGAAAGATCCGCGAAAAGGAGGTTCTTTGGGCTGTAGCCCAGCTCCGTCTGTTTAAGCCTCGCCAGCGTCCGCACGGCCGCCAATGCCGCAGCCATCAAGAGGACAGATAACGCAACCTGACCCACTACCAGCACCCGGTGCGTATATTTGTTGCGTGTATCGCCGATCGTACCTCGGGTTGAACCAGTCAGGGCCAGATTGCTCTTCTGGCGGGAGAAATCCAATGCCGGTCGAAGTCCGCAGCAAACCCCGGTCAACAAAGCAACGGCGATGCTAAAGAGCAACACCGGAAGATTCATCGCTACAGGTTGTCCGGCAGGAAGCATTCCTTCTGGAATCCACCTCATCAGAAGAGCCATTCCCATGAACGAAAGCGGAATGCCCGCAAGGCCGCCTGCTACGGCTATCACGAGGGATTCGGTGAGCAATTGCCGTATGAGGCGAAGACGCTGGGCGCCCAACGCGCTGCGAATGGCTAATTCGCTCCTGCGCAATGTCCCGCGCGCAAGAAGCAGAATTCCAACGTTGATGCAGCCAATCGCCAGCAGGGCGGCGACCGCTCCAAAGAGAATGAACAATGTTCCCTGAATAGAACCGATTACGGACTGTCTAAGTCCGATCACTTGGATGGTGGAGTCCCGCACAAACCGGCTCGGGGTGTCCTTCATGAATTGCTCGTAGAGCGCCTTAAGTTCCGCATCCGCAACTGCCGCGGTCACACTCGGCTTCAGTCGCGCCGTGATGGGATACATCAGGGATTGATCGGCTGAGAGCTTCAGAGGCAGGTAGACATCGCTCGGTGTCTGCCCGCCGCCGCCAGCCCACACAAACCGCTTCGGCATGATACCGATGATCGTGAAATCCTTGTGATTCAGTTGCAGAACGTTCCCAATCACGTCCGGTCGTCCCGCATACTCGCTCTTCCAGAAGCGGAAGCTGATGACGGCGACGTGGGCCGGTTCCTCGCCCAGCGGGGCATCCGCCTCTGTGAATCCTCTCCCCAGAAGGGGTGGTATACCGAAAAAGCGAAACGCATTTGAGGATAACTGATCCGCCTGGACCGGCTGCGGCAGGCCTTTACTCGTGATGGTCATCTCCCATTGGTCATCGGCAATGGCCCCATCCAGCGCCTTCACATGCCTGAGCTGTGCAAACTGTTCTCCGGAGAGTTGTGCGTAGCCGAGGTTCCCGGAGCGGTCAAACATGTCCAGGTGGACCATTCGGCTGGCCCCGGCGTAAGGAAGGGGACGGAGGACGACGCAATATACAACGCTGAAGATGGCCGATGTAGCTCCAATACCAAGGGCGAGGGACAGAACAGAAACCACGGTCGGGGCGGGCGACTTCCAAAGCTGCCGCAAAGCAAACCTGATGTCACTCCAAAGCGAATCCAGCCTTGGCCACTGCCACACCTCGCGGCTACGTTCCTCGATCCGCGTGACATTGCCGAACTCGCGGCGGGCGGTCTGTTCCGCCTGATCGCGCGTCATCCCGCGGTCCATCAGATCGGCGATCTTTTCGTCCAGGTGCTCGCGGATCGACTCCGAGAGTTCGTCATAACGATGGCGTCGCGAAAAACTTCGTTTGAGCCAGTTCATGTTCGACACACCTATTCCGTCCTCAGCGCCCGCACCGGGTCGACCAGGCTCGCCCTTCGTGCGGCGAGAAAGCCTGCCGTCATCGAAACCAGAAAAAGTAATCCCGCCGCGAGTGCAAGAGTGGACGGATCTTCAGGAGAAAGTCCGAACAGGAATCCAACTGCCAAGTGCGTGCCGAGAAGAGCGAGAATAAGGCCGAACACAGCACCGGCACTGATGACCAGGAGTGTTTCTTTCAAGATCAGCCATAACACTGCCGACCGTGTTGAACCCAGAGCGAGGCGCACACCGATTTCGCTTGTTCGCCTCTGCACGGTATAGGATATGACGCCATAGAGACCGAGGCACGCAAGTCCAAGCGCCAGCAGGCCGAACAGTGTGGTCACTCGCGTAATCAACCGCTCTTGAGCCAGGTTGCGAGCCACCTGCTCCGACAAGGGAACAATCTCAACGATGGGCAGCCGATAATCCACGTCGGCTATCGTCTGGCGAACGTGGTTTTCTATCCATTGCGGATCGGCGGCTGTGCGAACGTCGATACCGGCGAGGTTGCCGGGATGCTGTGAAATCGGGAAAAAGACCATCGGTGGAGCGGCCTCGCGTATGTCGTTGACACGCGCATCTGTGACCACGCCGACAATCTCAAAATGTGTGGGGCCGTTATCGGGATGGGAGGAGAACTGTTCGCCGACAGGATCAGCGCCATTCAGAAAGCGTTTTGCAAATTCCTGATTGACTAAGGCGACTCCGGGACTCGTTGTGTTGTCCGTTGCCCCAAAGGCTCTTCCCCGGACCAGGCTGATACCTACGGTGTTGAAGTAGTCCAATGACACCCTGTTGAACTGTACAGCACCGAGAGACTGGCTCTTGTTCTCTCCTGCTCCCTCAAGTACCACGTCGGTGGCATCGGGGCAGTTATCCGAGAGAGAACACGTCGCCACGGCAGAGGAACGCACTCCGGGTATTGCGTCCACGCTGCGAATCAACCTTTGATAGAGCAGCGGAAACTCGTCCTTCGTATAACCTACGAGGTTGGTGTTGAGATGGACACAGAGAATGTGGTCCCGGTCAAAGCCGGGATTTAACCTGCTGTAGTTCGACAGCGTTCTCAAAAACATTCCAGCGCCAACCAGAAGCACCAACGAAAGCGAAACCTGCGAGGCCACGAGGGTCTTTCGCAGGGACCAGCGACCGGCACCCTCATGGCCGGATATGTTTGCGGCGTTTGCTTTCATTACCGAAGCAGGGTCGATGCGGGCACTTTGTAAGGCTGGAGCGAGGCCGAACAGGACGCCTGTGGCAACAGCGATCAATAGGCTGAAAAACAGAACCCTCGCGTCCGGCGTAAGGGTGAGCGGAATCGCCGTTGTTCCACTAGGAACTTGTTGAAATAGGTTCTTGTCTGCGGCGGATTGTGAGGCTGATGCGTCTCACGATCATGCGTGGAGACGAGCGGGTTCAGGACGGGATGTTCAGCTACGTATCGTTGGAGCAGCGC
>JBAUOP010000082.1:0-101440 GCA_049579805.1 Acidobacteriaceae bacterium
CATGATCCAGGGCGGCGACCCGACCGGCACGGGCATGGGCGGCCCGGGCTACCGCTTCCAGGACGAGACCAAGGGCTCGCCCCACAAATTCGACCAGCCGGGCAAGCTGGCCATGGCCAACAGCGGACCGAACACCAACGGCTGCCAGTTCTTTATCACCGTGGCGCCCACGCCATGGCTGACCGGCAACCACACCATCTTCGGCGAAGTGGTGGAGGGGCAGGATGTGGTGATGAAGATTTCGCTGGTTCCGCGCAACTCGCAGGACAAGCCTCACAAGCCGGTGGTGCTGGAGTCGGTGACGATTGAGAGGGAGCAGGCGGAGTAGAAGTCCCCGGCCCCAGTTGCCAGTCCCCAGGGAAAGCAAATACTGGGCATCGTTAAGATTCATGTTCTCAGGCGATTGCATTTTTGATCTGAGGACCCATCGGTTTCTTTACTTGCCAGACAAGTACTTCGGAGACCTCATCGCTGGGGTGCTTGTCAGACGCGGGTTTCCGCGTTGCTGGAAAAAGCAGAGGTTTGGAGTTCAGGAGTCAGGTTGAGCCAATAGGGAAGGCCGCCAAAAGGCGGCCTTTTTCTTTTTTTTTCTATAAGTTCAGGATACCAAACTGGAGCGGGTTTACTGCCAGGTTTTGGGACTGTCACGGTTACGAATGGTGAGTTGATTCGGAATGGAGGCCGGGTCGGAACAAAGCAGGTCCCTCCCTCCGCTTGCCCACCACGCCCAGGGCGTGGCGGGTCCCTGGTGCGCTGCGCTCGGGATGACAATTTCAAGACAGGGAGCAGGGAGCAGAAGCTGGTTGAGTGCATTCGCCACTATCTGCAGCGACTGGCACAACCCTCCAGCAGCCAAACGTCAACACCGGCGAAAATCGTTACCCATCTACCCGGTCTAAGCGGCTACCGATCCGGTTCGCACAACAAAAGTTGGTTCACTACTTGTCCGAGGCTTTCTCTGCGGCTTCGACGGTATGGGCGATGAGGGTGGCGATGGTCATGGGGCCAACGCCGCCGGGGACGGGCGTGTAGGCTGAACAGCGGTCGATGATGGCAGACAATTCGATGTCGCCGACACCGCCGGGATGATAGCCGGCATCGACGACTACGGCGCCATCGCGGATCCATTCGCCACGGATGAACTCGGGTTTGCCGACGGCGCCGATGAGGATCTCGGCGCGTCCGACAACGTCGGACAAATTCCTGGTGCGGGAGTGACAGATGGTGACGGTGGCGTGGGCGGCGAGCAGCATCATGGCCATGGGGCGGCCGAGAATGGGGCTGCGTCCGACAACGACAGCCTCGCGTCCGACAAGGGGGATCTGGTAGCGGCGGAGCAGGCGCATAATGCCGGCGGGGGTGGCGGAGCCGTAAGCGGGCTCGTCCATAGCCATGCGGCCGAAACCGTGGGCGGTGACGCCGTCGACGTCCTTGTCGAGGGCGATGCGGTCGAAGCAGGCGCGCTCGTCGATTTGCTTCGGGACGGGGTGCTGGAGGAGGATGCCGCGGACGCGAGGATTGGCGTTGAGGTCGTCGATGGCGGCGAGGAGTTGCTCGGTGGTGGTGGCGCCGGGAAGGGCGATGCTGAGGGATTCCATGCCGACGCGGCGGCAGGCGTTGCCCTTCATGCGGACGTAGGTGGCCGAGGCCGGGTCTTCGCCGACAAGGATGGTGGCGAGGATGGGCGGCTGGCCACTGTGAGCTTCGAGGAGCCGGCGCACGCGCACCGAGAGCTCCGCTTCCATTTCTTTTGCGAATGCCTTGCCGTCGAGAACGATGCCAGCCATGGACTTAGTGTACGAGGAGCCGGCGGGCGCAGGACGGAGGGTCAGACAGCGCGGAGGATCCGGGCGGGGAGGAAAATGATGGCGCGGACCAGGTCGAGAGCGCCGCCAACCGCGATACCGATGAGGCGGAATGGGAGGAGCAGCAGCCACACGATGGGATAGGCGACCAGCGCCAGCAGAGCCAGGGGCCAGCAAAGGATGAGAAGGATGCAGAAGAGAAGGAATTTCGCCATGGCGGAGCCTCGAAGCCCGGGTGGCGACGCCGGTTAGCGTCCGTCACCCGGACCCAACGATAGCAGATACGCATGCGCAGGCTGGGGAGTTCCCGGCTGGCGCCGGAGGGGGGCAAGCCAGCAGGACAAGCCGCGGGGGCGCTGCGATATGCTGGCCTTTGCTCAAGTCAGGTGAGAATGGGGGATCGCGGCCCGCGGGCGCGCGCGACGAGGCCAGCTCGGCGCAGGCCGTGCGGGCGATGTTCGACAACATTGCACCGCGTTACGATCTGCTGAACCACGTGCTCTCCTGCAATGTGGATCGCGTGTGGTGGTGGCGGACGGCGCGGCGTTTCCGGGCGATGCTGGCGCGGCCGGAGGCGCGGGTGCTGGACATCTGCTGCGGGACGGGGGACATGACGCTGGCGCTGCTGCGGCTTCGTCCGACAGGCGGGGAGCCGGTTCTGGCGGCGGACTTTTCGCCGGCCATGCTGGTGCGGGCTCGGGTGAAACTGGCGGGGAAACCGGCCACAGTGATCGAGGCTGATGCACTGCATCTGCCGGCGGGGGACCGGTCGCTGGATCTGATCACGACGGCTTTCGGCTTTCGCAACCTGGCGAATTATCAGGCAGGCCTGGAGGAGTTTTTTCGGGTCCTGGCGCCGGGCGGACAGGTGGGGATTCTCGATTTCAGCGAGCCGGGGGGCTGGGTCGGCAAGCTGTATGGGCTGTACTTCAGGCGGATTCTGCCGGCGATCGGCGCGCGGATCTCGGGGGTGGGCGCGGCCTATGCCTACCTGCCGGAGTCGGTGGGCCGGTTTCCGGCGCCGGAGGTCATGCTGGCGATGATGCGGAGCGCGGGCTTCGTCGATGTGTCATGGACGCCTTACAGCTTCGGCATTGCGGGGTTGTGGCGCGGGATGCGGCCGTGGTGAGAATTTCGGAACCACCGGGGCGGGCGGCGGTAGGCTGAAGACAAGGATGTCCACGACGGCCATTTCGGGCTCGACTCCTGGCTCCTCCGGGGCCAGCGCGGAAAAGCGCTGGGCGGCGCTGGTGTCAGTGCTGGCGGCGTGCCTGATGACGGCGCTGAAGCTTCTGGTGGGACTGCTGACGGGCAGTCTGGGGGTGCTGTCGGACGCTGTGCATTCAGGGCTGGACCTGGCGGGCTCGGCGCTGACGCTGTTGTCGGTGCGCGTGTCCGACCGGCCGGCGGACTGGAATCATCCCTACGGGCACGCGAAAGTGGAAAACATCTCCGCCTTTGTGGAGACGGGGCTGATGGCGGCGTCGGCGCTGGGCATCACGGCGGAGGCGATCACGCGGATTTTCTTCCGTCCTGTGGCGCTGCGGTATTCGAACTGGCCGTTTGTGGTGATGGGGGCGTCGATTGTGGTGGACCTGTGGCGTTCGCGGCGCCTCCACCGGGTGGCGCGCCGGTACGGCAGCGAGGCGCTGGAGGCGGACGCGCTGCACTTCGCGTCGGACATTTGGGCGAGCGCGGCGGTGATTGTCGGACTCGCGGCCTCGTGGCTGGGTTCGGTGGAGCACATTCCGTGGCTGCGCTATTCCGACCCGGCGGCGGCCATCGTGGTGTCGGCCATGATTCTGACGTTCGGGTGGCGGCTGGCATGGCGGGCGGTGGGGGCGCTCACGGACGCGGTGTCGCCGGAGATCCACACGCAAATGATCGAAGAGGTACGGCGGACGCGGGGGGTGCTGGGCATTGACCAGGCGCGGGTGCGGCGCTCGGGCAGTGCTTATTTTGCGGACCTGACGCTGTCTTTGCCGCGCCAGCTGACGTTCCAGCGCACCGAGGACCTGGTGAGCGAGGCAACGACGGCGGTGCAGCGGGTTTTGCCGGGGGCCGATGTGGTGATCCACACCGTGCCACGATCGACCATCGCTGAGAGTATTTTCGATCAGGTGCGGGCGGTAGCGGCGCGCAACAATGCGCTGCTGCACGACGTCAGCATCGAGTCGTTTCCCGACGGGTTGCACGTGGAGCAGCACATCGAGGTGCGCGAGACCATGCCGCTGCTGGAGGCGCATCGATTTGTCTACAGTCTGGAAGAGCAGATCCGCAGCGAGTTGCCGCAGGTGGACTCGGTGCTAACGCACATCGAGAGCGAGATGGCCACCATCGAGGCCCCGGTGCGGGTGGCGCAGGATCGGCGCATCGAGCAACACCTGCGCGATGCGGCGGCCAGGCTGCCGGACGTTGTCGATATCCATGAGGTCAATGTGGACCGTGTGGGGGAACGCCTCCACGTGACCTGCCACTGCACGCTGCCGGACGGAATGGAGATGCGGCGGGTGCATGAATCGATTACCGAGCTGGAACATCGTTTCAAGCTGGATTGTCCGGAGGTGGACCGGGTGCTGATTCATCCGGAGCCTTCGTCAGACAATCAGCACCGGCAATAAGGGGGAGATGTGAACGCGACTGCGGTATGGCGGGGAGAAGAGCGTTTCGAGATACAGTCGGGCGGCGGGCGGACGGTGATGCTGGATGGATCGGCGGAGCACACGGCGGGGCCGAGCCCAATGCAGATGGTACTGGGCGCGCTCTGCGCCTGCACCTCGGTGGACGTAGTCAGTATTCTGCAAAAAAAGCGTGAGCCGCTGGAAGGCCTGACGGTGACGGCCACGGCGGAGCGGGCATCGGGGCCACCGCGGGTGTTCACCGGGATCCATCTCACGTACAGGATTCGCGGGCCGGTTTCAAAAAAAGGCGCGGAGGACGCGGTGTCGCTGTCGAAGAACAAATACTGTTCGGTGTCGAAGATGCTGGAGAAGGCGGCGACGATCGACTACTCGATCGAATACGAATCATGATCGGATTCTTTCGCTTCATCCTGGTTCTGCTGCTGCTGGTGGTGGTGGGTATGACGTCGGCCATCCTGACGATGCACTTCGCGATTCACGGCGCCGAGGTGGCGATTCCGGATTTCCGGAGTATGACGGTCCCTGAGGCGGGGCAACGGGCGGCGTCGCTGGGACTGACTCTGCACGTGGAGAACCGGCTCTATTCGGCAGAGATACCCGCCGGGCGGGTGGCGAACCAGTCGCCGGCAGCGGGGGCGACTGTACGGCGGGGCTGGCGGGTGTGGCTCACGGAAAGCCTGGGGCCGCAGAAAATCGCGATTCCCAATCTGCTGGGCAAGGATCAGCGCATTGCGGCGATCGACATTCGCCGCGCGGGTTTGTCGACGGGAATCGTGGCGGTGATGCCATGGCCGGACGCACAGCCGGGGGTGGTGTTCGCGCAAAGCCCGGAGCCGAACGCTTCCGGCGCGGAAGGCCCGGTGATGAACCTGCTGGTGGCTGCGCCGCCCGTGCAGACGCTGCCGCCGGACAGCATGGTGATGCCGCAGCTGGTGGGGCAGGGCTTTACGGCCGCCGCCTGGTCGGTCGCCCATGCCGGATTGCATCTGGCTCCGGTGAAGGAGGACACGCAACTGGCGCCGGTGAACGCTGCCGGTCCGCCGCAGGCGCCGATTGCACCGGGGAGCGTTATCGCGCAAAGCCCGGCGGCGGGCGACCGGGTGGATCCCGGCATATCCATCCAGCTGACGGTGGCGAAATAGGCTCAGGCGCGGGCCGAGCGCGCGTTTGCGATCGAGACAGCGGCCTGGGCTTCTGCGCGCGAGCCGTTGCGCGGCGCAAAGCCGGTGGACTGGCGCACGATGAGACTGGTGGGGAGCTTGAGCAGAATCTTGGGAATCGGTTGACCGGGCAACTCGATCTCGCTGCGGAGCGCCTCCACCGCTGCCCCGGCCAGGGCTTTGCGCGACATGCGAATGGTGGTGAGCGGGGGCGTGGCAAATTCCGCAAACAGAACATCGTCGAAACCGACAATGGACATGGAGCCGGGCACGTCGATGCCACGGCGATCCAGTTCGCGCTTGGCGCCGAGAGCCATCATGTCGTTGGAGCAGACCACTGCCGTGGGCAGGGCCTTCTGGCTGAGAATGTGCTCCATGGCGTGCATGCCGCTTTCCATGGTGTGATTGCCTTCAATCAGCCAGCTCTCGCGGCACACGCAATCCTCCTCTTCGATGGCGGCGAGAAAGACCTCGCGGCGGAGCCGGGCCGAGCGAAGGCCCATGGGCCCGCTTATGTAGGCAATTTTCCGGTGGCCGAGGTTCGCAAGGTGGCGTATCGCTTCGCCGAAACCGTGGCGGTAATCGACGGTGAGGGCACAGGCGCGGGGCGCCCGGGGCGCCTCGTCGATAAAGACCAGGGGAAGGGCGCCGAGTTCGCGGACGATTTCGGCGCGGAGCGGGCCTTCGCTGCCGAAGGTGAGAATGGCCGCTCCGTCGACGTGCAGATCCAGCAGGCGGCGGATGCTGCGGCGAGTGCGCTCGGTGTCGTAGCCGGTGGAGCCGAGCAGGATTTCATAGCCGTGGCGGGTGGCCAGATCCTCGAAGGCGTGGATCAGCTCGGGGAAAAAGGGATTGGTCAGATCGCCGACGAGGAGGCCGAGCAGGCGCCTGCGCCGCGATTCCGGCAGAGGAAGGGGAGCGGCGTTGTTCTGCGGTCCGGAATTTGCGGACCCTGAAGCGGGATGGGAGAGCCGGCGGCTCATGGCGGATAACCCTGGTTATAGCCCGACGTGCAGTGTACGGGCCATACCAAAAAATTGCCATTAAATACAGACACGACTAATTCGATTTAGTAAAATTGCCGCGGTTCCCATGGGGGATTTTGATCCGTTTCGGGAACTTCGCTGGAGGCCGACTCTTCATGCTGGACACTCTGAAGGCGCAGGTGCTCGAAGCCAACCTCGAACTGGTGCGGCGCGGGCTGGTGCTGTACACGTTCGGCAACGCCAGCGGTATCGATCGGGAACGGGGGCTGGTGGCCATAAAACCGAGTGGGGTGCACTACGAAAGGCTGACGCCCGAAGATATGGTGGTGAGCGATCTCAGCGGGAAGATCATCGAGAGCGCCTACATGCCGTCCTCCGATCTGGATACACACCTTGAGCTGTACCGCGCGTTTCCTTCGATTGGCGGTGTGGTGCACACACATTCGGAGTACGCGACGGCCTGGGCGCAGGCCGGGCAGGAGATTCCCGCCTATGGCACGACGCACGCAGACTACTTCTACGGCCCGGTGCCCGTAACGGAGGAGCTGACGGATGAGGAGATTGGCGGCGATTACGTCCTGAACACGGGCAAGGCCATCGTGCGCCGCTTTCGCGATCTGGATCCGCAGGCAATGCCGGGCGTGCTGGTGGCCGGACATGCGCCGTTTGCCTGGGGAAAAGATGCGATGGAGGCCGCGTATCATGCTGGGGTACTGGAGGCGGTGGCGCGGATGGCGTTCTACACGGCCACGTTGAATCCCGGCTGCCGTGGAGTTTCGCAGGCATTGCTGGATCGGCACTACTTCCGTAAGCATGGAGCGAAGGCCACTTACGGGCAACGTTAATCCGGAACCCGAGTTTCCCTCGCTCGCGTTTCCGCACAGGCTGGCACACTGAGGCTCCTCGACGCATGTTCACAGCAAGCGCACCCGCCCTGGCGCTGTTCTTCCAGACGCCCGTCAAGCAATCGCTGGTTCATCTCTCCGGCGTGGACATCGCAGTTATCGCCATCTACTTTGCGTTTGTCATCTATATCGGCTTCTATCTGAAGGGCTCGTCGAACACCAGCGAGGAGTTCTTCATGGCCGGGCGGGAGATGACGGCCTGGATCGCGGGGCTGAGCTTCGTGTCCGCCAACCTGGGCTCGCTGGAACTGATGGGGTGGGCGGGATCGGCGTATCAGTACGGCATCCTGGCGACGCACTGGTACTGGATCGGGGCGATTCCGGCGATGCTCTTCCTGGGCATCGTGATGATGCCGTTCTATTACATCTCGAAGGTGAACTCTGTGCCGGGGTATCTGGCGCTGCGCTACGGCGATGCGACGCGGGGACTTTCAGCGGTGTGCTTTGCGCTGATGACGGTGCTGATGAGCGGCATCAATATGTATGCGATGGCCCTGGTAATGAAGGTGGTGCTGGGCTGGGATCTGAGCTTTTCGATCTGGGTCTCGTCGATCACGGTGGCTGTGTATGTGGCGCTGGGCGGGCTGCGGTCGGCGATCTTCAATGAGATTCTGCAATTCCTGCTGATCTGGCTGGGCGCGCTGCTCATTCCGATTCTGGGGCTGATCGAAGCGGGCGGCTGGACCAACCTGAAGCATCAGATCGCGGCGCGCATGGGCAGCATGGAGTACACGCACCTGTGGAGTACGACCGGCCACTTCCGCGACAACCCGATGGGGATCCACTGGACGGGGCTGGTGTTTGGGCTGGGCATCGCCATCAGCATGGGTTACTGGACGACGGACTTTCTGGTGGTGCAGAGAGTGCTCTCCGCGCGCAACCTGCGCTCGGCCCGGATGGCGCCCATCATCGGTGCGGCGTTCAAGATGTGCGTCCCGTTCATCGTGGTTCTGCCGGGGCTGCTGGCTCTTTCCGTGCTGCCGTTTCATCTGGTTCCGCAGAATGTTGCGGTCGTGACGGGCCAGCACAGCTATAACGAGGTGCTGCCGCTGATGCTGGTGCGCTACTGCGGGCCGGGACTGCTGGGCCTGGGCGTGACGGCGCTGATCGCGGGCTTCATGTCGGGCATGGCCGGCAACGTGAGCGCGTTTGCTACGGTGTGGACGTATGACATCTACGGCGCGTTCCTGAACAAGAAGGCCAGCGACAGCCACTATGTGGCGATGGGACGCTGGTGCACGTTTATCGGGGTGCTCATCTCAGTGGGGACGGCGTATCTTGTGCAGCACGCGGCCAGCATCATGGACTACGTGCAGGCGCTGTTCAGCTTCTTTATTGCGCCGCTGCTGGGCACGGTGCTGCTGGGGATGCTGTGGAAGCGCACGACAAAGGCGGGCGGCTTCTGGGGACTGCTGGCGGGGACGTGCACGGCGATCAGCCTGTTTCTGTGGGTGCACTTCAACCCGAGCGCCCTGCGCTACGTGGCGCTTTCGCCGGATGCCAAGGCCATGGCCGCAGACATGTACCGGGCTCTGTGGTCGCTGATCGTGTGCGTGATCGTGACCGTGATCGTGAGCTACATGACGAAGCCCAAGCCAATGGCGGAACTGGAAGGCCTGGTCTACGGGGCCTCGAAGATTCCCGAAGAACACGACGAGCACTGGTATCAGAAGCCGCTGGTGTGGGCCGGAGCGGTCAGTGTGGTCTTTGTCGCTCTCAACATCATCTTCTGGTAAAGGCGGATTCACATGCGCGGACACACGTCGATCTGGTTCTTCTCGGGGCTGCTGCTGCTGACCTACGGCATTCTTATCCTGGCCACGGGACTGTGGGAGCTGGGCCATCCGCTGGTGCACCCGCCGGTACTTTCTTACCTGCACGCGCCGATCTGGTGGGGCGCCCTTATGGTGTTTATGGGGCTCTTTTACACGATTCGCTTTCGTCATCATCGCTAACGATTTGCCAAAAGAAGGAATTGACTATGAAAAAGGAAATGACATTTGGAGTCATCGTCGGGAACCGGGGCTTTTTCCCGGACCATCTGGCCAGGGAGGGCCGTGAGGAGATGCTCGGCGTGCTGCAGAAGGCCGGCATCAGGGCCATCACGCTGACGCCCGAGCAGTCGAAGTTCGGCTCGGTGGAGACGCACGACGACGCGATCCGCTGTGGCGATTTATTTCGCGCGCATCGGGATGAGATCGACGGCATTATCGTGACGCTGCCGAATTTCGGGGACGAACGCGGCATCGCGGATTCCATCCGCTACTCGAAGCTGGATGTGCCGGTGCTGGTGCAGGCCACGCCTGACCGACGCGACGATATGAAGATCTCCGACCGGCGGGACAGCTTCTGCGGCAAGATGTCGGCCTGCAACAACCTGATGCAGTACGGCATTCCGTACTCGATTACGGCGAAGCATACGGTGCGGCCGAGCTCCGATGAGTTTGGGAAGGATCTCGACTGGTTTACGAAGGTCTGTCGGGTGACCAACGGGCTGAGGAAACTGCGCATTGGCGCCATAGGCGCGCGGCCGCAGGCCTTCAATACGGTCCGCTACAGCGAAAAGCTGCTGGAGCGCTACGGGATTTCGGTGGTCACGCTGGACCTGTCGGACATCTTTGGCCTGATCGGCCGGATGAAGGACGACGAGGCCGACGTGCAGACGAAGCTGAAGGCCATCCAGGCCTACGTGCCGACGGAGAGGGTGCCGGCTGCGGCGCTGCTGAAGATGTCCAAGCTGGGCGTGGCCATCGAACGGTTTATGAAGGAGACGCACTGCACCGTTTCAGCTGTCCAGTGCTGGACCTCGCTCGAAGAGAACTTCGGCGTGGTGCCCTGCACCGTGATGAGCATGATGAGCGACAGCCTGCTGCCGGCGGCGTGCGAAACCGACGTGATGGGCACTGTTTCCATGCACGCTTTGGCGCTGGCCAGCCAGACGCCCAGCGCGCTGCTGGACTGGAACAACAACTACGGCGAAGACGAGAACAAGTGCGTGTGCTTCCACTGTTCCAATTTGCCGAAGCACTTCTTTGCCGATGTGGTGATGGACTTCCAGGCGATCATCGCCGGGACCGTGGGCAAGGAGAACACCTTCGGCACCTGCGTGGGGCGCGTGAAGGCGGGGGCGATGAGCTACGTGCGCTTCTCGACCGACGATTACAAGGGCAAGATCCGCGGGTATGTCGGGGAGGGCGAGTTTACCAACGATCCGCTGGAGACCTTCGGCGGCGCGGGGGTGGTGAAGATTCCGCAGCTGCAGAAGCTGCTGCATAAGATCTGCACGGAGGGCTTCGAACACCACGTCGCGGCCAACTTCTCGCATGTCGCCAGTCCGGTGTACGAGGCGGCGATTCGCTATCTGGGCTGGGAGATGTACTGGCACGGGGAAGCCGGTAGTTTGTAGCCGGTAGCCAGGAGCCGGGAGCCGGGAGCAAAGAGAACGGCTGGAGAGATCCGGCCGCTTTCTTTGCTGTGAGGCGCGCAGCGCGATTGCCTGGACGGCTAATCCCCCAGCGCCAGGTGGATCAGCGTCTTCTGTTCCATCTCATGGGCTTTGGCGGAGCCCGTTGCGGGACTGGCCGCCGCCGACCGCTTGACACTCAGGACTTGCCGATCGCCCGCGATTCTGCGCAGGCGCGGCATGACAAAGCCGAAGGCGCCCATGTTGGCGGGCTCTTCCTGGACCCAGACGATTTCCCGCGCGCTTGGATGTGCAGCGATCGCGGCCTTCAGCTCCGCCTCTGGCCAGGGATACAGCTGGTCGAGGAAGAGGATGCCGGTCTTCGAATTCTTCCGCTTCGCGCGCTCCATGCGCAGCTCGTGGCCGATTTTGCCAGTCGCGATCAGCAGCCGCTGGGCGTCCTGAATTTCTGTATCGGGCAGGACGGGCAGGAAGCGCGCGCGTGTGAAGTCCTCAATGGGCGAGAGCGCGTCCGGGTGCCGCAACATGCTTTTGGGCGTGAAGACGACCAGCGGTTTGCGCCAGGCACGCAGCGCCTGGCGCCGGAGCAGATGGAAATATTGCGCGGCGTTCGACGGCTGCGCAATCTGCATGTTGTCCCGGGCCGCGAGCTGCAGATAGCGCTCGATGCGCGCGCTGGAGTGCTCCGGCCCCTGGCCCTCGTAGCCGTGCGGGAGCAGCAGGACCAGCCCGCTCAGCAATCCCCACTTGTCTTCAGCAGCGGCGATGAACTGGTCTATGACGATCTGCGCGCCGTTGGCGAAGTCGCCGAACTGCGCCTCCCAGAGGATGAGCGCCTCGGGATAGTCGCGGCTGTAGCCGTACTCGAAGCCGAGCACCCCGGCTTCGGAGAGGATCGAGTTGTAGACGCTGAAGGCCGCCTGTTCGGGCCCAAGATGATTCAGCGGTAGCCAGCGCTGCTCGCTTTCGATGTCGATGAGAACGCTGTGGCGCTGGTTGAAGGTGCCACGCTGACTGTCCTGCCCGCTCAGGCGCACCGGGGTGCCCTGGAGCAGGAGCGATGCAAAGGCAACCGCCTCGGCCATGCCGTAGTCGAAGCCATGCTGGCCGCGGCCCATGGAGGCGCGCTGCTCGAGGAGCTTTTTGATCTTGGGGTGGATGTGAAATTCGTCGGGATAGCGCGACAGCTTGTCCGCGATCTCCTGGATCCGCTTGCGCGGCAAGCCGGTATCGACCTCCAGTTCCGGCTTCCAGGGACCACCCCGATAGCGGCTCCAGTACTCCGGCATCTGCACCAGGACCGGCTTTTTGCGCGTGGTTGCCGCTTTCTTTTGGGCGTCGGCAAACTCCGCGTGGAGTTGTTTCGACAGCTCCGCTGGGTCCGCGCCGATCTGCTGTGCGTAAATCTCATAGAGCGGGGGATGGTCTTTGATACGCGCGTAGCGCAGCGGCTGCGTCACCGTGGGATCGTCAACTTCGCTGTGGCCGTGACGGCGATAGCCGATCAAATCGACGACCACGTCGGAGTGGAATGCGTAGCGATATTCCGCGGCCAGAGCTGCGACGCGCACGACGGCTGCGGGATCCTCGCCATTCACGTGGAAGATCGGCACCTGCAGGCGCCTGGCCAGATCCGTGGCAAAGCGCGTCGAATTGGTCTCCGCAGGCTCGGCGGTGAAGCCGATCAGATTATTCACCACGATGTGTATGCCGCCGCCGACCGAATAGCCGTCGATAGCGGCGAGATTCATGGTTTCGGCCCAGATGCCCTGGCCGGCGAAGGCTGCGTCGCCGTGAATGACCACCGGTAGCACGCGCTGGACGCCGTCGGCACCGTAGCGATCCTGCCAGGCGCGGGTGCGGCCCATGGCTACCGGATCGACGGCTTCGAGGTGACTGGGATTCGACGCCAGATGCAGAGCCAGCGTGCTGCCGTTGCGGGCAGAGAACTCGCCCGTCGCGCCGACGTGGTACTTCACATCGCCGCCGCCGAGGATGCTGCGCGGATCGACGTCTTCAAATTTCGCGAAGATATCCATCGGCGATTTGCCCAGCGTATTCACCATCACGTTGAGGCGGCCGCGATGGCTCATGCCCATGATCGACCGCTGCGCGCCCAGCTCGGCCGCGCGGTTCAGCAATTCGTCCAGGAAGGGGATGAGCGCGGTGACGCCCTCCAGCGAGAATCGCTTGGTTCCCAGATAGCGTGACTGAATCACCTGCTCAAACACGTCGGCCCGCGCCAATCGCTCGAGGATGCGCTGCGGATTGACGGGCGGGGCCGCGGCCTCCAGTCGCTGCGCAATCCAGGCGCGCCGCTGGCGATCCACAATGTGCATAAACTCGGCGCCGATGGTGCCGCAGTAGACGCGGCGCGCCTCGGCGGTGAACTCGTTGTCGAGGTCGAGCTCCGGCAACGGGAGAGGCTGCAGGTATTGTCTCAGCGGATCGAGGTTCGCCTGCAGATAGCCCCAGCGGCGGAAGGCGTCGAAGGTCGCCTCGCGCAGGGTCGAAACATCGGGCGAAATGGTTTGTGGGGACATGAGGAGTATGAATCCAGTCTGAAAGAAAAATCCCGGAGAATGTCCGGGATGGGGGTCAAAACCCGGGCCGAATCCAGGCGGCCCGCGTCAACCTCTTCACATTCTTATTGTACCTGGATGCGGCGAGGGGCACGAGGCCATCTTCGCTCACGCGAGGTCTGGTTTGTGCCCCGTCTGGCCTGGATTACCGGCTCACCTTCAGCATCACAACCCCGTGGCCCGGCACTGTTACGGTGTAGGCGCCGTCGGTCGCCGATACATCCCTGTGGGCCCAGAGGTCGCGCAGCTTCGCGTTCGCCGGGAAGCCCACGTCGCGCAGATGCAAGGTCACGGAGTGCGGCTCTGTGTCGCGATTAAACAATCCTGCGGCCAGCGCGCCGCCGCTGAGTGGTTTGGTCCAGATTTCGGTCAGGCCCACGGCCAGGGCCCGACTGCCCTCTTTGCCCAGCTTGTCCTGATCGACGGCGATCACCTCCTTGTTCAGCAGGATGGCCTTCGTCGCCGGCGTCATGTTGCTCAGGTCGTTGCCGGCCAGCAGGGGCGCCGCGAGAATCGCCCACAGGCTCATGTGGGTGCGGTATTCCGTGTCGGTCATACCGCCGTTGCCCACTTCCAGCATGTCGGGATCGTTCCAGTGGCCGGGGCCTGCATACCGCGCCAGCGGGAGCTGGCTAAAGCCGATCTCTGCCATGCGCTGCCAGGTATCGTTGATGTCGTCGGTGGTGCGCCACAGGTTGCCGCCCACGGAAGGGCCCCAGGTCCAGACGTGGTCCAGTCCATACTGGCAGAGGCTGAAAACGATGGGCCGGCGCGTCTTCAGCAGCGCCTGATGCATTTTTTCGTAGGCCTGGCGCATCATTTGCCACTGCTTCGCCTGATCGTTGGGGGCCTCCTTGCGCATGATCCCCATGTAGCTGCACAAGTCGTACTTCAGGTAGTCGATGCCCCATTTCGCGTAGGTGTCGGCGTCCTGTTGTTCGTGGCCGTAGCTGCCGGTATAGCCGGCACAGGTTTTCGGGCCCGGTCCGGAGTAGATGCCCAGCTTGAGGCCCTTCGAGTGGACGTAATCGGCGAGCGCCTTCATGTCCGGGAACTTGCTGTTGGCCGTGATCTCGCCCTGGGCGTTGCGGGGGCCTTGCCAGGTGTCATCGATGTTCACGTAGATGTAGCCCGCATCGCGCATGCCGTTGGCCACCATGTCATCCGCCGCGGCGCGCACGTCGGCCGCCGTGACCTTGCCGGCAAAGTGATTCCAGCTGTTCCAACCCATGGGCGGCGTCGCCGCCAGGGTGGGATCCTGCCCAATCGCAGCGCCGGTGAGCGCCAGCAAAATGAATGCGGTTACACCAATCCTCGAAATCGACACTGAAACCGCTCCTTTTTCGGGTGAATATGGGGGCATTCCTGAAGCCGCCCGCCAGTGTAACGCAAATTCAGCGCAGCAGGGCGCCCCACAGGCTGTCGACGGTGGCGTGGGTGATAGTCGATGCGCCGATGCGCCGGTCCTGCCGCCAGGCGCGCCCGTAGAAGATGCCCGCAATCGCGGCCAGCAGCACGTATCGCCAGTTGAAGAATGCGGTCCGTTTGTTGAAGTGGGCGAGGCCGAAAAGGCACGCCGTGACCAGCAGCGCCGGAGTGCGGCCGATGCGGCGCTCGAGGAGATTCTGCATCCAGCCGCGGAAGAAGATCTCCTCCGGGAGCGCTACAGCGAAGAAGGTGAAGATCCAAAGCGGGGCCAGGAGCCAGGGGTGATGCGGTCGCCCGTGCCAGTGCAGGAAGCCGAGCGCCAGGCCGAGGGGAATGGCGATGGGCGCATAGAACAGGAACTCGCGCAGGCCGATCGCGATGTCGCGGCCACGCAGGCGCAGGTTGAAACCCACGCCGCTGAGTTGCCGAATGGCCAGAAAGCCGTAAAGTCCGTCATCGAGCAGGGTGAGTTTGCCCAGGGCGCTGAGATGGGGCGGCCAGGCGGGTTCGAGCCAGCGCAGGTCTACTGCCAGGCCGAGGGGCAGGAGTACAAGGAAATCGAGCCAGTGCCCGCGCTGTTGGGGATCGAGGCTGGACGCGAGCTGCAGCAAAGCCGCGATGGCAACCGGCGCCAGGAGATAGACCGCAAGCCAATGCAGTTCGAAGCGCCTCGCCCCGACGGCCACAAGGAACCAGGGAACCGCGAGGACCGCGGGCAGCGCGATCCGCAGGCCCAGCGGCAGCCGCTGCACGGCACGCTGCAACGCCTCGCCCGCGAAGCCGAACGCCAGCAGTACCGCCAGCAGGAAGACCAGCGCAATCGCCGCAGGAAGCAGAGGCTCGGGCACTCCTTTATCCTATCGATAGTGGATCGCCTGCCAATTGACCCGCAATCATCCCGGTTGTAACGTTAAAAGTTCGCGCTGCCTCGGAATTCTCCTATGTCTGAAGCCTCTGTCTCCGCACCCGCCACGCTCCGCAAAACAGCTCTCAACGATATGCACCGCCGCCTCGGCGCGAAGATGGTCGATTTTGGCGGATGGGATATGCCGGTCGAGTACTCCGGCCTGATTGCCGAGCACATGGCCGTGCGCGCCGGCGTGGGTCTTTTCGACGTCAGCCACATGGGCGACATTCAACTGCGCGGGCCCGGCTCGCTGGCCGCCGTGCAGCACATTTCCATGAACGACGCCGGACGGCTGCAGGTGGGCCAGGCGCAGTACTCGGCGATGCTGTATCCCGAGGGCACCTTCGTGGACGACATCATCGTCCACAAGCTCAGCGACAACGACTACCTGTTCGTGATCAACGCCGGGACGCGCGAGAAGGACTACAACTGGGTCCGGAGTCAGGCGCGCTCCTTCGACTGCCACGTGAGCGACTACAGCGACTATTACACGCAGTTGGCCATTCAGGGGCCGCGGGCGCAGGAGACGCTGCAGAAACTGACCAGCGCCGACCTCTCGAAGGTGAAGTTCTACTGGTTCACCTGGGGCACGGTCTGCGGACTGCCTAATACGCTCATCGCCCGCACCGGTTACACAGGCGAGGACGGTTTCGAGATCTACATTCCCTCCGACGTGGCCACCAGCGAGCGCGTGTGGAACGAAGTGATCGAGGCAGGGAAGGAATTCGGCATCGTGCCCTGCGGGCTGGGGGCGCGGAACACGCTGCGCCTGGAAGCGGCGCTCTCGCTCTACGGCCACGAGATCTCCGAGACGATCAACGTGTGGGAAGCCGGACTGGACCGTTTCTGCAAGCTGGAGAAGGGGCCGTTCCTCGGATCGGACGCCTTGAAGAGGGTGCAGGCGGCTGGGGGTCCGGAGCGCAGACTGGTTGGCCTCGAAGTCATCGAGCGGGGCATCGCGCGCGACGGCTATCGCGTGTTCGACCTAGAAGGCAACCTGATTGGCTCGGTCAGCAGCGGCTCGCCCGCGCCGTTTCTCAAAAAGAACATCGCTCTGGCCTATGTGCCGCGCGCCTTCACTGAGCCGGGCACCGAGGTCGCCGTCGAAATCCGCAACAATCCTGTGAAAGCGCGGGTGGTGCCGATCCCGTTTTACAGGAAGCCAAAAAAACAGCCCGTACAATAGAGGGAGAACTGCAACGCTATGGCCTATCCCACGAACTACCGCTACACGCGCGAACATGAATGGATCGAGACCGGCAACAAGAATGCCGCAATCGGCATCACGGTCCACGCACAGGACTCCCTCGGCGACATCGTTTTTGTGGAACTGCCCAAGGTGGGTGACAAGGTCGAGAAGGGCAAGGTTTTCGGCAGCGTCGAGTCAGTGAAGGCGGTTTCGGACCTTTACTCGCCAGCGACGGGCACCGTGAGTGCTATCAACGAGGAGCTGATCAGCTCGCCGGAGAAAATCAACGCTGACGCGCACGCCGCGTGGATCATGAAGATCGAGCTGAGCGATCCGTCCGAACTGGACTCGCTGCTGACCGCCGACGCTTATGAGGCGTACGCAAAGGAAGAAACCGGCCACTAGATTTGCGCGCCGCTTCCGCCGGCGCCGCTTTTCACGCTGAACGCTGTACGCTGCACCCTGATTTCTCATGCGCTACCTACCCAAATCCGACGCCGAACGCGCGGCCATGCTGCGCGAGATCGGCGCGTCGTCCATCGACGACCTGTTTGCCATCGTTCCTGAGGAATACCGCCTGACGCGCGATCTGAACATTCCGCGGCAGATGGGCGAATCCGAAATTGTCGACCACTTCAAAGCCGCCGCCGCGCAGAATGCCAACGGCTACGCCAGCTTCCTCGGCGCGGGCGTTTACCGGCATTACCGGCCTGTGCTGATCGACGCGATCGTGCAGCGCGGCGAGTTCCTCACCTCGTACACACCGTACCAGGCGGAGATCACACAGGGGACGCTCCAGGCCATCTTCGAATTTCAGACGATGATCTGCGAACTGACCGGCATGGACATCGCCAACGCGTCGATGTACGACGGCTCCACGGCCTGCCCGGAGGCTGCCATGATGGCCATGCGCGTCACGGGACGCGATGGCGTGGCCGTCGCCCGGACCGTGCATCCTGAATATCGCGAGGTGATGCACACTTATGCGCAGCATCGCGAAGCCGCCTCCGGCCACGCGACCCAGGAGATCGGCTACAGCGATGACGGACGGCTCGACCTGGCCGCACTGGAGCGGACCGTTACCGAGCAGACCGCCTGCGTGATCGTCCAGTCGCCGAACTTCTTCGGAGTGATCGAAGATATTCCGGCGATCGCGCAAATCGTTCAGAAGAGGGGCGCGCTTCTTGTCGTCGCCATTGCGGAGGCCGCTTCGCTGGGCATCGTGCGGCCGCCGGTCGAAGCGGACATCGTCACCATGGAGGCACAGTCCTTCGGTGTGGCTCCCAGTTATGGCGGCCCGTTCTGCGGCGTGATCGCGGCGAAGGAGAAGTACGTCCGCCAGATGCCCGGGCGCCTTGTTGGGGAGACGAAGGACAAGCAGGGGCGGCGCGGCTTCGTGCTCACGCTCTCGACACGCGAGCAGCACATCCGCCGCGAGAAGGCGACGTCCAACATCTGCACCAACCAGGCGCTGGTTGCGCTGATGGCTACGGTCTTCATGACTGTTTATGGCAAAGAGGGCATCCGCGAACTGGCGCTGCACAACCTGGCGAAAGCCGACTACGCTGCAAAAGCCCTGGGCGCGCAGGGGACACTGCTCTTCGCGCGCTCGCCGCGGTTCAACGAATTTGTCCTGCAGACCGATGAGGTTCCCGACCAGCTCAACGCTCGGCTGCTCGAAAACAAAATCATTGGCGGCGTCGCGCTGAAACGCTGGTATCCGGAGCTGGGCAATGCGACCCTGTGGTGTGCGACGGAACTCACCACCCGTGAACAGATCGACCAGGCGGCCCAGGTGCTGGCCCAGGCGCCGGCGACAGCGGGAGCGCGATAAGGATTGACGATGGCGACCCAGACTGACGAGAAATTCACCGGCACGCCGCGCAAAGTCACCGCGCACCTCACGCAGAACGAGGGCCTCAGCTTCGAGAAGTCCGCGCCGGGCAAGAAGGCCTATCGTCTGGCGCCGCTCGACGTGCCGGAGGTCGATGCTTCATCCCTGCTGGGTGAAGCGGTCCGCACAGAGAGCGCAGAGCTGCCGGAGCTGTCGGAGATCGAGATCATTCGCCACTTCACGCGCCTTTCCACATGGAACTATGCCATCGACCTCGGTATGTATCCGCTGGGGAGCTGCACCATGAAGTACAACCCTCGCGTGAACGAGTTCGTTTCGCGTCTCGAAGGCATTGCCGAGGCGCATCCGTACCAGCCGGAGGAGCTCTCGCAGGGTTCGCTGGGGATCATGCATCTGCTGCGGCAGTGCCTGCTGGAAATCACCGGCATGGACGCCATCACGCTGCAGCCCGCCGCCGGTGCGCACGGCGAGTTCACCGGCATCCTGCTGGCGCGCGCGTATCACCAGGCGAAGGGCGATCCGCGCCGCCACGTCATCATCCCCGACTCCGCGCACGGCACCAATCCGGCCACTGCTGCCATCTGCGGTTACGAGGTTGTCAATTTCAAGTCAAACGCTAACGGCGGTATCGATGTTGAAGCACTCGTGCGGGCCGTCACCGAAGATACTGCCGCGCTCATGCTGACGAACCCGTCGACCATCGGCGTTTTCGAAAACGAGATTCATCGTATTGCCGACATCCTTCATGCCAAGGGCGCGCTGCTCTACATGGACGGCGCCAATATGAACGCCCTTTGCGGCAAGACGCGTCCCGGCGACTTCGGCGCGGATGTGATGCACCTGAACCTGCACAAGACTTTCTCCACGCCGCACGGCGGAGGCGGTCCCGGCTCCGGCCCGGTGGCGTGCAAGCGGCACCTCGAGCCGTTTCTGCCGGTACCCGTTATCGAGCAGGACCACGACGGCCGATTTCACCTCAATTACAACCGGCCGCAGTCGGTGGGCCGCGTGCGCGCCTTCTACGGAAACTTCGGCATGTTTGTGCGCGCGCTTGCCTACATCCTCGCGAACGGCCCGGACGGCCTGCGCCTGACCACAGAAGACGCTGTGCTGAATGCGAATTACATCCGCCACAAGCTGCAGGACCTTTACGAACTGCCCTACACAACGCCGTCGATGCACGAGGTCGTTTTCAGCGATCGGCGGCAGACGAAGAACGGGGTCAGGACGGGCGATATCGCCAAGCGCCTGATCGACTATGGCTTCCACCCCTACACGGTTTCATTCCCGCTCATTGTGCACGGCGCGCTCATGATCGAACCCACGGAAAGCGAGTCGCGCGAAGAACTGGACCTGTTCGTCGACGCCATGCGCCAGATCGCGCGCGAAGTGGACGAGAATCCGCAGATCGTGCTGGACGCGCCGCATTCCACGCGAGTTTCGCGCCTCGACGAAACCACCGCCGCGCGCAAGCCGGTGCTGCGCTGGCGCAGGCCGTAACCGGATATTCACCACAGAGGACACAGAGGCCCCAGAGAGTTGGGCTCCCTCAAATCCTCTGTGCCCTCTGCGGTGAGTGGTTCCGCTAAGATCGAGAGAGTCTATGTCCGCGAACCGCACGTTTCCGCACGCCATGCTGCGCGAGATCTACGAGCAGCCCGAGGCTCTTGCCGCCACCATGGCCCGTTATGCACCCGCGGGCGCTCTGGACCCCACTCCGTTCTCTGCCGTTGCTGAAGCCCTGCGCGGACGCCAGCGCATCGTCATCGCCGCCAGCGGTTCGAGCCGCCACGCGGGGCTGGCCGGCGAAATTATGCTGGAGGACTACGCCGGCCTTGCCGTGGATGTCGAGTATTCGAGCGAATACATGTACCGCTCCACACACACGCTGCACGATCCCGGCGTCATCGTCATCTCGCAGTCCGGCGAAACCGCCGACACGCTGGCCGCGCTGCGCGAAGCGAAAGGCCGCGGCCTCAAAACCGTCGCCATCACGAACAACGCCGACTCCTCCATGGCGGGCGAGGCCGATGCGTCGCTGCCCACGCTGGCGGGCAGGGAAGTGGCGGTGCCGGCCACCAAGAGCTTCACCACGCAGCTCAGCGTCCTGTATCTGCTCACGCTCTTTCTCGCGCGGCTGGGCGGACGCATGACCGGCCAGGCTGTCTCCGCGCACTGCGAACAGCTGGAACGCTTGCCGCAGCTGATGGAGACGAGCCTTCCGCGCTGGGAAGCGGAGATCGAGTCCATCGCCACCCGGCTGCACGACGCGCGAACGTTCCTCTACCTGGGGCGGGCCATCCACTACGCCATCGCCCGCGAGGGCGCACTCAAGCTCAAGGAGTCCGCGTACGTCCAGGCCGAAGGTCTGCCCGCGGGCGAGCTGAAGCACGGCCCCAACGCGCTCGTGAGTCCGGAAGCGCCGCTGGTGATCGTGGCGACCCGCGACCGCAACGATCCCGACTCCAGCCTGCGCTACGAAAGGACCGTGGCCCTGATGCGCGACATGCATACGCAGGGCGCGGAAATTCTCTCCATCCATATTGAAGGTGACGAGGAAGCCGCGGCGCTCAGCCGTTACTCTGTCGCTGTGCCGGCCGTCGACGAATTCCTTTTGCCGATATTGGAAGTCGTGCCGCTGCAGTTGCTTGCGTATTTCATCGCAACGCAGCGCGGGGTCAACGTCGATGCGCCTCGCAACCTGGTGAAAGCGGTGGTCCACGAATAGCATCGTGCCTGCTGTCTGCTGACAAGCGGCGAGCAATGGACAAAGAGCTCTACTGGGTGCTCCAGCCCTTATTTTTCCAGCCCGCCAGCGCCACCACCACCATGACCACCAGCACGCCTTCGACCAGCGCTACGCAGGCCGGCCAGTGGCCTGCGCGCCAGACCCATCCCGGAACCACGCCGCCGACGGTGCCGCCGATGTAATAGCAGGAAAGGTAGAGGCCGGCGGCGCTCACGCGTCCACCTGCCGGTGCAGCCATGCGCAGGTAGCTGGCCGCTGTGGACTGCGCGATGAACACTCCGGTGCACACCAGGCCCAGTCCAGGCAGGATGACCACCCACAATGAGTGGCTCAGTGTAATCGCTGTGCCCGCCATACTCAGCGCAATGGCCAGCAGAATCCCGCGCCGCATCCCGATCCGCGTGATCAGGTAGCCGCCCGCAGGCGTGACCGCCAGTCCCAACAGGTAAATCGCAAACAGATTGCTGAGCCCCACGGTCGACAGGTGAAAGGGCGCGTCCGACAAGTAGAACGTCACGTAGGTGAACATCGCGACCAGGGTAAACAGCATCCCGAAGCCCACCGTGAACGTCGCCAGCAGCCGTGTATTGCGGAAGTGGCTCGCGGTCACGCGCAGCCAGTGACCCTGGCCGAGCGGCGCATGCGCTCGTTTCGATTCCGGCGGCAGCCAGCGGGCGATCATGGCCGCGCCCAGCAGGGTCAGGCCGCCCAGGACCACAAAGCTCCACCGCCAGCTCAGCGCGTCGGCCACCACGCCGGAGACGTACCGGCCCAGAAATCCGCCCATGGCCGTTGAACTCACATAAAGGCTCATCACGAGGGCAATCGAATCGCGCCGCCATTCCTCGCCCACATACGTGATGATGGTCGCGAAGATTCCGGGCAGCGCGATCCCCTGCACAAACCGCCAGGCGATGAGCCCGTACAGTCCTGGTGAGGTCGCCGCCATCAGCGTTGGTACCGCCAGCGCCACCAGGGAGATCAGGATCACCCGCTTCCGGCTGAGCCGCTCCGCCAGGGCGCCGAAGATCGGGGCCGCCAGCGCGACGCCCAGCGTCGACGCGCTCACCGTGAGCCCCACCATGGCCTCGCTCGCGTGGAACAGGTGCGCGAACATCGGCAGCAGCGGCTGCGTGGAATACAAATTGAGGAAGGCGAAGACGCCGCACAGGCACACCGCGGCCACCGCGCGCACCGGCCGCAATCCCATGTGCGGCTCAGGATGCAATTCGACGGTAACGACGGCGGGATTGGCGGCGGCTAAGCCGGAGGAGGGCAGGGAGTCGTCCACCTTTCAGAGTACCCGTTCCTGGACGATTGCCCGCTGCAAGCCTGAGGCGAGGCTCGCCGGTGGCCCCCATTGCGCCTGTGCCGGTATAACAGGAGAGGCATGTCCCAGGCCCTTGCCGCGTTCCTCCATCGCGACTTTCTTCGATACCAAATGGCCCGCGTCGTCGTGATTATTGGCGCGGAGGCGCAGGCGCTCGCCGTCGCCTGGCAGGTTTACGAGATCACCCACAAAGCTATCGATCTGGGCTATACCGGGCTGGTGCTCTTCCTGCCTGGCCTGCTGTTTATCCTGCCTGCCGGCCACGTGGCCGACCGCTTCGACCGCCGCCAGGTCATCCTGGTCTGCTACGCACTGCAGACGCTCTGCAGCCTCGCTCTTCTGCGCTTTGCCTGGATGGGCATCCACCAGGTGTGGCCGATCTTTATCGTGCTCTTCTTCATCGGTACGGGCCGCGCTTTCTCCGGGCCCGCGAGTTCCGCGCTGGTTCCCCACCTGGTTTCCACGGAGCACTTTGTTAACGCCATCACCTGGGGCTCGGCCATCTTCCAGATGGCCAACATCGTCGGCCCCGCCGTCGGCGGCGTCCTCTTCACGCTGCCGCTCCGCGGTCGTCTGCATGGTGCCGCGCTGGTGTACAGCTTCATGCTGGGGTGCATCCTGTGGTTCCTCGCGCTGATCCTTTCGCTGCATGTCCGGCCGGGGCGCATGGAGCACCGCGCTATTTCGAAAGACGTACTCCTCGCCGGTTTTCGCTACGTGGCCAGGACCCAGGTCCTGCTTGGCTCCATCTCGCTGGACCTCTTTGCGGTACTGCTGGGCGGGGCGGTGGCGCTCATGCCGATTTTTGCGCAGGACATCCTGCACGCCGGACCCCGCGGGCTGGGAATGCTGCGCGCCGCTCCGGCCCTCGGAGCTCTGGTCGTCTCCCTGTGGCTGATGGTGCGCCCCATTCACCGCGGCGCAGGCGTGAAAATGCTGACCTGCGTGGCCATCTTCGGCGCTTCCACTATTCTCTTTGGACTCTCCCACAGCCTTCCCCTTTCGCTCGCCGCGCTGTTCATTGTGGGCGCGTCCGACATGGTGAGCGTCGTGATCCGCTCTTCCATGCTGCAGCTGGCGACTCCGCCAGCCATGCGCGGGCGCGTCAGCGCGGTCAACTCGCTGTTCGTTGGAGCGTCCAATGAGCTGGGCGAATTTGAAAGCGGCCTCACCGCGCAGTGGTGGGGTGCGGTGCGTGCCGTGGTGATCGGCGGTATCGGCTCGCTGGCCATCACCGGGCTGTGGGCGGTCTTCTTCCCCAGCCTGCGCCGCGCGGGAGCTCTCACCCCTGAAGCGCTGATGAACAAGGATCTCGACGAAACCGGGCAGGAGGTGCGGCAGCTATAATTTTCGGGAGAGCTCTTTCCGCACGCTGCCGCAGTTTGCCTCCGCATTGAATCGCCACCGACATTCCGTCGCAGGTCCGCGCCATGCCTGAAGTCCTCATCACCGGCGGCTCCGGCTTCTTTGGCGGCGTCCTCAAGCGGCAGCTGCTGGCCGACGGGTTCACCGTCTCCAACATCGATCTGGTTCAAGACCCGGACCGTCATGTCGCGCTCACCAGCGTCCAGGGCGATTTGCGCGAGACCTCGGGGCTGGCGCGGGTCTTCGACGGACACCGCTTCGATGCCATCTTTCATTGTGCGGCGATCCTGGCGCATGGTCGCATCCCCGACCGGGAGATCTGGTCCGCGAATGTCGACGGGACGCGCAACCTGGCGGAGGCCGGTCGCAAGGCCGGCGTTCCGAAGTTCATCTTCCTCTCCAGCAACTGCCTGTGGGGTCACAATCTCGGCCGTCCCGTACGCGAGGACGATGCGCCGGCTCCCGTGGAAACCTACGGCCGCTCCAAGCTCGCCGCCGAGGGAGTGCTGGCGGGCTACACCCAGGCAATGGACGTCACCATTCTGCGCTCGCCTACCATCATCAGCAGCGGCCGCCTTGGTCTGCTCGCGATTCTCTTCGAGTTCATCCAGGAGAACCGTACCGTCTGGGTCGTCGGTAGTGGAGGCAATCGCTATCAGTTCATCTACGCGCCGGATCTGGTGCAGGCCTGCCTTGCGGGCATGCGATCAACAGGCTCGGACATCTTTCATGTCGGCTCCGATCACGTGCAGTCGCTGCGCGCAGTCTATGAAGCCGTGATTCGAAAAGCCGGCAGCCGCTCGCGTGTGCGCTCGCTGCCCAAGGCGCCTACTCTGGCAGCCATGCGCATGGCACACCTGCTGAGGGTTTCGCCGCTGGGGCCCTACCACTACAAAATGATCGCCGAGGATTTTGTCTTCGACACCGCGCGGATCAAAGAGCGCCTCGGCTGGCGTCCCACTCTTTCCAATGCCGAAATGCTCAGCGAAGCTTACAGCTACTATGCCGAGCGTCGCAGCGAGATCGAGGCTCGGCGCGACGTCTCGGCGCATTCGCGCCCCGCGGAGATGGGGATCGTGCGCCTGGTGAAGTGGCTTTCATGAGCACGGCGGCGCGCCACACAGTCGATCGCCCGGCGGGCTTGCTGCGTCTGCCGGCCTTCCCCTGGCGCATCTTCTGGATCGCGCTGGCGGTGCGCATTGCCGCCATGACGCTGGGCCATTACTACCGCATCTCGGCCTTCGAGGATCACTTCGGGTTTGGCTGGGAGATGGGGCGTATCGCGCGATCGCTGGCCACCGGCCATGGATACGCCAACCCGTTCGACCACCCGAGCGGTCCTACGGCCTGGGTCGCGCCTCTCTACCCACTGCTTCTGGCCGGGGTCTTCCGCCTGTTCGGCGTTTACTCCGCGCTCTCGGCCTGGATCATCCTGGCGTTCGACTGCGTGCTGAACGCGCTGATGCTGCCGGCTATTTGGGAGATTGCAGTTCGCTGTTTCAATCGCAGGATCGCCGTCTGGTCGGTGTGGATCTGGGCTCTCTATCCGGCGGCCATGCAATTTGCTGTGAAGTGGGTGTGGGAGATGACCCTCACCGCTTTTCTTTTCTCCTGGATCCTGGTGCTCGCTCTGCGTATGCGCAACATCGGCAGCGAACCGCAGGAGCCGGATCCAGCCTCATTGAAACGGTGGGCGGTCTTTGGCCTGCTCTGGGGGCTGGTCACGCTCAGCGATCCTTCTGTTTCCGTTTTTCTGCCCTTCTGCGGCTTATGGATCCTCGCCGGAGCGCGTCCCTTCCGCCGCCAATTGCCGCGTGTCGCGCTGGCATCGGTGCTTTGTGTGGGCTGTCTTGTTCCCTGGATGGTTCGCAACGCCCGTGTCTTCCACCAATTTGTTCCCATGCGCACCAACTTCGGCGCCGAGCTCTGGGCGGCCAACAACCCCGCGATGAAGGGCATGCTCGTAGGCTCGCCGGTCGCGCTGCCCAAAGAAGAAGAGCTTTTCGATCGAATTGGCGAGATCAATTTCAGCCGGTTGCATGGCCAGATGGCCTTCGAGCGCATCCGCCGGCATCCCGGACCCTTTCTTCTGCTTTCCGTGCGGCGTTTCTATTTTTTCTGGGCCGATATTCCGCACGCCTATGCCCGGGGCAAAGCCTGGACGGAGTTCTTCCGCAGCTTCAACTACCAGTTCACGAGTCTGGCCGGTGTCCTGGGACTGATTGTGGCCGTGCGCCGCCGTGTTCCGGCCGCATGGCCGTTTGCGATGGCCTTTATCTCCATCCCTTTTCTCTATTACTTCACCTTTGCTGAAGCCCGCTTCCGGCATCCGCTGGAGCCGCTGATCGCCATCCTCGGCGTGTATCTGTTCCAGTCCGCGGAGAAGTCCTGGCAGGTGCGCTGGTTCCGGCGATCGGCCCACCCGGGACCTGACGGCTCCTGATTTACGACCCGGTTGCGACCTCGGTCCACCGCACCGCCATGTACTCGTCGGCGAAGGCGCGCATGGCCACGGGCACGCCATCGCGGAAGGTGTAGACGTCCGCAAGATGGACATCGTTCCAGGTGGTCGCGCCCTTCACGCGAAAGTGCGCGTGCACGAAGACCACCACCCGGTTGCCATGAACGATGAACTTTTTCGGCTCGCTGGCGCCCTCGGCCCAGTTGGCGCGCGAGTTCGCCAGATAACGCGCCACCTCCGCCCGCCCGCGATAGGCGCCGCCGCCGGGAAACTCGGCCGGTTCCCGCCAGTCGATGTTCGGATCGAGCCCGGCCACGGCCGCGTCCATGTCGCCGCGATTGAAGGCAGCATACGCATGCCGCAGCAGGGCAATTGCGTGGGTTTGCTGCGCCGGTGTCATGGAACTCCCCTGTCCCGACGAATGGGAAACGGCCACCGCCAGGAGAGCGACAACCACAGCACCCAGGATGATTCGCAGGCTTCTCAACGCAGTTCATCGGGGCTGCCGCCCCAGTCCCCAGACTCTAAATCCTAACCTCTAAACTCTAAATCCTAAACTCTAAATCCCGATTCCTGCTCTGCTCACCCCAGGGGCAGAAAATATTGCGTCCCGTGGACCGGCTCCGCCAGACGCTTCAGCAGCAGCTGCAGATCGCGGTTGTTGTTCACGAAGTCGATGTCGCTGGTGTTCACCACCAGCAGGTCGCTCGCCGAGTAGTGGAAGAAGAAGTGCTCGTACGCCTCGGCTACTTGTTTGATGTATTTGTCGCTGATGGCGCGCTCGCCCGGCACACCTTTTCGACGGATGCGCTGCTGCAGCGCCTCCGGGCTGGCCTGCAGATAGATGACCAGCTCGGGCGTCGGCACCTCGGTGCGAAACCTCTGGTAATAGCGGTTGTAAAGGTCGAGTTCCGCGTCACTCAGATTGATGTAGGCGAAAATCTTGTCCTTTTCGAACAGATAATCCGCCACCATCGGCGTCGAAAAATCCTCGATGCCGCACAACTGCTCGTAGCGCTCCATCAGAAACCACATTTGCGTGGCGAAGCCCATGCCCGGCTGGGCCTGGTAAAAGCGGTCGAGGAAGGGATTGTTCTCCGGCTCGACGATGCGCCGCGCATGCAGCGTGTCCGCCAGCACGCGGGCCAGCGTGGACTTCCCGGCCCGGATGGGGCCCTCCACGGCAATAAAGCTCGGCTGTTCGAAAAGCTTGGCCATCGTCGAGAATTCCCGCAGCGAAGGAAAGTCGAAGATACCACGGCACGCCCGCAAAGGAAACCCGCTTACACTATTCGCAGATGCTCCTCGGTCTTGCTACCGCCGGCGCCGCTGCAGGTGTTTTTGCCGGAAGCTGCACCTGGGCGGCGATGGATCCGCAATCGCAGCTCTTCGGCCGCACGGTGGTCGCCGGCCGCGACCCCGCCGAATTCGCGCTGACGTACGATGACGGCCCCAACGACCCCTGGACCGGGCGGCTGCTCGATCTGCTCGCGCAGCGTCGGGTGCGTGCCACCTTCTTCCTGATCGGCCGCCACGTTCATCAGCGCCCGGACCTGGTCCGCGAAATCCAGGCGGCAGGCCACCTGATCGGCAATCACACCGTCACCCATCCCTGGCTCGTTCTGCAAAGTCCCCGGCGCGTCCGCGAAGAACTCTCCGGCTGCAATGCCGCTCTCGAAGACGTGCTGGGCGCGCCGGTCCGCTTCCTCCGCCCGCCCCACGGCGCTCGCAGGCCCGATGTCCTCCGTGCTGCGCGCGACCTGGGCCTGACCGCGGTGCTGTGGAACGCGATGGGCTTCGACTGGCGCCGCAACATCACCGCCGACCGCATTGCCGCTTATCTGGAACGGGGCATCGTCCGCAACCAGCGCCGCGGCCGCGGCTCCAACGTGCTCCTCCACGACGGCGGCCATCTCGCCCTCGGTTCCGATCGTTCGCAATCGGTTCAGGCGACCCGGCTCATCCTCGAACGCCACCCGCCTGCCTCGAATTCCGGCACCACCCGCTACGTCACGGTCGACGCCTGGGCATGAACCCGTTCCTGCTCCTGCGATTCCCACGGTTTGTGGGAACCGGCGGCCCGGCGACTCCGTATCTCTACACTACGGAGGCCTTCCGTCCCCATGCTGGAAGACATTCGCTACGCGCTGCGCCAGTTTCTCAAAACGCCCGGCTTCACCATCACCGCCATCCTCACGCTGGCTCTCGGCATCGGCGCCACTACGGCTGTCTTCACGCTGATCGACGCCGTGCTGCTCAAGTCGCTGCCGGTGGCAAAGCCCAGTGAACTGATCCGCATCGGCGATACCGAGGACTGCTGCATCAACGGCGGCATGGCGAACGACTGGTCGCTCTTCTCCACCGAGCAGTACCGCGAGTTCCGCGACCACACCCCCGGCTTTTCGAACCTCGCCGCCTTCCAGGCCGGCCGCACCATGCTGGGCGTCCGCCGCGCCGGCAGCGATCATCCCTCCCAGCCACTGGGCGGGGAGTTCGTCTCCGGCAATGCCTTCGAAACCTTCGGCCTGCGCGCCTGGGCCGGCCGCCTGCTCGAGCCGTCCGACGATCACAAAGGCGCGGCGCCTGTCGCCGTGATGAGCTATCGCACTTGGCAGCAGAAGTACGGCAAGGACCCCACGGTGGTCGGCGGTTCGTTCCTCATCAACGGCAATGCCTTCACGGTTGTCGGCATTGCGCCGCCCGGGTATTTTGGCGAACGCCTCACCAGCGATCCTCCGTCGTTCTGGATCCCTCTCAGCGACTCACCGCTGGTTCAGAACGGCAGTTTCAATGTTCTCGATTCGCCCGAATTCGACTGGCTCAACCTCATCGGCCGCGTCAAGCCGGGCACGAACCTGAAGAGGATGGAAGCGCAGCTCCAGGTGGAGCTGCGCGAGTTCCTGCTCAGCCCCATCAGCAAAGTCGACAAGCGCGACTCCAGCCTGATCCCCAAACAGACGCTCCACCTCGCGCCGGGGGGTGGCGGTGTCCAGCAGATGCAGGACAACTTTAAGGATGGTCTCCATCTCGCCATGTGGATCTCCGCATTCGTCCTGCTGATCGCCTGCGCGAATCTGGCCAACCTGATGCTGGTGCGCGCCACCGCGCGCAAGGCCCAGACCTCGGTCCGTTCCGCGCTCGGCGCGCCGCGCGGCCGTCTCGTGCGCCAGGCTCTGACCGAAAGCGTGGTCCTTGCCGTCCTCGGTGGACTTGCCGGGCTCGCCGTCGCCTATGGAGGCGCGCGCCTGCTCATTCAAATGGTCTCCGGCAAAAGCTACATCCCGATCCATGCCTCGCCCTCGCTGCCGGTGCTGGGCTTTGCCTTTGCCGTCTCGCTCGTCACCGGCGTCCTCTTCGGCGTCGCGCCTGCGTGGATGACCGCCCATGCCGATCCCATTGAGGCGCTGCGCGGTGCGAATCGCTCCACGAAAACCAGCGGCCTCTGGACGCAGAAGATTCTCGTCGTCCTTCAGGCGGCGATCTCGCTCGCGCTGCTGTGCGCCGCAGGGCTCCTCATCCGCAGCCTCACCAACCTCCAACACCAGCACTTCGGTTTCGAAACCCAAAATCGGTACATCCTGCACATCGATCCGCAGATGGCCGGCTACAAGGCCGATCAGGCCGACGTTTTCTTTCGACAGCTGCACGATACCCTGGCCGCGATTCCCGGCGTGAAAGAAGTGAGCTACTCCCTCTACAGCCCCATGGAGGGCGATAACTGGGGCCACGGGGTGTTCATCGAGGGCCAGGCCCCGCCGCCTCCCGGCAGCAATTTCAACAGCGCTTCCTGGGATCGCGTCAGCCCCGGCTATTTCGCCAACATCGGCACCAAAATCGTCGCCGGCCGCGGCATCACCGACCAGGATACGCGCGCCACCCAGGCCGTGGCCGTCGTCAACGAGACCTTCGCGAAGCACTTCTTCAAAAACGGCGATGCCATCGGTCACCACTTCGGCGACTTCGATCAGAAGTACGCCGGCACCTTCACCATCGTCGGCATCACCGAAGACACACAGTACTGGGATCCGATGAGCCGCATTCGTCCTATGGCTTTCCTTCCCGCCGACCAGTGGGAAAAGTACGACGATCCCTCGTTGAACATGGAAGAGAGCGTCTCCCACCTCGAGCTGGACGCCGTCGAAATCCAGACCGCGGGGTTCGTCCCCGGCCTCGAGGCGCAGGTCCGCCGCGCGCTGAGTCAGATCAACCCGAACCTTACCCTCATCACGTTCCAGAGTTTCGCGGAACAGGTGAAGGACGAGTTCCTCGAGCAGGAGATCCTCGTTCAGCTCACCACCGTTTTCGGATTCCTGGCGCTTATGCTGGCTGCCATCGGCCTCTACGGCGTCACCGCTTACTCGGTTGCGCAGCGCACCAGCGAGATCGGGATTCGCATGGCGCTGGGCGCCGATCGCAAAGGCATCGTGCAGATGGTTCTCCGCAGCGCCTTCCTGCAGGCGGCCATCGGTCTTGCCATCGGCATGCCCGCTGCCATTCTGGGCAGCCACTTCATGGCCAGTCTGCTCTACAACGTGCGCCCATGGGATCCCGTGATCCTCATCGGGGCTACCGTCATTCTCGGCATCGCCGCCCTTTTGGCCGCCGTGATTCCGGCGCAGCGCGCCGCCAGCATCGAGCCCATGACCGCTCTGCGCGTGGAGTGACCCTCAGTGGCTCGCCACGGGCTGGTTCTGCAAATACTCATCGACGTTGCTGGCATCCACCAGCGCCGAGCCGGTGTCGATGAAGGCCGGAATCGGCGACTGCGCATCCACCGCATAGTTCTTTGTCAGCGAGGGCAGGGGATCGTGATAGAGCTCATCCAGCATCTTCACCCCCACATAGGCCATCGTGAACGGCTTCTGCGCCACGGTGGCCGCGATTACGCCCTGCTTGACCAGGTTCAGCGTGGCCTTGTCCACGTCCATGGCAATCACCACGCGATCCTTCAGGCCGGCTCGCCGCAGCACCTCGCCTACGTCCTTTCCCGCTGAGGCTTCCAGGCATACGAAGCCATCGACGCGATCCGCGCCCGTCTTCGCAATGTCCTTCTGTGTCTGGTCGAAGGCTACCGTGCTCTGGCCCCCGATATCGACCACGTCCACAATGTGGATCCCGGGCGCGGTTGCCAGCACGTCCTTATAGCCGGCGAGCCGCTCGTCGAGGTTCGGCTGCCCCGGCATGGTGAAGACCACCACGTTGCCCTTACCGTTCAGCTTCTGCACCAGGGCACGGCCGCCCAGCCGTCCCGCTTCCCGGTTGTTAGTGCCGATAAAGTAGAGCCGCTTGCTGTTCGGTGCGTCGGAGTCCACGGTGATGACCGGAATTCCCGCCTCAATGGCCGCATCGATCTCCGGGTCCATCAGCTTCGGATCCACCACCGACACCAGGATCCCCGACGGCTTCTTCGCCACCACCGCGTGAAAGTCCTCCACCTGTTCCTTAGGATCGAAGGTATCCGGCCCGGTCATCTCCGCATGCACGTCGTATTCGGCAGCCACCTTGTCAAGCCCCGCAGCGGCCGACTGCCAATACGCCAGTCTGGTATTCGAGGCGACCAGATAAAAATGTTCCGTACTGCTGTGCCGTCCACACCCGGCCAGCGAGGCCAGCCCCGCGACCGCCGCCAACATCCACGCCACTCGCATCCACCGCATACCGCACCTCCACGCTTGCCTGCGCGGTCCGGTCGGGCGTCGCGCTCTTCCCGGAACCGCGGTGCGATCCGGATTCTACGCCGCCTGCGCTGTTTTGTGTCCTCCAATCGCAGATCGGCGCTTCGGAAAGGCAGACTCTCGTCACCGGACCGTCCTGTTTCGCGGAGCCGATCGAAAACTGGATCTTTTCCCGACCGCCTGGGCAACGATGTGGCAAAGTCGTAGAATCAAATTGAAGGCCGCATGCTCAATCGCATCGCCACTCTCGTCTGGCCTGGCCGCTTCGCCTTCGCGAGCCGCACCCAGGTCTGTATCGATCTCAGCCGGCTGCTGCTCGGCCTTGCCTTCGTCGAGCTGCTGACCATGCCAATCACCCAGCATTTCTGGACCTGGGACCACTTTCTCCGGGGTGGGCAGGATTTCGAGCTGGGCTTGTTCGTCATTGTCAGCTGCCTCTGCCTGGTGCTCCTGCGCGCCCAGCATTGCCAACAAAAGGTCCGCCTGATCCTGGCGTTCTGCTGTCTGTTGTTTGTGCGATTCCGGCCTCGCCTGTTTACCCTGCTCGCCACGGTTGGGGTCAGCGCCGCCGTGCCCGACCCTCCATTGGGCCCTCGACCAGCCGGTGTCTTCTGCATTCCGTTGCAGATCTGATCCCGCACGCCTGCTGGTCCCTCTGAAATTGTGGCGCCGCGCCGCGCCGCCGTCCCCAGCCCTTTCACACGCAGCCTTCACGGCTGTTGCGGAGCGTTCATGAAGAAATCCGAAGTTGTCCATGCCTGGGCTCGGATCCTCACCGGCCGCGCCCCTTCGATCTCCATCGAAATCACCAAAGAGTGTCCCCTGCGCTGTCCCGGCTGCTATGCCTTTGACGCCGCCCACCTCGGCGGCGGGACCGAACTGCGCCAGCTCTCCGACTTCAAAGGCGACGAACTCGTTTCACGCGTGCTGGCTCTGCTGGACCGGCACAAACCGCTGCACGTGTCCCTCGTGGGCGGCGACCCCATGGTGCGCTACCGCGAGCTGGAGCAGCTCATTCCGCAAATCGAAAGCCGCGGCATCCATACGCAGGTCGTCACCAGCGCCTTCCGCACCATTCCGGCCGCCTGGTCGCAGTACAAGAAGCTGAACGTCGTTGTCTCCATCGACGGATTGCCGGCCGAGCACGACGTGCGCCGCAAGCCGGCCACCTACGAACGCATCCTCAAGAGCATTCAGGGGGCCCGTGTCGCGATCCACTGCACGGTGACCTCTCAGATTGCCGACCGCTCCGGCTACATTGAGGAATTCCTGCGCTTCTGGAGCGGCCGCCCCGAAATCGCGAAGATCTGGTTCAGCCTCTTCACCCCTCAGCAGGGGGCTGCCGATCCCGAGATTCTTTCGCCTCGTCAAAGAGCCGTGACCATCGACACATTCCGCCGACTGGGTTCGCAGTATCCTCTCCTCGACATGCCGGAGTCGGTCCTGCGCGAGTTGGAGCAACCGCCCACGAGCCCGGGCGAGTGCATTTTTGCGCGCACCACCCAGACCATCTCCGCCGACCTCACCACCCGCATTACGCCCTGCCAGTTCGGCGGCAACCCGGACTGCAGCCAGTGCGGGTGTATCGCCTCCATGGGGCTGGCCGCCGTCGGCCACTACCCGCTGCTGGGCAGCCTCACCGCCGGCCACATCTTCCGCGCCTCCGACCGTCTCGGCAAGCGCTGGAAAACGCTGCGCGACGCCCTGGCCCCGCCTCCTGCCATGCCGTCCGCACCACCCCCCTTCAACATCCTGCAACCCTGATGAGCGAGGTGACGATGACGATCAATGCCCCATGGAGAAGTGAAGTGACGCAAGGATGCAGGTTGGAAAGGGAAGAGGACCTGCGGCGCGAGCTGGTCCGCTACAGCCGCTGGCTCTATAGCCTGGGGTATACGCCCGCAACGGCGGGCAATCTCTCCGTGCGTCTGGACGAGCGCACCCTGCTGGTCACGCCCACCGGCGCCAGTAAGCATCTGCTCCGCCGTTCCGACATGGTCCTGGTCGATCTCGACGGCCACCGCGTGGAAGGAGCGCGCAACGCCACCAGCGAGCTCGGCATGCACCTGGCTTTCTACCGCCAGCGCGACGACGTGCAGGCCGTCATCCACGCGCATCCGCCCATTGCGACGGCCTTCGCCTGCGCCGGCCACGCGCTCGACGAGATGCTCTCCCAGGAAGCTGCTATGATCCTCGGGCCCGTCCCGCTGGCTCCCTATGCCACCACCGGCACTGACGAGGTCGCCGGCAGCCTGCGCCCCTTCATCCCTGCCTACGACGCCATGCTGCTTGCCAATCACGGAGCCGTGGTCTGCGGCACCAGCCTCTTCGACGCCTTCTGCAAGATGGAAACCCTGGAACACGTCGCCCAGATCCGTCTTGCCGCTTACCAGCTCGGCACTTGGAACACGCTCGAGGCCGACCAGGAGCGCCTGCTGCGCCGTGCCCGCGAACGCTACCTGCAGAACACGGTCGGCTGAACCGCGCGGGATGAATCCATTCCGCTGGGTCCGTTCCGCGGCGTGGCCGCGATCAGCCCAATCGCTGCCCCTACGCCCCCTGGTCCAGTACCTTCGGCACCTCGATGCCGAGCGCTGTCGCCAGATCGTGCTGGTGCTCCTGCTCCTGAGTGACGATCTGCCGCAGCTGCTCGGCCAGCGCGTAGTGTCCCAGCGCCTCGGCCTGCCGCACCCGCTGGCGATAATTCCTGATGGTGACGGTCTCGTTGTCCAGATCGAAGCGGAGCATCTCTTCCGCTTTCTCTGACAGCTTGACCGGTTTGGGCGTCGCCGTCGGCATTCCGCCCAGATAATCGATCTGATCCGCAACAATGAGGGCGTGCTGCAGCTCCTCGGCTGCGTGCTTCCGGAGCTCGCCCGCGATATTCATCCACAGCGCTCCCTTGAGAACGTTGCTGTACACCGTGTACGCGATGATCGCCTGGTACTCCCGCGCCAGGTCCTCGTTGAGCGCATCGATCAGTTCCTTGACTGCCTTTTTATGCTGCGCATTCTGTTCTGCCATGCTTTCTCCCTGGTTTTGTACGATGACGCTGGTTCAGATGACGGAACCGCCATGGCTCGTTGTTCGGATTGATCTCGAAATCGCCGCTTTCGATCGAGTCAGGAGGAAGCCGCTGCCTCGAAGGTTCCACGATGGCCGCTTATCGGCACAGCGCGTCCAGCTGGTTCACCGGCTCCGGCTTGAACGGCGGATACTTCAGGTGCCGCGAGTTCATAAACAGGTTCGGGAAGGGACCGCCGTTCGGCAGCCCGGCATGCGGGTCCAGCGCGTATGCCGGGTTATTTTCCACTTTCGCCAGCGGCGCAAAGCGAAATCCCTGCTGATGCAGCAAATGCAGCAGGCTGGGCAGCATCACCGCCGTGAAGTCTGTGGCATGCAGCAGCAGCACATTCGGGATCTCGTGGCCGAACGCGATTTGCTCCTCCTCGCGCCCCAGCCGCAGGAACTCCGCGGCATTTTCCATATAGCTCTGTCGCAGCCACGCGATGCCGGCGGTGTCGCCTTTCGCCATGCAGCGGTTGTATGGATCGCTCCAGTCGTCATCCTGAATCGTCAGCGTGACCTCGGCGATGCGATAGCCGTGGTTGTGCAGCCAGTCGCGGACGCTGTCCCGCTTCGCCGGCGTGTCCCCCTCCTGCAGGTAGGGGTACCGGAACCAGTGCCAGTCGCGGCTACCCGCATACTGGCGCAGTAACGGCTCATCGAGAGCGATGTCATGCTCGAACGCCTGCGCCGTCACATCCGTGAGCGAGGGGTGGGACCAGGTGTGATTCCCGATGTTCATCCCCGACGCGAGCCACACCCGCAGCGCGTCCTGAGTGTCGGGATCGTCGTCCACGTCGGCACCGATCACGAATCCATAGACCCCGCGCAGGTGTGCTGCCTTCAGCTCGGCGGCCAGCCGGGTGAGAATTTCCGTGCGCGTTGCGCCGGGCCGAAGCCCACCAGCCGCCGGCAGGTCATCAAACGTCAGCGCGGCGGTCGGATGCCGGCGCAGGTGCGGCAGATGATTTTGGGTGTGGGGGAGCGCCGCGGCCGGCGCGGGCGCCCCCGGAATCAGAAAAAAACCCAGAATTGCTGAGAGCAGCCAACGGCACGTCACCCCACGATTCTCGCTCATCCGCGCGCGCGGCTCCAAAATCCGCGAAAAAGGACCTGCTGCCTTTCGGCGAATCGCACCCGGCCGGCTTCGCCGATCTGTGCACTCCGGATCGAGCGGAGGCGCACTGCAGGCATTGCCACAATACCGCGCCTGGACCCGTTAGTGGCTATGGACTTTCCCATCGAAAGCCACAATGATGGCTCGGACGCCGTGCGCGTCCCGTAGAATTCCCCTGCCCACCCAGCGCGGGCTCACTTTTCAGGAGGGCCAGCATGACGGTTGAAGTCGGGGGAATGATGGCGGGGGGGCTGGCCGCTTTGATCGCGGGCTTCATCCTCGTCCGGCCACGCGTCCGCGCCGCTTCCGGCGCCGGTAAACTGATCGTCCTCGGCCCTGTCTTCGAGGCCTCTGCGGTGGCCGCCTTCGCCGCCGAGCACTTCACCGCCGCGCGCGACCTTGCGCCCATCGTGCCCCACTGGCTCGGTTTTCCGTTGTTCTGGGTCTACTTCGTCGGCACCTGCCTGCTGGCCGCGGCCCTCAGCTTCGTTGCGTGGCGCTGTGTGCGCACCGCCGCCGGTCTGCTCGCCCTGCTCTTCCTGATCATCGTCGTCACCATCGACCTGCCCAATCTGCCCAGGCATGTTCACGACCACATCTTCTGGACCCTTACCGTCCGCGAAACCACCTTCGCCTCCGGAGCCCTGGTGTTGTCAGGCAGCCTCTGGCCGCGCGGCCGCGCCGCAGGGCGGATCCTCGTCCGTATCGGCCGCACGGTCCTCGCCGCCATCATGGTCTTCTATGCCATCGAACACTTTCTCTTCTCCCACTTCGTAATCGGCGTTCCCCTGGAAAAGCCGACCCCGGCCTGGATTCCGGCGCCCGTCCTGTGGGCGGATCTGGTCGGCATCGCCCTGCTCCTCGGCGCGATCGGCCTGCTCTTCCGCCCGACGATCCGCGTCGCTGCCGCCGGAACCGGCCTCGTCCTGCTGCTGGTCACCGTCTTCTTCTACGTGCCCATCCTGGTCTCGGAGTTCCACTCTCCGCTGGCCGTCGAAGGCCTCAACTACATCTTCGACACCCTGCTCTTCGCCGCCACGGTCCTGCTCGCCGGTTTCGGCGCGGATCCGGCAGACGACTTCTCGCCGGCAGCGGCGACCTGAACTCTTCCAGAGAGTTCTCTACGCGTTGGGGAAGATGGGCGTGGCGCCGGCGGCGCTGGCGATCAGGTGTTTCTCCTCTTCCGGGGTGATGGGTTGGAAGTTCCGGGCCACATACATGGCGAGCGGGAAATAGCGCTCGTCGCCTGGCGGGATGGCGGCAGTGATGTTCTGGGAAAGGGTCCAGCGCAGGGCCAGAGCGGCCTGTTCCGGCACGGAGCAGGGCTCGTACCACTCTTTGGGGTTGGGCTTTTGGCCCGCATTCATCGCGGCGGGCCATTTTGATTTGGCCATGGCTTTGATGGCCAGCATGCCGGCGCCTTTTTCGTGCACGCGGGCGATCACCCGGGGGCCAAAGTTTTGCTGCGAGGCGAGGACAAAGTTGATGGGGAACAGCACCGTGTCGAAGTCAAAGCGATCGAGCAGAGCCAGCGCGGCCTCCTCGGAATGGGCGGAGAACCCCAGATAACGGATCTTGCCCGCCTTCCGTCCGGCCTCAAAGGCTTCCTGCGCCCCGCCGGGGCCCATAATGCGGTTCACGTCCTCCATGGTGGTGACGGCGTGATGCTGATAGAGGTCGAGGTGATCCGTGTCGAGTAACTTCAGCGAATCATCGAGCGCAGCCGCGGCTCCCGCCTGGTCGCGCTTGCCGGTCTTGCAGGCCAGGAAGAAACTGTTGCGGTAGGGTTTGAGGGCCGGACCCAGGAGTTGCTGCGCGTCGCCATAGCTGGGGGCGACGTCAACGTAGTTGATGCCCGCCTGGTGTGCCTGGGCGACGGTATTGTTGGCCACCGCCGGGTCCGCATTCATGATGACGATGCCGCCCAGGCCGATGATCGAGAGATCCTGGCCAGTCTTGCCCAGCCGCCGCCTGGGGATGGGTTTGAAGCCCTCGTCGGAAGGCGAGGGCCAGGGGGTTGCTGCGGATAATCCTGGCGCGGCGGCCAATCCTGCCGCAATCGCGCCGGCTGTAAGAAAGCGTCTCCGGTCCATAAGTTCCTCCCTGCCTTAAAATTTACGCCGTCCAGGCCTCGATGCGCCTGAGGGTCGGGCGGGCAGTCGAGATCATGGCGCGGTCGATTCCCGCCATGATCGACGTTGCCCGGTGCGCCGGGCCGGGCGAACGGAGATTGCATCTCATCGGCCAGCGTGTGCGAGCGATGCTCTCCTGTAATCCGGGTTCGACCAGGAAGCAAATCTACAGCCCTAACTTAGGCGTGGCGGATTTTGCAGCGACAGGCGATCCCAGGGGCCGTCCCACTCACAGGGTCTGCCCTTAGTTCGGAAAGATGTCAGGTCGTCCGCCACCGACAGGCTGACATAGATATTGATTCCCACGTTGGTATCCACGCCAGGGGGTCCGGAGCTGTGCCGGCACAGGTTCGCTGTATCGGGAACCAAATAGACCGGAATTCGATTGCCGCCAATCTCGACGTCATCGTGCCGTGTACCCGATGCGTCATAGAGGAAATGCGTTCTGCGCCACGCCTGCACCATCTCCACGGTGATCTGCCCGTAATTCTGTTGGATGAGAGTCATGAGGGTCCAAAAGCGCGTGCCGGTGCCGTTGAGCCCAAAATGCGTTGGATTCTGTGTACCGTTCCCATGCTGGTTCATGGGATGGTCAGGGTCGTGACGGTTGTCCTCGGTGTAGCTGTCCTTCGCCTCGACATTGTTCGTCGAGACGACATAGTGATTGCCTTTCTCCCCCATCTCACCCGGGACGCGGATGGCGTAACGCGCCATGCCCTTTTCATCGGCTGGAATGCTCTCGACCACGAAGGCCTCGTGACGGTCGGAAACGACCCAGTTCACGCCGCGCGTGCATTTCCCGATGACGATCTTATGTCCTGATTTGGCTCGATATTCCGGGCGGCCGACGGTCAGAAGCTCGACAGCATGCCTGGCCGAACTGGCGAACGCTGCGGCATAGAAGTTCCCCAACTGCCAGTCCAGACCGGGTCTGCGATAGCCGGAGAACGGAGCCTCCAGGGTCGGCCCGAGAATGCCCAGACTTCCGCCCGCATATCCGCTCACGGTCACACCGCGATCGTTCTGCGCATGTTCGCTCCCAATCTCGCCTGCGGAGTCGGTGACAGTGTAGCGATGGGCTCGCGGGTCCGTCGGGTTGGCAATGAAGGTGACCAGATATTCCTGGGGGAAAAAGTGCTGGTCCTCTGAGCTGACATGAATCGCTTTGCCATCGCGAGTGGCGGAGCCGAGAATAACAGCACCGCTGCAGCAGTGGATGTCGTCGTCGGCCGATGCCAGCTCCGCGGTCGAAGAGACGGGCGGTTTTCCCTTCAGGCCGTAATAGCTGTTGATCATCAGGATCTTGTTGAAATGGCTCAATTCGCCGGGAAAGGCGGAAGCGGAGAGTTCCGTCGCCGCGCCGTCGGCCATGCCGTGCATCATCTCCAGCGCTTCAGGGACCAGGAATTCATAGTACCGTTCCTGCTGGGCTAAATAGGCGGTGACGATTTCACTGCTGCCCTGCACCGGCAGAAGCTCCCGGTACCACCCTTCATAGACCATGCGGATCAGGTCGCCTGCCCGCTCGCCATATTGCCTGCCGATTTGCGACCAGGAACCGTGGAGCTCACCGAGATAGCGCGGATGCGGTTCATAGGCGGGATAGCCCTGAGCGAGGAAATATTCGCCCAATTTGCGGTTGTGGCCGGTCCATTCCGAAGGAGTGGGATATTTGCCGGCGGCGGGGAGAGGTGTTGCGGACAATGCGAGGCTCTGCAAAGGGTCGGCGGAAAGAGCCATCGCGCCCGCAGATGCGGCGAGCTTGAGCCATGCTCGGCGGCTCAGTCCAGAAGCTGCATTGCTTCGATCGAAGCGGTCTGCGCTGTCCTTCGCTGCATCCCCGGGTTTCGTCATGTGCGACCTCAGTCATGGGGAGCAGGATCGTACTCAACCGATTTGCTCGCCAGTCTGTGAATTATAGTGGCACCGGGCTGAACACACTCACCGATGCAAATTCGACCGCAGATCGCCGAAGCTCCATGGTTCCCCGGGCGGCAAGTTGAGAGGAAACGGCCAAACCACCGAAGTAAAGGGTCGATGCGCTCGCAGGCGCGGATAGGTCCTGAGAGCGGGCTTCTCGAACGAATCACGCGCGCTGCCATCGCGACCCGGCTGCTTTTACCCCAACATCTCCTTCAAGCCCGCGCTTACCCGCAGCCTTGGCTCCGTCACCCGCTGCACATCCTCCACGCTCACCCCTGGCGCGATCTCCTCCAACACCAGGCCCTCCGGTGTCACCCGAATCCACGCCAGCTCGGTCGCAATCGTCTCCACCACCCGCACCCCGGTCAGCGGCAGGGTGCATCTCTTTAGGATCTTCGGCGCGCCCTCCTTCGTCGTGTGCTCCATGGCCACAATCACCCGGCGTGCGCTCGCCACCAGATCCATCGCGCCGCCCATCCCCTTCACCATCTTGCCGGGGATCATCCAGTTCGCCAGCGTGCCCTCCTCGTCCACCTCCATCGCCCCCAGCACGCTCAAATCGACGTGGCCGCCGCGAATCATCGCGAAAGAATCGGCGCTCGAGAAGAACGACGCGCCCGGCAGCGCGGTCACTGTTTCCTTGCCCGCGTTGATCAGATCGGGATCTTCTGTCCCCGCTATCGGATACGGCCCCACCCCCAGCATCCCGTTCTCCGACTGCAGCACCACCTCGATGCCCGGGGGCACGTGGTTGGCGATCAGCGTCGGCATCCCGATGCCCAGGTTCACGTAGAATCCGTCGCGCAGCTCCCGCGCTACCCGTTTCACAATCCGTTCCCGCCTGGCCGCCGCGCCGTCGGCATCCCTGGCGCGTCCGGAGCTACCCCTGCTGCCTGGGGCCATGCCGCTTACGCCCGCGCTGCTGCCGGCACTCGGTGACGCTCCCGAATTCGGTACATTAGACATGTTTGCTCATTCTCCCCATGCAGTACGCCGTCTTCAATATACGGGTCCGTTCCCTGGTCCGGGGAATCGTGCTCGTCATCGGCAGCATCATCCTCGCGATTCCTCTGGCCGGCTTTCCCGATATCCGTCCCTCGCTGCTGATGCTGCTGCCCACCGCTCTCGCCGGCTGGGGCACATGGGAGACCGTTCGCTGCCTCCGGCGCCAATGGAGCTTCTACCATGGCGGCGTGCTCCTGCTTCTCTACGCCGATATCCTTGCTTTGGCGCTGGTCGTTTTCCTGTTCCTCTACCCTTACGCGCAGTGGCTCCAGGGCCACTGACCGTCCGGCCGACCTGCTGGCGATTGAGAAGTGTCTCGAATTCGGTGGCGGTGCTGCGGGGAGCCGTTCGGAGAGCCCTATTTCTTCGCGAAATCCCAGTCGGTGACCGGCGGGATGGTGTTGACGACCTGATGCCGCTCGCGCCAGGCGCCGCAGAGATAGTCGCGGTTCATCTTCGCGATCACCTCCAGCGGAATCTCCTTGGGGCAGACGCCGGTGCATTCGCCGATGTTGGTGCAGCTGCCGAAGCCTTCGGCATTCATTTGCGCCACCATGCGAACGGCGCGGCGATCGGCTTCCGGTTCGCCCTGGGGCAGAATGCCGAGGTGGGCGATCTTGGCACCGGTGAACAGCGCGGCCGAGCCGTTGGGGCAGGCCGCCACGCAGGCGCCGCAGCCGATGCAGGCGGCTGCGTCCATGGCCTGGTCCGCGATCTCTTTGCCGACGGGAATTGAATTGCCATCCGGTGCGCTGCCGGTGGAGACGGAGACGTATCCGCCGGATTCGATGATGCGGTCGAGCGAGCGCCGGTCGACAACCAGATCTTTTATGAAGGGGAAGGACCCGGAGCGCCAGGGCTCGAGGGTCAACTCGTCGCCCTCTTTGAAGTGGCGCATCGTGAGCTGGCAGACGGTGGTTGCGGGCTGCAGACCGTGCGCGATGCCGTTGATCATGAATCCACAGGAGCCGCAGATCCCTTCGCGGCAATCGTGCTCGAAGGCGACCGGTTCCTCACCCTTTTCGATCAGGCTTTCGTTGAGGACGTCGAGGCACTCCAGAATCGACATTTCCGGATTCACGTCGTTCATGGGGTACCTGACGAACTTGCCCTGGGTCCCGGGGTTCTTCTGCCGCCAGATGGTTAAGGTCAGTTTCACTTGTAGCTCCTCTGGCTGGGATGAACGTAGGCGAACTCCAGCGGTTCCTTGCTGAGCTCCGGCGGTTGGCCGGGGCCGGTATAGCCCCAGGCGGCGACATAGCTGTAGTGCTCGTCGTCGCGCTGAGCTTCGCCCTCGGGCGTTTGATATTCCTCGCGGAAATGCCCGCCGCAGGACTCATTGCGCTCCAGAGCGTCGATGCACATCAGCTCGCCCAGCTCGAAAAAGTCGGCGACGCGAGCGGCCTTTTCCAGGCTTTGGTTCAGGTCGGCGCCGGAGCCGGGAACGTTCACGTTCCGCCAGTACTCCTCGCGCAGCGCGCGGATTTTGCCGATTCCCGCCTGGAGGTCCTTCGCGTTGCGGGACATGCCGCAGTCGTCCCACATGATTTTGCCCAGCTCGCGGTGGAAGGAATCCACGGTGCGTTTGCCGCGGATGGCGAGCAGTCTGTCGATATCCTGCTGCACGGAAGTGAGCGCAGCCTGGACTTCGGGGCGCGCGTCGCTCACTTTGCCGGGTTTGGCCGTGGCCAGATAGTTGCCGACGGTGTAGGGGATGATGAAGTAGCCGTCCGAGAGGCCCTGCATGAGCGCGCTGGCGCCGAGCCGGTTCGCGCCGTGGTCGGAGAAGTTGGCTTCGCCGAGCACGAAGAGGCCGGGGATGGTGCTCTGCAGCTGGTAATCGACCCAAAGACCGCCCATGGTGTAGTGGATGGCCGGGTAGATGCGCATCGGCACCTTGTACGGATTCTCATCGGTGATGCGCTGGTACATGTCGAAGAGGTTGCCATAGCGCTCGCGGATGGTCTCCTCGCCGAGGCGCTGGATGGCTTCGGAGAAGTCGAGATAGACGCCGAGGCCGGTTTCGCCTACACCGCGGCCTTCGTCGCAGACGGCTTTGGCGTTGCGCGAGGCGACGTCGCGGGGCACGAGGTTGCCGAAGGCGGGATACTTGCGCTCGAGGTAGTAATCGCGCTCATCTTCGGGGATTTCGCTGGGCTTGCGTTTGTCGCCCTTCTTTTTCGGGACCCAAATGCGGCCGTCGTTGCGCAGCGACTCGCTCATCAGCGTGAGCTTCGACTGGTAATCGCCGGAGACGGGAATGCAGGTGGGGTGAATCTGGGTGAAGCATGGATTGGCGAAGAGGGCGCCGCGCTTGTGGGCGCGCCAGATGGCCGTGGTGTTGGACCCTTTGGCGTTGGTCGACAGATAGTAGACGTTGCCATAGCCGCCGGTGGCCAGGATCACAGCGTCGGCGAGCTGCACGCCCAGTTTGCCGGTGATCAGGTTGCGCGTGACGATGCCGCGCGCCTGTCCGTCGATGACGATCAGGTCCAGCATCTCGGTACGCGGGAACATCGTCACCTGGCCGAGGTCAATCTGCCGCTCGAGCGCCTGATAGGCGCCCAGCAGGAGCTGCTGTCCGGTCTGGCCGCGAGCGTAGAAGGTGCGCGAAACCTGGGCGCCGCCGAAGGAGCGATTCTCCAGCGAGCCGCCGTATTCGCGGGCAAAAGGGACGCCCTGGGCGACGCACTGGTCGATGATGTGGACGCTGTTCTGAGACAGCCGGTAGACGTTGGCCTCGCGCGAGCGAAAGTCGCCGCCCTTTACCGTGTCATAGAACAACCGGTAGATGCTGTCGCCGTCGTTCTGATAATTCTTGGCGGCGTTGATGCCGCCCTGGGCGGCGATGGAGTGGGCGCGCCGCGGCGAGTCCTGAAAGCAATAGCAAAGGACGTTGTAGCCCAGTTCGCCCAGAGAGGCGGATGCGGAGGCGCCGGCCAGTCCGGAGCCGACCACGATCAGCGTATGCCTGCGCTTGTTGGCGGGATTGACGAGCTTCATGTCGAAGCGAGAGTTGTCCCATGCCTGTTCAATGGGGCCGGAGGGAATTCTTGCGTCCAGTTTCATCTATCGAACCCACCCCGCCAAAACGCTGACGGGAATCGAAATGTAGCCAACAGTGATGAGAATCGCGATCCACAGCGCCGCCTGCTTCAGCACCGGTGTGTGTCGCGGATGGTTGAGGCCCACGGACTGGAACATGCTCCAGATGCCATGCCGCAGATGCAGCCCGAGCAGGAGCATGGAGAAGATGTACCAGGCCGAGACCCACCACACCTGAAAGCCCGCGACGACGTTGTGATAGACGTCGCCGTCGATGAACTGCGAGTCGGGGTGAATGGTGCCGGCGGTGAACTCCAGCAGATGGAAGATAACGAAGGCCAGAATGATGGGGCCGCTCCAGTACATGGTGCGGTCCGCGTAGGACGAGGCCACGGACTTCTTCACCTTGTAGTCGACGGGCCGCGCTTTGCGGTTGCGCGACCACAACTGCACGGTCGCCCAAATGTGCAGGCCCACGCAGAGCAGCAGGATGCCGCGGACGATCCAGAGCACCTCGCCCAGATTGTGCAGGAAGGCCCCGTAGGCGTTGAGGCGGGCACGGCTTTCGAAGATCTGCAAATTGCCCAGCAGATGGCCGATGATGAAGAGGAAGAGGATGGCTCCTGTTACGGCCATCACGGCTTTTTTGCCGTTTGTCGATTGCCAGAAGCTTGCGGCCCGGCGTTCGGGAGGACCAGCGAGCGTGCTACTCATGCAGCGAACCTGGAGCGATGGATCACGGAGGACGTCCTTCTCTGCCTTGGTGGTACGGCGCCGGAGCATGACAGCGTTGCGCCGCCTGTCCGGCAAACGATAAAACCCGATCTCCTGCTGCGCAGAGACGGCTGGCTGTGATCTGCCAGGAGCCGTCAGGACACAGAAGGCGAATCTTTATTATTGGTGCAGGGAAGAAGCAGCGTCAACCGCTGCGGGTGACCGAAGTACCGTGCCCAGGTGCAGTCTGGCAGTGATCCTGGCAATCTGCAGCTCTTCCTCCGAGGGCAGCACCCGCACCTTTTGGCAACGGGCGGGATCGCCGCTGGTGATGCCCAGGAACTCCAGCCCGGTGCAGATGCGGTCCCGGATGTGGGCATCGTGCTCGCCAATGCCGCCGGTGAACACCAGCAGATCCAGGCCTCCCAGCTCGGCGGCATAGGCGCCAATCTGCTTCCGTGCCGCCATGGCAAAGATTTCGATCGCCAGCTTGGCTTTTGGATCGCCCTTCGACGCACAGTCCTCCAGCAGGCGCATGTCCGACTCGCCTCCCGAGATCGCGGCCAGACCGGAGTTGCGATTGAGCAGATACTCCAGCTGATCGGCGTCGAGCTGCTCGGTCCGCATCAGGAAGAGCAGGATGCCGGGATCGAAGTCGCCGCTGCGCGTCGCCATTGGGATCCCACCCACGGGCGTCATGCCCATACTTGTGTCGATGGAGCGGCCATCGAGCAGCGCTGCCAGGCTGGCACCCGCACCGAGGTGAGCGCAGACGGTGCGCCTGGGCAAGGTCGCCTGCAGGCGGACCACGATGGATTCATACGAGAGCCCGTGGAACCCGAAGCGCTCCACGCCAAGGTCGTAGAGCCGCTGGGGCAGGGCGAAATGGCGCGACGACTCCGGCATAGTGTGGTGAAAAGCCGTGTCAAAGCAGGCGTATTGGTGCGCGTGGGGCAACAGCTTTGCCGTTTCGTGGATCAGCGCGAGGGCCGCGGGAATGTGGATCGGCGCGAATTGTTCGGCGGCTTTCAGCGTGGAAAGCAATGTCTCGGTGATGGGTTGATGCTCGCGCAGGTGTGGGCCACCGTGAACGACGCGATGGCCGATGACCTGAGGTCGGCATCCGACGTTCTTTTCGATGACATCCAGGATTTCCTTCAGCGCATGTCCCTGGGAATCCAGCTTGTAGGCCTCGTCCAGCTTTGTTGTGCCGCCGGCATCTTTGATCTGAAGGCGCCCGTTGCTGCGCCCGATGCCGCTCGCTCCACCCGACAGCGTGAGGGTCGGATCGGCGTCAGTCTCTGCTGGCCGATAGAGGCCGAATTTGAGCGACGAAGACCCGCTGTTGATGGCCAGGATGAGGTCGGAGCCAGGCGTCACTGCGGCCATGTCCAGTTCCGGATCTCCGGCCGGTCGATGCCGTTGGCATGGGCATAGTTGAGGCTGTCGGTGATCCGATCGCGCAGCCATTCCTGAGCGTGCGAGCCGATATCTCGAAGCCGAGGCACGCGGTCGATGATGTCCATGGCCAGGTTGAAGCGGCTTACGTTGTTCACGATGGCCAGCTCCAGGGGCGTGTTGATATTGCCCTTTTCCTTGTAGCCGCGAACGTGGATGTTGTCGTGGACGTCGCGCCGATAGGTGAGCCGATGGATGAGCAGCGGGTAGCCGTGGAAGTTGAAGATGACCGGCTTGTCGGAAGTGAAGAGGGAATTGAAGTCGGCGTCGCTGAGACCGTGCGGATGCTCGGTTGAAGGCTGGAGGCGGAACAGATCCACGACGTTGACGAAACGCAGCTTCAGATCCGGGAAGCGCTCGCGCAGAATGGCCGCCGCTGCGAGAGCCTCCATAGTGGCGATGTCGCCGGCGCAGGCTAAAACCGCATCGGGCTCGGCGTTGCCATCGGTGCTGGCCCAGTCCCAGATGCCGATGCCTTTGGTGCAGTGGAGGATCGCAGCCTCCATATCGAGATACTGCAGGTGCGGCTGCTTGTCGGCGACGATCACGTTGACATAGTCCTGGCTGCGCAGGCAGTGATCGGCGACGCTGAGCAGGCAATTGGCATCAGGCGGAAGGTAGATGCGGGTCACCGAAGCGCTCTTGTTGGCAACGACGTCGAGGAAGCCGGGATCCTGGTGGGAGAAGCCATTGTGATCCTGCCGCCACACCACCGAGGTGATCAGCAGATTGACCGAGGAAACAGAGGCGCGCCAGCGCAGCTCCTTCTTTGACTCCTCCAGCCACTTCGCATGCTGATTGAACATGGAGTCAATCACGTGCACGAAGGCTTCGTAGGTGGAGAAGAAGCCGTGGCGGCCGGTGAGCACATAGCCTTCGAGCCAGCCTTCGAGCGTGTGCTCGCTGAGCATCTCCATCACGCGGCCTTCGGGTGCAATCTCGGTGCCGTCGGCGTCTTCGGGTTTGATTTCCTCCATCCATGTTTTCGGACTCGCTTCGTAAATCGCCTGGAGGCGGTTCGAAGCGGTTTCGTCGGGACCGAAGACGCGGAAATTCGATGGATTGTTTCTCATGACGTCACGGAGGAAATGGGCCAGCACCTCCGTCGCGCCCACATAGTCTGTTCCGGGCTTCTTGATCTTCACGGCGTAGTCGCGAAAGTCGGGCATGTGAAGAGGCTTCCGCAGGACGCCGCCGTTGGCGTGGGGATTGGCGGACATGCGGCGTGGGCCCTCCGGCGGCAGAGCCCGCAACGCGGGAAGCGGGCGACCCTGCGGATCGAACAGCTCCTCGGGGCGGTAGCTGCGGAGCCATTCTTCCAGCAGGTGCAGATGTTTTGGGTTCTCGGCGACTTCGAGGATGGGCACCTGGTGCGCGCGCCAGAAGCCTTCGACCTTGTGGCCGTCCACTTCTTTGGGGCACGTCCAGCCCTTAGGCGAACGCAGCACGATCATCGGCCAGCGCGGCCATCCCGCCGCTCCGCCGCTCAGCTTGCCTTTCTCGCGGGCATCGCGCTGGATGGTGCGGATCTCCTCGATGCATTGCTCCAGCGTGGATGCCATCAGCTGATGCATCCGATGTGGATCGTCGCCCTCGACGAAATGCGGATTCCATCCATAACCGCGGAAGAGCCACTCCAGTTCTTCGTGGGGAATGCGCGCCAGAATCGTGGGATTGGCGATCTTGTAGCCGTTCAGGTGGAGAATGGGCAGAACCGCGCCGTCGCGCACCGGGTTCAGGAATTTGTTGCTGTGCCAGGAGGTGGCCAGCGGTCCGGTTTCTGCCTCGCCGTCGCCGATTACGCAGTTGACGATCAGATCGGGATTGTCGAAAGCTGCACCAAAGGCATGGGATAAACTGTAGCCGAGTTCACCGCCTTCGTGGATCGAGCCTGGCGTCTCCGGCGTGCAGTGGCTGCCGATCCCGCCGGGGAAGGAGAACTGCCGGAAGAACCTCTGCAGACCTTCAAGGTCCTGACTCTTATCGGGGTAAATCTCGGAATAGGTGCCTTCCATCCATGCATTCGACAGCATGGCCGGCGCGCCGTGTCCTGGACCGGAAATGTAGATCATGTTCAGGTCGTGCTTCCGGATGAGGCGATTGAGGTGCACCCAAACCAGGTTCTGTCCCGGATCGGAGCCCCAGTGACCGAGCAGGCGCTTCTTGATGTGCTCGGCCTTGAGCGGCTCGCGCAGCAGAGGATTGTCATACAGATAGATCATGCCGGCGCAGAGGTAGTTGCAGGCGCGCCAGTACGCGTCGATGTGGTGAAGTTCTTCGGCGCTCAGGGTTTCCGGGAGAGTGGCCACAGACGCGGTCATTTGAGACCTCGATTCTCCGTCGCACGGAAGGGTTCTGTTTACACAGTAAGATGCGCGTCGTGTGGTGTCGAGGCGCGGATTGTGAAATTGCGACGAGCGGCGCTGCGTTAGGCAGGCTCGAGGCCGGCGATTTCGAGTTCGAGGCCGCCGAATTCGGGATGGTCGTTTTCCCGCAGGCGGTACGCGAGATGAATGACCGATTCGGGACCAAGGGCGAGATCGCGTACACGGTCAGCGAGATTCCACCCCACTGCGGAAAACGTTAGCCCCTGAGCGACGCGCAGCCGCACATGTTTCTCCTTCATGAACAGTGGCGGAGCGGCGATGCGCACGTTGTGCGCGATGAAGATCGGCTCCTCATTTTCCATGCCAAAGGGCTCAAGGCGGCGCAGCCATGTGTGAAGAGCCGTCGTGATGCCGTCGAGGGGCAGCTCGGCGTGGCATTCGAGCGGATTGCCGAGATCTTCTTCGCGCAGATGGTCGGCCGCATAGGCGCAGAGACGGTTGCGCAGCTCCTCAACGCGATCACTGGGCAGGGAAAAGCCGACAGCATGCGCGTGTCCGCCAAAGCGGGTGAAGAGGTCGTGGCAACTCTCGATGGCTTCCAGCAGATGGAAGCTGGCGATGGAGCGGCCTGAACCGTAGGCTTCGCCATTCTCGCGCGTGACGACGATGGCCGGCTTGCCGGTCTGATCGACGATGCGTGAGGCGAGAATACCGATTACGCCGCGATGCCAGTTGTCGCCATCCATCACGATGCAGCGACTGTCGCGGAAGCAGGGCTCGTCGAGGCGAGCCGTGATTTCGGCGAGCATGGCAGCTTCGGCGGCGCGTCGCTCCTGGTTCAACCGTTCCAGCTTGGCGGCAAGATCGCTGGCTCGGTTGCCGTCGCGCGTGGTGAAGAGTTCGATGACTTCCGTCGCGACATCCATACGTCCAGCGGCGTTGATGCGCGGCGCGAGGCGGAAGCCGACGTCGACGGTGTTCAGCGGACGGCGCGCAGTGTCGATCTGAGCTTCACGCATCAGCGCGCGCAATCCGAGACCGACAGGACGGCGGAGCTCGGCGAGGCCGAGAGCGACGAAGACGCGGTTTTCTCCCAGCAGCGGAACCGCGTCGGCGACGGTCGCGATGGCCAGCATCTTGAGGAACGAAGGGAGAATCTTTGCTTGGGTGCGTTCGCGATCCCATGCTTCGAGCAGCGCCTGCGAGAGCTTAAAAGCGACGCCTGCGCCGCAGAGATGGCGGCAACCGTAATTGCAGCCGGGCTGATTGGGGTTCAGCACGGCAAGAGCGTGGGGAACGCCGAGCTCGGTCTCGGGCAAATGGTGATCGGTGACGATCAGGTCGAGGCCGAGTTCGGCAGCGGCTTCCGCGGCGGCAAAGGCGCGAATGCCGGTGTCGACGCTGATGACGAGGCGAACGCCTTCGCGCGCAGCGGTATCGAGAATTTCGCGCTGCATGCCGTAGCCTTCGCGGAGGCGATGAGGAATGTGGAAGCGGGTGACGCCGCCGAGGCGCTCGATGGCCGTTTTGAGCAGGACGGTCGCGGTGGTTCCGTCCACGTCGTAGTCGCCGTAGATCAGGATCGGTTGCTGGGCGGCGATGGCCTGCTGGATGCGCGCGACGGCGCGATCCATGCCGAGCATCGAATACGGATCGAGCAGGTGCTCGATGCGTGGATTTAGAAACTGTTCGGCTTCAGCGGCAGTGCGGATGCCTCGGGCGAGCAGCAGCTCGGCGAGAAGCGGCGGAATGTTCGCATTCTGAGCCAGCGCCTGGGATTCGTCGATGCGCGGCGCGCGCAGAATCCAGCGCTGCGGCGGACGAGATCGCGCAGCGGCCAGTTCAGGAGCGCTCACGGCTCTTCGTCTTCGTCGTCGTCTTCGAAAACAATGTCGCTGAGGTCGTCCACGGAATCAAGGAGGGCCTGGTAGCGGTCGTACCAGTCGGTCGAGGTTTCGTAAAGGAAGATGAAGCCCTGATGCGGGAAGCCAAGCTGGAGGCGGCCGACTTTGCCGATGTGACGGACGAGCGACTGGGCTTCGTCGAGTTCGGAGGAGCCGGTGACCATCTCGACGTCGAAATCCTGGTCCTGGACTTCCTCGATGAGGAGCTCGACGTCCTCTTTTTCGAGGACATCCTCGCTCATGGTGATGAAGGCGGCTCCGGCAGCTTTGGCGGTTTCGACAAAATCCTTCCAGCTGTCGGGGTTGGCGTCATCGTCCCAGAGGAGGGAAGGGACGTCGTCGCCGGCGTGAGCGGGGACGCGGCGGATGCCGTGACCGGCGATGAAGGCGACCATATCGTCCTTGAGAGAGGCGAGGTCGTCGGGATGCATGGAGAGCGGGTTCATGAATGGAAGAACCTAGTGTAGCTCAGAGCTCAGAAGTGCAGGGTGCAGGGTACAGGGTACAGAAGCCGGAGCGCGGACGAGGAGAGATCGGAACCGAAGCCTTTTTTACCGTCTCCTTTACCGTCCCCTGGGGGTACCCCCCCTGGGCGACATATTGAATTTCGCTGAAAAAGAAAGGCTTGTTGGGTAATACCTTTTGGGTATTACCTTGTTTCCCCTCCGATTGGGCGCTGTTATCCGAGTCCCCAGTCCCCAGTCGCCGGTCCCCAGTCGCCAGTCCCCAGTCGCCAGTCCCCAGTCGCCAGACGTCCGGTGTCGTGCCGAGTTTTCAAAGAGCCGTGGTGCTGCTGCCGCATGCGGTTGCCCGAAGACGGCTGTGGGGATGGTCCGCCTGGGCGGAGCATCCCCACTATGGTTGAGTGTCATGGCTGGCGGAGCGGAGAGCAAGAGGAATCGGCGGGGCGGACGGTACGAAGGTCAGGGGTTCTGCTTTCCCACCCTGTCGCAAAACGCGCGACAAGGATGGGGCACCCGGCGGCGAGGGTGGGTACCCGGATTTCTCGCTGGATGGGATTCTGGGCTTCCCACCGTGTCGCAAAAAGCGCGACAAGGATGGGGCACCCGACATTGGGCACCCGGATTCTTCGCTGGATCGGGAATCAGGCCTGGCAAGAGGGCTGCATGTCGGAGGAGCAGACGCGATTGCCGCCGGCGCGCTTGGCGGCGTACATCGCCTGGTCGGCTAGATGGGTGATGGTCACCGCGCTCTGTCCGGAGGCGGGGTAAACCGCGAGGCCGACGCTGACGGAGCCGCGAATCAGGTGATGCTCGATGAGGAAGGGCGGATCCATGGCGTGGACAAGGCGGTCGGCGATGACGCGGGCGAGGCCGGGGTCGTTGAGCTCAGTGAGGACGGCGACAAACTCGTCTCCGCCGATGCGGCCGATCATATCGCCGCCACGGAGACAGGCACGGAAGCGATGGGCGACCTCGATGAGGAAAGCGTCGCCGACACGGTGGCTGTAGGAATCGTTGACGGACTTGAAGTCGTCGAGATCGAGAAAGAGGAGGGCGGTGAAGGTGCGGGCTCGCTCCGCGACACGGATGGCCTCCTCGAGCCGCTCCTCGATCACGGAGCGATTGGGGAGACCGGTGAGCTGGTCGTGACGGGAACGGTGAAGGATGTCCTCGTAGAGGCGCCGATTGTCGACGGCGATGGCGGCGAGGTTGCAGCCGAAGTCGAAGGCGTCACTGTTGAGATGGAGAGGATTCCCCTCGTCGTTTTCGAAAGTGAGGGTGCCGAGGATTTCGCCGCGGCTGGAGAGGATGGGACGCGACCAGATGTGGGCGGAGCCCGGGCATCCGGTGAGGCCGCGGGAGCGAACGGCCAGCGCACAGGGCTCGGCGCTGGTGGAGGGATCGACGTTTTGCAGGCGGACGAGGTCGGAAGGGAAGAGGCGGGAGCCGGCGGTGAGGACCAGCGTGCGCTCGACCAGAACGTGAATATAGGCGACGGTACCGGGCCACATTTCTTCGGCGCAGGTCTGAATGGCGGAGAGGAGCTCGGGCAGCGGCTGAAAGCTGTTGATGAGCTCGAGGATGTGGCTTCGCTGACGTTCGAGCCGGGCGTCGGAGGTGAGGCGAGTGGCCTCCAACTCGCTTTTTTGGCGGAGGAGGGTTTCATGGGCGAGGAGGCGGCGGCGGAGGATCATACCCCACGCGAGCGCAATGAGCCCGAAACCGAGGACGGCGGAGGTGAGGATGAACAAGTGGCCGAGCGTCCACCAGGAAGCGGGGCGGAGGACGGCGATATCGCCGGGCGAGCGGAGGCGGAGCTGAAAACTCTCGACCTCGCCCCAAAAGCCGCGGAAGTGCACGATGCAGACGCCGGTGAGGCGGAGCTGGGTCCCGGGCGCGTAGTCGGGGATGGGATCGGGATCGTGGGTACGCTTGCGGAAGACGGCCTGGAGGGTCTGATTGCCGGAGCGGAGGAAAAGAATGTGGGCGTGATTCTCGCGCGTCTGGGAGACGACGGTGCCATCGAGGGTCATGAGCCGGTTGGTGTAAAAGCCGGTCATGGCGTCGGCGAAGGTGCTGGGTCGAGAGGCAACTGTGCCGCGACCGGGCAGTGGAGTGAACTGTCCGAGCTCCATGGCGGTGGCGCCATCGGAGGGGGTGACGAATCCGGTGACGCTGACGCGCTGTCCGATGGAGAGCGTGTCGACCTGGCGTGTGTGGATGAGGAGGCTGCTCGAGCCCTCCTGGATGACGAGCAGCTCGCCGGGATCGTAGAGAGTGACGATGCCGGTGGTGACGACGCGATGCCAGGGGCGGAGGCTTTCGTTGGAGGCAAGCAGGCTGGCCAGAGAGAGCGTGACGGGCGAATCGGAGTCGGAGGGAAGCGGCGGAAGAAAGGTGATGTCTGAAGCGCCGCTCACGTTGAGCCGCAGGCCGACAATGCGCTCCTCTGTGGCATCGAAAGTGCCGCCGACGGCTCCAGCGACACGCACGCGGGCGTCGAGGAGGCGGGCCGGATCGAAATTGGGAAAGTCTCTGACGGCGACATCGACCATCTTGCCGTCGGACTCAAGCTGCAGCAGGTGGACGCCGACACCGCCGGAGCTCTGAAAAGACGAGGCGCGAACGATGCCTTCGAGAGAAATGTAGCGGCAGTCGTTTTGGTGAAGGAGGGCGTGGGCGTAGTCGAGCAAAGCAGGCTGAGGCAGGTGGCCTGGGGCGAGCAGGCGGATGGAGGAGGCCTGGATTTGCGTGGTGTAACCGGCGGAGCTTATTCCGGTGACTTCGACGAGGGAGCCGGGCGGGATGTTGTAGCGCTTGTCGGGCAGGACGTAGATCCAGCTGTCGCGGTCCTGGAGGAAGATGTCGGTGTCGGGGAGGCCATTGTAGGTGATGACGCCGGTAACCTGGACGGGGAGGCTTTTGGCCGCCTCGGCGTAAGGGAGATTGCGGACCGCCGCGATGGTCGTGAGGGGATGAGAGGGAGTCTGAGCGGGCAGACAAAGAGGGATCGCCAGAACACTGAGCACAGATGCCCAGCGCAGGAGGGTCAAGCGGACTGGTTGCGGTCCCGGCAACGTCGTCGAATGGATCCTTTCGACTCTTAACTATGGCCGGTTTGGGGGAGTGCGTATATTCCCCAAAGGGGGCGGCGGGGTTACTAAGGTACGCTGTCCGGCTTATTCGGGGGATTGTCGCCGGGCCCCGGGGGTGGTGGGCGCGGGAAGCCGGGCTGGGGTGTCAGACGCTCCGGGGGGCTGGCGGCTGAGAACGGCGGACCTGATGGAGGATGGCTACGAGGTCGTCAAGGTGGCGCGGCTCCGTGCGGTAATTCGTGATGCAGGCGCGAAGGGCGGGGCGGTGGGCGGGTCCAAGCTGGATGGTGGATATCCAGGCCTGGCCGGAGCTGACGACGGCATTGGCGACGGACTGGGTCTGTTCGAGGGTCCAGGCGCTGCGCGCGTCGGTAAAGCAGACGAGGGGCAGCGGCGTGGTATTGACGATGGACCAGTGGTCGGCGCGGAGCTTCCGGCGGAGGAGATCGCCCATGGCGGTCTGGTGGTAGATGGCGGCGGCGTAGCCTTCCCAGCCAGCGACGGCGAGGCTGAGGAAGAGCTTGGCGCCGGTGAAACGGCGGGACCACTGGAGCGAGTGCGAGAAGGGATCGGTGACGGCGAGTTGCGCGGCTTCTTTGGGCATGTAGGCGGTGTGGGTGGCGAAGGCGCGGGTGAGGATGTCGGGGTGGCGGGTGAGAAAGAGGCCGGCGCCCATCGATACGGAGAGAAATTTGTGAGCGTCGAAGGTAATGGAGTCGGCCTGTTCGATGGCGGCGAGGTGGCGGCGTAATTCGGGAACGAGCGCGGCTGCGCCTCCCCAGGCGGCATCGACATGGAACCACAGTTTGTGTTCGCGGGCGATGGCGGCGAGTTCGGGCAGGGGATCGAGAGCGCCGGCTCCGGTGGTGCCGGCGGTGGCGACGAGGAGAAACGGGGCTTTGCCGGCGGCGAGGTCCTCGGCGATGGCGGCGCGGAGGGCGTCGGGCTTCATGCGGAGGGAGTCGTCGACGTCGATGGTGCGGAGAGCGGCGGAGCCGAGTCCGCAGGCGCGCGCGGCTTTGAGGAAGGAGTGGTGGCTCTCGGCTGAGGCGTAGAAGACGGGATCGGCGGGCAGGGAGCGGAGGCCGGAGGCGGCGAGCTGGGGCCAGCGGTCGGCGAGGGCGGCGAGGACCGCGGTCTGATTGGCTTCGGCGCCGCCGGAGGTGAAGACGCCGTCGGCGGAGTCGCGTGGCCAGCCGAATTTCTCAGCGAGGGAGCGGACGAGGTGGAGCTCCATCTCCGAGGCGAGGGGGCTGTGGCTCCACGCGGCGAGTTGGGGGTTGAAGGCGGCGACGAGGGCGTCGGCGGCGATGCTCATGGTGGTGGACGCCGGGTTGAAGAGGCCGTAGTAGCGCGGGTGCGGGGTGTGGACCTGGTCATGGGAGAGCACGGCGGCGAAGTGGCGGAGGGTTTCGCTGGGCGGGGTGGGGTGGTCGAAGTCGAAGGACTCGGCGACGGCGCGGATGCGGGCGGCGTCGAGCTGGGGCGAGACGGGCAGGTCTTCAACGCGGGCCACGTAGGCCTCGATGACGTCAGTGAGGGCCTCCCAGAGGCTGGCGCGGGCTTCGGGGTCAAGGAGGAGGATGTCGGCAGCGGTGGTGGCGGCAGTTTGGGAGTCGGACATAAGGCAAAAAGTGGTGCAGGGTACAGGGTACAGCGTGCGGGGGGCAGGGTGCAGGGTGCAGGTTACAGGGTGCAGGTTACAGGTTACAGGTTACAGGTTACGGGTTACGGGTTACGGGTTACGGGTTACAGAGACGGCGTTCGGCGATCGCGTTGCCTAAGAGCTCACCGCTTGAGTTCCTTTTCGGCCGCTGCGCGACCGATTCCCTCCGCGCGCAGAGCTGTTGTGGTGCGTGCACGTCGTTTCGCTACGGGGGTTCCTCGGCTGCGCGCCGGGAGGTACTGGCACCGCTGGACGGATCCCGGCCGGCGCTCCGCTCGGAATGACAAATTTTATTTAATTTGCGCCAGCGGATTGCGTTTGTGATTTGGGCAGGGAGTTCAGGGCGTCGAGGACGATGCCGGGCGTGAGGATTTCGGGCAGGACGTGGGGCGGGGCGCCGGGGTCGGGGGGGTAAAGGACATAGGTGGGGACGCCGCTGCGTCCGAGGGAGGCGAGCTCTTCGGTGATGGCGGGGTCCTGGTTGGTCCAGTCGGCGCGGAGGAGGGCGGCGCCGGAGTTGCGGAGGGCCTGGCGGACGTCGGAGCGGTCGAGGATGAGGCGCTCGTTGACCTGGCAGGAGAGGCACCAGCTGGCGGTGAAGTCGATGAAGACGGCACGGTGCTGGGCGCGGAGTTCAGACAGGCGCGCGGGGGTGAAGGGTTGCCACTCGGAGCCGGGTGCCGGGAGTTGGGAGCCGGGAGCGCCCTGGTCGCCATTGCGAAAAATCGCGGTGGTTTCGACGCGGGGCGGGGGCATCGCGTGAAGGATCGAGATGGGAACGGCGATGGCGGCGGCGACGATGAGGGCGGCGATGAATGCGGGGGCGGTTTTGCCGGGCCAGCGGCCGAGGAACCATCCTGCGATGGCGAGGAGAAGGAAGGCGGCGAGCAGGGCCATGAGGGAGAGGCCGGTTCCGGCGACGCGGAGATAGACCCAGACCAGCCAGATGACGGTCGCGAAGATGGGGACGGAGACGGCCTGCTTGAGGACCTCCATCCACGCGCCGGGTTTGGGGAGGAGACGCGCCCATCCGGGGAAGTAGGCGAGGGCGAGGTAGGGGACGGCGAGTCCCAGGGCGAGGGCGGTGAAGACGATGAAGCTGACGATCGCCGAGTGGGAGAGCGCGTAGCCGATGGCGGCTCCCATGAAGGGCGCGGTGCAGGGAGTGGCGACGACCATGGCGAGGACGCCGGTGAAGAAGCTGCCGGCGTATCCCTGCTTTTGCGCGAGCGAGCCGCCGGCGCTGGTGAGGGAGAGGCCGATTTCGAATTGTCCGGCGAGGGCGAGGCCGAGGAAGAAGAGGAGCATCGCCATGAGGGCGACGAAGATGGGGGACTGGAACTGGAATCCCCAGCCAAGCTGGCGGCCGGCGGCGCGGAGGATGAGCAGGACGGCGACGACGATCCAGAAAGAGACGAGGATGCCGAGGGTGTAGACCCATCCATGAGCGCGGAGGCGGTGGCGCTCATGCTGGCCGGATTGCACGAGCGCGAGGCCTTTGATGAAGAGGACAGGGAAGACGCAGGGCATGAGGTTGAGGAGGATGCCGCCGAGGAAGGCGAGGCCTGCGATGCCGGCGAGGGTGGCGGCGGAGGTGGACGCGGCCGTCGTCGTGGCGGGGAGTGCGCCGGGGGTTGCGTGGACGATGAAGGCTATGCCGCCGGGGAGTTCAAGGAGACCGTTGAGCTGCGTGGGCGAGTTAGCGAGGCTCGGGTCTTTGGCGAGCGTGAGCTGGACGCCATTGGGTAAGGGTGTGACGGGCTGGGGCGCGGCGTTGGCGAGGATGTTCTGGTCGAGCGGGAAAAACTGCGCGGAGAAGACCTGGCTGCCGGTGGTGACGTCGAGGACGAAGCCTTTTGGAGTGGAGTGGAAGTGGGCGGCGTCCGAGGCGGGGAGGGGCTGGGGGAGCTGATCGCGGAAGTGATTGATGATGGACTGGGCGGTGGTGTCGGTGGTGGGGATGGCTGGAGGTTTGGTGAGAGCCGTGCGGGAGACGGCGAGGTCGCCTCTGCCGGGGATGCAGACTTCTCGGCAGACGAGCCATGAGACATGGGCAGCGAGGATGGCCTGAGGCGTGGTGGGGTGGAAGTCCGCGGCGACGTGCATGGGGACGGGGAAGACGACTTCGTTCTCATAGCCGAAGTCCATGAGAGGACCCAGGGGCAGACGTTGCGGCGGGGGAAACTGGAGGGGATCGGCGGTGACGCCTTTGGGGAGTTTCCAGTCAGCGACGGGCGGTTCGCCGGAGTCGCCGGCATTGATCCAGTAGACGTGCCAGCCGGGGTCCATGCGGAAGTCGAGGCCGGCGGTGAAGGATTGTCCCGGGTAAAGTTGGGCGGGTGGGACGAGCAAAGTGACGGAGAGGTGGGGCGCGGTGAGAGTCGGCGCAGGGGCGGCGGGGGTGGGCGCGGCAGAAGCGACGAGGGACGCGAGAAAGAGGGCGAAGAGCGACAGCCAATGGGGATGCGTGCGCATGCGGAGCTTTCTGCTTCTTATTGTAGGGGGAAGGTGACGGGGGTGTGGTGTGGCGCGTGGCGTGGGAGGGATTCTTTCCCGATCCGCAGGGGTTTATAGGAGAATGGGGAGGGACGCGCGGAAAGTGGATTGAATTGGACGCGTCCTGATGGATTTGGGATGGAATTGGGAAAGGATCAGGAACTTGAGCACCACTTCTTCTGCCGCGGATGCTATGGTTTTGCCTGCCACACGTGAAATCAAAGTTGCGCACAGTCCGGACTCGGACGATGCGTTTATGTTTTATGGGCTGGCCACGAACAAAGTTCGGGTGGCGGGGTACAAGTTCAACCATGTGCTGTGCGATATCGAGACGCTGAACCAGAGGGCGATTCGCGAGGCGTTCTACGACGTGACGGCGATCTCGTTCCACGTTTATCCCTACGTTCAGGACAAGTACGCGCTGATGGCGTGCGGCGGCTCGGTGGGGGAAGGCTACGGACCGATGGTGGTGGCGCCGCGGCCGTTCGACCTGAGCGAGATTCGCAAGGTGAAGATCGCGGTGCCGGGGACGCTGACGACGGCGTATCTGGCGCTGAAGCTGTTTGCGCCGGAGGTCGAGACGGCCGTGGTGCCGTTCGACCAGATCATTCCCCAGGTGCTGGCGGGGAACTTCCAGGCGGGGCTGATCATTCACGAGGGACAGCTGACGTACTCGCACAGCGGGCTGTACAAGGTGCTGGACCTGGGAGTGTGGTGGCGCGAGCAGACGAAGCTGCCGTTGCCGCTGGGCGGGAACGCGATTAAGCGGTCGATGGGAGAGCACGCGATGCTGACGGTGACCCAGGCGCTGCGGGACAGCATTCAGCACGGACTGGACCACCGGGAGCAGGCGCTGGCCTACGCGATGCAGTTCGCGCGCGACCTGGACACAAATTTGGCGGACAAGTTCGTGGGTATGTACGTGAACGAGCGGACGCTGGACTATGGCGAGGACGGGCGCGAGGCGATCCGAGAGCTGCTGAAGATGGGGCACGAGCGCGGAATCATTCCGCATCCGGTGCAGGTGGACTTCGTCGGGTAGAGGGTCGTCGCGCTGTGCGGGGCGGCTTCATTTAGCCGGTGAGGGGCAGCCAGAAGGTGAGAGCCGCGCCGCCGGTGGGTGGATTCGCGGCAGCGATGCGGCCCTTGTGCACTTCCACAATGGCTTTGGAGATGGCGAGGCCCATTCCTGTGCCGCGCGCCGATGACCGGTGTTGCCGCCCGCGAAAGAACTTGTCAAAGATGAACGGCTGCTCCGCGGGTTCGATGCCCGGGCCCTTGTCGGCCACGGTGACGATGAGGCGATGGTCGTCGCGCGTGGCGGTGATCGCAATCGGAGACCCCGGCGGAGCATAGGCGAGCGCATTTTCGATGAGGTGCCGCAGCACCCTGGAGATAAGTTCGCGATCCATCGGAACGCGGGGTAAACCGTCGGGAACCTGAATGTCGACGAGACGGTTACGCAGCTGGGAGCGCATCTCATCCAGGGCCGTTTCCACCAACTCGCGGACATCCTGGGGCTCGGCGCGAATCTGCAGGGTGGCGGCGTCCAGCTGAGCCATCTCCACGGCCTGGCCAATGAGCCGGTCGAGACGGGCGCTCTCTTCCTCGACGACGGTGGTGAGCTCGGCACGCTCGGAGTCAGGCAGGTGGGGCTGGCTGACCAGGGTGGTGGCGGCGGCGCGGATGGCGGTGAGGGGCGTACGCAGGTCGTGAGTGATCGAGTCAAGGAGGGCGGAGCGCAGGCGTTCGCTCTGCCGAGAGGCTTCCAGGCGGCTGCTGCGCTCGAGGGCGGCGGCGCGTTCGAGCGCGATGGCGAGGAGGTTGCCAATGGACTCGTAGATGCTGGGGGCGTATTCGGCCTGGGTCATGGCGAGCGCGCCCAGCGAGCGCATGCCGAGCTGGAGGGGAAGGATGCGGGCACCGTCGGGCCGCGGGAGAACTGTGTCTGCCTGAGCAGAAGACAGCCGCAGATCGAGGCCGGAGGGCAGCCGATTGCCAGGGTCGGATGCGTACAGGACATCCTGTTCGCGGAGATAGAGGGCCACCGCCTGGATTCCGAAGACGGAAGCGATCATGGAGGGGGTGGTACGCGCCAGCGCCGTCAAATCCTCCTGGAGGAGCAGTTGCTGGCCGAATTCGTAGAGGCGTTCCACCTCGTGGCGGCGCTGCTCCAGCGCCTCGGCATGGCGGTGCTCCTGATTGGAAAGATGGCTGACGAGGACACTGCAGCAGAGAAACGAAGCCAGAGCGACCCAGTTACGAGGGTCCTCGATGGTGAGCCGGCCAACCGGGGGGAGGAAGAAGAAGTTATACAGCAGTGTGCACAGCAGAGACAGGTAAACGGAATACATGAGGCGCCAGCGCGAGGCGGTCCAGAGCACGAGCATGAGAAAAACCAGCGCGACGGTGGTCTCGTTGATGCGAACGAGGCGGAAGAGCACAACCACAAGAGCTGCGGCGGCCGTGAGAATGGCGTAGCGAAGCGCGGCCTGGGCTATACGCGCTGTATGCTTCTCCATGACTGGCGATGATACCCCGAAGCGAGTCCGCGGCCGAACGAATCCTCGTGGTGGATGACGAGATCCAGATCACGCGAGTGCTGCGGACCTCGCTTTCCGCGCAGCGGTACGACGTGCGTACGGCGAACGATCCGGAAGAGGCGCTGCGGCTGATCGAGGAATGGCAGCCGGACCTGATTGTGACGGATCTGATGATGCCCGGGATGAGCGGGGTGGAGTTGTGCCGGAGCGTGCGCCGCACCAGCCGCACGCCGATTCTGGTGCTGTCGGTCCGGGAGCAGGAGCACGCGAAAATTGAGGCGCTGGACGCGGGCGCCGACGACTACGTGACCAAGCCTTTCAGCACCCAGGAGCTGCTGGCGCGGATTCGCGCGCATTTGCGGCGCGCGCCGGAGCGTCCTGGGGAAGGGCCGATGGAGATGGGCGATTTTGCCATCGATGCGGGAGCGCATACGGTAACAGTGCGCGGCAAGCCTGTGCATCTGACCCCCAAGGAATTCGACCTGCTGCTGCTGTTTGCGCGCAATGCGGGAAAGGTGCTGACGCATCGCGTGCTGCTGACGGCGGTGTGGGGCGCGCAATCGGCCCAGCAGCCGGAGTATCTGCGCGTGTTTGTCGGCCAACTGCGCAAAAAACTGCAGGGCGACACGCTGAAGGAGTACATCCAGACGGAGCCGTGGGTAGGTTATCGCTTTCTGCCGGAAGGTTCGCTGGAGTAGGTCGGGGGCAAGGCGAAGGAGCCTGCGCGCGTCGTGGAGCGATCCCCGCAATAGGACTTTACGATTTCCTTACATGTCCCTTACAGAGACTTAGCGCTGAGGGCGTTTCACTGTCCAAAGTATGGTGCGGTTAAGACACGCAACGGCGGACAGACTCATTCCGGTAGCGCTGGTTCTGATATTGACTGCGAATGCCGGGACTCCGGCGCGGGCGCAGACTCAGGATCCATCGACAGAGGTGGAGCAACTGAGACAAATGGTGGTGGACCTGGAACGCCGGGTCGCCGTGCTGGAAGCCGAGCGCCGCGTGGAAGGAAGTGCAGCAGCCGGTGAAGGCGGCGACAGCGGTCCTCAAACGGCGGCTGCGCTGGTAACGGCAGCCGCGGAATTGCGGCGGGCGGCGGCTCCGGCGACGGTAGACCCGAGTCTCGCCCCGCAAACCACCGTGGCCGCTGCTAACCCCCCAGGGGCGATGCCTGGAGGAGCCACCCTGAACTACTACCTGGACGGTTATTACGAATATAACTTCAACGATCCGGTGGGGCGGGTGAATGACCTGCGCGCCTATGACGTGCTGAGCAACGCGTTCAGCATCAATCAGGCGGGACTGGTTTTCGATCTGCAGCCGGATGTTAGCGCGCACCGCCGCTATGGCTTCCGGGTAGACCTGCAGTTCGGGCAGGCGACTGCGACGCTGCAGGGGAACCCCGCCAACGAGCCGCGTCCGGAACTCTATCGGAACATCTTCCAGGCCTATGGGTCGTACGTCGTTCCGGTGGGGCCGGGACTTCACGTGGACGTGGGTAAGTGGGCCAGTTCCCTGGGCATTGAAGGGAACTACGCCAAGGACCAGATGAATTATTCGCGGTCCTGGTATTTCGACTTTCTACCGTTCTACCACAATGGTGTGCGCGCCAGTTATGCGGTGAATCGGTGGCTGACGGCGAATTATTGGTTGGTGAACGGGACCAATCAAACGGAGCCAACCAACGGGTATAAGGACGAGCTGTTTGGGGTCGTGTTACAGCCGGCTTCGGCGGTTAGCTGGACGATTAACAGCTATTTGGGTCAGGAGAACCCGGATGCGGCTCAGGCGACGAATTGCACGGTGCCTGTGCAGCCAGGGCTTTGCGTGACGCCGATTACTCCGGCTCCCAACGGCAAGCTGCACATTATCGACAGCTATGCGACCTGGCAAGTGAGCCCGAAGCTTGAACTCGCCGGCGAGGGGGATTATGTGATCCAGCGAATGTGGGCCAATGCAGCGCCCGGCGAGTCGTCGGCGCCGGCGCATGTGGATGGAGGTGCGGCCTATGCGCTGTATCAGGTCACGCCTCGGCGCGCTCTTGCGGTGCGGACGGAGTATCTGTCCGATCCGGACGGCCTTTTCAGCAATGCGCGCCAGGCGCTGAAGGAGGTCACCGGGACTTACAAGGCGACTCTGGGTGACAACTTCGACGTCTTTCTGGAATATCGCCGCGACTGGAGCAATCGCGGCTATTTTGTCACCGACAACCCAGCGTCGCCCAGCGGCCACCAGGATACCGCCGGGATGGGCCTGGTGTGGTGGTACGGCGGCAAACAGGGATCCTGGTAAGGAGAGAACCATGTGGGACCTGCTGATGGTGGCGTTCACGATTGTGTTTTTTGTCGTGGCGCTTTTGTACGTCGCGGCGTGCGAGAGGTTGAGGTAACGACGATGCATGGAACAACTGTAGCCATTCTGGTGATCAGTGCCCTGATTGGTGGGTATCTGGTGGTGGCCCTGCTCTACCCGGAGAGGTTCTGAAATGACCCTGAACGGATGGGTGCAATTCGCTGTCTACTTTGCTGTTCTGCTCGTCTGCATGAAGCCTATGGGTCTTTATATGGCGAGGGTGTTTGAGGGCAAGTTGGCATTCCTGCGTCCGCTGGAAAGCCTGATCTATCGTGTGTGTGGGGTTCATGCGGACGAGGAGATGTCGTGGCGGGAATATACGGTGGCGATGCTGATCTTCAGTTTTGTCTCGCTGCTGCTGACGTATGTGATCGAGCGGGTGCAGCGGTTCCTTCCGTGGAATCCACAACACCTGGCGAATGTTGCGCCCGATCTTGCCTGGAATACGGCCGCCTCCTTCACCACCAATACGAACTGGCAGGCCTACACGCCGGAAACCACCATGAGTTACTTCACGCAGATGGTGGGTCTTGCGTATCACAACTTCTTTAGTGCAGCCGTCGGGATCGCGGTGGCGATCGCGCTGGTGCGGGGCATTGCACGGCGAGAGTCGAAGACGATCGGCAACTTCTGGGTAGATACAACGCGGGCCTGCCTGTATATATTGCTGCCGCTGTGCATTGTGGTGGCTCTGGTATTGGTGGGCCAGGGAGTGGTGCAGAATCTGCACCCTTACACGGTGGCTCACACGCTGGAGCATCAGACGCAGACCATTGCGCAGGGACCGGTAGCCTCGCAGGAGGCGATTAAGGAACTGGGCACCAATGGCGGTGGATTCTTTAACGCTAACAGCGCGCATCCTTTCGAGAACCCGACGCCGTTCAGCAATTTTCTGGAGATGTTCCTGATCTTTCTGATCGGCGGAGGATTGACGGTGACCCTTGGCCGGATGACCGGGTCTCCGGGGCACGGCTGGGCGGTGTTTGCCTGTATGGCCGTGCTCTTTGCCGCAGGATTCACGGTGGTGTATTGGGCGGAGTCGCAGCCGCACCCGATGCTACACGGAGTGAATCAGCAGGCGAGCGCGCTGCAGGCCGGGGGCAATATGGAAGGCAAGGAAACGCGATTCGGCATTACGGATTCCGCGCTCTTTGCCACGATCACGACGGATGCCAGTTGCGGTGCGATTAACTCCTGGCATGACTCGTTTATGCCGCTGGGAGGGATGATTCCGCTGCTGAATATTGAGTTAGGCGAGATCATCTTCGGCGGCGTCGGCTCGGGTTTGTACGGGATGCTGATCTTTGTGGTGTTGTCGGTCTTTATTGCGGGGCTGATGGTGGGGCGCACGCCGGAGTATCTCGGCAAGAAGATCGAAGCTTATGACGTGAAGATGTCGATGCTGTACGTCCTGATCTTCCCGTTCATGATTTTGATCCTGACGGCGATTTCGGTGCTGTCCCCTATGGGTTTGAACAGCCTGGCTAACAATGGCCCACATGGACTTACGGAGATCCTCTATGCCTTCTCGTCGGGCACGGGGAATAACGGCTCCGCCTTTGCGGGGCTGAACGCTAACACGCACTGGTACAACATCAGCCTGGGATTCACGATGCTGGTGGGCCGGTTTCTGATGATGATTCCCATGCTGGCGCTGGCGGGGAATCTGGCGCGGAAGAAGAGCGTTCCACCTTCGCCGGGGACGTTTCCCGTGAATACAGCGCTGTTCACGCTGCTGTTGACGGGCGTGATTCTGATCGTGGGTGCGCTGACGTTTTTCCCGGCGCTGAGCCTTGGACCGATTCTGGAGCACTTACTGCTGCAGCACGGAACTCTCTTTTCGTAGCACGAGGATCAAGATGGCACGCAAGCACAACTTATTGAACGCGGAAATCGTTCGCCAGGCAGTTATCGACGCCTTTCGCAAGCTCGATCCGCGCGTGATGATGAAGAACCCGGTGATGTTTGTGGTCGAGGTCGGGAGCGCGGTCACGACGGCGCTGTTGATCGAAGAGGCGGTGCACGGTAAGCCGGTCGGCTTCGATCTGCAGATCACGCTGTGGCTCTGGTTCACGGTTCTTTTCGCCAACTTTGCCGAGGCGGTAGCAGAAGGGCGAGGCAAAGCGCAGGCGGATACGCTGCGCAAGGCGAAGGGCGAGACCATGGCCTACAGGTACCGGCCGGATAACTCGATGGAGGCCGTGTCCAGTTCACAACTGCGGTCGGGCGATGTTATTCGCGTAGAGGCTGGGCAGTTTATTGCAGGAGACGGTGAGGTCATCGAAGGGGTCGCCTCTGTAGATGAATCGGCGATCACGGGCGAGTCGGCGCCGGTCATTCGCGAGGCGGGCGGGGACCGTTCCGCGGTGACGGGTGGCACGCGGGTTCTTTCTGACTGGATCAGGATTCGGATTACATCGAATCCCGGAGAGACGTTTCTGGATCGCATGATCGCGCTGGTGGAAGGGGCCGAGCGGCAGAAGACGCCGAATGAGATAGCGCTGAGCATTCTGCTGGCCGGGCTCACCGTGATCTTTCTTCTGGCGGTGGTGACGCTGCAGCCGTTTGCCATCTATTCTCACGCGCCGCAGACGATCTTCGTGCTGGTTTCGCTGCTGGTGTGTTTGATTCCCACGACGATTGGGGCTCTGCTGTCGGCGATCGGGATCGCGGGCATGGATCGCCTTGTGCAGTACAACGTGCTGGCCATGTCGGGCCGGGCGGTGGAAGCGGCGGGCGACGTAAACACGCTGCTCCTCGACAAGACGGGAACCATTACGCTGGGCAACCGGCAGGCGACGGAGTTCTTTCCGGCGCCCGATATCACCACGGAGCGGCTGGCGGACGCGGCGCAGTTAGCTTCCTTGTCGGATGAAACGCCGGAGGGACGTTCGATCGTAGTGCTGGCCAAGGAGAAGTACAACCTGCGCGGGCGCGATCTGACGGGCATGCAGTGTACCTTCGTGCCGTTCAGCGCGCAGACACGGATGTCCGGGGTGGATCTGCCGGGAACGAGGATTCGCAAGGGGTCCTCGGACGCGATTGCGCGCTATCTGGAGCAGCAGGGGTCGCGGGTGCCGCGGCAGGTGGTGGATCGGGTGGAGGAGATTGCGCGCCTTGGAGGGACGCCGCTCGTGGTAGCAGAGAACAGCACGGCGCTGGGCGTGATCTATCTGAAAGACATTGTGAAGGGCGGGCTGAAGGACCGTTTGGCGCGGCTGCGGGCGATGGGAATCCGCAGCATCATGATCACCGGCGACAATCCCATGACGGCGGCGGTGATTGCGCGAGAGGCAGGCGTCGATGACTTTCTGGCCGAAGCCAAACCGAAAGACAAGATGGACCTGATCAAGCGGGAGCAGGGAAAAGGCAAGCTGGTGGCAATGACTGGCGATGGCACCAACGATGCGCCGGCGCTGGCGCAGGCGGATGTGGGTGTGGCGATGAATACGGGCACGCAGGCGGCGAAAGAAGCCGGCAATATGGTGGACCTGGATTCTAACCCGACGAAGCTGATCGAGATTGTGGAGATCGGCAAGCAGTTACTGATGACGCGCGGGGCGCTCACTACTTTTTCCATTGCGAATGACGTGGCTAAGTATTTCGCCATCATTCCGGCGATGTTTGCCGGCGTGTTTCCGGTGCTGAATGCACTGAACATCATGCATTTGGCAACGCCGCACTCGGCGATTCTGTCGGCGGTGATCTTCAATGCGCTGATCATCGTCGCGCTGATTCCGCTGGCGCTGAGGGGCGTGAAGTACGAGCCGATGTCGGCGCAGGCGCTGCTGCGGCGCAATCTTATTATCTACGGCATTGGGGGGATCATTGTGCCATTTATCGGAATTAAGGTGATCGATCTGATGCTGAACGGGCTGCGTCTGGCCTGAGGAGAGTTATGAAAAGCGTGCTGAATATCGCGATTCGTTACACGATTGTTACGACGATTTTGCTGGGAATTGGTTACCCGTTGTTGGTGACAGGCCTCGCTCAGCTCACCATGCGCAGAAAAGCCGATGGGCAGCTGATACGGCGCGACGGACAGGTGATCGGGTCGGCGATTATTGGGCAGAGTTTCAGCAGCGACCGGTATTTTCATGGGCGGCCGTCGGCAGCGGGCAACGGCTACGATGCGACCAACTCCGGTGGGTCGAATTATGGCCCGACTAATAAGAAGCTGATCGATCGCATCGATGCGGACGTGGCCGCTCTGCAGAAACAGAATCCGGGGAAGGAAGTTCCCATTGGTCTGGTGACGACTTCGGCTTCGGGGTTAGATCCGGATATCTCGCCGGCGGGAGCGCTGTATCAGGTGCCGCGCGTGGCGGCGGCCCGGCATTTACCGGAGTCCACGGTCCGCATGCTGGTCGAGCGGCATATCGAGGGTCGCCAGCTCGGATTTCTGGGAGAACCGCGGGTGAACGTGCTCGGGCTGAATCTTGATTTGGACCGGATTTCCGGAGATGAACGGGGTGTTAAAAGCGATCCACGGTGAGAGTTGTGGCTGCATCAACGACGGCCCTCTTCTTCGTGGCCAAAGCAGGGTCGATCCTCTAGAATAGCCTCCACTATGCGGTCGAGCGAGGGACTCTGGGCACGACAACGGAGCGCGCGCAGGGTCCGATACTGCCTGCTGGCGGTGGTTTTTGCCGTGGCGGCTGTGAGTCCGCGCGGACTCCGTGCTTCCGATCAGAATCCTCCGCCGTTCCTGGTGGTTACGCCGGGGAGTGCGGCGGTCGAGGAAGAGATTCCTCCAGGGACCAACCTAAGATTCACAGTAAGTGTGCCGGCCGGCACCACCGTGGTTCTAACCATCACGGAGAACCAACAAACCTCCAATGTTACCTGGACGGATAGTGCCGGTCGCGCGCACGCTCCTCGGACCAATCTGGCCGGGAAAGACGCGCAGATTCGGTTTACCCTGCCGGGCAGCGAAAAGCGGCAGTCCTTTGTGGTGACGGGCGCAAGCAAACGGAAGGCGGCGATGGTGCGGATCATGGCCAGCGCTCCTCATCCTGAAGACGCAAAGGACAAGGTTGCCGAGCAGGGCGAGGAGGCGTTGGCGGAGGCAGATTCGCTTTGGGCCAAGCATGATCCGGGCAACGCGAAGGAGGCGCTTGCGGCCTACGACCGGGCCACGGCGGCCTGGGAGCAGATCAACGACATTCCGATGCTGCGGCGGACGCTGGCCTGGAAGGCGATCTATCTGGCCTTCACCATGGGCCAGCCAGAGCAGGGACTCACCGTCGCCCTGCGGGCGGTCCATCTGGCAGATGGCGGGGACCTGGTGGAGCAGGCCAGTGCGTGGAAGTCGGCCGGATTCATTCAGACGGACCTCGCCGATTACAGCGCGGGCTGGCAGGATTATGCCAACGCCCTGCGGCTGTTTGCGGAGACCGGGGACCGATTCAATGAGGAAGTTCTGTTTGAGAATCGCGGAAAGCTTCTGCAGATGACCGGAGACTACGAAGGTGCGTTGCAGGATGAGAATGACGCGATCGCGGTGGCGCGGGAGCTGCAGGATCAGCGCGGAGCGCTGCACATCGAGGACGTCATCGGGAGCATCGATCTGCTGCAGGGAAGAATGCAGGCTGCGTTCGAGGCCTACTCGCAGGTACTGCAGCTGGAGAAGATCAATGCCGCGGACGTGATGATCGGATTTGCCGAGACCGATCTGGCCAGTCTGTATGAGCAACTGGACGCGACGGCCCAGGCTCAGGATATGCAGAGGCGGGCGGAAGCATTCTGGGTCAAACATCCTTATCTGCTCGGGCAGCTGGCGACCATGATTCAAAGGGCAAAGCTGGAAGAGGACGCGGGCCAGTTATCCGACTCGTTCGGCACTTATACGCGAACCCTGCAGTTAGCCGAATCGACGGGAATGAAGCGCGAGAAGGTGTTCGTCCTGCTGGGACTGGGAACGGTTTGCAGCAGGGAGAGGAAATTCTCCGATGCGCGCAGCTACTTTGAGCAGGCCAGGCAGCTGGCGGGTGAGATTCACGAAGCGGACGCGCTGGCGGAGATTGCCACGGCGGACGGGGATATGGAGCTTGGGGCCGGGAATGTGACCGCGGCTCGGGCCGATTATCGGACCGCCGCGACCATTGCCCGGCAGTCGTTCGATCATCCCGATCTGATTCCGGCGCTGGGAGGTCTGGCGCACGCGGAGTTCAAAGGTGGAGAGGAGCTGACTGCGCTGCACGACATCGAGGAAGCGCTGGACGGGATTGAGAGCGCGCGCGACTCGACGCCGCCGGACTCGCTGCGGACGGGCTATTTCTCCTCGTGGCACAGTTATTATGCGCTGGCCATCGATGTGCTGATGCACCTCGCGGCGCAGCATCCCGGCGGCGGCTACGATCGGCAGGCACTGGCGATTGCGGAGCGAGGGCGAGCGCGATTTCTGCTGGATCAAATCGAAGAGAGCGGCTCCCGGGAATCGAACGGCGAGGACCGCACACTGCGAGCGCGGCAGGCGGAAAGCCTGCGGCGAATCCACCTGGCAGAAAGCAGTCTGGCGGCGCTGCGGGAGGCGCATCCGCATTCCGCGGAAGCGGCTCGGCTGGAATCCGAAGTAGCCCGGCTGATGGAGCAGGAAGACCGCCTCGAATCGGGAATGAGACGGAGCGGCACGGCGTCTCTTTCGGGAAGCGCAGGTCTCTTCGCTTCTCCTGGCGCGCTGATCGGAACGCTGCAGCGGAATCTCGATGGCAGAACGGCCGCGCTCGAGTACTGGACGAATGACGATGCCAGCTATCTGTGGGTGATCACGGCGGATTCGTTCCACGCGTACACGCTGCCGGGCGCGGGGAAGCTGAGCCCGCTGGTGCAACAGCTGACGCATGACCTTACCGGGCCGTTCAGCAGGGAGTTCTCGAGCCCGGAGGCGTTTGCCTCCGCATTGTTGGGTTCGGCTACGCGATTCAACCAGGCGGCCGGCCAGCTGGGTCGGTGGCTGCTGCCGCCGGGAGCGATTCCGCATGCGGTGCACACGCTCCTGATTGTGGGTGACGGGCCGGTGTTGTCGGTGCCGATGGAGGCGCTGCGCGTGGTGAGCGCGCATGGGCAGGGTGCGCGCTTCCTGCAGGATCAATATTGCGTTGTTCGGGAGCCGTCGATCGCAACCCTGCTGGCGCTGCTGCAGCGACCTGAGAGCAACCGATCCACAGAGATTGCCGTGATCGCCGATCCGGTCTTTAATGCCGACGATCCTCGGGCGGTGGCCGCGATGAGGGGCGGAGAGCGCGCCACAATGAAAGATGCGGCGGACAACTTCTGGTCGGAGACGACCGCAGGTACGGATCTGACGCGGCTGGCCTATGCGGGGCAGGAAGTGGGGGCGATCGAGGCGGCGGCCGGAGCATCGCGCGTGGATCCCATGGTGGGTTTTGCGGCCAGCGCGGAGCGGGTTCGGTCGCTGGACTGGTCGCACTTCGAGGTTGTCCATTTCGCGACGCATGCGTTCCTTAATCCGGTGCAGCCGGAGCTGTCGAACATCATGCTTTCGCGGCTGGATGCGGCCGGTCATGCGGAGGCGGGCGCGCTTTGGTTTTCCGATATTGCCTCGATGCAGATGCCGGTCAATCTGGTGGTTCTGAGCGCCTGCCAGACAGCCAATGGGGACCGGTTGCCGGGGGAAGGACTGGTGGGGCTGTCGTATTCCTTTCTGATCGCCGGATCACGGCGTGTCGTGGGATCGCTGTGGGACGTGGATGACGCAGCTACGGCGGAGCTGATGCGCCGTTTTTACCAGGCACTGTACCAGGGGGGCGCATCGCCGGCGGAGGCGCTGCGTTCCGCCCAAAGGGCTATTGCGAAAGTTCCGCGGTGGAGCAACCCTTATTACTGGGCGGGATTTACCCTGGAGGGGGATTCGCATCCGCTGCCTCGGTAATTTCCCATGGAGAAGGTTCTGGCAAATCGGAAGACAGAGCGGCTGACGCGGGAAGGGCTGGATCGGCTGCTGTTGTGTCTCGGAGAGAACCGGGACGAGGCGGCGGCGCGGTATGAGCGGCTGCGGGAGCGGCTGGCGTTCTTCTTTGCGCGGCGGCAGTTCATTCTGGCGGAGTCGCTGGCCGATGAGGTGGTGGATCGGCTGGCCAACCGTTTAAGTACGGGGGAACGCATCGAGGTGCCGGAGTCGTATGCATACGGAATTGCCCGTTTGGTGGCGCAGGAAGAAGGCCGTCGAAGCAGCCGGGAAGCGGAGGCGAATCGTCACTATGCGCGGAACATTTCCAGTGTTTCAGACACACAAGATGAAGGAAAAATGCAGGAGGCGATGGAAGCCTGTCTGTGCCGGCACTCGGAAGAGGATCGCAAACTTCTGATGGAGTATTACACCTCGCGCGGCCGGGCTCTGATTGAGCATCGCCGCCAAATGGCAGAGGCCCTGGGCATGACCCCGAACGCATTCCGCAAGCGAGTCTTCCGGCTGCGCCGGACGATTGAAGGTTGCGTGCGGGCACGGCTTACGCAAGAGAACGGCGGACAATGAATTCTTCCCCCAATTCGAAGGAATTTCGCGAGTTTTTACTGGATCGGCTGCCGCCGGAGCAGGCAGAGGCGATCGAGGAACGAATGTTTCAGGACGAGGCGTATTTCTCGGACGTGCAGGATGCCGAGGACGATCTGATCGAGGAGTACGTGACGGAGGAGATGGATGCGGCGGAGGCGCAGCTGTTCGGGGCGCGCATCGAGCGGGATCCGGCGCTGCGGGAGCGGGTTGTCATTCGGCGCGCGCTGATCCGGAGCCTGCAGAGTTCTCCCATCGAAGCCGCCGCCGGGAGTCCTGCCAGGGGCGGGCGCCGGGGAATGTGGGGCCGATTTCTGGTTCCGGGTTTTGCGCTGGCGATCCTGATCGTCTTCTTTGTGTCCTGGGAAGCTGAGCACCGGCAAGGGCTGCCGGCGCAGTCCACAGAAACCGCCGCAACGACTGCGCCAGGACAAGCGGGAACCCCGCAGGCGGCGATGGGGCAGGCGGCCGCAGTGCTGTTCCTTCCTGCGCATATGGCGCGTGGGGCAGCGCAGCAGGCGTCGATTCTGCATGTCGGCAGAGCCGCGGCGGTCAGACTCGAACTCGAGACGCCATCCGCCGAAGGGCGCTGGGATGTGCGCATCAGCGACGGAAGCCGGAGCGTGTTCAGCGCGGCAGGTCTGAGCCCGAGGCAGGCCGGCGTGGTGTCGTACGTCGTCGCCGAAGTGCCGGCGTCGCAACTTGCGTCGAAGGAGTATCGCGTGACCCTGTCGCCACAGTCATCGACTGACGGAGCTGTGGGCTCGTCGTGGGATCTTCAGGTGGTGCAGTAACCTCGGTCGCGGCAAAGGAAAACCCCATCCTGCTGGAGCAGAATGGGGTTTTAGCCCTTTTGGCGAACTGCGATTAGTGGCCGTGGCCGCCGCCGAAGCCGCCGGCGCCCATGTGAACGCCGCCTCCGCCGTGAAAACCGCCGGCGTTAGCACCACCGTGGAAGCCGCCCATTTCGCCGCCGCTGCGGAAGGCGTTGCCGCGGAAGCCGCTATGGGAGGAGCTCACCGCCGGGCCACCGAATCCGCCGTTGCGGAGGTGCACCGGGCCCTGGGGGCCGATACCGTGGCCGTGGCCGCCGTAGTAGCCGCCGCCATAATAGCCGCCGTAGAAGCCGGGGTAACCGCCGTAGAATCCGGCGCCCCAGCCGAACGGGTAATAGCCAAAGCCGAACGGGCTATAGAACGGGGAAGCGCCCAGGAATGTGTAGTCGTACATGTAGGGATCCCAGTACCAGCCGGGGTTGTAACCAGGACCGTACTCACCGGCCATCTGCTGGTTGGCTTCGGAGAGGTAGTCGGAACGCAGGCTGCTCCAGCGCAGCAGAGCGGTGTTTTCCTGCCGGTTGAGGTTGAACTTTGTGGAGTTCACGTCCGCGGCGCCCGCCGTGACGTTGACCTCATGTTTGGCCTTGATGGTGGCCCAGTGGCCATTGCCCTTGTCGATCGCGGCTCGGCCCTCGAAGACCAGGACGGTTCCCTGGTTGGCGTCGAACTCGTACAGGCCTATCTTGACAAGTTGAACTGGCACATGATCTTCCAGCACATGGATGTCGTTTGCCTTGAAGAGTTGGTCGACCTCGACGGTGGCGCGGCCGTGCTCGACGGCGACGACCGTGTTGGCGATGTCCGGGGAGACCATCTTCACGGCGCTGTTGTGGCCGAGCCGGAGGAACACGCCGGGGGTCAGCAGGACCTCGGCGCGGCCCGTTGTCGTGGAGAGGACCTGGCCGGGGGCGAGAGTCGCGTAGCCGATGGCGTTTTGACCGACGGTGTGGCCATCGAGATTCGCCGAACCTTCGATGTAATTGAGCGTCCCTGGCACGGCAGGGTTCGTAGGGGCCGGTGCAGTCTGGGTATCCAAAGCAAAAAGGGCCGGAGCGAACAACGCCGCCAGGGCCATGGTGAATATGGTTCTAAGCCTTGGCATATGAATCAAACCTCTATTAATTAGAGTGCAAACAGAGGGGAAAGTTGCGGTCCCGGCCGGGTCGCGGCGGCGACAGAGAAGAGCACGCAGCCGGGAAGCGCCGATCCTGCAGCGGGCGTCCTCAAAAGAAAAATCGCGGAAATGTGCAAGTGTGTAGAAACAGGGTACTTGCGGTTGTGACATTGTGTATGTGTGTCAAAACAGAGTAGTTACAGAGGCCTCCAAATGTATGTGCGGCATGTAGAGGGGTTAGCGGGCAGGCGGTTCCGTTTTGCCGGTTGCGCCAGCATCCTGAGTTCGTCACGTTCGTCATGGCCGCAAAGAGAAAAGGTCCGCCGGCCGGCGGACCTTAGAGGAAGGAAACTTCATGTTCTGCCCCTATTCTTAGTATGGCAGATTGGGGGCGGTTTTCTGCCAGTCAAAACGCCCTGCAACTCCTGCAGAATCAAGGAAAATGACTTTCGTAAGGATTGACAATGGAAAACGGGAGACAGGGGCCAGCGATCTGCAAAATTCGGGAGGAGAAACGATGATTGCGCGGATATGGCATGGTGTGGCGAAGCCGGGGCACGCGGATGCGTACGAGGCCATGCTGAAGCCGGAGCCGTTGCCGGGGCTGAGCCGGCTGGCAGGGTATCGAGGGAGCGTTGTGCTGCGGCGGCCGGCGGGCGAGGAGACGGAGTTCATCACAATCCTGTTTTGGGACTCGGTGGAGGCGATTCGGGCGGTGGCGGGGGATGACTACGAACACGCGGTGGTTCCGGAGGAGCGGCGGCAGCACCTGGCTCGGTGGGACGAGCGGGCGCAGCACTATGAGGTGGCTGGTTTGGACGGGGTACAGGTACCAGGTTTCAGGTGACAGGTTGCTGCAGGTGACAGGTGACAGGTTACAGGGGGACTCGGCTGCGATGCTGCGCACCTGCGCCGAGGGCCTCCGGCAGGAAGGAAGCGCCTGCGGCGCGGTCTCTTTTCCCCCGGCTTGAAAGCCGGGGCTTTCTCCGTCGTCGTGCTGCGCACGACCAGGTGGGGCTGCGCATCAAAACCGACATTTGCGCACCGATCTCGACGGGGCCTCGGCCTCCGGCAGCGAGGAAGCGCCTGCAGCGCGGCTTTTCCCCCCCGGCTTGAAAGCCGGGGCTTTCTCCGTCGTCGTGCTGCGTACGACCAGCGAGGGCTGCGCATCGGCATCGACATTTACGCAACGATGCGGCGCGCGAGCATGTCGCGTCCAGACTGCGGTGCGTAGTGGGGTCCCAAAAGCAGGTCCCTCTCTCCGCTTGCCCACCACGCCGAGGGCGTGGCGGGTCCCTGGTGCGCTCCGATCGGGATGACAGATTTGGCAGACGCAGGCTCCTCCACTCAGCTGCGGGGCTTCCCACATCTGCCAAAGGCCGGCAGAGCCGTTCGACGCGCCTTTGGCTCGCTCAGACCAGGTTATGGGGCACCCGGGGGGTACTCGTGGTCTTTCCAGGGGCGGGTGAAGAAGTCGTCGACCTGGTGGTCGAAGTCGTTGGGGTGTTCGCGCAGGGTGGCGTGGCCGGAGTCAGGGACAACCCAGAGGTTGGCGTGGGGAATGTTCTGGTAGATGAGGACGGTGTGGGAGATGGAGATGAGGTCGTGGTCGCCACAAATGATGAGCGACGGGGCCTGGATGGTGTGGAGCTGGGCGAGCGTGATGTGGGGCTCCTGCCAGTCGAGAAGGAAGAGCTTCCAGTTGTTTTTTTCCTCGGGGGTGGCCCAGGTCTTGTGCAGGCCGGACTCGTAATCCTTCTTTTCGTCGTCCCAGAGACCGGGGCGGAAGGCATCGGCGGTGGGCCAGAGGTTGGCGCCGGTGGAGGCGAGGCGCTTCACTTTTTCAGGATGGCGGATGGCGAGCAGGAGTGCGTCGATGCCGCCGTCGCTCCAGCCGATGACGTAGGCGGAGGGGATGTGCATGGCGTCGAGAAGGGCAGAGTAGTCGTCGGCCATCATCTCGAAGGTGAGGGGATGGTTGGGGTCGAGCGAGCGGCCCTGCGAACGGCTGTCGGCGAGGATGACTTTGTAGTGGGTGGCGAAGTAAGGAACGTTCTTCGAGAAGGCGCTCATGTTGTCGTTGTTGCCGTGAATCATGAGCAGAGGCGGACCGCTGCCATAGACTTCCGTGTACATTTTGAAGCCGTTGATGGCGTAGAACTTTCCGGCGGCTGGGTTGTGGTCGTACGGAATAGGCGCGGGTGCCTGCGCGCGAGCCATGGGGGCGCAGAGAACGGACGTGAGACAGAGGGCGGCGCTGAGGCGGATGGTTCGCAGCAGATGCATCGGGGATCTCCGTTGCGGCGATTGGCGATGAGTCTATCGCATGGTATATGACGGGGCGCATTGAGCGACGCGGGCAGCGACCCCGGATCTCGCTCAGCCCCCTGGCGCGGTCCCACCATTGGCCGGGCCAGCGTGCGACATTACCCTGGTCATGGGCGACTCGGCTGCGGTGCTGCACTCCTGCGCCGAGGGCCTCCGGCAGGAAGGAAGCGCCTTCGGCGCGGTCTCTTTTTCCCCCGGCTTGAAAGCCGGGGCTTTCTCCGTCGCGTGCTGCGCACGACCAGCGAGGGCTGCGCATCGGCATCGACATTTACGCACCGATGCGGCGCGCGACCATGTCGCGTCCAGACCGCGGTGCCCAGTGGGGGTCCAAAAAGCAGGTCCCTCTCTCCGCTTGCCCACCACGCCGAGGGCGTGGCGGGTCCCTGGTGCGCTCCGATCGGGATGACAAATTTGGGAAGGGAGCCCACCCTGTCCGCGATGATGCTGCGGACAAGGATGGGGCACCCGGTTCCCACGCCCGGCGATTGGGGTTTGTGGCTTCCCACATCTGCCAAGGACGGGCAGAGCCATTCGACTCGCCTTTGGCTCGCTCAGGCCAGGTTGTGGGGCACCCGGGCTTCGCACCCAGCGATGACACCCGACGATGGCTATACGTTGTAGGTACTTGAGGAGACGCGGCCGCCGTGGCCGGTCCAGTTGGTGTGGAAGAACTGGCCGCGGGGCTTGTCTACTCGCTCGTAGGTGTGGGCGCCGAAGAAGTCGCGCTGGGCCTGGAGGAGATTTGCCGGTAGGCGGGCGGTGCGGTATCCGTCGTAGAAGGATAGCGCGGTGGAGAAAGCGGGCGCGGGGACGCCGAGGGCGATGGCTTTGACGACGGCTTTGCGCCAGGAGGCCTGGTAGTTGTTGAGGACGCGGGAGAAAAAGTCTTCGAAGAGAAGATTTTCGAGGGCGGGGTTCTTGTCGTAGGCTTCTTTGATTTTGCCGAGGAAGCGGCTGCGGATGATGCAGCCTCCGCGCCACATGAGGGCGATGCCGCCCATGTTCACTTGCCAACCGAATTCCTTTGCCGCCTGGCGGAGGAGCATGTAGCCCTGGGCGTAAGAGATGATTTTGGAGCAGTAGAGGGCGCGGCGGACGTTCTCGATGAAGTCGGCGCGATCGGCGGTGGCGGCCTGGCCAGACGGTCCCTGGAGGATTTTGGAGGCTTCGACGCGCTCTTCTTTGATGGCGGAGAGGCAGCGGGCGAAGACGGATTCGCCGATCAGCGTGAGGGGCATGCCGAGGTCGAGGGCGCTGATGGCGGTCCACTTGCCGGTGCCTTTCTGGCCGGCGGTGTCGAGGATTTTGTCGACGATGGGGGTGCCGTCTTCGTCTTTCTTCGCGAAGATCTGCGCGGAGATCTCAATTAAGTAACTGTCGAGCTCACCTTTGTTCCAGTCGGTGAAGATGGCGGAGAGCTCGTCGGGGGTGGCGTTGAGGGCGTGCTGGAGGATGTCGTAGGCCTCGCAGATGAGCTGCATGTCGCCGTACTCGATGCCGTTGTGGACCATTTTGACGTAGTGTCCGGCGCCGGCGTCGCCGACCCAGTCGCAGCAGGGGGTGCCCTGGCCGTCGGAGGTGGTGGCTGTGCCGTCCGCGTCGACTTTGGCGGCGATGGCCTGGAGGATGGGCTTGACGTGGGGCCAGGCTTCGGGATTGCCTCCCGGCATGATGGAGGGACCGAAGCGGGCGCCTTCTTCGCCGCCGGAGACGCCGGTGCCGATGAAGAGGATGCCTTTGGCGGCGAGGTCTTTGGTGCGACGGTTGGAGTCGGTGAAGAGGGAGTTGCCGCCATCGATGAGGATGTCGCCGGGTTCGAGGAGTGGAACGATGTGCTCGATGTTTTGGTCGACGACGTCGCCGGCTTTGACCATGAGCATGACGCGGCGCGGGCGTTTGAGGAGAGAGATGAACTCCGGGAGAGAATGCGCGCCGACGACCTGGGTGCCTTTGGCTTCGTGGGCGAGGAAGTCGTCGACTTTGGAGACGGTGCGGTTGAAGACGGCGACTTTGAAGCCGTGGTCATTCATGTTGAGGACGAGGTTTTGTCCCATAACGGCGAGGCCGATGAGGCCGATGTCGCAGATTGCGTCAGACATGCGAGGAGTCTCCGGAGAATCAGGTTACAGGGTTCAGGGTACAGGGGACAGGGTACGAAAGGCAGCGCCGCGGGGAGCGGTTACAGGTTACGGGTTACAGGTTACAGGTGACCGGTTACAGGTTGCGGCCACGGCAGCACGGCTGGGTGAGGAACACACAAGGTGCGACTCGCGGCGCCGCTCTCGCTCGGGCCAGTCTGTTCGCTGCGCTCAGGGTGACAGCGCGGACCCGCATGCGTGGCACAACAGCAACCGCGGATCCTTCAGCTTCGCGATGCGAATCGTCAGGATGACCCTGATCAGTAGCCTGCGGCTTTGCCGTAGTTGTGGCGGTGGTCCTGGCCGCCGGAGAGCTCGCCGGTTTTGGGATCGACGGCGATGCATTCGCCGTCGCCCCAGTGGCGGCCAATGCGGAGGTTGTAGCCCATGGCGCGGAGTCCGTTGAGGGTCTGGTCGGAGAAGCCGCGTTCGAGCATGACGGTGTCGGGCAGATATTGCTGGTGGAAGCGGGGAGCGTCCACGGCCTGCTGGATGTTGAGGCCCTGGTCGGCGGCGCTGATGAAGATGTTGGCGACCGTCGTGATGATGGTGCCGCCGCCTGGAGTGCCGAGGACGTAGGCGACTTTGCCGTCGCGCAGGACGATGGTGGGGGTCATGCTGGAGAGTGGGCGCTTGCCGGGGGCGATGGAATTGGCCGGACCCTGGATGAGGCCGAACATATTGGGCACGCCCTGCTTGGAGGCGAAGTCGTCCATCTCGTCGTTGAGGAGGAAGCCGAGGCCGGGGACAGTGACGCCGGAGCCGAAGGCGTTGTTGAGGGTGGTGGTGACGGAGACGGCGTTGCCGTCGGAATCCATGACGGAGTAGTGGGTGGTGTCGACGGACTCGTGGCGGACGTCAGACATGGTGGGCGGCGGCGGCAGGAAGCCGACGGGGCGCTGGAGATCGGCGGAGGGCGTGGCCTTGTCGTACAGGATGGAGGCGCGCCAGGCGTCAGCGTATTTGCGGCTGAGAAGCTGCTCGACGGGGATGTGGACGTAATCGGGATCGCCGAGGTAGCTGCTGCGGTCCATATAGGCGCGGCGGAAGGCTTCGATGATGAGGTGCATCTCGGGGGTGGTGCGGTCGCCGAGCGCGTGCAGATCCCAGTGGTCGAGGATGTTGAGGATTTCAATGAGGACGATGCCGCCGGAAGAGGGTGGCGGCGCGCTGACAACCGTGTAGCCATGATAGGTACCGGTGACGGGCTTGCGCTCTTTGACGGTGTAGTGGGCGAGGTCGTTGGCGGTGATGAGGCCGCCGCCCTGCTGGATGGCGTCGGCGATCTGCTGGGCCATGGCGCCCTTGTAGAAGTCGTCGGGATCGGCGGCGACGCGGCGGAGGGTTTGAGCGAGCTCGGGCTGGCGGAAGGTGTCGCCGGATTTGTAGAAGTCACCATCGCGCTGGAAGATTTTGCGGGAGACGGGGAACTGGGTGAGCAGGGGATCGTGCAGTTCGGCGGCCTCTTCGCTGGTGAGGACGAAGCCGTCGGAGGCGAGGCGGATGGCAGGGGCCATGACCTTCTTTAGGGTGAGGCGGCCGTAGTTGCGCTCGGCGTCGACTAGTCCGGCGACGGAGCCGGGGACGCCGATGGCGCGGTAGCCGACGATGCTGGCTTTGGGGATGACGTTGCCGCTGGCGTCGAGGTACATGTTGGGGGTGGCGGCGAGAGGGGCTTTCTCGCGGTAGTCGATGAAGATCTCGCGATCGCCGTGGTGGCCGTGGATAAAGGGCGAGTGCTGGTGGATGAGCATGAATCCGCCGCCGCCGAGGTTGCCGGCGAGGGGATGGACGACGGCGAGGGCAAAGCCGACGGCGACGGCGGCGTCGACGGCGTTGCCGCCCTGCTTCAGGATGGCGACGCCGGCGTCGGTGGCGAGGTGGTGCACGGTAACGACCATGGCGTGCGGGGCGCGCACGGGCTGGTCGTTGGTGAGCATGGTGGCGGTGTCGGGATCGACGCCGGCGGAGGGTGAGGTCTGCGCGCGGAGGGACGGGGTGAGGGCGATGACGAGGCAGAGGGGCAGGGCGATGGCAGTGAGATGGAAGCAGTTTTTCTTCATCGGGCTGGAGGGTGGTGCAATGGGGAGGATTGTACGGCAGAGGGGGCTTATGGGGACAGCGGGGAGCTGGGAGCCGGGAGCCGGGAGCTGGGAGCGCTTTTACCACAGAGGACACGGAGGACGCAGAGGAACAGCTGGGAGCCGGGCGCCTGGAGCCTGGAGCTGGGAGCTGGCGATCCTGGTTTGGATTGATTCTGCGGGGGGCGACGGATAGACTGAAGGGCAGCCGATTCAGCACAAATCCGCTCAAGAGAATATGCCGCTGTTTTCCCGTCGTTGGTCGCTGTCGCTCCTGATTGCCGGAGCTGTTGGAGTGGTTCCCTGTCTCGCGCAGCAGCCTTCGAGCGCGCCGCCGCCGTCCAGTGCAGGGCAGAGCTCGTCGTCGCAGATCTCGGTTCCACTGACGGAGGGGGAGCCGGAGGTGCGGACGTCGCAGACGGGGCCGATGCCGGCGCTGATCGATCCCGCCGGGCCGACGGTCAGCCTTGAGACCAGCGAAGCGATGTTCGACATCGGCGTGGCGCTGAATGCCTGCGGGTATGACCGGGGGCTGGACGCGTCCAATCCGGTGCGGAAGACGGTGCGGGACGAGGTGAATCAGGCGCTGCTGGGGACGGCGCAGGGCCGGAACGATCGCGACAAGCTGTGTATGTTCATCGATCAGCACCGGCTGGACGATCCGGCGCGGAGCCTGGCGCAGTATGTGTCGCTGGGGCTGTATCTGACGCCGCCGCCGGCTCTGACGCCGAGCGTGGATCAGCAGGACCTGCCGCCGGACGCAAACGGGGTGATCGAGGTGCTGCCGCTGGTGCGGCAACTGGCCGATGACATCGATCTGCACGTGATCTGGGTGGAGAACCGGGCGGCGTACGACGAGATAACGAATCGTCTGCACGGGCCGCTGTCGAAGATGATTGTGGATACCAACTACTACCTGAAGATGCCGGCCTCGACGTACGGCGGGCGGCATTTCCTGGTGGTGCTGGAGCCGATGCTTTCGCCGGCGGAGACGAATGCGCGGATCTACGGGACGAATTACGTCGTGGTGGCGTCGCCGAGCAACGGGACGATTCCGATGCGGCTGGTGCGGCACGCGTATCTGCATTATGAGATCGAGCCGCTGCTGTACGCGCACGAGAACTCGATGGACCGGATGATGCCGATTCTGAAGGCGGTGCAGGTTGCGCCGCTTTCGTTCGTGTTCAAGAACGATCTGGTATCGCTGGTGATCGAGTGCATGATCCGGGCGATTGAGGCGCGGACGATGGACACGGGCATTCCACCGGTGCCGTTTCCGGCGGACGCAATGCGGGGCGATCTGGGCCCGTATAACCGGGCGAAGGCGCTGGCGGAGCAGCAGAGGGACGCGATCCGGCAAAAGCGGGTGGATCACGACATGACACAGGGTTTTGTGCTGACGCAGTACTTCTACAACCAGCTGAAGGCGTTTGAGAAGAATCCGGAGAGCCTGGACGAAGCGATCGGACCGATGGTGTATGGGATGGATGTGGATGAGGAGATCCATCGCGCGAAGCAGATTGCGTTTGACGCAGTGGGCGAAGGCGACATTATGACGCGCTCGCCGCAGAGGCCGCCGCAGCCGAAGGAGCTGGACCTGGCCGAGATGAAGCTGATCAAGGGAGATGTGGCGGGCGCGCAGGTACTGGCGCAGAAGGCCCTGGCAACGCACAGTGGGGAGCCGGGACGAGCGGACTTCATCCTGGCGCGCGTGGATCTGATGAACGGGAAGATGGACGATGCGGCGGCGGCGTTCCGGGGGACGCTGGGGAGCGCGAAGGATCCGCGGATGCTGGCGTGGTCGCACATCTTTCTGGGCCGGATTAAGGACGTGCAACAGGACCGCGAGGGAGCGATTGCCGAGTACAAGGCGGCGCTGACGGAACGGGACGGGCAGCCGGATACGAAAGAGGCAGCGGAAACGGGACTGAAGAAGCCTTTCATGCTGCCGCATCAGGCCGAGGACGACAGCAGCAGCCAGGCCGCGCCGCCTTCATCTGTACCGCCTCCATCTGTTCCGCAGGGTCAGCCGCATCCGCAGTAGCGCAGGCGAACCCGGCGCAGGACCGGGATGCGCTTCTACAATCGAAAGAGAGACAACACAGGGGCCGATGGAGTCCACGCCGAAGCAGCAATCGGAAGTTTCTCAGGGCGCGGAGGCGCAACCGGCAGCAGGAGATCTGCGGGAGCTGGAGGCGCGGCTGGGGTATGGATTTGCCGATGAGGGGTTGCTGGCGCTGGCCCTGACGCACAGTTCGCGGGTGCATGAGCGGAGCGAAGCCGGGCCGGAGATGGAAGACAACGAGCGGCTGGAGTTTCTGGGCGATGCGGTGGTGGGGATGCTGGTGGCCGAGGGGGTTTATCGGCGCTATGCGGAGCTGAACGAGGGGGCGCTGACGCGGCTGCGGGGTGCGCTGGTGAGCCGGCGGCATCTGGCGGAAGTCGGCAGGGACCTGGAACTGGGGCAGCATCTGCTGCTGGGACGAGGCGAGGAGCGGAGCGGCGGGCGAGGGAAGGCGGCCCTGCTGGCGAATACCATGGAGGCGGTGATCGGAGCGATCTATCTGGACGGCGGACTGGAAGCGGCGCGGCGACTGGTGGAGGCGCAAGTGGTGGCGCCGGGGGTGGAGGCGCTGCGGGCACGGGTGACGGCCGACGGGGGGATGGGGGATTTCAAGTCCGCGCTGCAGGAGCTGTTGCAGGCGCGGCGGCAGGGACAGCCGGAGTATCGCACGACGCGGGAGCGCGGGCCGGATCATCAAAAGGAGTTTTTTGTGGAAGCTCGGGCGGCCGGCGCGGTGCTGGCCGAGGGAACGGGATCGACGCGGAAGCGGGCGGAGCAGGATGCGGCGCGACGAGCGCTGGAGCGGCTGCGGGAGGCGGAGAAGCAGGGATGAGCGAGACTCCGCAGAAGCCCGAGGAAACAGAGACGCAGTCACGGGAGCAGCGAATCGGAGAGCTGCGGACGCTGATTACACAGCGTGAGGAATTGCGCGCGAGCGTCGAGGAGGAAGAATCGCCCGCGGCTCCGGCAGCCGAAGCGAGGACGACGGTGTTCCCGGGCGTGATGGAGATGGCGCGGTCGCTGCTGGTGGTGCTGGTGGTGGCGTTGTTCATCCTGACGTTCATCGTGCAGCCGTTCCGGATTCCGTCGGAGTCGATGGAACGGACGCTGCTGGTGGGGGACTTTCTGCTGGTGAACAAGGTGATTTTTGGGCCGCCAGGACGATGGGGCTGGCTGCTGCCTTACCAGAAAGTGGAGCGCGGGGACGTGGTGGTGTTTCACTTTCCGCCGGATCCGTCGGAGCACGTGGTGAAGCGGGTGATCGGGCTGCCGGGAGACCATATTCATTTACAGGACGGGCTGGCGTGGGTGAATGGACAGGCGCTGGACGAGCCCTGGGCGGTGTTCGAACCGGCGTATCCGGACAATTTTCGAGACAGTTTTCCGACGCAACAGTACACCGATCCGGGCGTGGATCCGCAGTGGTGGATGGAGATGCGGCAGGACGTGCAGGACGGCGATCTGGTGGTGCCGCCGGGGGAATATTTCATGCTGGGGGACAATCGGAATTTCAGCCGCGACAGCCGGTACTGGGGATTCGTGCCGAGGGATCATATTGTGGGCCGGCCGTTCATCATCTACTTCTCATTGCGAGAGCGATCGACGACCGATGTGGCCCAGTCGCCGGATGATAGACTCGGACAGAAAAACGATCCGCTGAGCCGGATCAGGGATTTCGCGCGCTGGAACCGCTTTATGCGCGTGGTTCGCTGAGGATAGCCGGAGCCGATGGCAGAAGTCCTGGAGAAGCAGGCAAAACACAAGCACGAGCACCATGAAGAGACGCCGCTGGAGGCGTTCGCCTCGATTTGCGGGGTGCTGGCGGTGGGCCTGTTCATTCTGACATTCATCTTTCAGAATTTTGCGATTCCGTCGTCGTCGATGGTGTCGGCGCTGCTGGTGGGCGATCACGTGCTGGTGGATCGGATCACGCTGGCGCCGCGGGCGCACTATGCGCCGTTCGTGTATTACCGGAATGTGCGGCGCGAGGACATCGTCGTCTTCTACAAGCCGACGGTGGAACCGAATGGCGAACATCTTTTCCTGGTGAAGCGGGTGATCGGGATTCCGGGCGATCGAATCCATTTGCGGGATGGGGTTGTGTACCGCAACGGAGTGGCGCTGAATGAGCCGTATGCGGGCATGCCGACGGACGGCGACTACGTGCCGTACCGGGACGATTTTCCGGCGGTGCCGCCGTCGGAGAGCCCGGATGTAACGGCGGAGTGGGCCAACGATCTGCCGAATTACGTTCAGGGACAGGATCTGGTGGTGCCGCCGGGGATGTACTTCTGCATGGGCGACAACCGGACGGTGAGCCTGGACAGCCGGTACTGGGGGTTCGTGCCGCGGAAGAACATCGTGGGGAGGCCGCTGTTTGTTTACTGGTCGTTTGTGACGCCGGAGTCGGAGGAGAACAAGACGACGGTGGGCGACCGGGTGGGCTGGATCCTGCACGAGACGATCCACTTCTTCGATGACACGCGCTGGCGGCGAACCTTCCATCGAGTGAAATAGCGATGAGCCGGGTAGAGGAGCTGCTGACCTCGGAGGAGTCGGGGCGGCGGGGTGTGTCCGCGTGGTGGAAGCTGGGCATAGCGGGCGCGGCGATTCTGCTGCTGGTGCTGGCGATTTTTCTGCCGCCGCTGGTGAATCTGGGCAAATATCGGCGGTCGATTACGGCGAGCATGTCGGAGGCGCTGGGGCGGCCGGTGTACGTGGGCGACATGCAATTGCGGCTGCTGCCCATGCCGGGCATCGTGATGAGCGATTTCACGGTGGAGGAGGATCCGGCGTTCGGTGCGGAGCCGGCGCTGCATGCGAACTCGGTGGTGGCGTCGCTGCGCCTGACGTCGCTGTGGCGGGGGCGGCTGGAGGTGAGCCGCATCAGCCTGGATGAGGCGAATCTAAACCTGGTGCGGAACGCAGCGGGGCAATGGAGCGTGGGCTCGATGCTGCTGCGGGCGGCGCAGATCCCCAACGCACCGACCGGGCAGCGACACGCCGGGCCGCGGCCGCGGTTTCCGTATATTGAGGCGACCGACGCGCGGATCGATTTCAAGAATGGGGCGGAGAAGCGGCCGTTTTCGCTGATGAACGCGGAGTTTTCCATGTGGCAGGCGAGCGCGGACGAGTGGCGGCTGCGGCTGAAGGCGCAGCCGGTGCGGACGGATCTGGAGCTGCACCTCTCCGACACGGGCACATTGCAGGTAGAAGGATCGCTGCGCAGGGCGGCGGATGTGAACGAGATGCCGGTGCGCCTGCGGGCGGAGTGGAGCGGCGCGCAACTGGGACAGGTGAGCCGGTTGCTGGCGGGATTCGACAGCGGGTGGCGCGGCGATCTCGACGCGACGACGTCGCTGGGCGGGACGGTGGGGGATCTGCAACTGCAGACGCGGCTGACGGTGAGCAACCTGCGGCGGCAGGATTTTCAACCGGTGCGGACCCTGGATGTGAACGCTACATGCCGGGGCGAGTACCGGCATTCGATCCGGACGCTGGGCAACGTCACATGCTTTTTGCCGGTGGGTGACGGCCATTTACTGCTGACCGGGAATGTGCACACCTTTGCGCCGACGGAGGCGCAGTTGCAGCTTGAGGTGAATCAGGTGCCGGCGGAGTTTCCCCTGGAGGTTTTGGGGCTGATGCGGTCCTACGCGCAGAATGTCACGGCGACGGGGGCGCTGAACGGGAGCTTCCGGCTGGACCTTGGAAAAGAGCCGTCGGTGCTGGGACAGGCGAAGGCGACCGGCGTGGTCCTGAACTTTCCAGGAGAAACCATGGCGCTGCCGACCCTGGAACTGTTGGCGGGAGAGGCGCAGCGGCCGCCGGCGAAGCGGCTCCGTGGAGCGAGGACGGTCACAAAGGCGCCGGTGCGGGAGCCGGATGCGATTGAGCTGCAGCCGGTGGCGATTGCGATGGGGGGTGCGGGGCCGCTGAAGGCCGATGGGTCGGTGGATCGGAGCGGCTTTCATCTGCAACTGTCAGGGCAGGCGAGCGTGGCGCGGCTGATGGCGGTGGGGTCGAATTTTGGATTGCTGGAGAACGCTCTGGCACTGGCGGCGCCAAAAGGGCGCGTGGCGATGGATACGACCACGACGGGGAACTGGCTTCCACCGCTGATGGGCAGCAGCTCGGGGATTGTAACCACCGGGGTACTGCATGTGGAGGGGTTGGAACTGCGGGAGGGATTCCTGCGCGCGCCGGTGGAGGTGGCTTCGGCCGACGTGGAGCTGAAGCCGGGCGAGGTGGCGTGGCAGAAGGCGGCTCTGCGCTACGGCGGGATGGAACTGCAGGGTTCGGGGGAATATCCGGCGGTGTGCAGTCAGGCGGGGGCGTGTCCGGTGACGTTTGCGGTGACGGCCGGCTCGCTGAACGCGGCGAAGATCGAAACCCTGCTGGCGGGGCAGCCGCAGGGAATTTTCGGAGAGATTCTGACGAGTGCTCTGGGCGAGGGGAGCCGCGGGCCGTGGCCGCCGGTGCGGGGGACGGTCGAGGCGAACTCGCTGGAGTTGGGTAAGCTGACGGTGCAGAACGTGGCGGCCTCGGTGACGGTGGATGGAAAGAAGCTGACGATTGCTTCGCTCGAGGGCGGGGCGCTGGGCGGGAAGCTGCAGGCGAGCGGCACGATGGACGCCAGCAGCGGGACTCCGCAGTGGGCGCTGAATGTGCGGGTGACGGGGGCGAGTCTGGCGGATGCGGGGAAGGTTTTCGGCGAGAGCTGGGGTACGGGAACGGGCGCGGCGGAGGCGAAGCTGACGATGAGCGGGTATGCCGCGGCGGATCTGGCGTCGTCGGCGAGCGGGACTTTTCAATTCGCGTGGCAGAACGGCGGTTTGCCGGGCGTGAGCCGGGTGAGCCAGGCGGGCGGACAGCCTGGCGGTCAGCCGGGTCTGGGGCATTTCGATCACTGGTCGGCGACGGGGACGATTGGGAACGGTGCGCTGACTGTGACGGACGGCGGGGTGACGCGCGCGGGGCGGACGGAGGCGGTGCGGGGGACGATTGGGTTCAACCGAAGCGTGAATCTCACCATGGAGACGCGGCACGGGCGGGTGCGGATCGGCGGGAGCCTGGGGCATGAGAGCAGCCGGTAGCCTGTAGCCGGTAGCTGGTAGCTGGGAGCTGGGAGCTGGGAGCCGGGAGCTGGGAGCCAGGAGCTGGGAGCCAGGAGCTGGGAGCCGGGAGCCGGGAGCCGGGAGCCGGGTGCTTTCACCACAGAGCACACGGAGGGGAGAGCTGGGGTCAGAAGCCACCGGCGGGGGTGGTTTTCAGGGTGGTGCGGTGGATGCTGTCCTGGACTTCGGGGACGGAGCCGTCGTTGAGATCGACCTCAGTGGGGTTCTGGGAGAAGGTCATGCGGTGCGTGATGCGGGTATGCGCGGGGACCTGCACCCAGTCGGTGAGAGAGGTACTGAAGCCCTTGACGGTCAGCGGGACCAGAGCGGAGGCGTAGCCGGCGTTGGCGATGTCGACGGCTACGAGGACCTGCTGATGGGACTCAGGAGTGGGGTAGACGGCGGCGATCGAGAGATCGGGCAGGCCGGTATCGCGGTAGACCCAGTCGTTGAAGAACCAGCTCAGATCTTTTTGGCCGGAGAGAAGATCGGCGGAGGCCAGGGGCGTGAGGATGCGCTGGAAATAGTCCGGGGTGGTGTCCTCGGCGGGGTTATAGGCCTGGAGGGCGCTCTGCAGGGCTTTGTCGCCGGCGAGATTGCGGAGCATCCAGAGGACGTAGGTGGCCTTGGTGCGGTAGTAGATGGCGCTGACGGCATGGAGCAGGTCTTGTCCTGAGCCTGCGCCGGGTGAGGCCGGCTCGGCAATGGCGAGTGCGGGGCGCTCAGCGTTGAGGTTTTCCATGGCGGCGATTTGGCCCTGTTGGGACTCGATCCACAAGGTACTGAGGAAATTGGCGACGCCTTCATTGAGCCAGGCACGCGGCGAGAAGAAGGCCGCGTGGGCGAGGGCGTGGACGACAACCGGCGTGAGTTGCGAGGGGTCGCCGGTGGAAAGCGGCGTGACCAGCAGGTTGCCGGTTTCGGCGGGCGCGTCGCCGGGCTCGGGCAATGCAAGGATGGTCGCGGGAGCGTGGGTTTTTTTGCCGAGCCAGGACTGGACGAGCGGCCGGACGAGCGCGGCGGCGGCGATGTAGCGCTGGGCGCTGGCCGAGTCCGCTGACGGCGCGAGAATGCGGAGTCCGTTGCCGGTGGTTTCCGGATTATCTGTGAGGAAGACGGAGGGGACTTCGAAGCCGAGGCGCGTGGCGGGCAGCGACGCGGTGATGACGCCGGGGAAGGAAGCCGTGGGCATGGCGGCGGGTTTGGCCAGCGCGACGGTTCGGCCGTCGAGGATCGCGGCGGTGGGCGGCTCGGAGAAGAATTCGTCGGAGATGCGGAGGGCGACGGTGGCGTCCTGGTCGAGGAGCTTCTGGCGGCCAATTTCCGTGAAGAACGAGTCGCCGTCGCCGAGTGCGACGGGGACGGAGACGACGGGGTACCAGACGACGTTACCGAATCCGCGGAGGCCGGTGAAGGAGGCGGAGATGCGGTCCCAGTCAGAGGCTTCGGCGGTGGCAGAGGGCGCGCCGATGGCGGTGAGGCGGCCGGAGGAGAGCGGAATGGAGCCGCCGTAGTCGACGTCGAGGATGAGGCTGGTTTGAGGAGCGAGCGGGTGGGGCAAAACGATGACGGCTTCGGTGAGCAGGCCGGTATGGTCGGCGTCGCTGGCGAGCGGGAAGGCGCGGAAGGAGAGCCGGCGGCCGGCAAAGCCGATGGTTTCAAAGTGCAGCGTGGAGGAGAGCTGGAGGGGGATTTCGCTGAGCGGCGAGGCGCCGTCGTTGCGAAGGGTCACGCGGGCGTGGGCTTCCAGGGACGGGTCGCGGGGGGTGAGATGGAGATCGAGGTTCCAGGCGGCGATGGCGAGGGAACGGCGAGTGGCGTCGGTGATGGGGTCTTTGGGAGAAGTCGCCTGGACCGGAACGGGCCTCGCCTGCGTTGGCGCGGGAGGACCGGAAAAGAGGACCCGGGGAGCGGGAGCATCGGCGGGATGTTCGGATTGCTGCGCCAGAACCAACGAGGAAGCGCCGAGAACCACGACGGCGGCGAGACGAAAAAACTTCATGAACCGAGACCTTTAGGCATTTTTTGGGGTTTTTCCGGGCGGCTTTCGCCGGAGGGAGTGGCGCGGCGCTGTCGCGCGGCTTCAAAGAGAACGACGGCGCCGGCGGCGGCGACGTTCAACGACTGCACGCGGCCGGCCATGGGAATGCGGAGCAGGTGATCGCAGGTGCGGCGCACCAGATCGTGCAGGCCGGCTCCTTCGCGTCCAAGGACAATTACGGTATTGGACGTGAAATCGTAGCGGTCGTAATCCTGGGAGCCGCGCTCGTCGAGTCCGACGATCCAAAGATTGTGCTCTTTGAGGGTTTCAAGGGCGCGGACGAGATTGACGACGCGAGCGAGGCGGAGATGCTCGGTGGCTCCGGCAGAGGCTTTGACGGCGACGGCGCTGAGTGGGGCGGCGCGGCGCTCGGTGAGGAGAACGCCATCGACGCCGGCGCCTTCGGCGGTGCGCAGGAGGGCGCCGAGGTTTTGCGGATCTTCGACGCCGTCGAGAGCGAGGACGAGACGAGGGGCAGAGCCTTCTTTCGGCCCGGTGAGCAGGTCTTCGAGGTCGAGAAGGTCGCGCTCGCGGACGATGGCGACGACGCCCTGATGGGCCGAGGTTTGAGCGAGGCGGGTGAGGGCATCGCGGGGCTCGGAGCGGACTTTGACGCCGGCGTCGCGGCAGAGGGCGGCGATGGCGGCGAGGCGCGGGGCGAGACGCGGATTGGGCCCGCCGCGGAAGCGCTCGGCGGCGATGCAGACGTGGTCGAAGCGGCGGGAGCCGGAGCGCAGGGCTTCTTCGACGGAATGGACGCCGTACAGAATCTCCATTGTTTTCCAGTTTATCCTTGCTGCTGTTTCCAAACCGGTTGATACTGGAAGAGTTACAGACGCACAGGCGGCAACCCAGGCCCAAAAGCGGAGTGCGGCGGATGGATTTGAACGGAAAGATGGAAAAACTTGTGCGGGGCAGCGTCTTCCGCCGGGATTCTTCCGTCTCTGAGACTGATATGAACGCAGCCACGCTGCAACTGGCCGAACAGGTACGGCGAGAGAACGCCCGGGTAGCGGAGGGTCTGAAGCGGCACGATGCGCAGCTGCTGGACGAGCTGATTGTGCTGTATCAGCATCGATTACTGCGGTATCTGCTGTATCTGACCGGCCACCGGGAGATCGCGGAAGACCTGTTCCAGGAAACCTGGATGCGGGTGCTGGTGCGCGGGTCGCAATTCAACGGCAACTCGCGGTTCGATACGTGGCTGTTCACCATTGCGCGGAATCTGGTGATCGATTATCGGCGGCGGCGGTCGATGGCGAGTCTTGAGGAGATGTGCGAGGCGAGCGACGAGGAGCGGCCGTTCGAGATCGCCAGCCCGGAGAAGACGCCGTTTGAGCATCTGTCGACGCTGGAGCATGGGGAAGTGGTGGCGGCGGCGTTGCTGACGCTGGATCCTCTGCATCGCGAAGTGCTGGTGCTGCGGTTCCATGAGGAATTGTCTCTGGAAGAGATTGCGCGGGTGACGCGGGCTCCGCTGTCGACGGTGAAGTCGCGGCTGTATCGCGGGCTGGCGTCGCTGAAGCCGCACGTAGCGGCAACCCGTTCGGCGATGACTCCTTCTGACCGGGTGGAGGCAGTATGACCGGCGAGGGCGGCCATTCGATGAGAAGCGAGAGCCAGGGCGCCGTTCCTGACGTGCTGCTGCGCACACGGCGTTCGGTGATGGCGGCCGCCTACGAGATCCAGGCACAGAGGACCCGGCGGCGGCGGCAGATCGGGATTGCGCTGCTGGTGTTTGCCGGGCTGGTGATGCTGGCGTCGCCGGTGCTGTGGGGCGCGGCCACCGAGCTGACATCGGGCGAGGCGTTCTTCGACATGCCGGTGATGCTGGTGACGCTGACGATGGTGCTGCTGTCAGCGATCTTTGCCATACTGCTGGGGAGCTGGCGGGGACGGCGTCTCCGCGATGAGCAGCGATAAGGGAAGAAGCGCAGGATCGTCGGATGGAGAATCAGATACAACAGAGCGGAAGTGAAAAGTCCGAGGGCTTTTCCGGGGAGCTGAGCCTGATTCCGCTGTGGTCGATTGCGGCGGCGGTGCTGGCGTTCACGGCCATGGAGTGGGTGATGTGGGTGATGGTGCCGGCGCACCGGCGGCATCCACCGAACCTGCCGTTCTGGTTCCGTTTCTATTTCAATATCAGCATAGGAGCGCTGGCGGCGCTGTACATGCTGATGGTCGGGTATATCAGCCGGGATTCCCCGCGGCGCGGGATGAGCACGACGATCTGGACGATTGTGTGCGTGGTGATTCCCAGTGGGATCGGCGCGGTGCTGTATTTTCTGTTGAGGCAGCCGATTCTGTCGCAGTGTCCGGCGTGCGGCACGCGAATCGAGAGCGATTATCACTTCTGTCCCCAGTGTTCCTGGCAGATAGCGCCCTGTTGCGGCAATTGCCACCGCACGGCCCGGATCACGGACCTGTACTGCGTTTTCTGCGGGCATCACCTGGCGGAGGATCATCCGCCGGCGCGGTTGCACGCGTTTGCGGAGTAAGCCAGGAGCTGGGAGCCGGGAGCTGGGAGCTGGGAGCTCGGAGCTGGGAGCTCGGAGCCGGTAGCCTGTCGCCGGTAGCCTGTGGCTTCCACGAGCATCTCTTCTGGGCCTTCCTATATTCTTGGAACGGCTATTCCTGGAACGGCCGCTCTGCGATTTATGTCCATGACCGCTGTCATTGTCGATGATGAGGAACTGTCGCGCGAAGAGCTGAAGTATCTTCTGACGACGGCGGGCAGCGTGGATGTGCTGGCCGAGGGAAAGAACGGCGTCGAAGCGGTGGAGCTAATCCGCGAGCATCACCCCGACGTGGTGTTTCTGGACGTGCAGATGCCGGGACTCGATGGCTTTGCGGTGCTGAAGAAGCTGCTGGAAGTGGCCGACGGGGAGCAACTGCCCCAGATCATTTTTGCGACGGCGTTCGATCAGTACGCGGTGCGAGCATTCGACGTAAACGCCATCGATTACCTGCTGAAGCCGTTCGATCGCGACCGGCTGCTGCAGGCGATCGAGCGGGCGCGGCAAAGGCTGCAGGAACTGGGGCAGGGCAGCGAAGCGCGGCGGGCGAGCGGCGATCTGCGGATGGATACGCTGCTGAAGCTGATCGAGCAGCACCAGGCGCCGAAGCCGCACAGTGGGAAGATTGTGCTGCAGGCGGCGGGCGGGCGGCTGCTGCTGGTGGATCAGAAGGACGTTTGCTTTGCCTCGATTGACGAGGGCGTGATCACGGTGGTGACGCCGTCGTTTGAGGGGCAGTCGAAATGCCGGACGCTGGAGGAGCTGTTCGATCTGCTGGATTCGGCGGTGTTCTGGCGGGCACACCGGTCCTATCTGGTCAACATCAACCACATTCGCGAAGTGGTGCCGTGGTTCAAGAGCAGCTATCAGCTGCGCATGGCGGATAAGAAACAGACCGAGATTCCGGTGAGCCGGGCGCAGACGCGTCGGCTGCGGGAGCTGTTCAATCTTTAGCGCGATGCAGGGATGCGCGTGGCTGATCGCCACTGCGCAATCGCTGTGTCCGCTGCCTCCGGAAAAACTGGCAGAGGCAATTGCGCTGAGCCACTGGGAGACGGCGCTGTACTTTGGCGGAACCGCCTGGGTGCTGTTTGCGTTGTGGCTGCTGGTGCGGCTGCGGACGGGGCGGGCGATTACGCGGGCGGCGGAGCGGTTATCGCCGCGGGCGTGGTTGCAGGGCTGGGTGGTCGCGCCGGTATGGCTGCTGATCCTGACCGGAATTGAAGTGCCGCTTGCGATCCTGGGGCACCATGTGAGCCTCAAGTATGGCCTGTCGATTGAGGCCTGGGGGCCGTGGTGGGGGGACTGGGCGAAATCGACGGCGTTGATGGTGGTGGTGGGAACCGCAGTCGTGGCGGTTCTGTATGCGCTGATGCGGCGGTCGCCACGACGGTGGTGGCTGTGGTTCTGGATCTTCACGGTGCCGGTGGAGGTGCTGCTGGTGTTTGTGGCGCCGCTGGCGATCGATCCCATGTTCAACCATTTTGAGCCGATGGCGAAGGTGGATCCGGCACTGGTGCAGCGGCTGGAGCAAGTGGCCCGGAAGGGCGGCCTGGACATTCCACCGGATCGGATCTTCGTCATGGACGCGAGCCGGCGCTCGACCGGGGCCAACGCGTATGTGACGGGACTGGGCGCGTCGAAGCGGATTGTGGTGTGGGATACGACCCTGAAGATCGAGACGCCGAACGAGATCCTGTTCACCTACGGCCACGAGCAGGGGCATTACGTGCTGCACCACGTGGCCTGGGGACTGTCGTTCTCGGCGGTGGGATTCCTGCTTGCGTACGGGATTGGATTCGGGCTGCTGCGATGGCTGGTGCGACGGCGCGGTGCGGTGTGGGGCATTGACGGCGTGGCGAGCTGGTCGTCGCTGGGCGTGGTGCTGCTGCTGGCGACGGTGCTGCAATTTCTGGCAGCCCCGGTGGCGAACAGCATCAGCAGGCGCATCGAGCATCACGCGGATATTTACGGGCAGGAAGTGATCCACGGGCTGGTGCCGGATCCGCAGGCGACGGTGGTGCACTCGTTCTGCAGCGATGCGCTGGTGTGGCTGGATAATCCGTCGCCGAATCCGTTTGTGGAGTTCTGGACTTACAGCCATCCCTCGACAGAGCAGCGGGCGGAGTTCGCGGCGCACTACGATCCTTGGCTGCCGGGGCGAGAACCGCGCTACTTCAGCAAGCACTGAGGCGCGCGGCTTATGGGGATGAGGGACCGCCGCCTTCCTCGATGGCGACGCGGTTGATGATGCGCTGGATGAAGACGATGTTGATGTTGACGTGACGGGCGACGTCGGGGACAAACTCGGTGACGAGGTTGCCGACGGGAGCGGTGGCCCAGCCGCTGGCGATTCGCTCGGCGCCGGGGCCCCAGCCCATTTGTTGGTAGGGGACGTAGCTGACGTCGACGGCCTCGTCGATCAGGGAGCCAACGAGGGTGGAGTAATTGGGCATGGGATGGCCGGTGTCGCTCACAGTCCAGAAGGGCTGGACAATGCAGTGCAGGGTGCGTCGCATGAGTGAGGCGTTGGGCTCGCGGTGGTAGTGCGGATCCTGGTGATCGATGGAGGGAATCATGAAGGTGCCGACGAACTCGCCGGTCATATCTTCGGTGAGGGTGACGCCGCTGAGGCGGGCCCAGCCATGGAATCCGGGACCGTAGGGCGAATGCGAGTCGGTGGCAACCGAAAACAACGAGGTGCCGCCGATGGTGAGCAGGTTGAAGGGATCGATGATGTCGCGGCCGGCGAGGGCCGCGAGTTCGCGGGGAGTGTAGATGCGGATTTTGTTATGCCGGAGATAGTCAGAAAAGGCGACAGTGCCGGGTTGGCAACACGTGCGAGGCAATTTCAGCGAACTGCAGGACTGAGCCGAGCACGGACGTGGAAGGGGAACATAGGTGGGCTCGAGGCCGGGCAGAGGATGGCGGCCGCCCGGCGACGCTACCGGCGGGAAGGTTTGCTGCGGAGCCGGATCGGGTGCCGGCGTGGGACCGAAGACAGGCGAAGTGCGGGCGATGAGGTTCGGGCGCGGCGCCGGCGCGTCGGGAAGAGCCGCTTGGGCGCAGGCGGGAGCTGTAACTGACAGCAGAAGCACGGCACCGCACGAAAGTGGGAAGCAGAGCGGCAGACGAGGGAGCTGCAACAGGCGCTTCGGCGGAATCGGCATGGTGCGCGGCGTCTTCTCAGGATCCTGCTTTCCATAGAGACGCATGTCAGGGCATTGGGGACCGGCGGGCGCGGACCCGCGCGCGGTGGCGGTGCCAGGCGTTGAGGATGTCGGGCCAGAACTCAAGGAACTCATTATTGCCCGTGGTACCGGCAATGGAGACAAGAAACGTCTCGAGAACTACGTGGGCGTTGACGCTGGGCGCCGGGTAGTACGCCATGGTGAGAAGCGAGGCTGCAAGGTGGCCGAAGATATCGGCTTCGTTGAAGCCGGGGCGTCCGGAGTCGCGCTGGGTGACCCAGGTGCGTTCGGCGGCCCATCCGACACGGCTGACGGGGCTGCCGGAGGCTTTGCGCAGGTAGCGCGGATCGGAGCGATCGATGACAGGGATGACGCCGAGGACGAAGAAACGCATGGAAACCTGGCGGAGGGCATCGCCGCCGAGGCGATCGCCGAAGGCGCCCGAGTCCACACCATATTTGGGGTTGCCGCCGGTGAGCTGCCCGAAGCCGGCGGAGGTGAAGACCGGGATGAGCGCGGAGGGGACGAGGGAGCGGTGAAAGGAGAAAAGGATCTTGTCTCCGGCGGAGAGAGGCGGGACTTTCTCGCCGGGGTCGATGTACTGGGCCCACTTTCGCCTGGCGCGGGGAGCATGCTCGATGGGAGAGGCCGCCTGTGGCGAGGCTTTGGTGGGCAGGGACTGGCCGAAGAGCCAGGGAGACGGATCGGGGATCGCGACGGGTACGGCGGGACGCGGCTCCTCCGGGAGGGATCCGCGGACCTGCGCGGCGGCTCTGGGAGAGAGCGTAAAGAGAAACGCTAAACCCAGGAAAAGAGAGCCGGTTGGCCGAAAGCATTTCAGAAAGTTCACGCGCTCCTCATCGTGGATGAGGGCTGGCCAGGCCAGGGATGTATCGTGGGGATGCGATTTCCGAGGGTGCGGCCGGTGGGGTGTTGGCTGTGATGCGCTCCGGGACGACGAAGCGATTGACCCTGCAGAGGCGCAACGCAATACTGGACGGAGAGGCAGGAGACGGTATGAGCGCAGGGAATCCAGGACGTTTTGAGCAGTTCGGACGCAAAGTGGATGAGCATGTGGGCGGATGCAGCGATCGGATCGAGGATGACGTGAAGCGGGTGATCGCATACCTGAACGACAAGGTGGTGCCGGAGGTGCGGCAGAATTCGTCGAAGGCGCTGCGGGTAGCAGCGGAACAATTGGGCCGACTGGCCGATAACCTGGATCGCAGACGCGGAGCGTAGTCCCGACGAAATGGTGTGTACTCTTTCTCTCCCCCGCAGAGTTTCTTTGTTCGCGGCCGGCAGCGTGCTCGTGTTGCTGGCCGCGGGTTGTGCGCACAAGCAGCCGGTGGCCTATACGCCGCCTGCGCCGGTGGAATCCGAACCCAGCCCTGCGCGGCCGGCGACGCCGGGACCGGCGGTGGCTCCGACGCTGAATGCGGATGAAGAGTTCGTGGACACACACCAGCCGATCTACACCGAGACGGGTGTGGCGAGCTGGTATGGGCCGCCGTACCACAATCGAGTGGGCGCAAATGGCGAGGTGTACGACGAGAATCAACTCTCGGCGGCGCACCGGACGCTGCCGATGGGGTCGCTGATCCGAGTGGTGAATCTGAAGACCGGTCAGTCGGCGGTGATGCGGATTACGGATCGCGGGCCGTTTGTCGCGGGGCGCATCCTGGACCTTTCTGTAGCGGCGGCGAAGGCGGTGGGGCTGTGGCGGGCGGGCACGGGTGAGGTGCGGATCGATGTGTTCAGCACGCCGAAGCCGATGGACGTGGGCGGACGGTGGTGCGTGCAGATCGGGGCGTTCAGCCATGCGGGGGACGCGAAGCATCTGGAGGCGCAACTGGACCGCGAGTATCCGATGGCGAATGTGATTGAATTTCAGGGGCCGACCGGGTTTTGGGTGCGGATTCGGCCGCAGAATGACGATCGGACGGTGGCCACGGCGATCGCGCACCGGCTGAAGCCGAGCGAAGGGGAAGCCTGGCTGGTGCGGCTGGATTGAGGGGCCGGTTACAGGGTGCAGGGTACAGGGGTCAGGGTGCAGGGTGCTGGGGAGAGGGATGCAGGGATGAAGAGATCGTGGACCGTGAGACGGGTGGGGCCGTGGGCGGTGATGGCCTGCGGGGCGCTGGCTGTTTCGGGGATGGCTGCGGCGCAGCAGCCGGTGACGGTGAGGACGCCGGCGACGCCGCTGGTGGTGCACGATCCATATTTCAGCGTGTGGTCGTTTGACGATGCGCTGAATGCGGGGCCGACGCGTCACTGGACGGGCGTGGAGCAGCAGCTGAACGGGGTGATCCGTGTGGATGGACATCCGTACCGGTTTATGGGCGAGTGGCGGGAGATTCCCGAGCTGCATCAGGTTTCGCGCGCGATCTGGCCGACGCGGACGATTTACGACTTCGAGGGCCACGGCATTCATCTGACAGCGACGTTCTTTACGCCGGCATTGCCGCAGGATTTGGATGTGCTGTCGCGGCCGCTGACGTATCTGATCTGGACGGTGCGATCGATGGATGGAGCAACCCACCAGGTGCGGCTCACGGTGAGCGCCAGCGCGCAGCTGGCGGTGAACGATGAGCACGAGTCGGTGGTGTGGGGGACAAACCGCGTCGGGGACATGACGGTGATGCAGGTCGGCGATAACCAGCAGCCGATGCTGGAGAAGGCCGGCGACAATCTCCGCATCGACTGGGGCTGGGCGGATCTGGCGGTTCCGGCACAGGCAGGGATGACGACGGAGATTGTCGGCGAGGAGGCGCTGCATCGGGAGGCGGTGAGCGGAGATTCGCCGGAGAGCGACGATCTGGATATGCCGCGGACGCCGCGCGTGGATCTGCCGATGATGGCGGTGAACTTCGATCTGGGGGCGGTATCGGCGGCGCCTGTGACGCGGCGAGCCATGCTGGCGTACGACGATCGGGAAGCGGTGGAGTATCTGCACCGGCAATTGCCAGACTACTGGCGGCGCAAGGGTCAGACGTTTGCCGGGATGCTGCAGGCGGCGGAACGTGAGCAGGATGGGCTGCTGACTAAGGCGGAGGCATTCGACCGGGCGCTGGTGACGGATCTGACGGCGGTGGGTGGCGAGAAGTATGCGGCATTGGCGACTCTGGCGTATCGGCAGACGTTTGGGGCGGGCAAGCTGGTGGTGGATATCGACGGGCAGCCGCGGTACTTCGCGAAGGAGAACTCCAGCAACGGCTGCACCGACACGGTGGACGTGATTTATCCGGCTTCGCCGTTTTTCCTGCTGCTGAATCCGAAGCTGCTGGAGGCGGAGCTGCGACCGGTGATGGATTATGCGCGGCTGCCGCGCTGGCCATGGCCGTTTGCGCCGCACGATATCGGGACCTATCCGCTGGCGAACGGCCAGGTTTATGGCGGCGGCGAGAAGACCGAAGAGGATCAGATGCCGGTGGAAGAGAGCGGCAATATGCTGATCCTGTTCGACGCCCTGGCGAAGGCAGAAGGCAATGCGGATTTTGCGGCGGAGTATTGGCCGTTATTGTCGAAGTGGGCGGATTATCTGCTGAAGTTCGGGATGGATCCGCAGAATCAGCTGAGCACGGACGACTTCACGGGTCACCTGGCGCATAACGCGAACCTGTCGATCAAGGCCATTGTGGCCCTGGGCAGCTATGCGCAGCTGGCGGACATGCTGCACAAGACCGATGAGGCAGCGAAGTTCCGGCAGAATGCGCAGCAGATGGCTCAGCAGTGGATGAAAATGGCGGCCGATGGCGACCACACGCGGCTGGCCTTTGACCTTCCGGGCACGTGGAGCCAGAAATACAACCTGGTGTGGGATCGGATTCTGGGGCTGCATTTGTTTCCGCCGTCGCTGACGCGGGAGGAGATTGCGTTCTACCTGAAGCATCAGAACGCGTTTGGGCTGCCGCTGGACAATCGGCATACATACACGAAGCTGGACTGGAGCGTGTGGACGGCGACGCTGGCGCCGGACCAGCAGCAGTTCCAGGAGCTGATCGACCCGGTGTACAAGTTCATGACGGAGAGTCCGACGCGGGTTCCGCTGAGCGATTGGTTCGACACGGTGACGGGCGCGCAGGTGGGATTCCAGGCGCGGTCGGTGGTGGGTGGCGTGTACATCAAAATGCTGAGCGATCCGGCGATGTGGAAGAAGTGGGCGTCGGGAAAATAGGCTTGTAATCGACCCCTGGGGGTACCCCCCCAGGTGCTGCCTGTGTTAAGGCGTTGATTCTGCATTGGTTGTAGGGTAATACCTTTTGGGTATTACCCTGGCTGGGTGCACCATTCCTGGTGCAGCGGCCTTTCGGCCTGCGGCGGTCCGCGTTCCGGCGCCGCCCAGATCGAAGCCTCGGGTCATTCCCTCATTTCTGGACGCCGAGGAGATCGTGGGCGTCTGGACTGGGCTATGTGCGTGAGAGCGGGATCCTCCGCGGGCTGATATTCCGAATCGGTTCCGTGCAGTACTTCGGGTCGAAGCAGGAAAAGGAGTCCTTAGACATTCCGCTCCGAGAGGCGTTTGCTTCTTGCTATGGGGTGAACCTGGCTGGAAGAGTTCCTGCCCTCATCGGCGCGGTGCGGGCCTGAGGTTCGACTCTGCCAAAAAGCCGGAAGCCCGACTGAGTCGCCTATTCCATGGCGGGCGCGGGCTCGTGCAGGGTGGGGGTGCGGTTGGCGAGCCAAATGCCCATGAGGATGAGAACGTCGCCGATGATCTGGAGCGGGGACTGGCGCTCGCCGAAGAGCAGGAGGGCGAAGACGGCGGTGAGCGGTGCGCCGCCGAGCATGGTGACGGAGGTGGTGGTGGCGGGCAGGTGTCCCAGGGCCCAGGTGAGGGAGAAGTAGCCGACGATCTGGCAGATGAAGGCGAGTCCGAGGACGGCGGCAAATTCGGGCCAGCCGGGGATGGCGAGCGAGACGTGTCCCAGAAGGGCAGCGACGAGGAGCGTGGCCGCCGAGGCGGAGGCGGAGAGAGCGACGAGGAGGGCGGAGTCGCAGACGCCCCGGACGCGCTCGGTGATGACCAGGAAGAGGGCGAAGTTGAAGGAAGCGATGACGGCGAGACCGTCGGCGGCCGAAGCGGATGCGAGACGCTGGCGGTCGACAGCGACGATGAGGACGGCGCCGACGAGGGCAATGGCGAGGGCGGTCCAGAAGCGCAGGGCGGGGCGGCGGCGGGTGAGAGCCCAGGTGATGAGTCCCACGAAGACCGGCGCATTGTTACCGAGGAAGGTAGCGTTGGCGGCGGAAGTGTGATTGACGGCGATGTTGTAGAAGCCGATATCGCCTGCGAAGAAGAGGCCGCCGAGCAGCGCGGTGGCGACGACGGGGCGGGTGAGCTGGACGCGTTCGCGACGGGTGAGGAGGAAGGGCCACAGCGCCAGGGCGGCGAAGAGGACGCGATAAAAGGCGGAGGCGATGCCCGGCATGTGCGTCCAGCGGACGAAGATGGCGGACCAGGCGATGGCGACGATGCCGGCGGCGAGGGCGAGGGTGGCGGAGCGGCGGTGCACAGGAGCAGGGTACAGGGTGCAGGGTGCAGGGCACAGGGCACAGGGCACAGGGCACAGGGCACAGAGCACAGAGCACAGGGTGTCGTTAGCACATGATATGTCCGGTTGAAATAGCAAGTGATATGTCCGCTGAGCGGGCGGCGAGGATGGGCGACCATGCGGAGCATGGAAGCGTATCCGAGGGCCGCGGTGGAGCGGGCGATGAA